>NZ_JBSGBE010000028.1:0-106971 GCF_053601075.1 Lentzea sp. NPDC004789 | reverse complement strand
GGCCTGCGGTGTGAGGGTTGGGGGGCTTTTCTTTAACTGTCTTTTACAACTAACGCGCCCCGCGTGCACTGCGCGAACGCGTCAGACGGTGGCCGACGTGCGGGCGGCCAGGCCCTCGATGACCTCGGTCAGCTTCTCGGCGACCTCGGGGTCGTCGACCGGGTGCAGCTCGGCGAAGCGGACCACCGAGCTCGGGATCGACAGCGTCAGGTCCTCGGCGACCGCGGCACCGGCGATGGAGACGGCCTTGCGGGCCTCGTCCTGCGCCCACACGCCGCCGTACTGGCCGAACGCGGTGCCGACGACGGCGACCGGCTTGCCGACCAGGGCGCCCGCACCGTAGGGACGCGACAGCCAGTCGATGGCGTTCTTCAGCACGGCGGGGATGGTGCCGTTGTACTCGGGCGAGACCAGGAGCAGGGCGTCGGCCGCGGCGGCGGCCTCGCGCAGCTTCACGGCGGCGACCGGCACGGTGCCCTCGACGTCGATGTCCTCGTTGTAGAACGGCACGGTGTCCAGGCCCTCGTACACGCTGACCTCGATGTGCTCCGGCGCGACCTGGACCGCGGCCTCGGCGAGCCTGCGGTTGGTCGACGCGGCGCGGAGGCTGCCGACGAGGGTGAGGATGCGGACTGCCATGAGGTACTCCCGGTGCAGGTGGTGGAACAGGGGTCGCCAGCCTAAACGGGTCGCGTCCCGCTTATCTTCCCGGCTACCCTGCAAAGGTGATCCACCCCACAGGACTGCCCATCATCGGCGATGGAGCGACCCTGCGCGCGGACGCGGTGCGCAACCGGGCGAAGCTGCTGGAGGCCGCGGCCAGGATCGCCGCCGACCGCGGCGCCGCGGCCATCACGATGGAGACGGTCGCCGCCGAGGCGGGGGTCGGCAAGGGCACGGTGTCGCGGCGCTTCGGCGACCGCAACGGGCTGCTCCAGGCCCTGCTCGACCACTCGGAGATCCGGTTCCAGCAGGCGTTCCTCAGCGGTCCGCCGCCGCTCGGACCCGGTGCCGGCGCGGCCGCGCGGCTGCGGGCGTTCGGCCCGGCGGTGCTGCGCCACGAACACGCCCACCTCGACCTCTACCTGGCCGCCGAACCCGTGCCCGAACGACGGTTCCGCGTCCCGCCGAAGCGGCTGCGGCACACCCACGTCGCGTCACTGGTGCGCGGGCTCCTGCCGGACGCCGACGCCGACCTGCTGGCCCACACGTTGCTGTCCTCAGTGGACGTCGTGCTGGTCGAGCACCTCCTGCACGACCACCGCATGTCGTTGGAACGCATCGAGAGCGGCTGGCACGACCTGCTCGACCGGCTGCTCCCCCGCGGCTGACGCCCGGCGCGGTCAGCGGTCCAGGCGACCGGGATCCCCCGCCTCGCTGCGGCGCACCAGCCAGGCCTCGGTGATGTGGGCGAACATCGCCTTCGCAGCACCCTCGGGGTCGCGCGCCGCGATCCGCTCGTAGATGCGGCGGTGACCGCGGTTCGAGGCAGCGCACAGTTCGCGGTCGGTCCTGCCCATGTAGCTGGCGGTGTGCAGGACCTGGCTCTCCAGCGCCCGCACCACCGCCCTGGCGATGCGGTTGCCGGACGCCCGCATGATCGTGTCGTGGAAGGCGGTGTCCAGCGCGCGGTAGGCGTCGGGGTCGTCCACCAGGCCGTCCATCCGCTCCACGAGGGCGGCCAGCGCGGCGATCTCGTCCTGGTCGGCCACCCGCGCGGCCACGTTCGCCATGTCCGACTCCAGCAACCGGCGGGTCACCACGAGGTCGTCGAGGATCCCGAGCGTCGAGTCCTCCGCGATCACGGCGCCGAGCACCAGCTCGTCGAGCATGTTCCACGTCGACGGCGGCGTGACCTGCGTGCCCGCGCCCTGGCGGACCTGGACCAGACCCTTCTCCTGCAGGACTTTCATCGCCTCCCGGATGACGGTCCTGCTCACCGAGAAGGTCTCGCACAGCACCGGTTCCGGCGGCAGCGACGTGCCGGGCGGGTGATCACCGCGCACGATCCGCTCGACGAGCTCGGTCGTGATCGCCCTGGCGAGGTTCGCCGGTCGGCGCGCCCAGTTCGGGACGGTGTTGACGCTCACGGTCGCGCTCGGTTGCTGGCCTGGTGCCGTCATCGTCCCTCCGGTCGCACCCCTCGCCGATGCGATGGTGCGTGCCGACGAGTGTAGCGGCCGGACATCGGTGACGTGATACGTCATACGATTCGGCTCGCCGTGCGCCTGCCTCAACGGACGGAGCTGAGCCTCGCGTCGTGGTGGGCGGCCATCCGCACCGGGGCGTTGACGACGCCGAAGCCCCGGTAGTCCCCGATTCGCTGGACCACCTCGAAGAACACCCGCGCGCCCACCAGTTCCGTGTAGAAGTGCAGGAACTCGCCGTGCTCGTCGCGGTCGTAGAGCACGGAGTGTTCGCGCAGCACGTCGATCCGATCCGGTGACAGGCCAGTGCGCGCTTCCAGGTCGTCGTAGTAGTTGCCGGGGATCTCCAGCAGCCTCGCGCCGGACGACCGCAGCGCCGCCGCGCACGCCACCGCGTCGTCGGTGCTGAAGGCGATGTGCTGCGGCTCCTTCACCGCGGGCGCCCACACCCCGCGCCGGACCAGTGCGGCGTCCAGCGACAGGCGGATCCCGGCACCGCTGACGCCCCGCCCGCGCACCAGCCCGTACGGCGCGGCGAACTCGGTGACAGCGCTCGGTTCCAGCCCGAGCACGGCGCGGTGGAACAACGTGGCCTCGTCGAAGTGGTCGAACGGCTGGGTCAGCGCCACGTGGTCGATGCCGGTGATGCCGGCACCGGCGGCGGTCTCGCCGGTCGGGACGAAGTCCTCGATCCAGTCGTGGCCGGAGCAGAGGAAGAGCTGCGTGCCGTCCGGCGCGGTGATCGCGGTCAACGGCGCCTCACCGGGCCCCGTCGCGCGGGCCACCGGCGGGGCCAGCATCACTTCCGCGCGCCGCGCCGCCGCGACCGGGTCCGGCACGGTGACGCCGAGCGCGCCGACCGTGCCTGGCTCCCCCACCGCGTTGACCAGCACCCGCGCCTGACCCTGGGTCCACAGCTCCACCGGTTTCGACCGGTGCACGCCGGTGCGGGCGAACCCCAGCGCCGCCAGGCCGGGGTCACCGACGACCTCGGCGAACGCGAACCCCTCCGGCACGGGCGCGGCGGGCACGTCCAGCAACCCGAGCGAGTCCTTGAGCGCCACCAGCGCCCTCATCGCGTCGACCGCTGCGCGATGCGGGTCGGACTGCCGGAACACGTCGTTGAACACTTCGAGCGACAACGGCCCGCGGTACCCGGCGGCGAGCACGTGGCCGGTGAAGGCGGTCAGGTCGAAGTCGCCCTGGCCGGGGAAGAGCCGGTGGTGGCGGCTCCACTGCAGCACGTCCATCGGCAACGTCGGCGCGTCGGCCAGCTGCAGGAAGAAGATCTTCTCGCCGGGGATCGCCCGGATCGGCCGCGGATCGTCCCCTTTGGACAGGATGTGGAAGCTGTCGAGGCAGACGCCCAGCGCCGGATGCGCACCGCGGCGCACGATCCGCCACGCGTGCTCGTAGCCGTTGACGAACCTGCCCCACGCCAGTGCCTCGTAGGCGATCCGCAGACCGCGTTCGGCGGCGCGGGAGGCGAGCAGGTGCAGCTGCTCGGCCGCCAGATCGTCGTCGTCGATGGCGTCCGGGGACACCGAGGAGCACACGAGCACGGTGTCCACGCCCAGCTCCACCATGAGGTCGAACTTGCGCTCCGCCCGGCGCAGGTTGGCCGCCAGCACGTCCGGCGGCACCGCCTCGAAGTCGCGGAACGGCTGGTAGAGGTCGATGCGCAGGCCGAGGTCGACGCACCGCTCGCGGATCTCGGCCGGCGTGCGGCGCGTCGCGAGCAGGTCGTTCTCGAACAGCTCGATGCCGTCGAACCCGGCCTCGGCGGCCGCGGCGAGCTTGTCCTCCAGCGTGCCGGACAGGCAGACGGTCGCGATGGCGGTGCGCGGGTCAGGCCGCATGGGCGGGTTCCCCTTCCAGTTCCGCGAAGTGCGCGAGCATCCGGTCCGGGTCCGGCTCCACCCCGGTGAACAACCGCATCGACTCGGCGGCCTGCAGCACGACCATGCCTCCGCCGTGCAGCACGCGGCAGCCGCGTGCGCGGGCGGCCGCCAGCAGCGCCGTCTCCAGCGGCCGGTAGACGATGTCGGCGACCCAGAGGTCCTCGTGCAGCAAGGAGTCGTCGATCGGCAGGCCTGGATGCGCGGCCATGCCCGTGGGGGTCGCGTGGACCAGCCCGTCCGCCGTCCTGACCGCGTCCGGCGTGCACACGGCCGCACGGTCGGCGCCGAACCTGCGTTGCAGCGCCGCGACGAGCTGCGCACTGCGCGCCGGGTCGACGTCGTGCACGCCGAGCCGTGCGGTGCCGAGCGAGAGCAGCGCGTGCCCCACGGCCGCGCCCGCCCCTCCGGCACCGAGCAGCACGACGTCCTCCATGCCGACGTCGGGCAGGCCGCGGGTCAGGCTGCGGGCGAACCCGGTCGCGTCGGTGTTGTGGCCGATCGCCCTGCCGTTCTCGAAGCACACCGTGTTGACGGCGCCGAGGGCGGCCGCCTCGGGGTCGAGGTCGTCGAGGTGCGGGATGATCGCCTGCTTGGCCGGGTGGGTGACGTTGAGGCCGTCGAACCCCGCCGTGCGGGCGGCGTTCAGCACGTCCTGCGGCGGCAGGCCGAGGACGTCGAGGTCCAGCAGGCGGTAGACGTAGCGCAGGCCCAGCCGGTCGGCTTCCCGCTCGTGCAGCGCGGGACTCAGCGACGGACCGATACCGGTCCCGATGAGCCCGATCAGGTAACTCGGCACGCGTACCCCTCCGCAATGTACGAACTAGTGAGTTCACGGTAGCGCAGCGTTGGGCCGTTCGGAAGAGCCGAACGAGTGGCGCAGACCTGGTCACGAAGTGCACGCGGGGAGCTTTCGTACTCTCCTGGCGCACGCGAGGTCCCCGCGTGCGGGCAAGCGCGGCGGAATAGAGTTGGGCCGGTCATCAGCTGATCGAAGGGAAGCCCGGTGGCCGCACCGTCGTCGTCCGAGGCCGAGCGCCAGCGGGACAAGGACCGCACCCGCGCCGACATCCTGGACGTGGCCACGAGGGAGTTCGCCGACAAGGGCTACACCGGCGCCCGCGTCGACGAGATCGCGGAGCGCACCAGCACCACCAAGCGGATGATCTACTACTACTTCGGCGGCAAGGAACAGCTCTACGTCGCTGTGCTGGAGCGGGCCTACTCCGCGATCCGCGCGCTCGAAGCCGAGCTGGACGTCGAGCACCTCGAACCGGAGGACGCGATCCGCGAGCTCGCCGAGCTGACGTTCGACCACCACGAGGCGAACCCGGACTTCATCCGGCTCGTCAGCATCGAGAACATCCACCGCGCCGAGCACATCGCACGGTCGGAGATCCTCGCGGGCCTCGCGAACCCGGCACTCGACGGGCTGACCCGCGTGCTCGCCCGCGGCCGCGAGGCGGGCCGGTTCCGCGCCGACGTCGACGCGCTCGACGTGCACCAGGTGATCAGCTCGTTCTGCGTGTTCCGGCTCGCGAACCGACACACGTTCGCCGCGATCTTCGGACGGGACATGCTCGACCCGGCTCGCCGCGAGCACCACCGGCGCATGCTCGGCGACCTGCTGATCAACTACCTGACCGCCTGAAGAACAGGCTCTTGACACTCCGGGGTGACGTGACCGACCTTTAATTAACTAACTAGAACGTACAACGGAGTGCGCCGTGACCTCTTCGATGGCCCGCAAGACCGCGCTGGCAGCCTGGATCGGCAGCGCTCTCGAGTACTACGACTTCTTCATCTACGGCACGGCCGCCGCGCTGGTGTTCAACAAGGTCTTCTTCCCCGCCAGCGCGCCGGCGACCGGAACCCTGCTCGCGCTCGCCACGTTCGGCGTGGGCTACCTCGCCCGGCCGCTCGGCGCCTTCGTGCTCGGCCACGTCGGCGACCGCTTCGGCCGCAAGAAGGTCCTCGTCTTCACCCTGCTGCTGATGGGCCTCGCGACCTTCGCCGTCGGCTGCCTGCCCACCTACGGCTCGGTGGGCGTCCTGGCGCCGGTCCTGCTCGTCGTTCTCCGTCTGCTGCAAGGACTTTCCGCCTCGGGAGAGCAGGCGGGCGCGAACTCGATGTCGCTCGAACACGCGCCGGAACACCGCCGGGCGTACTTCACCAGCTTCACCCTCAGCGGCACGCAGGCCGGTCAGATCCTGGCCACCGCGGTCTTCCTGCCGGTGGCCGCGCTCCCCCAGGACGACCTGCTGACGTGGGGCTGGCGCGTGCCGTTCTGGTGTAGCGCGGTCGTCGTGGTCGTGGGGCTCGTCATCCGCCGCAGGATCGACGAGACCGCCGCGTTCAAGCGCACCAAGGCGGCCAAACTGCCGGTCGCGACGTTGTTCCGCAACCACTGGGCCGACGTCCTGCGCGTCGTCCTCGCGGCCAGCGTCGCCTCGGTCAGCACGATCTTCAGCGTCTACTCCCTGAGCTACGGGGTGAACACGATCGGCCTGTCGCGCACGTCCATGCTGTGGGTCGGCGTGCTCGCCAACGTCGTCGCACTGGCCGCGATCCCGTTGCTGGCAGGCCTTTCGGACCGGATCGGCCGCAAGCCGGTGTTCCTCGCCGGCTGCGGCGCGTGCGCGATCCTGATCTTCCCGTACCTGTGGTCGATCTCCATCGGCGCGTACGGCCTGGTGCTGGCGCTCGGCATCCTGATGTCCGGCGTGGCCTACTCCGCGATCAACGGCATCTGGCCCTCGCTGTACGGCGAGATGTTCACCACCGAGGTCCGGCTGTCCGGCATGGCGATCGGCACCCAGTTCGGGTTCCTGCTCGCCGGTCTCGCGCCGAGCGTCGTGTCGGCGATCGGGTCCGGACGGGACGGCTGGACCGCAGTCGCGATCTTCACGGCCGCGGTGTGCGCGATGAGCGCGGCGGCGATCTCCACGGCCCGCGAGACCTTCCGGCGTCCCACGGCGCAGCTGGGGCAGCCGGTGCGGGAGCAGCTCGTGCCGGTTCAGGCCTGACCGTCCGACAACAGCACGACAACCGCGCTACAACGGCCCACAGGTACCTCTTCGGTCAGCAGACCTGCAACCGAGGAGGAAACCGTGAAGACCAAGCTGGCGGCGATGGTGGCCGGGTTGCTGACGGTCGTGGCGCTCGTCGTACCGGCGAGCGCCACGCCGAACTACCGGGACGTCTACACCCGCGACAACGTCACCGACGTGGGCATCGAGCCCAGCGGCGGCAGCATCTACTACAGCCCGGACATCAGGGTGTGCCACACCGCGGTGTTCTGCGCGTCGTCGCAGAACCCGATCGTGGGCGCGACCAACTACGTGTTCGTCACCCTGCGCCGCAAGCCGGGCGCCCAGGGCAACGTCGACGGCTACCTCTACCTGTACCACAGCAACATCGGTGGCGGGACGGCCTGGCCGGGAGGCTGGACGTTCATCGGCGCGGCGGGCACGAGCGTGCCGAACACCGGAACCACGGTCATGATCACCTGGCCCGGCTGGAACGTGCCGGGTCCCGGGCACTTCTGCCTGCTCTCCAGATGGGTGTCGCCCGCTGATCCCATGACGTTCGCCGAAGGGCCGAACACCCAGCTGAATGCGCAGAACAACAACAACATCGCGTGGCGCAACGTCGACTCGGTGCGGGTGTTCCCCAACCACCCGATCCGCGTTCCGTACACCATCGGCAATCCCGATCGCGTCGACGGCAGGCAGAGCCTGATCCTCGAACAGCCCGAACGGCAGTTCGCGGGCACGGTGACGGTCGACCTCGGACCGGACCTGGCGCGGCGGTGGAAGGAGGCCGGGCAGAAGGGCGCCGGGGTGAAGCCGGTGGGTGAGACCGAGGTGCTGATCGTCGAACCGAAGTTCGCACGCCTCGACGGGCTGACGCTCAAGGCCGAGGAACGCGTCGAGATCGGGCTGACGTTCGCGACCGACGTGGAGGCGCCTCCGGCCGAGCTGCTCGTGCACCAGATCGACGCGCAGGGCGTGGATCTGGGTGGCGCGCAGTACCTCGTGAACGAGAAGGACGAAAAGTAGCAGTATCAACTTCGGCAGGTCCGTCTCCGCCCAACGGAGACGGACCTGCCGAAGGGGTGGTCAATGAAGACGATCATGGTGTTGTTGCTGCTGTTGCTGGGAATCGTGCCCGCACACGGAGCACCGGACTGCGACCAGCCGGACTGCCCCGTCGTCGTGGACGCGCTCGACGGTCCGGTGCACGAGAGAGCCGGTCAGCACTCGGCGGAGCTGAAGTCGCGCAACGGCGCGGTGAAGCAGGACGTCGCCGTGTCGTACAAGTTCGTCGACGGCACCGCGAAGCTGGGCGAGGACTACCAGGCGACGCCGAGCGGAACCGTCACGATCAAGGCGGGGACGGACCACGCCGAGGTGCCGTACACCGTGCTGCGGGTGAGCGGGCAGCAGAAGCAGTTCACCCTGCACATCATCGAGGTGAAGCCCGGTCAGATCGGCAAGGCCGTGGCCGTGTTCACGATCGCCGGCAAGAAGTGAACAGCACGACGGCCTGAGACCAGTGCCGTGCCGCCTCGGTCCACCGCCCGCACCGGCCTTCCAGGTCGGCGAACGCGCGGTGGACCGAGGCCTCCTCGAACCCGTCCGGTGCCTGGGCGCGTGCCGCCAGCGCGGCCGTGAGGTGCTCGCGGGCGGCGGCGAGGCCGCCGAGAGCGAGCTCGGCCTCCGCCAGGTGGTGCAGGGTCGACGACTCGCGGTGCCGGTCGCCGAGCTCACGGCACACCGCGACCGCGGCGGTCAGGTGGTCGTGAGCGGCGGCGGGGTCACCGAGCGCGAGCTGCGTGACCCCCAGGTGGCCCAGCGCGTCGGCCTCGAACCGGCGGTCGGCGATCTCGCGGCTGATCCGCAGCGCGTCGCCGAAGCAGCGCAATGCGGGCCCGCGGTCGGCCAGCTGGTGGAAGGCGTTGCCCAGCGACATCAGCGTCGCCGCCTCCAGCCGTGAGTTCCCCTTGGCGCGCAACGTCTCCAGCGCGGCGAACAACGGTTCCACCGCATCGCCGGGGCGGCCCATGCGCACGCAGGTGTAGCCGAGGTTGCGCTGGGCCAGCGCCACGCCCACCTCGTCGCCCGCCGCCCGGTGCAGGCGCATCGCCGCCTGGTAGGACTCCAGGGCCAGGTCGAACTCCCGCAGCTCGGAGTGCGCGTTGCCGATGTTGTTGTGCAGCCGTGCTTCCCCGCGCAGGTCGCCGGCCTCGCGCACCAGCGCGAGCGCTTGCCGTTGCACCACCATGGCTTCGGCGATGCGGGAGGTCATCTGCAACGCGATGCCCAGGCCGCGCAACATCTCCGCCTCCGCACGCCGGTCGCCGAGCGCGCGGGCGGCGGCGACGGCGTGCTCGCACTGCTCGACGCGAGCCGCCCAGTTGCCGCGCGCCTCGAAGTAGCTCGTGAGCAGGTACGCCAGCTGCCAGGTCTCGCGGTGCAGCCCGGCCCGCGCGGCCAGCCTCAGCACGTGCAGCAGGTTGTCGCGTTCGGCGTCGAGGAAGGCGAGCACCTCCACCCGGTTCGCCGCGAACGGGAGGTCGTCGGCGGGTGCTCGGGTCACGAGGTCGTGGCGCGGGTTGAGCACGGTGTTGGCCGCGTGGGCGACCGTGAGGTACCGGTCGAGCAGGCGTTCCACGCCGTTGCCGAGGTCGCCGCTCTGCCGGGCGAACAACCGGATCAGGTCGTGCAACGCGTACCGGCCGTTGCCCACCTCGCTGACGAGGTGCGACGCGACGAGCTCGTCCAGTCCCGGTCCCAGCGCGTCGGCGAGGTCGGCGGGAAAGCTCGCGCCGGGATGTTCACCGAGCACGCGGAACAGGCGCGCCGCCTGCGGGCTGAGCGTGCGGTGCGCGCTGGCGAACACCGAGCGCACCGAACGGTCGTCACCGTCGACCGCCAGCACGTCCAACGGGTCGTTGCGGGTCAGCTCGCGCACGAGGTCGGCGATCCTCCTGCCCGGCCGCACCGCGAGCCGGGCGGCCGCGATGCGCAGCGCCAGCGGCAAGCGTCCACAGTGGACCACCAGGTCGGTGGTGGCACCGGACTCCGCGCGCACCCTCGGCGCGCCGAGGATGTCGGCCAGCAGGTCGTGCGCCTCCGGCTCGCTCAGCAGGTCGAGGCTGACGGTGTGCACGGCGTGGCGCGTACCGAGCGCCGAGAGCGCGTCCCGGCTCGTGATCAGCAGCAGATTCCCCTGGTCGCCGGGAACGAGGGGCAGCACGTCCCGCGCGCGGCGGACGTCGTCGAGCACGATGAGCAAACGCTTGCCGTGCAACAACGTCCGGTACAGCGGCGCCGGGTCGGCGGGAATGCGGTCGGACGGCACGCCGAGGCCGTGCAGCATCTCGATCAACGCCTGGGCGGGGGTGAGCCGTTGCAGGTCGAGGAACACCTGCCCGTCGGGGAAGCGATCGGCCACGCGGTGGGCCCACTCGACCGCGAACGTGGTCTTGCCGACCCCGGCGACTCCGGAGACGACCACGATCGGCGGGAGGCAGGCCAGTGCGGCGAACTCGGCGGCACGGCCGGTGAAGTGCCCGGCGCGGGCGGGCAGCTGGGCGGGTTTCGCGCTGTGCAGTGCGGGATCGCGGCGCAGGATGGCGGTGTGCAGTGCGCTGAGCTCTGGCCCTGGGTCGGCGCCGAGCTCCTCGGCCAGCCGGGATCTCAGGCGGCGGAACACCTCCAGCGCGTCCGCGTGCCGTCCGTCGAGGTGCAACGCCCGCATCAGCAGGCCGACGAGCCGTTCCCTGGTCGGGTGACTCGCCACCAGCCGTTCCAGCTCGCCGATCGCGCCCTGGTGGTCCAGCCGGTCGGCCCAGTACCCCTCCAGCACGGCGATCCGCTTTTCCCGCAACCGGTCGATCTCCGCGCGCCCCCACCCGAACAGCTCGGTGCCCGCGAGCGGTTCACCTCGCCACAGGCCGAGGTCCTTGGTCCGCTCGAACCGCTCGGCGTCGACCGACGCGTCCAGCTGGTAACCGCCGGGCTTGGTCAGCAGCGCGCCGGGCATGCCGCAGTCCGCGAGCGCCTGCCGCACCCGCGCCACATAACTGTGCAACGACCGCACGGCCGTGCGGGGCGGGTCGTCACCCCACAGCACGTCCACGAGGTGGTCGACCGGCACGGGAGTGCCGGCCCGCAGGGCGAGCACCGCCACGATGCCGCGTTGCCGGGCACCGGTCAGCGCGGCCCGGCCGTGCGGACCGCACACCTCGACCGGCCCGAGAATCCGGACCTCACCACGGGGTCCCGCCACAACTCGTACGTTAGCTGCCGGAATGTCCTGATGGCAGAGCTGATCAGCGGCGAACGAATTCGATTCGAAATGCCTATCCCACCGGCAGATCTTCTAGATTTGCCCGCATGCCCATGCGGAAAGCGTTGTCCGTGATCCTGGCTCTTCCCCTTCTGCTGGCCCTCACCCCGGCCGCCGACGCGCACACCCGGTCGTGCGATCGCCCCGATCTGTTGTTCTGCGAGGACTTCCAGTCCGTGCCACTGGGCGGCGCGACCAGTCTCAACTGGGGCGTCGACACCAAGCACGGCACGCTCACCGTGGAGAAAGGCGCACGCGGCCAACGAGTGCTGCACGCGCACACCGAACGCAACGGCCGCGCGTTCCTGCGCGTCGACGACTTCTCGGCGCCGGGCAACAGCTTCTACGGCCGCATCCGGCTGAAGGTCGAGGCCTTCCCGCGCAGGCCCGACTGGGCGCACTACACGCTGGTCGAGGCCACCGGCCGCGGGCCGGAGATCGTGCGCCCGCTGGGCGGCCAGTACGTGCCGACCACCGGCCACGCGCTGTGGGGAGTCGGCGCCGACGGAGGCCCGACCGGCGACTGGACGAACTGGCGCGAGTCGGCACCTTCGCGCGAGGACGTGTGGCAGTGCGTCGAGTGGCGGATGGACGCCTCCGACAACCGCGTCGAGCTGTGGTTCGACGGCGTGCCGCAGCCGGACCTCACCGTGTCGACGCGTTCGCACGGCGGCAACCCGGTGGACTTCGTGTTCCCCGCCTTCGACACCGTCAAGATCGGGTGGCAGCTTTACCAGGACAACGACGACACCCACGACCTGTGGATCGACGACATCGCGCTCGGGTCGAAGCGGGTGGGTTGCTGAGCCGAGCCGTCACGCCGACGGCTGGAACACCGGCGGCTCCCCCGCCGCCAGGTCCTCCGGCAACCGCAACCCCTGGTGCCGCGGCACGAGCTCCGACTGCAGCACGATCGCCGCGGCACCGATCGCCGGAGCCGACGCCGCCGACGGCGACAGCCGCACGGCGATCGGGTGCGCGGCACGGGCGAAGAACGCCGTGTCCAGCTCCGCACGCAGCACCGGCAGGTACACCGACCCGGCCACGGCGAAGCTCGGCCCGGTGAGCACCAGCACCTCGAGGTCCATCACGTTCGCGAGCGTGCGGGCGGCGGCCGCGACGTACCTGGCCGACCGCTCCAGCAGGGCCAGCGCCCGCGGGTTGCCCTGCCGCGCGACCCGGCTCACCGCCGCGAAGTCCGCCGAAACCGGTGTGCGGGGCCGGGTCCGGCCGCCGAGCAGGCCGGCCGCGCGGCTCAGCGCGCGGTCGGCGCGGGCCTGCGCGACGACCGCCGCGGGACCCGCCAGCGCCTCCAGGCAGCCGCGGGCGCCGCACCAGCAGTGCGGGCCGTCGACGTCCAGGCAGGTGTGGCCGATCTCGCCGGCGTTGCCGCTCGGGCCGCGGTAGGTGGTGCCACCGAGCACCGTGCCCGCGCCGATGCCGGTGCCCATGTACAGCGCGGCGAACGTCGACGTGGCGCCGACGCCGCCGGACCAGTGCTCACCGATCGCGGCCGCGGCGGCGTCGTTGTCGAGCACCACGGGCAGGCCGGTCGCGCGTTCCAGTGCCGCGGCGGCGTCGTCGTTCAGCACCACGGGCAGGCCGGTGGCGCGTTCCAGCGCCGGGGCGCCGTCGCGCATCAACGGCGAGGTGAGCCGCGGGGACACCAGGCCCAGGCCGAGCACGCGGTCGCGGTCGACGCCGACGCTGTCGATCACCGCGTCGACCGTCCGTGCCACCAGGCCGGAAGGCTCACCGACGCACGCGCGGGAGATCCTCGCGACCACCGCGCCGCCGAGGTTGGTCAGCACGCACGTGATCCGCGCGTCGTCGAGGTGCACGCCGACGGCGTAGCGCGCGAAGTGGTTGAGCTGCAACATGACCCGGCGCTTGCCGCCGGTGGACTCGGCGTGCCCGGTCTCGACGACCAGGCCCTCGTCGATCAGGCCGCGCACCACCGTGGAGATCGTGCCGCCGGTCAGGCCCGTTGCGTTGACCAGGCCGACCCGGCTGATCGTGCCGGCCGCGCGGACCAGGTCCAGCACGGTCGCCCTGGTGCTGGAATGGGTCATGCCCGCCTCCGTCGTCGAACGACGAACCTACTGATCGATAACAGAACACTAGCAAAGCGTCGACAACCGCACGGTTGACTTTCTTTGTTTAACGACTGAAGAATCCTCTCACGCAGGCGCCCCGTCCGGGCTCCACAGGCCGGGTGCGGACCACTCGGCCACGCGGAGGATCAACGATGTTCCTGCTGAAGCGGCTTTGCACACTCGGCCTGGCGGTACTGCTCGCCGCGGGCTGCGCGAGTTCCGGCGGGCGCGGTCAGTCCCGGGACACCCTCGTCGTCTACACCGGGCAGGCGGGCGACTTCCAGCTCAACTTCAACCCGTACTCCCCCACCTTCATCGAAGGCATGGGCACGATCAACGAGCCGCTGTTCTTCTTCAACATCGCCGCGGACCAGCCGCCGAAGCCGCTGCTCGGCACCGCGTACTCGTGGAACGGCGACGGCACCGAGCTCTCGATCACCCTGCGGGACGGCGTGTCCTGGTCCGACGGCCAGAAGTTCACCGCCAAGGACGTCGTGTTCACGCTCGGCATGGTCGCCAAGAACCCCGCCCTGAACAAGACCTCCTTCCAGGGCACCGCCTCCGCCACCGACGACACGCACGTGGTGGTCAAGTTCCCCGAACCGTCCTACATGGACGGACCGCAGGTGCTCGGCCAGATGTGGATCATGCCGGAGCACGTCTGGAAGGACATCGCGAACCCCGCCACCGAGGTGAACCCCAAACCGGTCGGCACCGGACCGTTCGTGCTCGACGACTTCAAACCGCAGTCGTTCACCCTCAAGGCGAACCCGAAGTACTGGGGCGGCGAGCCCGCGCTCAAGCGCATCCGCTACCTCTCGCTGTCCGGCAACCAGGCGGGCGTGGACGCGTTGAAGGCCGGGTCCATCGACTGGCAGACCGGCCCCATCCCCGACCTCAAGGACGTCGAGAAGAACTACCCCGGGTACAAGGCGATCACGTTGCCGCTCAACCAGGTCGCGCTGTTCACCTGCTCCAACGCCCAGCTGGGCTGCCAGGGCGCGCAGACCGATCCCGCGGTGCGCAGGGCGATCTACTACGGCATGAACCGCACCCAGATCAACTCGCTGGCGTTCCAGAACGTCAACAGCGAGATGTCCCCCGGTTTCACGCTGCTGCCGCGGGACAACGCGCTCGTGTCGAGCAAGCTCACCGACCGCCTGGCGCCGATGAACCCGAACGCCGCCAAGGCCAACGAGCTGCTCACGTCGGCCGGGTACGTCAAGGGCGCGGACGGCATCTACGCCAAGGACGGCAAGCCGCTGACGCTGAGCGTGAAGGTGGTCGCCGGCTGGACCGACTACATCACCGCGCTGGAGACCCTGGGCCAGCAGCTGCTCCAGATCGGCATCAAGATCACCCCGCAGCAGCTGTCGTGGAACGAGTGGGCCGACGCGCGCGGCCGCGGCCAGTACGAGCTGCTGATCGACTCGGTGGAGCAGGGCCCGGCACCCGACCCGTACTACACCTACGCCTACTTCTTCTCCACCGCGGCCACCGCTCCGGCCGGGCAGTCGGCCTACCCGAACTACTCGCGGTTCAGCAACGCGACCGTGGACCAGGCACTGGCCGAGCTGAAGAAGACCGACCGCGGCAACCCCGCGCGGCAGCAGCACTACGACGCCATCCAGGTCGAGCTGGAGAAGTACATGCCGTACATCCCGGTGCTGACCGGGGGCATCCCGAACGAGTACAACGCCAAGGCGTTCACCGGCTGGCCGAGCAAGGACGACCTCTACGCGTTCCCCGCGGTGTGGAAGCGCCCGGACGCCTCGCAGGTGTACGTGAAGCTCAAGCCGGCCGGGCAGTGAGCGGTGGGCTACCACCTGCGCAAGCTCGCGTTCTACCTGGTGGCGCTGTGGGCCGCGGTGACGCTGAACTTCGTCGTGCCGCGGCTGATGCCGGGCGACCCGGTGGACATCCTGATGGCCAAGCTCCAGCAGCGCGGCGGGACCGTCGACCCCGGCGCCCGCAAGGCCTACGAGACGCTGCTCGGCACCGGCGGGCGCGACTCGGTGCTGCACGAGTACTTCGCGTACCTGGGCAACCTGGCGCGCGGTGACCTCGGGATCTCGGTCAGCGCCTTCCCGGCGAAGGTGTCGGACGTGATCGGCGACGCGCTGCCGTGGACGGTCGTGCTGGTCGGGCTCGCGACGCTGCTGTCGTTCCTGCTCGGGGTCGGGCTCGGCGCGGTCGTCGGCTGGAAGCGCGGCACGTGGCTCGACGCGCTGGTGCCCGCGACCACCGTGCTGTCGGCGGTGCCGTACTTCTGGCTGGCGCTCATCCTGGTCGCGGTGCTGTCGTCGGGGCTGGGCTGGTTCCCGCTCAACGGCGGCTACGACGTGGTGCTGGATCCGGGCTGGAGCGCGGAGTTCATCGGTTCCGCGATCTACCACGGCGCACTGCCCGCGTTGACGATCGTCATCTCGTCGATCGGCGGGTGGCTGCTGGGCATGCGCAACATGATGGTGTCGGCGATGTCGGAGGACTACGTGCTGACCGCCAGGGCGAAGGGCCTGACCGACGGCCGGATCATGGTCCGGTACGCGGCCCGCAACGCGGTGCTGCCGTCGGTCGCCGGGTTCGCGATCTCGCTCGGGTTCGTGGTGTCCGGGTCGATCGTCACCGAGCAGGTGTTCTCCTACCCCGGCATCGGCTCGAAGCTGCTGCAGGCCGTGCAGAACAACGACTACGCGCTCATGCAGGGCATCTTCCTGGTGATCACCATCGCGGTGCTCGGCGCGAACCTGGTCGTGGACCTGCTGTACGGGCTGATCGACGCCCGCACGAGGGATCGGAGCACGGTGTCATGACCTGGTCCGGCAAGCTCCGCGCGGGCCTCGGCCTCGCCGGGCTCATCGTCCTCTTCGGACTCCTCGGCCCGCTGCTCACCGGCGATCCGGCGACGATCAGGGACATCGGCCTCACGCCGCCAGGCGGTGAGCACCTCCTCGGCACGACGCTGACCGGCCAGGACGTCCTCGCCCAGCTCGCGCACGCCACCCGCGGCTCGCTGTGGATCGGCGTGCTCGTCGGGGTCATGGCGACCGTGCTGTCCGGGATCTTCGGCATCGCCGGCGCGTACGCGGGCGGGGTGGTCGACGAGGCGTTCTCGTTGTTCTCCAACGTGATGCTGGTGATCCCGGGCCTGCCGCTGGTCATCGTGGTCGCCGGGTTCGTCCCGGCCGACCGGCGCGGCACGTGGACGATCGCGCTCGTGCTGGCGATCACCGGCTGGGCGGCGGCCGCCCGTGTGCTGCGCGCGCAAACGCTGTCGTTGCGCAACCGTGACTACGTGGCGGCGGCACGGGTGTCCGGCGAGAAGACGTGGCGGGTGATCTGCGTGGAGATCCTGCCGAACCTGCTGCCGGTGCTCGCCTCGCAGTTCGTGTTCGCCGTCGTGCTGGCGATCCTCAGCGAGGCCGGGCTGTCGTTCCTCGGGCTCGGCGCGGCCAACTCGTCGACGCTCGGCACGATGCTCTACTACGCGCAGAACGGTTTCGCGCTGCAACGGCAGGCGTGGTGGTGGTTCGTCCCGCCCGGCCTGATCATCGCCCTGTTCGGCGGCGCGCTGGCGTTGATCAACTTCAGCATCGACGAGGTCGTCAACCCCCGGCTGCGCGACCGCGCGCGGCGCGAGCGGGACGTGGTGGCCCTCGACGCGGAGATCGCCCCGGCCGAGCCGGACGCCGTGCTGACGGTCAGGAACCTCAACGTCGTGTACCAGACCGCCACGCCGGTGCACGCCGTGAAGGACGTGTCGCTGACGTTGCGGCGCGGCGAGATCCTGGGTCTGGCGGGTGAGTCCGGCTGCGGCAAGACCACGCTCGCCTACGCGATCAACCGCCTGCACCGGCCACCGGCCGAGGTCACGTCCGGGTCGGTCCGCTTCGAGGACGTCGACGTGCTGGCGCTGGGGCCCGAGGAGCTCAGGGAGTTCCGCTGGGTCAGGCTCTCGATGGTGTTCCAGGGCGCGATGAACTCGCTGAACCCGGTCACGCCGATCCGGGCGCAGCTGCAGGACGTGCTGCGCACGCACCGGCCAGCCATGTCCACTCTGGACCGCGACGCGCGTTGTGCCGAGGTGTTGCGGCTGGTCGGCGTCGACCCGTCCCGGCTCGGCGCCTACCCGCACGAGCTGTCCGGCGGCATGCGGCAGCGGGTCATGATCGCCATGGCACTGCTGCTCGACCCGCAGGTCATGATCATGGACGAGCCCACCACCGCCCTCGACGTGCTGGTGCAGCGGGAGATCCTGAACGAGATCAAGCGCTTGCGCGACGAGCTGGGCTTCGCTGTCGTCTTCATCACGCACGACCTGCCGCTGCTGCTCGAACTGAGCGACCGGATCGCGGTGATGCGCGACGGCGAGGTCGTCGAGCACGCGCCGGCGGAGGAGATCTACCTGCGGCCGCGGCACCCGTACACGCGTCAGCTGCTGGCCTCGTTCCCCAGCCTGACCGGCGAGGCAGGAGCGCTGACCCGGTGACCACCCTCGAAGTCCGCGACCTGACCAAGTCGTTCCGCAAGCTGCGGGCGGTGGACGGCGTCTCGTTCACGCTCGCGGCCGGCCGCACGGTGGCGCTGGTCGGCGCCTCCGGTTCGGGCAAGTCCACGGTCGCCAGGATGATCGCCCACCTGGTCCGCCCCAGCTCGGGGGAGATCCTGCTGACCGGTCCGGACGGCGAGCCGGTGCCGCGCCGGGCCTACCGCGACCACGTGCAGATGATCTTCCAGGACCCGTTCGCGTCGCTCAACCCGTTCCACACCGTCGAACACCACCTCGCCCGGCCGTTGCGGCTGCACGGCCACTCGCGCGCGGACACGGCGGCGGAGGTCGTCAGGTTGCTGGAACGGGTGAGCCTCACGCCGGACTTCGCGCGCCGGCGGCCGCACGAGCTGTCCGGCGGGCAACGGCAGCGGGTCGCGATCGCCCGCGCGCTCGCACCGGGCGCCAAGGTGATCGTCGCCGACGAGCCTGTGTCCATGTTGGACGTGTCGATCCGGCTCGGCGTGCTCAAGCTGCTCTCCCGTCTGCAGCAGGAGGAGAACCTCGCCGTCCTCTACATCACGCACGACCTCGCCACCGCACGGCACTTCTCCGACGAGGTCCTGGTGATGCACCAGGGCCGGATCGTCGAGCGCGGCCCGGCCGGCGAGGTGCTCGTGCGTCCGGCGGATCCCTACACCCAGCGGCTCGCCGCGGCCGCACCCCGTCCCGAGGCGCGTTTCGGTCCAGGAGGCCTGACCTGATGATCCGCCAGTACCTGCACGACGGCTGGCAGCTGACCGCGCCGACCACCGAGGTCCCCGACCACGTCCGGGGCAGGACGGTGCCCGCGACCGTGCCCGGCAGCACCCACCTGGACCTGCTCGCCGCCGGGCTGATCCCCGACCCGTTCCTGGACCAGGCCGAGACCGAGCTGGCCTGGATGCACCGCGCGGACTGGTGCTACCGCACGGCCTTCCCGGCGTGGAAGGCGGACCCGGACGAACGGGTCGACCTCGTCTTCGACGGCCTGGACACGGTGGCCGCGGTCGAGCTCAACGGCACGCTGCTCGGCAACACCGTCAACATGCACCGCAGCTACCGCTTCGATGTCCGCGAGCTGATCACCAACGGGGACAACGATCTCACGGTGTCGTTCTCGTCCGCGCTGACGCACGCCGAGAAGGTCGAGGCCGCGCTCGGCCCGCGTGCGCACGTCAACGCCCACCCGTTCAACATGATCCGGAAGATGGCGTGCAGCTTCGGCTGGGACTGGGGACCCGACCTGCAGACCGCGGGCATCTGGCGGCCGGTCCGGCTGGAACGCTGGCACACCGCGAGGATCGCCGCGGCCCGGCCGGTGGTGACCGTCGCCGAGGACGGCACCGGTCTCGTCGAGCTGCACGCCGACATCGAGTGGGCGAACGACCGTCCGCAGGACCTCGCGCTGCAGGTCTCCGTCGGCGGACGCACGATCGTCCTCCCCGCGGCGCAACGCTCTCTCGTGGCACGCGTCGCGGTTCCCGGTGTCGCGCTCTGGTGGCCTGCCGGGCACGGCGCGCAGCCGCTCTACGACCTGGAGGTCGTGCTGCTCGCGGCGTCGGGCACGGAGATCGACCGGGTCGCGAAGCGGATCGGGTTCCGCACGGTCACCGTCGACACCACCCCGGACGAGATCGGCACGCCGTTCACCGTGATGGTGAACCGGAAGCCGGTGTTCATCAAGGGCGCCAACTGGATTCCCGACGACCACTTCCTCACCAGGATCACCCGCGACCGGCTCGCGCGGCGGATCGACCAGGCACTGGGCGCGCACGTGAACCTGCTGCGCGTGTGGGGTGGGGGGATCTACGAGTCCGACGACTTCTACGACCTCTGCGACGAACGGGGCGTGCTGGTGTGGCAGGACTTCCTGCTCGCCTGCGCCGCCTATCCGGAGGAGGAGCCGCTGCGGGGCGAGCTCGAAGCCGAGGCCCGCGAGAACGTCACCCGACTGATGTCCCACCCCTCGCTGGCGCTGTGGAACGGCAGCAACGAGAACATCTGGGGGTTCGCCGACTGGGGCTGGCCGTGGCAGCTCGAAGGCAGGACCTGGGGCCTGGACTACTACACCGAACTGCTGCCGCGGATCGTGGCCGAGCTCGACCCGACCCGGTTCTACTGCCCCAGCAGCCCGTACACCCCCGAGCCCGGCCTGCACCCCAACGACGAGAACCACGGCACCCGGCACGAGTGGGAGGTCTGGAACCGGATCGACTACACCCGTTACCGCGACCAGATTCCCCGGTTCTGCTCGGAGTTCGGCTTCCAGGGGCCGCCCACGTGGGCCACGCTCACCCGGTGGATCCACGACGAGCCGCTCACCCCGTCCTCGCCGAGCTTCCTGACGCACCAGAAGGCCGAGGACGGCAACGGCAAGCTCGACCGCGGCCTGGCGGCGCACCTACCCGTTCCGCAACGGTTCGAGGACTGGCACTGGGCCACGCAGCTCAACCAGGCCCGCGCGATCCGGTACGGCATCGAGCACTTCCGCTCCTGGTGGCCGCGCACCGCGGGGGCGGTCGTCTGGCAGCTCAACGACTGCTGGCCGGTCACGTCGTGGGCCGCGATCGACGGTGACGAACGGCAGAAGCCGCTCTGGTACGGGCTGCGGCACGCGTTCGCGCCCCGGATCCTGACCTTCCAGCCGCGCGACGACCGGTTCGTGCTCGTCGCGGTGAACGACCACGACGAGCCGTGGGACACCCACATCACGCTCGACCGGCAGTCGTTCCGCGGGGTGACGCTGCACCTGACTAGACTGCGGCGGACGGTGCCGCCCCGGTCGGTCCTCGAACTGCGGCTGGACGCACCGTTGCTCGAACCGGACCACGAGGACGCGGAGGTGCTGGTGGCGACCACCGCCGAGGCACGCGCGGTGCTGCCGTTCCTGGCCGACCGCGAGCTGTCCTACCACCCCGCTCCCCTTGCGGCGCAGGCGGAAGCCGTGCCGGACGGGTACGTGGTGGAGGTGCGCGCCGAGTCGTTCACGCAGGACGTGGCGATCCTGGCCGACCGGGTCGCGCCGGACGCGGTCGTCGACGACATGCTGGTGCCGTTGCTCGCGGGTGAGTCGCGGCGGTTCCACGTCCGCACTCAGGCCACTGTGGACCCCGCCGCGTTCACCGATCCGCTGGTGCTGCGCTGCGCCAACGATCTGGGCCGGCCGTGACCGCAGCACCGACGGGCGCGATCGGGCTCGTGCTGGCGAGGCCGGCCCGGCTGCTCGGGGTGGAACCGTTCTTCATGGAGTTCATCGCGGGCATCGAGGAACGTCTCGCCGAACGCGACCTGTCGGTGCTGCTGCACGTCGTGGCCGACCACGACGCCGAGATCGCCGCGTACCGCCGGTGGGCGGCACGCGGGCTCGTCGACGCGATCGTGATGGTCAACCCCACGGACGGCGACCCGCGCCCGGACGTCGTGCGGGAGCTGGGTTTCCCGGCCGTGGTCGTCGGTGAGGCGGGCGCGCCGGACCTGCCGGAGGTCCGCACCGACCACGCCGGACCGGTCGCCGCCGCTCTCGGCCACCTGCTCGACCTGGGGCACCGGCGCATCGCCAGGGTCACCGGCCCCAGCGCGTTGCTGCACACCCGCGCCCGCACGGCCGCGCTGCTGTCCGGGTGCGCCGCCGCCGGTGTCGAACCCACGATCGTCGAGGGCGACTACTCCGAGGAGGCGGGCGCGAAGCTGACCGCCGCACTCCTGCGCGCGCCCGAGCCGCCCACCGCGATCCTCTACGACAACGACGTCATGGCCGTCGCCGGGCTCGCCGCGGCGGCCGAGCTCGGCGTCACCGTGCCGGACCGGCTGAGCCTCGTGGCGTGGGACGACTCCACCCTGTGCCGGCTCGCCTCCCCCGCGCTGACCACGATGAGCGTCGACGTGCACCAGTTCGGCGTGGTGGTGGCGGAGTCCGTGCTCGAACGCATCGACGGCCTGCCCGTCGCTCCGCGCTGGTCCCCGACCGCGCGTTACGTGCCGCGAGGGACGACGGCACCCGCTGCTCGCTGACACTCATCTGAGGCTGGTCCGTTGTTACCGGCAAGTCAACGATTGACGTCATACGTTATACATCTTATGTTTCTGCGGCACGCCGCTACGCCTAATGCACGCCCACCCTCCGACAGGCGTCCCAACCCCCGACCGCACCCGGCCGTACCTCGGCCGGTACGTCGGCGCACCCGGAAAACCAATGACGTTCATCCGTTAGGAGCGCAACGTGTCGCACGTTCTCGCCCGATCCGCCGCAGCGCTGCTGCTCGCGGCCGGCAGTGCCTCGGTGCTGTCGACACCGGCCACAGCCGCGGTCATGACGACCGTCTACGCCTCGCCGTCCGGTTCCGGCACGGCCTGTTCGTCCGCCCAGCCGTGTTCGATCACCCAGGCCCGGACCGCGGTGCGCGCGATCGCGCCGAACATGACCGGCGACGTCGTCGTGCAGCTCGCGGCCGGCACGTACACGTTGAGCTCACCGCTCACCTTCACCGCCGCCGACTCCGGCACCAACGGCAACACCGTGCTCTGGCAGGGCGCACCGGGCGCGATCATCTCCGGCGGGCAGAAGGTCACCGGCTGGACGCAGGACAACGCCGGTCAGGACATCTGGAAGGCCAGCGTCGGCACCGGGTTCGACGCCCGGCAGCTCTACGTCGACGGCAAGATCGCGACCCGCGCCCGCACCGCGATCAACCGGTCCGACTTCACGTTGAGCTCCACCGGCATGACGTTCACCAGCAGCTCGCTGTCGTACCTGAACAACCTGGGCAACTCCAGCCGGGTCGAGCTGGAGTCGGCCAACTCGTTCACCGACCGGTTCACGCCGGTGCAGTCGATCTCCGGCAACACGATCACGATGCAGCAGCCCGCCTGGGACAACAACACCTGGGGCTGGGACACCGTGCAGAGCCCGTTCAACCAGGCCGGGTTCTGGCTGGCGAACGCCAGGGAGTTCCTCGACGCCGAGGGCGAGTGGTACCTCGACACCGCCACCGGCACGTTGTACTACAAGCCGTTGGCCGGGCAGAACATCGCCAACGCCGACGTGGAGCTGCCCAGGCTGCAGTCGCTGGTGAACGTCGGCGGGACCTATGACGCGCCGGCGCACAACATCTCGTTCTCGGGCCTGCAGTTCTCGTACACGAGCTGGCTGCAGCCGAGCACGAACGAGGGCTACGCGGACCAGCAGACCGGCGGCTACATCAAGGGCGTGTGGAGCACCAGGCCGTCCAACGGGTTCAGCACCTGCGGCTCCGGCTGCAGCCAGTTCGAGTCGACCCGGCCCGGTTTCAGCCAGATGCCCGCGGCGGTCCAGGTGTCCGCGGCCAACTCGATCACCTTCAGCGGCAGCAAGTTCTCGAGCATCGGCCAGGTCGGCATCGGCATCGGCAACGACGCCAACGGGCACACCACGGGCGTGGGCCTCGGCGTGAACAACGTGACCGTCACCGGCAGCACGTTCGAGCAGATCTCGGCCGGTGGCATCGTGGTCGGCGGCATGCGGGCCGACGCGCACCACCCGAGCGACAGCCGGATGACCGTCCAGAACGTGACCCTCAGCAACAACAAGGTCCACGACGTCGCCCTTGAGTACCGCAGCCACGTCGCCGTCCTGGTCACCTACGTCACGAACGCGACCATCTCGCACAACGAGATCTACAACATGCCCTACTCGGGCCTGAACCTCGGCTACGGCTGGGGCATCAACGACCCCGGCGGCAGCCAGGAGTACCAGAACCGCGGCACCTACAACTACCAGCCGCTCTACACCACGCCGACGACCGCGAAGAACAACCTGGTCATCGGCAACTACATCCACGACACGATGACGACCATGTCCGACGGCGGCGGCTTCTACATGCTGTCCGCGAGCCCCGGCACGGTGCTGAAGCAGAACTACTTCAAGACCATGAACCGCGGGTTCGACATGTACTTCGACGAGGGCTCGCGGTACGTCTCGGTGACGAACAACGTCTACCAGAGCGGCTGGAACTGGGCACACGCGAACGCCAACAGCAACAACCACACCGGTGACCTCACGCTGACCGACAACTGGTCCGACCACAACGGTGCCGACATCACCAACGGCACGTCGGGCAACACCGTCACGGGCACCGTCTTCGTCAGCAACGGCAGCTGGCCGAGCACCGCGCAGACCGTGATGGCGGCGGCCGGTGTGCAGAACACCCAGAACGTGAAGGTGGTCGGTCAGCAGTCCAACCGGTGCATGGACATCAACAACTCGACCACCACCAACGGCACGCAAGCCCAGCTGTGGGACTGCAACGGCAACACCAACCAGCGCTGGACCTACAACGCCTCCAGCAAGCAGCTGCTGGTGTACGGCAACAAGTGCCTGGACGCCTTCGGTGCGGGAACCACCAACGGCACCGCGACCGTGATCTGGGACTGCCACGGCGGCACCAACCAGCAGTGGAACCTCAACGCCAACGGCACCATCACCGGGGTGCAGTCGGGGCTGTGCCTGGACGCCAACGGTGCGGCCGTGGCGAACGGCACGCAGCTGCAGCTGTGGAGCTGCACGGGTGGCACCAACCAGCAGTGGAGCCTGGTCCCGTGACCGCTCAGGCTCGCCCGGCGAGGTAGAGGTAGGCGCCTGCGGTCCACGTGTAAGCGCGGTCCCGCAGGCCCTCCCCGGTGAGCGCGTCGAAGTTCTCGGCGAAACCTGATTTCTCGCAGGTGGCCCGGAACCGCGCGCTCACCTCCCCGGCCAGCTCCACCGCGCCACCGCGGCGCAGACCGTCCTCGATCAGCACGGTGGCGGGGGCCCAGACCGGCCCCCGCCAGTAGCCGTCCGGCTCGTAGAACGGCGAACCCGGCAGTTCGGTGGCCAGCCCGACGGACGTGAGGTGTGCGGCGACGCCGCGGCAGAGGTCGTCGAAGATCTCGCGCGGCAGGTGTTCGCCCAGCACCACGGGCATCAGGTCGAGCAGGCTCGCACCACGTCGTTTCACCCCGCTGGTCACGCCCTGGCTGACGAAGCAGTTGCCCTGCCAGAGCTCCTCGACCAGCGCGGCCAGCAGCGCGTCCGCCCGTTCGCCCCAGCGGGCGGACGCGTCCCCCGTCTCGGCGGCGAGCACGGCGAGCTCCTTCATCTGCAGCACCAGGAAAGCGGCGAGATCGGGCGAGCGGACGAGGCGTTCCTCGCGGAACACCGTCGAGTTGTCCCAGCCGCTGTCGTTGCCGTGCTCGTAGTGCGGCAGCCGGCTGCCCGGTGCCGTCCGGTGGTCCAGCCAGAACCAGGTCCACGCGCTGAGCTGCCGGTACGTCCGTTCGGGCTCCGGCAGGCGCGGAAGACGCCCGCGCAGCAGGGAAAGCGCCCACCCGTGGATCGGGGGCTTGACGAAGTTGCGGAGCACCTCCGAGTGGGTGATCGAGTCCGGCAGCGCGCCTTCCTCGTCCTGGTGGTCGAACACCACCTGGAACTGCTCCCAGGCGAGCTCGGGCGCGCCGGGGGCGAGCGCCAGCGCGGTGAAGCAGTGGTCCCAGCTCCACACCTTGTCCATCCAGTGCTTGGACATCAGCACCGCGGGCCGGCCCACGAACCCGGCGGGACGCACGGTGGCCGACCAGAGGACGTAGGCGGCGAGCTCGGCGGCCGGGGTGTGGTCGCCGCGCCACGGTGCCACGGCGTCGGCGAAGTCCTCGAACTCCTCCCCCGCGGCCTTCAGATCGTCGTCGAACCCCCTGCTGGGCGGCGAGAACCTGCGCGTGGTGCCGATCTCCTCCACCAGCAGCTCCCACGGCTCCTCCTCGGTGAGGACGACCGCGCGTTCCGCGGTCCCGAGCTCCTGGTCGCCGTTCTGGCGCCACCGTCCGGAAAGGACGGTCAGGCGGTAGCGGTGCCCGGTCTCGTAGGAGGTGAGCACGACGCCGCCGGCCGGGTCGGCGAAGGAGTACGTGCCGGTGAACGGCGTCAGCGTCGGCTGGGCGGACCGCAGCCGCATCCCCAGGCCGGTGCCGGAGATCCGCAGCGTGTCCGGTGACGAGAACACCGCCGTGACGCGCCGGTCGCCGGCCTGCCAGGTGAGCGCGGCCGGGGTGGCCGTCACCTCGACGGGTGTGCGGTCGCCGCCCAGCTCCGGGACGAGCGACAGGACGGGGTGCATGCCGTTGCGGTGCGAGACGAGGTGCACGTCCTCGGCGTAGGAGGCGAGGCCGACCACCGGGGAAAGGCCGAACCACGCGCCGAACCGGCTGAAGGGGATCTCGCGCACGGAGAACTCGGTTGCCACGGATGTTCCTCTCAGTCCTTCACGGCGCCGGAGGTCACCCCGGCGGCGACGTAGCGCTGGGCCACCACGAGCAGCACGGACGCGGGCACCGACGCGACCACCGCGGTGGCCATGATCGAGTTCCACTCCTGGTTGTTGTTGCCGATGTAGCGGTAGATGCCGAGGGTGAGCGGTTTCAGCGCGCCGCCCGAGTCGAGCGTCGCGGCGAAGACGAAGTCCGACCACGCCCACAGGAACGAGAACAGCGCCGCGGTGACCACGCCGTTGCGGCTCGCGGGCAGCACGATCGAGACGAACGTGCGCCACGGTCCGGCGCCGTCGATCCGTGCGGCCTGCAGCAGCTCGTCGGGCACCGCCGCGATGAACGAGGTGAGGATCAGCACCGCGAACGGCACTGCGACCGTGGAGTCCGCGAAGACCAGGCCCCACACCGTGTTCGTGATGCCGAGGCTGACGTAGATGCCGTAGAAGCCGAGCGCCATGATGATCCCGGGGATCATCTGCGCGACCAGCAGCACGAACCCGAGCACGCGGCGTCCCGCGGGCCACAGCTTCGCGAGCGAGTACGCGGCGGGCGCGGCCAGTACCAGCGTCAGCACGACGGTGCCCAGTGACACCAGCAGACTCGTGCCGAAGTACGGCAGCTGCTCGCGCAACACCCGTTCGTAGCCCTCGGTCGTCGGTGAGGACGGGAACAGGCTGGGCGGCGACCGGCGCAGGTCGCGGGCGGGCGTGAGCGACACGTTGATCATCCAGTAGACCGGGAACAACATCACCGCGGTCAGCAGCACACCGGTCACCGTCCGCCAGGCCCTCATGCGCGCTCCTGGGCCCGGATGTACAGCAGTCCCGCCACCAGCGAGACGAGGATCAGCGCGTTGCCCACCGCGGCGCTCGGCCCGAACCTGGGCAGCATGCTGCCGAACCCGAGCTCGTAGGACCAGGTCGCGAGCGTGGTGGACGAGCCGCTCGGCCCTCCCCTGGTCATGATCCAGATGAGGTCGAACACCTTGAGCGTGTAGACCAGGCCGAGCAGCAGCGTGATCGCCGAGACCGGGCGCAGCATCGGGAACGTGACGTGCCGGAACGTCTGCCAGCCGCTCGCACCGTCCAAAGAGGACGCCTCGTACACCTCGGGCGGGATGGTGCGCAGCCCGCTGTACAGCACGACGAGGTTGAACGGCACGCCGATCCAGATGTTGGCGATGGTGACCGACACCAGCGACCACTCCGGCGAGGTCAGCCAATGGATCTTGGCGCCAAGCAGGGCGTTGACCAGGCCGGACTCGCTGTTGAGCAGCCACGCCCAGGTCGACGCCGACACGATCAGCGGCAGCAGCCACGGCACCAGGAACAACGCGCGCAACGTTGCGGACAACGGGAAGTCGCGTGCGAAGAACACGGCCAGCGCGAAGCCGATGGTGTACTGGAAGGCCAGCGACACGGCCGTGAACAGCACTGTGTTCACGACCGCACGCTGGAAGGTCGGGTCGGCGAGCACGGCGGCGTAGTTCTCGAACCCGACGAACGGAGCGCCGCCGTGCACGAACGTCCGCACGGTGTAGCCGCGGACGCTCAGGTTCAGGTTGGTGTAGAGGGGATACGCGTAGCAGACCAGCAGGTAGGCCACGAGCGGAGCCGCGAACGCCCAGGCGGCGAGACGTGGGCGCACGGCTACTTCGCGGCGGCCGCGGTGGCTTGGGCGTCCTTCAACGCGTCCGCCGGTGTCTTCGACCCGGTGAGCGCGGCCTGCACGGCACCCCACAGCGGCTGCGAGATCCGCGGGTAGCGGGTGCCGAGGTTGTCCCCGGTGCGTCCCTTGGCGTTCTGCACGGCGTCCACCCAGACCTTCAGCTCGGGCATGGCGGCGATCTGGTGTTGCTGCACCGACGGCACCGCCGAGACGTACGTCAGCGCGGTGTCGGCCGCGAGCACCCGGTCGGGGCTGGTGAGGCAGGTGGCGATCTTCCCGGCCGTGGTCTCGGTGGCCTTGTCGTCCTGCACCGGCACGGTGACGAACTCACCGCCCGTCGGCGCGGGCGCGGTGCCCCCGGTGCGGCCGGGGATCGCGATCACGCCGTACTCGAAGCCGGTCTTCTTCGCGTTCTGCAGCTGCCAGGTGCCGTTCTCGGCGAACGCGTAGTCGCCGGTGGCGAACTCCTGCCAGCTGGTGGTCTGCGTGTTGCCGATCACCGAGTTCGGTGCGTAACCCTTGTCCAGCCAGGACTTCCACAGCTCCAGCGCACCGGCCGCCTGGGTGGAGGCGAGGTCCGTCAGTGCCGCGCCGGAGCCCCAGAACCACGGCAGGAACTGGAAGGTGCCCTCCTCGGTGCCGATCGCGGAGAACGTGATGCCCTTCTTGCCCGCCGCCTTGACCTTGGCCAGCGCGGCGTCGAGCGACGCCCAGTCCTTGATCGAGCCCGGATCGACGCCGGCCGCGGTCAGCACGGTCTTGTTGTAGTAGAGCGCCAGGGTGTTCGCGCCGATCGGCGTGCCGTAGGTCTGGCCGTTCAGCGTGCCGGCGGACACGAGGTTGGGTGCCGCGGCGGACGCGTCGAGGCCCGCCTCGGAGATCGGCCGGAGCACCCCGGCCTCGGCGAGCGTCGACACCACGGGGTTGTCGACGACCAGGACCTGCGGCGCGGTGCGCTGCTGTGCCGCGAGCAGCACCTTGTTCGTCAGGTCGGTGGTGTCGAAGGCCTGTCGCTGGATCTTCACCCCGGCCTCGGCCCCGCACTTGTCGATCGTCTTCGCCCAGTCCGACTCGGCGGCGAACTGCGGGTACGGGTCCCAGACCGCGAAGGTGTCGCGCGCCGTGGGCGCCGACGAGCACGCGGCCAACCCGGCCGCGAGGAGAGCGAGAGCTGCGCGCCGCATGCGTGGTCCTCCCTGCCGACGTCGTTGCCGGCAACCATCGAACCGGTTCGATTTTCGAGCAGCCGCGCCAACGTAGCCGCGCCGACTCAGCCTGCGCAAGGGGTGATGTCCTACGCTGTCGATTGTCGAATCGGTTCCTTCGACGGGACGGGGCGCAGCCATGAACATCGGAGAGATCGCCAAGCGGGCGGGCGTGTCCCGCAGCACGGTGTCGTACGCGCTGAGCGGCAAACGCCCCGTGTCCGCGGCGACCGTGCGCCGGATCAACGACGTCATCGCCGAGCTCGGCTACCGCCCGAACGCGAGCGCCCGCGCCCTGGCCGAGGGCAGGACCAGGACGTTCGGCCTGGTCATCCCACCGGCGAGCAGCCGCCTGACCGACGTCCAGCTGAGCTTCGTGGCGAGCGTCGTCGAGTCGGCCGCGGTGCACGACCACGACGTGCTGCTCTCCCCGAGCGGAGGCGACCACGACCGCTCCTTCGACCGAGTGGTCACCGGCCGCCGCGTCGACGGCGTGATCCTCATGGAGATCCTCCTGCACGACCCGCGCGTCGACCGCCTCACCAGCACGGGCCTGCCGTTCGTGACGATCGGCCACGTCGAGGACCCCGCGGCCTCGTGGTGGGTCGACGTCGACTACGGCAGCCTGATCGGCCGCTGCGTCCGCCACCTCGCCGACCTCGGCCACCGCGACATCGTGCTGATCAACCGCTCGGCCGAGCTGGTCGCCTCCGGCTACGGCCCCGCGGTCCGCGCGACAGAGGCGTTCCTGGAAGCCGCCGCCGCCCGCGGCGTGACCGCGCACGACGTGTGCTGCGCCGACGACCCCGCCGCCGGCCTGGCCTGCTTCGAGCAGATCCGGTCCCGCTGGCCGGAGGTGACCGCGGCCGTGACGATCAACGAGGCGGCCCTGCCCGGCGTGCAGCGCGCCCTGCACCGGGCCGGCCTGGACGTGCCGCGCGACTTCTCGCTCACCGGCGTGATCGCCGACCGGCTGGCCGAGGACTTCCACCCGCCGCTGACCGCGGCCGACGTGCCGGCCGGGGAGATGGCGCGGCTCGCGGTCGAGCTGCTGCTGGAGCAGATCGCGGACGGGGAGGCGTTGGCGCGGCACGCGTTGCTGGCGCCGCCGATCACGTTGCGGTCGAGCACCGGGGCGCGGCTGGGCGGCTGAGTCGCGGCAAGCCAGGCTGCGGAGTCACCGCTGGCGGCGAAGCCGCCGGGCACCTGAACGCGGTCGAAGCAGCAGTGGCGCGGCGACCGAGGTCCGGGCCTCGACTCCCGGACATCCGCGCCAAGCAGCCTGGCCGCGCCGAGCAACGTGACCGCCAAGCAGCCTGTCCGACCCGCGCAGCCTTCCCGAGCCGAGGCGAGCCGCGGCCTGCCTGCGCGAACGCGAACTGTCGAATGCCGAACCGGTTCGACACCTGACCCCTTGCCATCTCCGAGCAACTGCGCGTACTTTCAGGCAGCGATCGAACCGGTTCGAGTCTCCGTCACCCCTGACCCAGTTTCGGAGTCCTCATGGTTCACCGACGCACCAGTACGACACTCCTCGCCATCACCGCATCCGTCCTGGCCCTCGCCATGCCCGCGCAAGCCGCCAACGAGTCGATCGGCGTCGACTTCTCCGTCACGAACGGCACCCCCACCTACCGCGCCTCGGGCTGGATCTACGGCATGACGGAGAACGCGGCGGCCCCTGCCGACCACTTCTTCCGCGACGTCAAGTTCCGCTACATGCGGGCCGGTGGCGCGCAGCTCGACAGCCCGGGCGGCTGGGTGCAGGGCAAGTACGACCGAAGGTGGAACGCGACGCGCGCGCAGCTGCTGCGAACGAGGCAGCTGGGCGGCGAGTTCGTGTTGCTCGTGCACGATCTCTGGGGCGCGGACGGGTATCCGATCTCGCGCTTCCCCGGCGACAACGGCAACTGGTCCGACTACGACGCCTTCCTCACCCGCGTGATCGACGACGTGCGGGCGACCGGGGTGCCGGTGCAGTGGGACCTGTGGAACGAGCCCAACATCACGACGTTCTGGAACCGGCCGCAGTCGCAGTACTTCGAGCTGTGGCGGCGTGCGTTCCAGCGGATCCGGGCGGCCTTCCCGACGCAGCTGATCGTCGGGCCGAGCCTGGCGGGCGTGCCGTCGAACGGGGGCTGGTGGACGCAGTACCTGGACTTCGTGCGCGCCAACAACGTCGTACCCGACATCGTCAGCTGGCACGCGCTGCCGAGTGACCCGGTGGCCAACGTGGCGACGGCGAACTCGACGCTCAACGCGCGCGGCATTCCGCATCCGCGGCCGTACCAGATCAACGAGTACGGCGCGGGCAACGAGCAGAACCCCGGCGACGGAGCCTGGTACATCGCACGGCTGGAGCGGGCCGGGGCCGACGGGTTGCGGGCGAACTGGGCCAGTGGCGGCAACCTGCACAACGATCTCGCCAACCTGCTCGTCCACAACTCCTCCGGGCAGTACCAGCCCAAGGGCGAGTGGTGGGCGTACCGGTTCTACGGGTCGCAGACCGGGCAGGTGGTCGCCTCGACGCCGAGCCAGTCGTACGACCTGTTCGCCACCAAGGCGAACGGCTCGGCGAGGATCCTCGTCGGCGGCGGCAGCACCACCGGCAACGTCGCGGTCGGGCTGCAGCGGCTCGACACCACCACCGGCATCGTGCAGAACAACCAGGTGCGGGTGCTCGTGCAGCGCATCCCGTACAACAACGGCGGCGCCGTGCAGGGGCCGGTCACCATCCAGAACAGCGTGGTGTCGTTGTCCGGCAACGCGACGACGGTCAACGTGCCCCACAACGACGTCAACGAGACGTTCACGATCACGCTGCTGCCGCCCGTCGAGAGCGGCTTCCAGTCCGTCGCGGCCGCCCAGCACTCGCAGCAGTGCCTGGACAACACGGACCTGAGCACGGCCGACGGCACGCAGCAGCAACAGTTCTACTGCGAGGGCGGCGACCAGCAGCTGTGGAACTTCGCGCCGGTGCAGGGCGTCGCGGACACGTACACCGTGAGCAACCAGCTGTCGGGCAAGTGCCTCGACATCAACGGGACCTCGGACGGTGCCGCCGTCACGCAGCAGGCCTGCGCCGCGAACGCGACCAACCAGCAGTTCACCTTGCGGAAGGTCACCTACAGCGGCAACGACCCGCACGACTACCAGCTCGTCGCCCGGCACAGCGGCAAGTGCGTCGACGTCAACGGCATCTCCACGGCCGCGCGCGCCCAGATCATCCAGTGGACCTGCAAGCCGGTCACCCAGGGCACCGAACTGAACCAGACCTGGCGGATCTGGGGCCGGTAAAGCCCGAACCTTCCCGAGGAGAAAGACAATGCTGTCTTCATCCCACCCCCGTCGCTGGCTCGCGACGGTCGGCGCATGCCTCGCGGTGATGTTCGCCGTCGCACCCGCGCCCAACTCGTTGGCGGCCGCCACGGCGCCGTGCGACATCTACGCCGCGGGCGGCACACCCTGCGTGGCCGCGCACAGCACCACGCGCGCCCTTTACGGCACGTACAGCGGAAACCTCTACCAGGTCCGGCGTTCGTCGGACAACGCCACGAAGAACATCCCGGTGCTGGCCGCGGGCGGCACGGCGGACGGCGCGGCCCAGGACGCGTTCTGCGCCGGCACGTCGTGCGTGGTCACGGTGATCTACGACCAGTCCGGCCGCGGCAACGACCTGTGGTACCAGGGTTCGGCCCAGGTGCCGGGCTCACCGCAGAGCAGGCCGGCGAACGCCACCTCCGAGTCGCTGACCGTCGGCGGCGGCAAGGCGTACTCGCTCTACATCAACCCCGGCAACAGCTACTGGCGCGACGGCCACCTGACCGGCGTTCCCACCGGCAGCGCGCCGGAGGGCATGTACATGGTCACCAGCGGCGCGCACGTCAACGGCGGCTGCTGCTTCGACTACGGCAACAGCGAGACGACCAGGAAAGCGGACGCCGCCGGGGCGATGGACGCGATCAACTTCAGCACCCAGTGCTGGTTCGGCGGCTGCTCCGGCACCGGCCCGTGGGTGCAGGCGGACCTGGAGTGGGGCCTGTTCCCCGGTGGCAGCAAGTCCTGGAACCCCAACCAGAGGGCGTTCCCGAACAAGTTCGTGACCGCGATGCTCAAGAACAACGGCACCTCGCGGTTCGCCATGAAGGGCGGCAACGCCCAGTCCGGCTCGATGACGACGTTGTGGGACGGCTCGCTGCCGTCCGGCTACAGCCCCATGAAGAAGCAGGGGGCGATCATCCTCGGCAGCGGCGGTGACTGCTGCAAACCGGACGGTGGCGCCAACCTCAGCGCGGGCACGTTCTACGAGGGCGCCATGGTGGCCGGATATCCGTCCGACGCCACCGAGGACGCGGTGCAGGCCAACATCATCGCGGCCGGCTACAGCACCGGTGGCACCGGCAACACCGGTGCGATCCGCGGCACCGGATCCGGTCGTTGCCTGGACGTCGGCAACACCGCACCCGGCACCCAGCTGCAGATCTGGGACTGCAACGGCGGTGCCAACCAGGCGTGGACCCGCACCGCGTCCGGCCAGCTGACCGTCTACAGCGGAACGAACCTCAGGTGTGCGACGGCGTCCGGCACGAACGCCGGAGCCGCGGTCACGATCGCGTCGTGCGACGGCGGCACGGCGCAACAGTGGCAGTTCAACGCCAACAGCACCGTCACGAACACCAGGTCCGGCCTGTGCCTGGACGTCAACGGCGCCGCCACCGGCAACGGCGCCAAGGTGATCGTGTGGAGCTGTCACGGGGCGTCCAACCAGCAGTGGACGATCGGCTAGGAAAACGCCGGGCGTGGCCACACCCGGTGGCCACGCCCGGCTCCTTTCACCGTCCGGCGGCGGCGAACACCGGGTTCGAGTAGAACCAGAGGTCCTCCCACGGGTCGGACTTGCCGACCACGTCCAGCGCCGGCCCGGCCGGGTCCACCGCGGCACCGTGGTGGCCGACCGAGCCGCGCTTGCCGTCGGTACCGCGCACCCGCACGTAGAACGGCCCGTCGACGGTGATCCGGTGCACCAGCTCGACGGTGCCGGTGCGCTGCCGGACGTCCCACGACCGGACAACCTTGGTGTCAGGCGTGTGGAACACCGAGCGGTCCGATGCCGGACCGGTGATGCCGCCGACGATCAGGTCGACCCGCGCGAGCTCCGGCACGAACCCGGCGAAGTTCGGGCGGTCGGCCAGGTCCACCCGGACCACCACCTCCACCACGTCACCTCGACATGCCCGCAACGTGCCGCCCATCGCCGCGCACTGCCCGAACCGCCCGCGCAGCCGGACGTCCAGGCCCGCCACGAGATCGCCGAGGCAGACCCACATCCGGCCGGCCCGCATCGCCCGCATCACCTCGCCGTGCCCGCGCCGGGTCACCCCGACCCAGGTCTTGTTGTAGGCACCGGGCGGGAAGGAGCTGTACTCGACGACCGGGCGACCGGCGTTCACCGGGTCCGGGAAGCGGCCGGTGGTGGCGAACGTGTGCCCCTCGCCGTCGTACGGGATCTCGTCGTAGGCCTGCTGGTCCAGCCGGTCGACCGGGTTCTTCACCCAGTCACCGCACCCCTGGTGGCCGTCCGAGGTGGTGGTGATCCACCACGGCTTGCCCTCTGCGAGCAGGCTGTCCCACAGTCCGCCGACCGTGGCCGCCGCCCAGTCGAATCCGCCCCACGTGCGGTAGCTCTCGGGGGGATAACCGGGGAACGAGAACTTGCCCGGCGCCGAGTCGTACAGCCCGCGGCCGCGCGCCATGCCCGGCGCGGGCAGACCGGCCGCCTGGTGACCGGGCGCGCCCTCCATGCCGATCACGATGCCGGGCGCGGTGTCGCGCCAGGCACGGGTTTCCTGCGGTGAGTTGATGCCCAGCCGGGAGGGGTGGTTGGGCAGCACGAGCGCGTCGGCGATGCGGCCGGTGGCGACGGCGTTCTGCAGGAACTTCAACGCCTGCACCGCGATCGCCTCGTTGGCCGGGGTGCCGTCGCGCGTGCCGTTGACCCGCGCGTCGAACCTGGTGACGAACTCCTGCAGCAGAGCGCCCTCGTTGCGGCCGGGCGCGAGCATCAGCGTGGTGTGCTCACCGGCCGGGATGTTCCACTCCAGACCGGTGAAGACCAGCATGTCGGCGTACTCCCGCCGGGCCGCCGCGATGTCGGCGACCAGTGGCGTGACGCTGTACTTCGCGAACGGGACGTTGCCGTGGTCGGTGATCGCGAGCCAGCTCAGGCCGTGCCGGGCCGCGCGCTCGACCTGCGTGGCGACCGGGTACATCGCGTCGTTGCTGTACTGCGTGTGGATGTGGTGGTCACCGGCGAGCCACTGGTAGCCGTCGCTCGACGCCTGCGCGGGAGTGCTGCTCAACGCGGCTCCGGCGACGAGGCCGGAGCCGATCAGGAACGTGCGCCGATCGGTCATGACGCGAAGCCAAGCTAACGTGAGAAAATTTCAGATATTGTGGACATGACGACACGGTGTACGCAGGGCAACGAACTGCTGACCTCTTTCGACGAAGAGGCGCGGAACAAGATTCCGAAAGCAGCGGACGAAAGTCCGCGACTTGCCGAACAACCGACGCCCTCACTGTTCCCGCGAACGGGTGACGGGAGATGATCGGCGTCTTGGCCTACATCCAAAGCGCAGCGACCAGAAAGGATCTGTGCGATGTCCGCCGACCCGCCGCAGGCCCCCGCTCGCGCGACCAACCGCAGCACCTCCGCGACGATCGCACCCATCATCCTGCGGTACCTCACGGCGGTGACGGACGAGCTCGGTGCCGACCTGCGGCCCGCGCTCGCGCACGTCGGACTGCACGAGCAGCTGCTCCAGTCGCCTGACCTCCGGGTCTCCTACCGCCAGGGCAGCGAGGTCATCCGCCGTGCCCTGGCGCTCACCGGCAGCGACGACCTGGGTCTGCGCGTCGGCGGCCGGCAGCACCCGACCGCGTGGGGCCTGATGGGGTTCGCGCTGATGGCCGCGGGCACGCTGCGCACCGCGGTCGAGACGGGGGTGCGGTTCCAGAACCTGTCGGGTGCCATGGTGGTCTGGTCCGCGGGCGAGGACGACGCGGGGTTCACGTTGTGGGCGGACCTGCCCGATCCGGCGGTGGACAGCGGCGTCGGTGCTTTCCTCGCGCAGGAGGCGTTCGCCAGCGTCGTGACGGTCAGCAGGCTCGCGCTCGGTGCCGACTTCCGCCCGCGCCAGGTCGAGCTCACCTCGCCCGAGCCGCGCGACACCGCACCGTTCACCGAGATGTTCGGGTGCCCGGTCCGCTTCTCCGCGCCGCGCAACGGTTTGGTGTTCCCCGCCCGCTGGGTGCGCGCCGAGATGCCCGGCCACGACCCGGTCACCTACGCGTCGCTGCAGACCCTGCTGGACGACCAGATCGCGTCCCGCCGGACCCGCCAGGACCTGTTGGAGGTGCTGGAGATCTCGATCGCGCAGAGCCTGCCGGACGTGCCGACGTTCGCCGAACAGGCCCGCAGGCACGCGGCGGGCGAACGCACGTTGCGCCGCCGCCTGTCCGAGTGCGGCACGACCTACGAGGCTCTCGTCGACGGCGTCCGGCGCGAGCGGGTCGAGCAGCTGCTGCGCCAGCCGGAGATCACGCTGGCCGACATCGCCCGCAGAGTCGGCTTCTCCGACGTCCGCGCGTTGCGGCGGGCGATTCGCCGTTGGCACGACATGACTCCCCTGCAGCTGCGCGGCACGGTCCTGGACCGAGCCTGATCAGCGGGTCCGGAGCCAGACGGTCTTCTCCCTGGTCCACTGGTCGAACGCGGTCGTCGACTTCTCCGCCCCGCCGAACCCGGACTGCTTCCACCCGCCGAACGGCGTGGTGAGATCGCCCTCGCTGTAGGTGTTGACCGAGACGACACCGGCCTGGATGCCGCGCGCGAGCCGCCACGCGACGTCGATGTCCCGCGTCCACACCGACGCGGCGAGACCGTAGTTGGTGGAGTTCGCGAGCTCGACCGCTTCCTCTTCGGTGGCGAACGTCTGCACGCTCACCACCGGCCCGAACAACTCGGTGCTGAGCAACGGGTTCCCCGGCGGAACGTCGGTGACCAAGGTCGGCGGGTAGTAGGAACCGCGCGGGTGCAGCCCTTCCGGCAGCTCGGCCGCGTGCACCCGGGCCCCCTCCGCCTGCGCGTTCTCCACCGCCCGCGCAACGCGTTTCACGGCGCTGTGGCTGATCAACGGCCCGATCCGGGTGTCCGGTTCGGACGGATCGCCGATCACCAGCGTCCGCATCGCGGCGGTGAACCGCGCCACCACCTCGTCCGCGATGTCCCGGTGCACCAGGATGCGCGAGCCGGCCGTGCAGTTCTGCCCTGACGTGAGGAACGCGGCCTCGATCATGGTGTCGACGAGGTCGTCGAACTCGACGGCGTCGGGCATCAGCACCTGCGGGCTCTTGCCGCCCATCTCCAGCGAGACGCGCTTGAAGTTCGTGAGCGCGGCGGTGGCGAGGACCAGCCGCCCGGTCTCGGTGGAACCGGTGAACGACAACGCTCCCACCACGGCGTCCCGCGCGAGTGCCGCCCCGGTGACCTCACCGAACCCGGGAAGCACGGTCAGCACGCCGTCGGGCAAACCCGCCTCCCGCGCCAGTTCCGCCAGGTGCAGGGCCGAGCGCGGGGTCGCCTCCGCGGGCTTGAGCAGCAGGCAGTTCCCCGCGGCGAGCGCGGGACCGATCTTCCACGCGGCCATGGCGAGCGGGTAGTTCCACGGCAGGATCGCGGCGACCACCCCGACCGGCTCGCGGCTGACCACTCCGAGCTGACCGGGACCGGTGGGGGCGACCCGACCGAAGACCTTGTCGGCGGCCTCGGCGAACCAGCGCACCGACTCGATCGCGCCGGGCACGTCACCGGTGCGGCACTCGGTGATCGGCTTGCCCGCGTCCTCGCTGTCCAGCCGGGCGAGGACCTCGGCGTCGCGCTCCATCAGGGCGGCGAGGGCGAGCAGCACAGACGCACGTTCGCGCGGCGGTCTTCGTGCCCAGTCCTCGTGCGCTGCCGCCGCCCGCCGCACCGCCTCGGCCACTTCGGCTTCGCCCGCCGCCGGCACCACGGCGACGAGCTCGTCGGTGGCCGGGTTGCGCACTTCCAGGGTCGTCACGACCTCATCTCCGCGAACCGCCCGGCCAGGCATCCCCAAGCCCGTCACCACATCACCTCCGCCACCGACCGCACCACGACCAGCCCGGCCCCATCTCCCCGAGCCCGTCACGACACCACCTCCGCCACCGGCCACACCGCGACCAGCCCGACCCCATCTCCCGAGCAAGTCACGACACCGCCTCCGCGAACTTCCCCGCCTCCCTGCCCTCGGTCCGCCACCCCAGCTCACCCGCGAGCCGAGTCACGTACCTCAGGTACGCACCGCTGTCGACGTATCCGGTGTGCCGCGGCGAAGCGACGAACTTCAGCCCCGCGCTGAGGTCGGGCCGGTCGTCGCGGATCAGCCGCGCGAACCGGTCGGCGCTCGCCCGCCCGTTCCGTCCGTCGTGGACGAACGACGCGATCAGCTGGGCCTGCAGGTCGAACAGCCGGTACGCGCCCGAGTTCGTCTCGGTGAACCCGATGCCGCACAGCCCGGCGTGCGCGCGGGAGAACACCGACAGGTACAGGTCCGGGTGCTGCTCGTCGCCGAAGTACCGCTGCGCCACCGGGACCCGGTGCCGGTAGCCGGTCGCGAACAGGACGAGGTCGAAGTCGTCCGAGGTCCCGTCGGTGAAGTGCACGGTCCGGCCCTCGGCACGCAGGATGCCGGGCCTGGCGGTGATGTCGCCGTGCCGCAGGTGGTGCAGCAGCGTCGAGTTGACGACCGGGTGCGTCTCGAACAGCCGGTGATCGGGCTTCGGCAGGCCGAGCCGCGCCGGGTCGCCGTCGAGGAACCTCAGCAGGGCGCCGAACAACCTCTGCTCCAGCCACTTCGGACCGGCGCTGGACAACGTGTCCACCGGCCGCCCGAACAGGTGCTTGGGGATGAACCAGTAGCCGCGGCGCATGCTGATCACCGCGTGGTCCGCCGTCCGCGCGGCGTCGCAGGCGATGTCGCAGCCGGAGTTGCCGGCACCCACCACGAGCACCCGCTTGCCGCGCAGCTCCTCCGGGTCGCGGTAGCCGATCGTGTGCCGGACCTCGCCGGTGAACGTGCCCGGCAGCTCCGGGAGGTTCGGGTGCCACTGCGCGCCCGTGCACACCACGACCTGCGCGTGCACGGTGGCGTGGCCGTCGGTCCTGGTGACGGTCCACGTGCCGTCGGCGTTCTTCTCGACGTCACGCACCTCCACGCCGAACTCGATCCGGCCGGTGAGGCCGTACTCGTCCGCGAAGGACCTCAGGTAGCTCAGCACCTGGCGGTGCGACGGGTAGTCCGGGAAGGACTCCGGCATCGGCCGGCCGCCGAACCCGGACCTGGTCCGGCTGGAGATGAAGTGCGCGGAGGAGTACATCGGGCTGCCGGGGTTGTCGATGTCCCAGATGCCACCGACGTCGGTGTGCCGTTCGAGGTGCGTGTACGGGAGGTCGCGTTCCGCCAGTGCTCGCGCCACGGCGAGTCCCGCGGGGCCTGCCCCGATCACACAGGTGTCGTGCTCGTTCACGAGTCCGCCTTTCTCGTGCGGTTTCAACGTATTGGCCCGGAGGTCACCGGGAACTGGCCTGAGCGGCCACGAGCGGGGCCGCCCCGGTCATCCGCAGCAGCGGTACCGAGGCGAGCACCAGACCGGCCGCGAACACCACGCCCGGCACCTCGGCGCCGGCGTTGTCCAGCAACAGGCCCACGGCCAGCGCGGACGCCTTGTCGGAGTCCTCCGCCGCCGCCGTGGCCGCCGCGTAGACGACGCCGAGACCGGCACCCAGCACGAGGTTCGTCAGCAGCAGCGTCACCGGGTCGTCGGCCACGCCCACCCACAACGCGCCGAACGCCGTCACCGCCAGGCCGAAGCGCGTCATCCAGACCCTGCCGGGCCTGGCCGCGGCCCGCGAGCAGCAACGTCACCACGGCGGTCGCGGTCAGCTGGGCCGCCCCGACCAGGCCCGCCGTCGATGAGCACCGGCATCACGTTCGTGCCGGCACTGCCCGTGGCGACCCCAGGACGCGCGCTCGGGAATCGGCTCGGTGGCGGGGACGTGCGTCATCGGGGTGGTGCCTTTCGCGCTGTGGTGGTTCAGGTTCGTGAGGGTGCGGCGGGTCAGCGCTCGTCGACGAGCTCCCAGCGGTCGCCCTGGCGGCGGGCCAGACCGCGACGCTCCAGGTCCTCCAGGTAGCGGACCATCCCGCGGTCACCGCGCTTGCGGAAGAAGGGGAGGATCTTCGGCAGCAGGTTCGGCACCAGCATCGCGAGCCGCGCGCCGATCGACTCGCCCGGCCGCGCGTAGGCCTCCAGCCGGGGCTTGTCGAGCATGCTCACCACGGCGGCCACCACGTCGGACGGCTGCTGCGGCGGCTCCTGGAACTGCACGGAGTTGCCGCCCTCGACGGCCTCCCGGCGCAGCATCGGCGTGTCGGTCGCCGACGGCAGCACCGACCCGGCGAGGATGCCCTTCGCGCGCAGGTCGAGCCCGATCGACAGCATGGCGCCGCGCAACCCGAACTTGGACGCGCAGTACACCGGTGTCTCGCCCTGGGGGAAGATGCCGGCGAGCGACACGGTGCTGATCACCCGCGGGTCGCGGGCGGCCCACAGCAACGGGATCGCGAGGCGCGTGGTGACCAGCGGCGAGGTCGTGTTGAGCGCGATCTCCCGCTCGATGCTCGCGACGCTGCGCTCGTCGAACCGCTCGGTGCTGGTCATGCCGACGTTGTTGACCAGCACGTCGAGGCGGCCGTACTCCTCGCCGACGCGCTCGAAGAGCTGCTCGATCTGCGCCCAGTCCATCAGGTCGCAGCCGAGGCCGAGGTGTCCGCCGCCCGGGAGGTCCTCGGCGACGCTCTTCGCGCGGGCCTCGTCGATGTCGACGACGACGCAGTGGGCGCCACCGGAGGCGAACCGCCGGCACATGGCGCTGCCGATGCCGCCCGCGCCACCGGTGACCGCGATGACCTTGCCCCGGAAGTCGTAGCTCATGGTGGTGCTGCCCTTCGTGACAACCGCTTCTCGTTGTCACCAAGCTATGGAGGGGCAGCACGCGTGGAACTGGCCGAACCGGCCGCGGAGGGGACCTCAGCGGCCAGCCGGGCTACTCGACGGCCGGGCAGCTGCCGCCCTCGGCCGGCACCTTCAGGCCGAGCAGGTAGTCGTCCACACCGCCGCGGGTGCAGGCACTGCGCGGATAGGCGATGTGACCCCATCCCTCGTAGGTCAGCAACGCGGTGTTGCGCGGCGCCTGCCGGTGGATGCTGACCGCCCAGGCGTACGGGGTGATCGAGTCGTGCCGGGCGTTGAGCACCAGGATCTTCGGTGCGGCACCGATGTTCAGGCGGTGGGGCGGGTTGCTGGGCGGTCCGGCGATGCCGATGCACGCGGTGGGCTCGTCGTGGCCGATGAGACTGCCGCGCATGATCGGTGACCGGCGGAGCTCCTCGGCGCGCAGCCGCGAGTACTGCTGGAAGTTCCTGATGCGCAGGGAGAAGTCCTGGCAGACGGTCGCCAGCCGGACCGACAGGTAGTTCGGTTCGAACGACAGCGCGGCCCTGGCCTGCGCACCGGTCGCGGCGGCGATGCGGTTCGCGACGTAGGGCCAGTCCGGGCCGTCCAGCCCGCGGTAGACGCCGTCGATCAGGTCCTGGCGGTGCTCGCCGGCGCGGGCCAGCGCGGTCTCCCAGGTCGCGAGCACGTCCTGCCCGTGCAGGGCGCAGGAGGCCGTGCGGTCGCACCACCGGACGAACTCGACGAACGAGTCGTCCACGGTCGCGGCCCGGTCCCCCACGAACCGCATGGCGTCCACGCTGTGGTCGACGACGCTGTCGAGGACCATCGCGCGGACCCGGTCACCGAACTTCTCCGCGTACAGCTGGCCGAAGACCGTGCCGTACGACAGCCCGAGGTAGCTGATCTTCCGTTCACCCAGGGCCTGCCGGAAGGCGTCCATGTCCTGGGCGACGAGGCCGCTGTCGGCGTGGTCGAAGATCGGCCCGCTGCGCTCGCGGCACCGGCGCAGCACGTCCTGGTTGTAGCGCAACAGGGTGGCGAACTGCGCCTCGTCGGCGGGGTAGCTCGTCGGCGGGTCCGTCATGAGGTCGTCGCAGCGGATCGGCAGGCTGTTGCCGGTACCTCGCGAGTCGATGCCGACGATGTCGAACCGCGCCCGCAGCTCCGGGCTGAACAGGCGCGAGAGCGCGAACTCCGCCGCGGAACCACCGGGACCGCCCGGATCCACCATCAGCACACCGATGCGCCGCGCCGGATCGGTGGCGGCGTGGCGGGCCACCGCGAGGTCGATGCGCTGCCCCCACGGCTTGTCCCAGTCCAGCGGCACGCTCAGCGTCCCGCACTCGCCCTCGGGGTTGTCCTGGCACGGCGCCCACGCGATGGACCGCGCCGGTGCGGCGTTCACCGCACCGGCGCTGGTCATCAGGATCATGGCAGCCAGGGGCACCGCCAGCGCCCGCGTCATCAACCGCATGGTTCGGAACTCTTTCAGAAGATCGCGGGCATGGGATCCGCTGATCAACCGAAGTTCACGTCGCTGCACCACATGTAGGTCTGGTCCGCGTGCGACGCCTGCCAGATCGTGAACACGATGTGACGCCCGCGGTAGGCCCCGGAGGTCTGGACGTTGAACGTGATGTCCTTGGCCGGCGCGAACCTGCCGGTCTGCGTGATGAAGTCCAGGTTGCCCCAGCCGAGTTTCTGCGTGGTCGGGTCGTACCCGTTCTTGCTCACGTAGACCTTGAAGTAGTCAGCGCCGTGACTGGCCTGGTCGTACAGGTGCATGCTGAAGCTGCTGCCCAGGTTGGTTGTCTTCCAGTCGCCCGGCGTGTTCAGGGAGTTGTTGCGCGACAGGGCGTTGCTGCAGAGCTGACCGTCCGGCGTGGACCCCTGGAAGTTGCCGCGAAGGCCGTCCCGCAGCGCGCTCATCCAGTTCCACATCGTGTCGGCGTTGGCCTGGAAGGCCTGGTAGCACATGGGGTCCTGGGTCTTCATGGCCGGATCCAGGTGGTGGCTGCCCCACGTCTGCCAGCACTGGTAGGCGCGAGTTGCCGGGCTGACGATCGTGCCGTGCGCCGACGCCGTCGGCGTCCATAGGAACGTGCAGACCAGCATGCCGATGATCAGTGTGATGACGCCCCGCCGTCTGGTGACGGACCCGAAGGTGCTGCGCGTGAGCATGGATGTGCCTCCATTCTCCGATGATCGACAGCAGCGGCGGAATGGGAGCGCTCCCAGAAAATTTAGCCTACTCCTCACTTTGTGAAACCTCAAGGACACATTCCGTAGCGGTTCAGCCTCGTCCCCGCTTCCGGAGCAGTCGGGGTTAGCGTGTGCCGTACCAGAACGACGCGGGGAGGCCAGGGTGGAACGACCGACGTGGGCGGGTCCGGAGATCGACGTGGACAAGCCGAGCGCGGCCCGGATCTACGACGCCCACCTGGGCGGGTTCCACAACTTCGAGGTCGACCGGGCCGCGGCCGCGAAGATCGTCGCGTTCATGCCGGAGCTGCCCGACATCCTGCGGGCCAACCGGTCGTTCCTGCGCCGGGCGGTGCACCACCTCGCCAGTGAGGGCGTCACTCAGTTCCTCGACCTCGGTTCCGGCATCCCGACGGTCGGCAACGTGCACGAGATCGCCTGGAAGGCCAATCCGGACTGCCGGATCGTCTACGTCGACGCCGACCCGATCGCCGTCTCCCACAGCCGCACGATCCTCTCCGGCCTCGACCGCGCCACCGCCGTCCGGGCCGACCTGCGCAGTCCTCAGGAGATCCTCGCCAACGAGGAGACCCGGCGGCTGCTGGACTTCTCGCAACCGGTGGCGGTGCTGATGTTCGCGGTGCTGCACTTCGTGCCGGACAGCGACGACCCGCGGGCCATCATCCGCGAGTACCTCGACGCGACCGTGCCGGGCAGCTACCTCGCGCTCTCGCACGCCAGCCTGGAGGGACCGGAGCCGGACCGGGCGGAGGACGCCACCAACCAGTTCCGCCGCAGTGTCACCGACTTCTCGATGCGCACCCGCGCGGAGATCACCGCCCTGTTCGACGGGCTGGACCTGATCGAGCCCGGCGTGGTCTACCTGCCGGAGTGGCGGCCGGACCCCGGCGACGAGATCGGCGACGCGCAGCGGACCTCCACGTTCGCCGGAGTGGCGCGCAAACGGGGCTGAGCGCGCCGAGGTGCACGTTGACCGCGGGCGTCGGCAGGCGGGCTGGGCGAGGACCGCGGCGCGCCGGTCACCGAGCACACCGAGCGGGCGGCCACCACCGGAAGCCGGCCAGGCGAAGCCGGGTCCGCGACCTCAACCACCGACGCCGGGGCAAGATGACGGCGTGAGCGCGCCGAGACGAGGCCGACCCGCCGGTCCCACCGGGCCGGTCGTCGGCCGTGCCCTCCACCTCCTCGGCGCGTTCGACGCCGACCACCGCGAACTGACGCTGAGCGAACTCGCCCGGCGGGCGGACCTGCCCCTGTCGACGGCGCACCGGCTGCTGAACGAGTTCTGCGAATGGGGCGCCGTCGAGCGGGGCGCGGACGGCCTCTACCGGGTCGGGCTGCGGTTGTGGGAGCTCGGCTCGCTCGCGCCGCGCGGGCCCGGTCTGCGCGAGGCCGCGTTGCCGTTCCTCGAGGACCTGTCGCTGATCACCAGGGAGAACGTGCAGCTGGCCGTCCGGGAGGGCACCGAGGTCGTCTTCGTCGAACGGATCGCGGGGTCCGGCGCGGTGCCGGTGCTCACGCGGGTCGGCGGGCGGTTCGCGCTCACCGCCACCGGGGTCGGGCTGGTGTTGCTGGCGCACGCTCCGGTGGAGGTGCAGGAGGAGGTGCTGGGCAGCCCGATCGACCGGTACACCGAGCGGACCGTCACCGATCCGGTGCGGCTGCGCCGGATGCTCGCCGAGACGAGGTCGAACGGGTTCTCGATCAGCGACCGCCAGGTCACGATGGACGCGCTGTCGGTCGGCGCGCCGATCCGCGATCGGCAGGGTGCGGTGGTCGCCGCGGTCTCCCTCGTGGTGCGGCACGGGAGCAGCACGCCGCACGCGCTGGCACGGCTCGTGCGCACCAGCGCACAGGCGATCTCCCGCGCCCTCTCGGGCTAAGAGCTTCCATTTTCCGGAAACCGATCTACGACTCGGGCAGCGGTCTCGGCCAGGCTGTGCTCTTCCTCACCACGAAGAAGGAGCGCCGATGCCAGGCTTCCCGCGCGACCAGTGGTACGTCGCCGCCTATGGGTCCGAGATCGGGCACGACCTGTTCAGCCGCACCGTCTGCAGCGAGCCGATCCTGTTCTGGCGCACCCGCGACGGAGCGGTCACGGCGATGGCGGACCGGTGCGTGCACCGGCGGTTCCCGCTTTCGCAGTCGCCGTCACGGCTCGTCGACGACCAGGTCATCTGCGGCTACCACGGTTTCACCTACGACGCGGGCGGCAAGTGCGTCGCCGTGCCGGGACAGACCCGGATTCCGCGCACCGCAAGGCTTTCGCCGTACCCGGTGGTCGAGCAGGACTCGTTCGTGTGGGTGTTCATCGGCGACCCGGCCAACGCCGACGCGACGAAGATCCCGCGCGCGCCCTGGCTCGTCGCGCCCGACTACACCACGGTGTCGGGCATGGAACCGTTGAACGCCAGGTACGAGCTGCTCGTCGACAACCTGCTGGACCTCTCCCACGAGACCTACCTGCACGGCGGTTACATCGGCACGCCCGAGGTCGCCTCCACGCCCATCACGACCGAAGTGGACGAGGACGCGGGCATCGTCTACGTCTCGCGGCACATGGACGACGCGGAATGCCCGCCGTTCTACTCGAAGTCGACCGGCCTGCAGGGCAGGATCGCGCGCTGGCAGGACATCGAGTACACGCCGCCGTGCCTGTACAAGCTGCACAGCCGCATCGCGCCGGTCGGGTCCGTGCCCAACCCGGACGGCAGCGACCCGGACGCGTTCCACGTCGAGGTCGTGTACGCGATCACGCCGGAGACCGAGACCTCCACGCACGACTTCTGGGCGGTGGCACGGGACTTCGCGCTCGACGACGAGGAGGTCTCGGCGTTCCTCGCGGAGAACAACCGCACGGTGGTGCTCCAGGACGTCGTCGCCCTGAACGTGCTGGAGCAGGTCATCGCGAACGAACCCGAGGGCTACCAGGAGCTGTCGATCAACATCGACACCGGCGGCCTCGCCGCGCGGCGGATGCTCAAGCGCCTGTGCGAGAAGGCATGAACGCGCTCACCGGCAACCGCGTGTTCCGCATCCACTGGGTGCTCGGCACCGATCGGCTTCGCGCGGTCTGCCACTGCTCCGCCGAGCGCGAGTTCGAAGATCCCGTCGAGCTGTGGGAATGGCTGCTCGACCACCCAGTGGGGCACACGCCGTGAAACTGCTGCTGGAGAAGAAGGAACCGATCGCCGACGGCGTGGTGCGGCTGACGTTGCGGCACCCGGACGGCGAGGCGCTGCCGGCCTGGACGCCGGGTGCGCACGTCGACCTCGTGCTCGCCGACGGCCTGGTCCGCCAGTACTCGCTGTGCGGCGACCCGTCCGACCGGACGGTCCTGCGGGTCGCCGTCCTGCGCGAGGAGGCGGGACGCGGCGGCTCACAGCACGTGCACGACGTGCTCGCCGCCGGGCAACTGGTCGAGGTGGACGGACCGCGCAACCACTTCGAGCTCGTCGAGGCCAAGCGCTACCTGTTCGTCGCGGGCGGCATCGGTATCACGCCGATCCTGCCGATGATCAACCAGGTCACCGCGTCCGGGCACGACTGGCGGCTCGTCTACGGCGGCCGGACCCGGTCGTCCATGGCGTTCCGCGACGAGCTGGAACGGCTGGGACAGGTCGAGATCCGCCCCCAGGACGAGTACGGACTGCTGGACCTGGACGCGCTGCTGGGTGAACCGGAAGAGGGCACCGCGGTGTACTGCTGCGGGCCGGAACCCCTGCTGGCCGCCGTCGAGCAACGCTGCTCGATCTGGCCGAAGGGGACACTCCACGTCGAACGGTTCGCGCCGAAACCCGATGCGGCCCAGGGGCCCCGGCACGAGTTCGAGGTCGAGCTCGCCGAGTCCGGCACCGTGCTGCGGGTGGCGCCGGACCAGTCCGTGCTCGAAGCCGTGGAACAGGCGGGCGTGTCCGTGCTGTCGTCCTGCCAGGAAGGCACCTGCGGCACCTGCGAGACGGTCGTGCTCGACGGCACCCCGGATCACCGCGACTCCGTTCTCAGCAAGGAGGAACAGGAGACCGGTGACGTGATGATGATCTGCGTGTCCCGCTCGCGTTCCCCACGCCTGGTGCTGGACCTCTGAGCAGGGCAGCACCCGACAGCGAACAGACACTTGACAGTTCAACCAGGCAGCACCATGCTTTCTATATCAGGATTCCTTATATTCGAAATCCTGATACCCCGAGCTCGACGAGGAGCTGAACCATGCGCGGTACCTAGGGCCCGGTCAGAGCGGCGCGGCACCGGTTGAGCAGGTCGTGCAGCGCGGTTCGCTCGCCCTTGTCGAGCCTGCTCACCATCCGGTCCTCGATCGCCGCGATCTCGTCGGCGTGCTCGTCGAGGAACGCCCTGCCCTTGTCCGTGAGGCTGATCAGCAACCTCCTGCCGTGCGCGGGGTCCTGCGCGCGGACGATCAGCTCGCGCCGCTCCAGCGCGGCGACCATGTCGGTCATCGTCTGCGCGGTCACGAACGAGTTCCGCGCCAGTTCCGCTGACGTGAGGCCGTCCCGCCCGGCCAGCACGGTCAGCGCGGTGTACTGCAGGGTCGTCACGCCGGCGGGGCGCAGCACCTCGTCCATGAGCGCGCGCACCGCGAGCTCCACCTGCTTGACCTCGTACATCAGCGATGGCCGCAAGGTGCCTCACCTTCCCCGATCTTCTCTCCCCGACACCCGAAGCCTGTCACAGGAAGGCAAATCCACATGACCACAGTCGACGACCGGCCGGCCGCGACGGTGCGGCGCCCCGACGTCAAGCCTGGCAGGTTGTTCATCGGGGGCCGGTGGCGGGAGTCGGCGGAGGGCGGCCGGATCAACGTCGTCGACCCGTCCACGGGATCGGTCGTGACGTCGGTCGCGAGGGCCGGCACGGCGGACGTGAACGACGCGGTCGACGCGGCACGGGCGGCGTTCGACGGCTGGGCGGCGACACCGGGCAGGCACCGCGCGAGGATCCTGCACCGCGTCGCCGACCTCGTGCGGGCCAGAGCCGACGAGCTGGTCGCGGTGGAGAGCCTGGACGTCGGCAAGCCGATCGCGCTGTGCCGCCCGGTCGACGTGGAGACGACGGCCGAGCAGTACGAGTACTACGCGGCGCTGGCGCAGACCCTCGACGGGGCCACGCGGCAGATCCCGCTGCCCGTGCACGCCTACACCCGGCGCGAACCGGTCGGCGTGGTCGCGGCGATCACCCCGTTCAACTTCCCGCTGATCCTGTCCAGCTCGAAGATCGCGCCGGCGCTCGCGGCCGGCAACACGGTGGTGCACAAGCCCGCGGAGGACACGCCGCTCAGCGCGTTGCTGATGGCCGAGATCCTCGCGGAGGCGGGCGTGCCCGACGGCGTGGTCAACGTGGTGACCGGGTACGGCACCGAGATCGGCGAGCACCTGCTGCGCCACCCCGGCGTCGACAAGGTGGCCTTCACCGGGTCGACCGCCGTCGGCAGGCACGCGGCGAGCGTGGCGGGCGCTCAGCTCAAGCCGATGACGATGGAGCTGGGCGGCAACGCGGCGCACATCATCTTCGACGACGCCGACCTCGACAAGGCGATCGGCGCGGCCATCAAGGGTTTCGTGTTCAACACGGGCCAGTTCTGCATGGGCGGCCCCCGGCTGCTCGTCGCCGCACCGCTGTACGACGCCGTCGTGGAGGCGCTCGCCGGTGCCGTGCCGCACGTCCCGCTGGGTGACCCGTTCGACGAGGGGACCGTGATCGGCCCGATGGCGGGCGAACGCCATCTGTCCAAAGTGGAAGGCTATGTCGCACAGGCGAAGGCGGAGGGCGGCCGGATCGTCGCAGGTGGACGTCGGGCTGACCGGACCGGGTTCTTCTTCGAGCCGACGGTGATCGCGGACCTGCCGGACTCCTCCCCCGTCGTGCGCGAGGAGATCTTCGGCCCGGTGCTCACCGTGCAGCGGTTCGAGACCGAGGACGAGGCGGTCGCCATGGCCAACGGCACGTCCTACGGCCTCGCGGCCGGGCTGCAGACCGAGAACCTCGCCCGCGCGCACCGGGTCGCCGCCCGGCTGCAGGCGGGCATCGTCTGGGTCAACGACTGGGCGATGCTCGACCCCGCGATCCCGTTCGGCGGCGTCAAGGACTCCGGCTACGGCCGCGAGTACGGGCCGGAGGCACTCGCCGCGTACACGCGCACCAAGTCCGTCGTCATCTCACTGGCCTGAGGAGCAAAGCCATGTCCACCACAACGACGGCGGCCGTGGTCGAGTCCGCCGGTTCCGGGTTCGCGCTCACCGAGGTGGCGCTCGACGACCTGCGTCCCGACGAGGTGCGCGTGCGCGTCGTCGCGGCCGGCGTCTGCCACACCGACCTCGGTGTCGCGGGCGGCCACCTGCCGTTCCCGCTGCCCGGCGTGCTCGGTCACGAGGGCGCCGGGATCGTCGAGGAGGTCGGCGCCGCGGTCACCAAGGTCGCCGCGGGCGACCAGGTGCTGCTGAGCTACACCTCGTGCGGCCGCTGCCAGAACTGCCGCGAGGGCCACCCCGCGTACTGCGACACGTGGCTGCCGTCGAACCTCATCGGCGGCGAACGGGCCGACGGGACGTCGCCGATCTCCCGCGACGGCGTCCCGCTCGGCGGCCGGTTCTTCGGCCAGTCGAGCTTCGCCCACCACGCCGTCGTCGACGAGCGCAGCGTGGTGAAGGCGCCCGCCGACGCCCCGCTCGACCTGCTCGCCCCGCTCGGCTGCGGGGTCATGACCGGCGCCGGCGCGGTCTGGCACGTGCTCGCCCCGCGACCCGGCGCCACCCTGCTCGTCACCGGGGCGGGCGCGGTCGGTCTCTCCGCCGTCATGGCGGCCCGGCTGACCCCGGCCACGCGCATCATCGTGGTCGACCGCGTCCCGGAAAGGCTCGCACTGGCGACCGAGCTCGGTGCCACCGACACTGTGGACACGAACACCGAGGACCTCGGGGAGGCGGTCGCGAAGCTCACGTCCGGCCGCGGCGTCGACGGCGTCGTGGAGACCACCGGCAACGCCGACGTGCTCGGCGTCGCGATCTCCTCGCTCGCGACGCGCGGCACCGCGGTGATCGTCGGCGCGCCCGCGTTCGGCACCCAGGTGCCGGTCAACGTGAACTTCATGCTGCCCGGCCGCCGGATCGTCGGGCTCACCATGGGCGACGCCGAGACACAGTCGCTGATCCCGGTGCTCGTCGAGCTGGTGACCGCGGGCCGGATGCCGATCGACCGGCTGATCACGCACTACGAGTTCGGCGACATCCAGCAGGCGGTCGACGACGCGCTGGCGGGCGTCACCATCAAGCCAGTGCTGCGGTTGGGGTGAACCGGATGATGATCGGACCGAGCAACCCCGGCGTCGGCAGCTGGCCGGCCCGCCGCGCGCGCATCTCCCCGCACCGCATGGCACTCGTGCAGGCGGACCGCTCGCTGACCTACACCGAGCTCGCCCGCCGGGTGGACGGGCTGGCGGCCGTGCTGGCCGGACGCGGTGTGCGGCCCGGCGACCGGGTCGCCTACCTGGGCGTCAACGACATCACCGTGTTCGAGACGTTGTTCGCGACGGCGCTGTGCGGGGCGATCTTCGTGCCGCTCAACTACCGGCTGTCCGGCGCGGAGATCGGGTACATGCTCGCCGACAGCGGCGCGTCCCTGCTGGTGCACAGCGCGGACACCGACGAGCTGGTCGCGTCGGTGTCCGGGCCGCTGCCGGGCGTGCTGCGCACGGACGACTTCGACGCGGAGATCGCCGGCGCCGGTGCGCCGCCCTCGGCCGGGGTGACGCTCGACGACCCGTGCCTGCTGCTCTACACCTCCGGCACGACCGGCAAACCGAAGGCGGCTGTGCTCACGCACGGCAACCTGACCTGGAACACGGTCAACCAGCTCGCCCACTTCGACGTGCTCAGCACCGACCGGGCGCTGTGCATCGCGCCGTTGTTCCACTGCGTCGGCCTCGGCCAGATCACGTTGCCGACGTTGTTCAAGGGCGGCAGTGTCGAACCGGTCGCCAGGTTCGATCCCGGCACGATCCTCGCGCGCATCTCGAAAGCGCGGATCACCGGTTTCTCCGCCGTGCCGACGATGTTGCAGATGATGTGCCAGGACCCGTCCTGGGACACGACCGACCTCAGCTCGCTGACCTGCGTGCTCTACGGCGGATCGCCGGTGCAGGAACGGGTCGCGCGGGCGTGGCTCGACCGCGGTGTCCGGTTGTTGCAGGGCTACGGCATGACGGAGGCCTCCCCCGGCGTGTCGATGGGCACCCACGACGGCACGTTGGCACACCCGGTCTCGGCCGGTGTGCCGCACTTCTTCACCGACGTCGCCGCGCTCGGCCCGGATGAGCGTCCCCGGCCGCTCTGCGCGGAACCGGCCGAGCTGCTCGTCCGCGGGCCCAACGTGTTCCCCGGTTACTGGAACCGTCCACAGGAGACTCGCGACAGCTTCGTCGGCGACGAGTGGTTCCGCACTGGCGACGTGATCCGCACCGACGACGACGGCTGGAACTACGTGGTCGACCGGGTCAAGGACCTGTTCATCTCCGGTGGCGAGAACGTCTACCCCGCCGAGGTCGAGGCCGTCGCCGTGCAGCTCGACGAGGTCGAGGCGTGCGCGGTGGTCGGGGTGTCCGACGAGCGCTGGGGCGAGGTCGGCGTCGCCTACGTCGTCACCCGCACCGATCTCCCCGAGGACGCGCTGCGGTCACACCTGGTCGCGAACCTGGCCCGCTACAAGGTGCCCAAGCACGTGGTGTTCGTGGACGCGTTGCCGCGCAACGCAACCGGCAAGATCCGCCGCGTCGACCTGCGGGCGCGGGCCGCCGCGACCTTCACATCGGGCTGAGGCGCCCGTCCGTCCACAGTGGAGCTCAGGCAGGCCGGCGGGCATCCCGCCGGCCTGCCTCGTCCGCGCGATGTTCGTCGAACGCCGTACACCTTTGTTCGGCAAAATCTTGACGGCCGTCACCAATCTGAATACTTTCGGGTCTCCGGAATCCCTGACCGGAGGTCGATGATGACCACACGCAGAACACTCGTCACACTCGTCAGCGCCCTGCTCACCGTTGCCGGTGTTGTGCTCGCACCGCAGGCGTCCGCCGCGTCACTGGTGGAAGTGACCAACTTCGGCGACAACCCGGGCCGGATGCGCATGCACGTCTACGTGCCGGACACCCACCCGGCCAAGCCCGCGATCGTGGTGGCCATGCACGGTTGCGGAGGCTCGGGCCCCGGCTTCTACTCGGGCAGCGAGTTCGCCTCGCTCGCCAACAGGTACGGGTTCATCGTCATCTACCCGAGCGCGCAACAGGAGGCCGGGTTCGGCAAGTGCTTCGACACCTGGTCCGACGCCGCGAAACGCCGCGGCGGCGGCAGCGACCCCGTCTCGATCGTCTCGATGGTGACCTACACCGAGCAGCGCTACAGCGGTGACCCGAACCGGGTCTTCGTCACCGGGTCGTCGTCCGGCGGCATGATGACCAACGAGATGCTCGCGCTCTACCCGGACGTCTTCAAGGCGGGCGCGGCGTTCATGGGCGTGCCGTTCAACTGCTTCGCCAACGCCGCGGACTACCCGCCGGGGCGCAGCAAGTGCACCGGCGGCAGCATGAACCGCACGCCGCAGCAGTGGGGCGACGCCGTCCGGCAGGCCTACCCCGGCTACACCGGGCCTCGCCCGCGGGTGCAGCTGTGGCACGGCACCGCCGACAACCTCGTGCCGTACTCCTTGCTGCAGGAGGAGATCGAGCAGTGGACCAACGTGTTCGGGCTGAGCCAGACACCGACGTCCAGCGACACCCCGCGGGCCGGCTGGAACCGCCGCAAGTACGCCGACAAGGTCGAGGCCTACAGCATCCAGGGCGCCGGGCACAGCCTGCCGTCCGGGGGCATGGCCGCGGTCGCCGTCCAGTTCTTCGGCATCGGCGGCTGAGCTGATGGGGTGGTTTCCGTTGCCGGGCAACGGAAACCACCTCGCCGTCAGATCAGCTTCCAGGCACCTTCCAGCGTGTGCCGGATGATCTGCTCCATCTCGTCGAAGTGCGACTGGTCGCAGATCAGCGGCGGCGAGAGCTGGACGACCGGTTCGGCGCGGTCGTCGGCACGGCAGTACAGCCCGTTGTCGAACAGGGAGGTGGACACGAAGCCCTTGAGGATGCGTTCGGACTCCTCCGCGGTGAAGCTCGTCTTGGCCTCCTTGTCCTTGACGAGCTCGATGCCGTAGAAGAAGCCGGTGCCGCGGACGTCGCCGACGATCGGCAGGTCCCTGAGCTTGTCCAAAGTGGACCTGAACGCGTCCTCGTTGGACAGCACGTGTCCGTAGATGTCCTCGCGCTCGATCAGGTCGAGGTTGGCGAGCGCCACCGCGCACGACACGGGGTGGCCGCCGTAGGTCGAGCCGTGCATGAAGATGGTGCCGTCCTGGCGGAACGGCTCCATCAGCCGTTCGTCGACGAGCACCGCACCGAGCGGGGCGTAGCCGGACGTGAGGCCCTTGGCGGTGGTGATCATGTCGGGGTGGTAGCCGTAGCGCTGAGCGCCGAACGCGTGCCCGAGGCGGCCGATCGCGCAGACCACCTCGTCCGACACGAGCAGCACGTCGTGCCGGTCGCAGATCTCGCGGACGCGCTGGAAGTAGCCGGGCGGTGGCGGGAAGCAGCCACCGGTGTTCTGCACCGGTTCGAGGAACACGGCGGCCACCGTGTCCGCGCCCTCGAACAGGATGGCCTGCTCGATCTGGTCCGCGGCCCACCGGCCGAACGCCTCGTAGTCGTCGGCGTGCTCGGTCGCGCGGTAGAAGTTGGTGTTCGGCACGCGGATCGTGCTGGGCACGAGCGGTTCGAAGTCCTTCTTCAGCGCGGGCAGCCCGGTGATCGACAAGGCACCCTGCGAGGTGCCGTGGTAGGCGAGCGACCGGCTGATGACCTTGTGCTTGGCCGGCCTGCCGGTGAGCTTGAAGTAGTTCTTGGCGAGCTTCCACGCCGTTTCGACGGACTCGCCGCCGCTCACGGTGAAGAAGACGCGGTTGAGATCGCCCGGCGCGTCGGCGACCAGGCGCTCGGCCAGCTCGATCGCCCTCGGGTGGGCGGCCGACCACAGCGGGAAGTAGGCGAGCTCGCGCGTCTGCCGGGCCGCGGCCTCGGCGAGCTCCTCGCGGCCGTGGCCGACCTGGACGGCGAACAGGCCGGCGAGCCCGTCGAGATACCGCCTGCCCTCGGTGTCCCAGACGTACGCGCCCTCGCCGCGCGCGATGACGGGCACGGCGTGGTCGTCGTCGGCGGCGGAGTGGCGCGTGAAGTGCAACCAGAGATTGTCAAGCGGCATGACTACGTTTATCGCACACGTAACGTCCCATGGCAAGCGAATCAGTAGGTTGATGCGCCTGGTACAACGAAATCCGTAGTCAGCGAGTGCCCCACTGGTAGGACTGCTTGCGCAGCGAGAGGTAGACCAGCACCTCGGTGTCGGCCACCCCCGACAACGTCCGCACGCGACGGGAGAGCAGCTGGAGCAGGGCGGTGTCGTCCTCACACACGATCTCGAACAACACGTCGAAGCGACCGGCGCAGATCACGACGTACGCGACCTCGTCGATCTCGCTGAGCGCGTCCGCCACGGGCTCGATCGGCCCCTGCACCTTGACCCCGATGAGCGCCTGCCGGAAGAGACCGACCTGCGCCGGGTCGGTGACCGCGACGATCTGGATGACGCCGGCGTCCGACAGGCGCTGCACGCGCTGACGCACGGCCGCCTCGGACAGGCCGACCGCCTTGCCGATCGCGGCGTACGGCCGGCGGCCGTCCTGCTGGAGCTGCTCGATGATCGCCTTCGAGACGTCGTCGATGATCAGCTGGCTGCGGTCGTCCGCCGGGCTCGTCTTCTTCACGCGCACAGTATGACCACATGCCGGCCGGTCAGACGGCAAGACGCGACCATCGCAATCCGCCTACGGTTCCGGTAGCTTGAGCGCAACCGAACTACTGATTTCGTTGCCGTCATGCTCATAGACCGAGGAGAAGCACTGTGACGCTGGAGCTGCGCAACTTCGTCGGCGGCGAGCACACCGGCACCGCCGAGGACCGCCGGGCGGACCTCGTCGACCCCGCGACCGGTGAGGTGTTCGGCACCGCGCCGGTCTCCGGTGCCGAGGACGTCGACGCCGCCTGCCGAGTCGCGGCGAAGGCGTTCGAGACCTGGGGCGAGTCGACGCCCGCGCACCGGCAGCGGGTGTTGCTCGCGTTCGCCGACCTGGTGGAGGAGCACGCCGACGAGCTCGTGCGGGCCGAAAGCCGCAACACCGGCAAGCCCGTGGGGCTCACGGCCAGCGAGGAGGTGCCGGTCGCGGTGGACCACCTGCGGTTCTTCGCCGGCGCCGCGCGGGTGCTCGAAGGCAAGGCCGCGGCCGAGTACCTGCCCGGCCACACGAGCTTCGTCCGGCGCGAGCCGATCGGCGTCGTCGGCCAGGTCACACCGTGGAACTACCCGCTGCTGATGGCCGTGTGGAAGATCGCTCCCGCGCTCGCCGCGGGCAACACGATCGTGCTCAAGCCGTCCGACACGACCCCGGTGACCACCCTGCGGCTGGCCGAGCTCGCGGCCGAGGTGCTGCCGGCCGGCGTGTTCAACGTCGTGTGCGGCGGCCCGGAGACCGGGCGCGCCCTGGTCGAGCACGAGATCCCGCAGCTCGTGGCGATCACCGGTTCGGTGCGGGCGGGCAGCGCCGTGGCGACCTCCGCGGCCCGCGACCTCAAGCGCGTGCACCTCGAACTCGGCGGCAAGGCGCCGGTCGTCGTGTTCGACGACGCCGACGTCGAGGCCGCCGCCGCCGGAATCGCCACGGCGGGTTACTTCAACGCGGGCCAGGACTGCACGGCCGCCACCCGCGTGCTCGTCGGGCCGCGCGTGCACGACGACTTCGTGGCCGCGCTCACCGAGCAGGCCAGGAGCACGACGACGACCTACGTCAAGGGCGCGGAGGACCCCGACGCCCTCGTCCCGCCGGTGAACAACGCACGGCAGTTCGCGCACGTCACCGGGTTCCTCGACCGCGTGCCCGGCCACGCCGAGATCACCGCGGGCGGCCGCCGCCAGGGCGACCGGGGCTTCTTCGTCGAACCGACCGTCGTGACCGGGCTGCGGCAGGACGACGAGATGGTGCAGCGGGAGATCTTCGGTCCGGTCATCACCGTGCAGCGGTTCACCGACGAGGACCAGGCGGTCGCGTGGGCCAACGGCGTCGACTACGGCCTCGCGTCGAGCGTGTGGACCCGCGACTTCGGCCGCGCCATGCGGATGAGCAAGCGGCTGGACTTCGGGTGCGTGTGGATCAACACGCACATCCCGCTGGTGGCCGAAATGCCCCACGGCGGCTTCAAGCAGTCCGGTTACGGCAAGGATCTTTCGCTGTACGGGTTCGAGGAGTACACGAGGATCAAGCACGTCATGGCGAACATCGAGTCCTGACAGGAGAACCGCATGAGCCGCTACGGCGCCCAGTACGGACCGGACGTCACGTTCCTGGGCGTCGACCGGTGCAGCCTCGACGACCCGGACTCCTTCGCCGGAGCCGACGTCGTCGTCCTCGGCGCCCCGTTCGACGGCGGCACCTCCCACCGCCCCGGCACGCGCTTCGGCCCGCAGGCCATCCGCACCACCGACTACCTCCCCCACGACGGTTCGCGCCCCAGCCTCGCCCTGCGCACCGACGGCCTGCGGGACCTGCGCGTGCTCGACGCCGGTGACGTGGAGATGCCACCCGGCGACATCACGACCGCACTGGCCGCGCTGGAACGCGCGGTCGAGACGGTCGCCCGTGCCGGCGCGATCCCGGTCGTCCTCGGCGGCGACCACTCGATCGCCTTCGCCGACGCCAAGGGCATCGCCAACGTCGTCGGGCACGGCCGGATCTCCATGCTGCACTTCGACGCGCACGCCGACACCGGCGACATCGAGTTCGGCTCGCTGTGGGGCCACGGCCAGCCGATGCGCCGGCTGATCGAGTCCGGCGCGCTGCGCGGTGACCGGTTCCTGCAGATCGGGTTGCGCGGCTACTGGCCACCGCCCGAGACGCTGGCCTGGATGGCGGCCCAGCGCATGCGGTCCTACGAGATGACCGAGATCGGGTTGCGCGGCCTGGAGGCCTGCCTGACCGAGGCGTTCGGCATCGCCGTGGACGAGTGCGAGGGCGTGTTCCTGTCCGTGGACATCGACGTGTGCGACCCCGGCCACGCACCCGGCACTGGCACCCCGGAACCGGGCGGCCTGTCCGCGCGCCAGCTGCTCGACTCGGTTCGCCGGATCTGTCTGGAGCTGCCGGTCGTCGGCATCGACGTGGTGGAGGTGAGCCCGCCCTACGACCACGCCGACATCACGGCCGCGCTCGCCAACCGCGTGGTGCTGGAGGCGTTGTCGGCGATCGCCCGCCGCCGCCGTGACGAGGCGGACGGCACCCGCTGGGACCCGTCCCTGCCCCTGCTGGCAGACCGCCCGACCCCAGAGTCCACAGCCTGACCCCGCTCCGCTCACTCCACGCGGGGACCTCCCGTACTCCAGAAGAGTACGAAAGCTCCCCGCGTGCACTTCAACGAACAAACACAACCAACCACCGCCGCCCGCCGCAACACGCGGACCCTTCCAGTTCGCCAGCGCACAACCCCAGCGAAACCCACGTCACCGCCTCATCCACGCGGGGACCTCCCGTACTACAGAAGAGTACGAAAGCTCCCCGCGTGCACTTCAACGAACAAGCACAACCAGCCACCGCCGCCCGCCGCGACACGCGGACCCTTCCAGTTCGCCAGCGCACAACCCCAGCGAAACCCACGCCACCGCCTCATCCACGCGGGGACCTCCCGTACTCCAGGAGAGTACGAAAGCTCCCCGCGTGCACTTCAACGAACAAGCACAACCAGCCACCGCCGCCCGCCGCAACACACGGACCCTTCCAGCTCGCCAGCGCACAACCCCAGCGAAACCCACGTCACCGCCTCGTCCACGCGGGGACCTCCCGTACTCCAGGAGAGTACGAAAGCTCCCCGCGTGTAGTTCGGCGGACGGGGTCAGCGCGCCGGTACGGAGGCGGCGCGGTGCACGATCACGCCGCCGACCGCGGTCAGCGCGATCGGCGCGTCGGCCAGTTCGTCGGGGGCGGCCCGCAGCGGGTCGACGGTGAACGCGGTGAAGTCCGCGCGCCCGCCGACCGCGATCCGGCCACCGCCGGGCTCGCCCGCGGCCAGCGCGGCGTGCGAGGTGTAGCCCTCCAGCGCCATGCGGGCGGTCAGTCCCTGCGTCGGGCCCACGGGCGGCACGTCGGGTTCGAGTGCCGGGCGGCGCAGGATCGCCTCGGCCAGGCCGTGGCGGGCGTCGAACGGGGCGACCGGCCAGTCCGAACCCAGGACGACGGGCACTCCGGCGTCGCGCAGGTCGCGGCAGCGCCAGGCGCGGTCCGCACGGTCATCGCCCAGGCGGGCCGACCAGTTGTCGCTGTGGTCGGCCTTGGTGAAGTGGCTGCAGTGGGTGGGTTGCATGCTCGCCACCACGCCCTGCCGGCGGAAGCGCTCGATCAGGGCACCCGGCAGGGTTTCGAGGTGTTCGACCCGGTGCGGCACGGTGGCGGAACGGGCGACGCCGTCGAGGGCGTTCAGGACGTGGCGCACGGCCGCGTCGCCGATGGCGTGGGTGGCGGTGGGAACGCCGGCGGCCGCGAGTTCGCGCAGGGCCGCGGTGTAGTCGTCGGCGTCGGGCCAGAGCGCGGCGGTCGACTCCCCCAGCGCGTCGGGGGTCTCCAGCCAGGCGGTGCCGTTGTCGATCGTGCCGTCGAGCATGAACTTGACCGCGCCGACCTGCCAGCGACGGCCGCCGCGGCCCTGCGCCGCGATCAGGGCGGCGAGGCCGTCCGCGTCCACGCCGGGGTCGCACCAGGGCGCGAACCTCAGCCGCAACGGCAGGTCGCCCAGGTCCTCGGCCGCGGCGAGGACCTCCTCGCTGTCGCCGAGCAGGTCCATGACATGACCGCCGGTCAACCCGGTGGCGGCCATCGCACGCAGCAGTTCGTGCAGCCTCGCCGCACGGGCCGCGACCGGCTCCACCGGGAGGTGGGCCAGCACCAGTTCCATCGCCGCCGACTCGAGCAGCAGCCCGGTCGGCCGGCCGTCCTCGTCGCAGACCACGGTCGAACGCTGGTCGAACTTCCTGGGGCCGTCGACGTCCGCGATCCGCAACGCCGCTGCCGTCACCAACGCCGAGTGCGCGTCGAACAGCCGGACGAAGGCAGGCCTGCCGCCGACCGCGTTCTCGATCAACGCCCCGGTGAGCGGCCGGCCGATGAACACGTTCGGATCAAGTCCCCACGCCTGCACCCAGGCGTCGGGGGCACGGGACGCGGCGGCCTCGGCGAGCAGCCGGTGAACCTCCGCCGCATCGCGCGCACCGGACAGGTCGACGTCGGCGGTGAGGCTCAGCCCCGCGACCGGGTGGAGGTGGCCGTCGACCAGACCCGGCGTGAGCACCGCGGGTCCGAGGTCGACGACCTCGGTGCCGGGGCCGCGCCAGTCCCGCACGTCCCGTCTGGAGCCGACCGCGCTGATCACACCGTCTCGCACCGCGACCGCCTCCACCGGACGGAGACCGACGGCCAGCGTGTGCATCGTGTGAACCGTGTCGGCGCACAGGACGAGATCCGCATTCACGCGACGACCTCCTGCATGGCCGGTCCCTCGCCAACGCGCGCATAGGTCTCCGGACGGCGGTTGCGCAACCAGACCGCCAGCACGCCGCCCACCAGCAGTGTCAACGGAACGATGCCGACCAGCACGACGTTGACGCTCGTCGGCGCGTTGGTGAGCAAACCGACGTTGCTGATCAGCACGTAGGTGGCCACCGCCAGCAGCACGGCGGACACGACCGCGGCCGTCAGCGCCATCGGTGTGCTCGCGGACTTGTTGCGCCGCAAGAAGTACACCGCGCACGCGACCGCGGTGAGCACCTGCAGCACGACGATGCCGACGACACCGGGCGTGTTCACCCACAGCAGCAGGCCGGTGATCGGGTCGGCCCCGGCGAGCGCGAACCCGCCGATGACGATCACCGCGAAGACCGTCTGCAGGGCGCTCGCGCGGTACGGCGAGCCGAAGCGCGGGTGGACCTCGCCGATCCAGGCGGGCAGCACCCCGTCCTGGGACAGCGCGTGGGTGTAGCGGGTGATCGCGTTGTGGAACGCGATCTGCGAGGCGTAGACGCTGGAGAGCACGAGCAGGCGCATCAGCGTGGCCGCCCACGGCCCGACGTAGGTCTCGGTGGCCGCGAAGAACAACCCGGCGACGTTCTCCGACGCCGCGCCGACGACCTTGTCGCTGCCGAACCCGATCACGACGGACCAGAGGATCACGCAGTAGAACACCGCCATGAACCCGACGGCGAAGTAGGTCGCGCGGGGAATGGTCCGCTCCGGGTCACGGGCCTCCCGGCGGTACAGCGCGGTGGACTCGAAGCCCATGAACGCGGCGAAGGCGAACGCGAGCACACCGCCCATGCCGGGGTTGAACGCCGCCGCCGGGGTGAAGGACGCTCCGTCCACACCGGACGCACCACCGTGCGTGAAGATCCCGATGGCCATCACCACGAGGATGCCCGACTCCAGGATCAGCAGGACGCCGAGCACCTTCGCGCCGACGTCGATGCCCAGCCAGGCGATGACCAGCACCAGGCCGAGGGCGACGAGCGCGATGACCGGCCACGGCACGTTCACCCCGAACAGGTCGGCCAGCGTCGCCCTCGTCTGCGCGGCGAACAGGCCGTAGACCCCGATCTGCAGCGTGTTGTAGGACACCAGCGCCAGCAGCGCGGCCGCGAGCCCCCAGCCCCGGCCGAGCCCCTTGGCGATGTAGGCGTAGAACGCTCCCCCACCGCTGACGTACTTGGTCATGCGGGTGAACGCGACCGCGAAGATGATCAGCACCGCGCCCGCGGCCAGGTAGGCGACCGGGGCACCGACGCCACCGATCATGAGGGCCAGCGGGGCGATGCCCGCCATGACGGTCAGCGGCGCGGCGGCCGCCACGACCATGAAGACCAGGCCGCCGCTACCGAGCACGCCGCGTTTGAGCTCTCCCACCGGTAAGGCCGCGCTCTTGTCGTCCGTGGAGGCGGTTCGGGTCATGGCGCGCCCTTTCGCATGTGTCGGGGGTCACTCAGGCTGTGATTGCCGAATCATTGGCCAACACCCCCTCCAAGTCAAGGTTTTCGTAGCTGAATAGGCCTCCTCGACACGTAAACGGTAGATTCAGAGCACTTCGGCAACGAAAATAGTTGAGCGGCCGGTAGCCGCTACACCCGCGACGAGGTCGTGACCAGGGCGGCGGCGTCCGCACGTGCGGCGGCGATCGTGCGGTCGTCGGCACCGCACACGCGCAGGCACGCCTCGGCGATGGCGTGGCAGTCCGACGTGTCCGGCACGCGGGTGCGGCGTTGCTGGATCACGACCTCGACGAGCTGGATCAGCATCTCCCCGCGGCGCGCGGTCGCGGCCGAGTCCGGTTCGTCACCGGCGACCCTGGCGCCGAGGCGGGCGTAGATGTCCTGAAGTTCCGCGCGGTCCTGGCGGAACAGGTCGTACCGCTCCAGCTGCACCTCGGGCAGCAGGTAGAGCACGCCGATGTTGTGGGGTGCCGTCGCGAGCGTGTGCGCGTCGGCCATGGCCAGGGCGTAGAGCGCGGCCGCCGCGGCGGCCTCCTCCAGCAGGCGGGCCGTCTCCAGGCTCGGCCGCACGGAGGTGCACAGCAGTTCCAGGAGGATGTCGTCCTTGCCGGCGAAGTGGTAGTACAGCGACGCCTGTCTGATCCCGACCCGGTCGGCGATGGCACGGGTGGAGGTCGCCGCGAAACCCTGGTCGACGAACAGCGCGGCGGCTGCTTCGAGGATCTGGTCCCGCGGCGACCTGGCACCGTCGTCGGGCGCGTGGCGCGGGCGGCCGGGTCGGGGTCGAGTCACGGCGTCATTGTTCCCGGCGCGCCGCGAGATAGGCCCGCCATCCCCCGAACGCGGTGATGTCGTCGGCACCGTCCAAAGCCCACGGTTCGGCCAGAAAGCCGGAAACCGCAACGCCTTCGGCAAGTTCGACGGTGCCGATCACCATCGGCGGCGGCACGGCGGCGACGAACGTGCCGAACCCCGCCGCCGGCAGCCGCCAGATCTCGCCCTCGATCGGCGCACCGCCGTCCGGCACCCGCACCAGACCCGGCTTCGGCGGTGTGGTCGCCAACGCCCGCAACCGGTACGCCGCAGCGGTTCGCGCCGGCCGCACGAGGGTGCCGCCCGCCTGCACCAGTTCCCTGTTCAACGGCTGACCGCTGAGGTGCGCGCCGACGACGAACAGGTCGATCGACGGCGCGAGCAGCCTCCTGGCGAGCTCGGCCAGACCGCGGTCGCCGAACGCGGGACCGGTGAACATCACCCCGAACGGCAGGCCGTCGACGAACCCGGCGGGCACCGCGAGCGACGCGAGGTCGAGCAGGTTGGCGAAGTTCGTGAACCGCCCCAACCGGCTGTTGACGCCGACCGGATCGGCGGCCACCTCGGCGAGCGTCGGATGACAGGTGGTGGTCGGGGTCAGCAGCGCGTCGCACCCGGCGAGCAGGGCACGTCCCTCCGCGCCGAGCCGGGCGAGCGTGGCGGTGTCCTCGGCCCACTGCGCGGCCGTCGGCGTCGCACCCGCGAGGATGATCGCGGCCACGGTGGGGTCGAGATCGGTGCCGACGAGGTCGCGGTGCGACTCGATGTGCGCCCCCACTGCGGCGTACCGCTCGGCGACGAAAGCACCGCCGTACAACATCTTCGCGGCTTCCAGCAGTGGCGCGATGTCGACCTCGACGATCTCCACACCGGAGTCGGCGAGACGTGCCGCCGCGGCTGCGAACGCCTCGCGCCAGCCGGGTGCCATGCCGTCCAGGTGCTCGCTGGTAGGAACGGCGACCCGCGGCCGCGGTGGGAGCACGACGTCCGGACCGGCTTCGCGCGACAGCGGATCCGCCGGGTCCGGTCCGGCCATGATCTCCGCGGTGAGCCGGGCGAGGCCGAGGTCGCGGGCGAAGACCGTGACGCAGTCCAGGGAGTAGCACGCGGGCACGACACCCGTGACCGGCACGAGCCCCTTCGTCGGCTTCACCCCGACGATCCCGTTGAGCGCCGCCGGCACCCGTCCGGAACCCGCGGTGTCGGTGCCCAGCGCGGCGTCGACGATGCCGAGCGCGACGGCCACCGCCGAACCCGCCGACGAACCGCCGGAGATCCTCGCCGGGTCCCATGCGTTGCGGACCGCGCCGTACGGGGTCCTGGTGCCCACCAGCCCGGTCGCGAACTGGTCGAGGTTGGTCTTGCCGATCACCACGGCCCCGGCGGCCCGCAGCCGCGCGACCGCCGTGGCGTCCGCATCCGGGCGGTAGAGGTAGGAGTGCGCGGCCGCGGTGGTCGGCAGGCCGGCCACGTCGATGTTGTCCTTGACCGCGAGCACCCGGCCGGCCAGCGGGAGGTCCTCGCCGGCGGCCAGCCGGGCGGCGATCTCCTTCGCCTCGGACAGCGCGTCCTCGCGGTGGCGCCGCGTCACCCAGATCTCGGGCCGCTTGACCGCGTCGATCCGGTCGTAGGCGGCCTCGACGGCGGCGACCGGGTCCGGGGTGGCGGACTCCGCGATCCGGCCGACTGGGTCGCTGACCGGACTGACCGAGCCGATCCGGTCGCCGGCCGCCTTCACCTCGGCCACGCGATCCGGCGTCACGGCCGCACCGCCGCGAGCACCTGACCGGGACCCACCTGGTCGCCGGGACGCACGTACAGCTCGACCAGCCTGCCCGTCACGGGTGCGGTCACCTCGGCCTCCATCTTCATCGCCTCCAGCGAGAGCACCGGATCTCCTTCCACCACCGGGGAACCCGGTTCCAGCGCAAGCCGCCACACGGTCGCGGTGAACGGCGCGGTCACGGCGACCGAGCCCTCCGGCAGGGCCACCGACGGCGCGGCGGCCGGTTCCGGTTCGTCGTGCCGGTCGAACTCGCCGGCGAGCCGCCAGCGTTGTTTCTCCTCCTCGAAGGCCGCGGTCTGACGGGCGCGGAAGGCCGCGATGTCGGCGGCGTTGTCGTCGAGGAACCGGAGGTGGTCGGCGATCGAGAAGGTGCCGTCGACCGCCGGGAAGTCGCCCCGCCCGGCGTCGGTTTCGGCGCGGAGTTCGAGCAGTTCGTCGGCGGAGACCGGGTACCACTCGATCCGGTCGAAGAAGCGCAGCGCCCACGGGTGCTCGGCGAACAGGCCGCCGCGGCGGTAGCGGTTCCAGACCTGCACGGTGCGGCCGACGAACTGGTAGCCGCCCGGCCCCTCCATGCCGTAGATGCACAGGTACGCGCCGCCGATGCCGACGGAGTTCTCGGCCGTCCACGTCCGCGCGGGGTTGTACTTCGTCGTCACCAGCCGGTGCCGGGGGTCGAGCGGGGTCGCCACCGGGGCGCCGAGGTAGACGTCACCGAGGCCCAGCACCAGGTACGAGGCGTCGAAGACGGTCCGGTAGACGTCGTCGACCGACGGCAGGCCGTTGATGCGGCGGATGAACTCGATGTTCCACGGTGTCCACGGCGCGTCCGAGCGCACGCCGGCCATGTACCGCTCGATCGCCAGCCGGGTGGCGGGATCGTCCCAGCTCAGCGGCAACCGCACGGTGCGGGACGGCACGACGAGGTCCTGCGTGGCGGGGACCGAGTCTTCGAGCTCCTGGAGCAGCCGTGCGACGTCGGTGGCCTTCAGCCGCGCGGGATCGGTGTGGACCTGCAGCGAGCGGATGCCCGGCGTGACGTCGAGGATGCCGTCCGGGGCATGTGCCGCAAGGGTTTCCTGCAACGCGTGCACCCGCATCCGCAGCGCCAGGTCCAGGGTCATCGGCCCGTACTCGACGAGCACGTTGCTGTCACCGTCGCGCCGATACGTGACGGACGGGCGGTCGCCGGTCTCCTCCAACCGGCCCAGCACGCCGTCGTCACCGTCGCCGCCACGGGAGACCACCCGCGGAACCGCAACCGGCGCTGCGGCATCCGCCTCGCGCACCCGCACGAACCGCACGGAGTCACCAGGCCGCAGCTGTCCGAGCTTCCAGAGATCCCCGCTGGCCACCACGGCCGGGCAGACGAACCCGCCCAGCGACGGGCCGTCGGGGCCGAGGACGACCGGCGTGTCCCCGGTGAAGTCGATGGCCCCGATGGCGTAGGGCGTGTCGTGGATGTTCGACGGGTGCAGGCCCGCTTCCCCGCCGTCCGGACGCGCCCACACCGGCTTGGGGCCGACCAGCCGGATGCCGGTGCGCGCGGAGTTGTGGTGCACCTTGAAGTCGGTGCCGTAGAAGGAGTCCAGGTCCGCACGCGTGAAGAACTCCGGTGCCCCGTGCGGCCCTTCGGTGACCGCGATCTCCCACGCGTCCACGATCGCGGGACGGCGGTGCGCCGGGGTCGGGCCGCCGATCGTGGTCAGGCCCGGGTTCTCCGCCGCGTCCGGTGAGCCCAGCCGCAGCACGTCCCCGGAGAGCAGCGCCCGTCCGGCGTGGCCGCCGAACCCGCCCAGCGTGAACGTCGACGCGGAGCCGAGATACGCGGGTACGTCCAGCCCGCCGCGGACGGCGAGGTAGACGCGCAGGCCGGAACCGGTGATCGAGCCGATCCGCAGGGTGCCACCGGCGGGGACGTCCACCGGCTCCCACTGCGGCACCGGCTCACCGTCCACATCGGACTCCACGGCGGCGCCGGTGAGGCAGACGACCGCGGGCACCGAGAACCGCAGGATCGGCCCGGACGCGGTGATCTCCAGTCCCGGCGCGGTTTCGGGGTTGCCGACGGCGAGGTTGGCCTCGCGCAGCGACACGGCGTCGAACGGACCGCTCGGCGGCACGCCGACCTGCCAGTACCCGATGCGGCCCGGCAGGTCCTGCACCGTCGTCATGGTTCCCGGCACCAGCACGTCCACGCGTGGATCGGGGTCGGTCGTGACGTCGAGCGTGGAGGTCGAGTGCGCCGCGGCCCGCACGTCGTCGGAGCCGGTGAGTGCGCGCAGCAGCCCCAGGTTGGTGACGATGCCGTCCACGCGCGAGCCGTCGAGCGCCTCGCCGAGCAGGTCGAGCGCGGCGTCCCGGTTCGGTCCGGCGGCGATCACCTTGGCCAGCATGGGGTCGTAGTGCGGCGAGACCTCCAGCCCGGTCTCGATCCAGCCGTCCACCCGGACGCCGTCGAGCTCCGCCGGGAAGACCGCCCGCGTCACCAGACCTGACGACGGCAGCGAGTCCTTCGCGGGATCCTCGGCGTACACCCGGGCTTCGACCGCGTGCCCGTCCGGCACCCACGGCGAGTCGAAGACGCGATCGGGCAGACCGTCCGCGCCGTCGCGGGCCAGCCGCAGCATCAGCTCGACCAGGTCGACGCCGAAGACCATCTCGGTGACCGGATGTTCGACCTGCAACCGCGTGTTGACCTCCAGGAACGAGGCCTCCTGGCGGACCGGGTCGTAGATGAACTCGACCGTGCCCGCGCTGCGGTACCCCACCGACGCGGCCAGGTCCCGCGCCGAGGAGTGCAGCAGCGAGCGGACGTCGTCGGGCAGGGCCGGAGCGGGCGCCTCCTCGACGACCTTCTGGTTGCGGCGCTGCAGCGAGCAGTCCCGGTCGCCGATCACCGCGACGCGGCCGAGCCCGTCGCCGAACAGCTGCACCTCCACGTGCCGGGCCGGGCGCACGAGACGTTCGAGGAACACCCCGGCGGAGCCGAAGTTCTGCCGTGCCAGCAACTCCACGCGTTCGAACGCCGCGCGCACCTCGTCCGCGGTGGCACAGGCCTGCATGCCGATGCCACCACCGCCACCGGTCGCCTTGACCATCACGGGCAGCCCGATCCGCTCGGCCTCCGCGACCGCCTCGTCGGCCGACGACAGCAGACCGGTCCCGGCGAGCATCGGCACGCCCGCGGCGAGCGCGATCTCCCGCGCGGTGTGCTTCCGGCCGAACGCGGCGATCTGCTCGGGCGACGGGCCGACGAACCGCAGGCCGGCGGCCTCGACGGACCGCGCGAACTCGACGTTCTCCGACAGGAACCCGTAGCCGGGGTGGATCAGTCCGGCACCGCTGTCGAGAGCGGCCTCGACGATCGCGTCGGCCCGCAGGTACGACTCCCGCGCCGGAGCCGGACCGAGCCGGACGGCCGTGTCGGCCTCGCGGACGTGCGGCGCGGCGCGGTCGGCGTCGGAGTAGACCGCGACCGTCTTCATGGCCAGCGCCTGCGCGGTGCGGATGATCCGGCGCGCGATCTCACCCCGGTTGGCGACGAGGACGACGTCGAACGAGGTCATGGCGCCACCACGATCATGCGCAACGGCGTCGGGTTGAAGTCGTTGCAGGGGTTGTTCATCTGCGGGCAGTTCGACACGAGCACCAGCACGTCCACGTCGGCGCGCACCGCGACCCTCTTGCCCGGCGCGGACATGCCGTCGACGATGCCGAGCGCGCCGTCCGCCTCGACCGGGACGTTCATGAACCAGTTGAGGTTGGACACCAGGTCGCGCAGGCCGAGCCCGTGCTTCTGGCCCTCCGACAGGAAGTTCTCCCGGCACCCGTGGTGGAACATCACGTGGTGCCCGTACCGCAGCGTGTTGGACTCCTTGGAGCACGCGCCGCCGATCGTGTCCTGCCGGTCGATCTCGTTGCCGACGACGGTCATCAGCGGGTTGCCGAGGTTGCTGCGCAGCACCGTGCCCGTGCGGACGTAGGCATTGCCCTGCCACGCCAGCGTGTCCGGCACGCTGTAGCGCTCCTCGGTGTCGGCGGCGTTGTAGATCAGGCAGTCGCCGGACTGGTTGCCGCCGACGTCCACAATGGTCAGAACGTGGCCGGCACGCACGACGGCGGACCAGGAGGCGTTGGGGGCGACGCGCTCGTCGAGGACCACCTCGCCGGCGACGAGCGGCTCCGACCAGTCGAGCGGCGAATCGGGCGAGCACGTCGCCCCGACCGGGACCGAACTGGTCACCATCCTCGTGCCTCCGCGTAGTCGATCGTGTTGAGGTAGGCCCGATGTGCTTCGGGCGTGGCCGTGCAGCGTTCGTCGGCAGGTCCCGTCGGCTCCGAACGCCAGGCGTGCACGCGCAACGGTCCGACCACGTAGTCGGCGCGCGGGTCCAGCGGGTGCGGCACGTTGGCCACGAGGACCAGCAACGGCAGTTCGGCCAGCAGCTCGACCGAGGCACCCTCCCCCGCCGATCCGCGCCACTCGAACGCCCCGTGGGCGTCGACCCTGATGCCCTGGAAGAAGGAGACGCTCGGCGGCAGGTCACGCGGTGCGAGCCCGTGTTTGGCCGCGGCCTTGACGAACAGCGAACGGCCGGCCGGGTACGGCCCCTCCGGTCGGGCGTCGCCGTACTTCCGCTGGTTCCACGCCTCGGTGGTCGTTCCGCAGAAGGCGTCGTGATGCCCGGACGTGTCTTCGACGATCGTCGCGAGCACCCGGCCGTCACCCGACAGCAACGGGTGCCCGGCGCCGAGGTAGGCCTGCCAGGGGATCTTCAGCGTGTCGGCGACGTTGAGCCGTTCGACCGGTTCCAGCGCGTTGTAGACGATCACGTGCGCGCAGGCGTCACCGGTGGGATCGTCGAACCGGATCCGGGTGCCGCGCGCGAGGACCTTGTGCGTGTATCCGCCTGGCGCAACGGTTTCCGCCCAGGTGAGCCCCTCCACTCCTGGAGGCCGGTACGGGCTCGACGACGCCGGCAGGTACGGCATCCACTCGCTGGTCTGACCTCCCCGTGCGCGAGCGTCGTCCCTGGCGTTGAGCACGGTGTCGGTCATCACGCCTCCGTCGTGTGGGTGTGCGAGACGTGCCGCAGCTCGATCCGGCCGTGCACCCGGTGCTTGAAGAGCAGGTACGCGGCGCCGCCGGCGAGGCTGAGGGCGATCACGAGCAGCGCGCTCCAGCGCAGCCACCACGTCTCGCCGGTCAGGTCGTAGATCTCCGGGCGCGGCCACAGCAGGTTGATCGCCATGCCGATCTGGTAGACGACCGCGAGGGCGTTCAGCCCGATGCCCCACGCGCCGAGGCTGAACAGCGGTTTCCCTTGCTCGTCAACGCCTCTGGGCCAGCCGTCGGTGTCGCGGTGCCGGATCCGGGTCACCAGCAGCGGCAGCGTCACGCCCAGGTACGCGAGGTAGAGCATCGCGATGCACAGGCTCGACAACGCGGTGAAGATCGCGGACTGCCCGATGTTCACCACGAGGGCGACGGCGGCGCCCACACCCACGACGATCGAGGCGCCGACCGGCGTGCCGGTGCGCGGCGAGACCTTGCTGAGCGTGCGGTGGAACGGGAAGGCCTTGTCCCTGGCCATCGAGTAGATCATCCGCGCGCCCGCGGTCTGGATCGCCAGCGTGCACGCGAAGACGGCCACCGCGACGCAGCAGAGGAACAGGCGGCCGAGCACACCACCCAGCCGTTCGGTGAGCACCCACGACAGCCCGCTGGTCGCCAGGTTGCCGTCGGTGAGGCTCGGCGCGGCCATCAGCGCGCCGACGATCAGCAGCGCTCCCCCGACGGCGGACGCGATGAGCGCGTGCAGGATCGTGCGCGGAGTCGTGCGGCGCGGCGAGTGGGTCTCCTCCGAGAGCTCGCCCGCGGAGTCGAACCCCACCATCACGTACGCGGCCATCAGCGACGACGCGAGGAACGCCGGCAGGTAACTGCCTTCACCGGTCCAGCCCTCGTGGTGGAACACCACGTCAGGACCGCGTTCGGGCAGGAGGAACAGCACGAACACCAACGCGATGACGGCGACGATCTCAATGGTGACACCGACACTCGTGGCCGCGGCCATGTGCCGGACACCGGCGATGTTCACGGCCGTCGTGATCACGAGCAGGATCACGCCGAGCAGCACGGCGTTCTGCGCACCGGTCGCGGACGTCACGGACGGGTCGGCACCGGAGCCGCCGACGATCTGGAACCCGGACCAGATGCTCGGCAGGACCACCTGGATCGCGATCGCGGCGGCCGCGACCGTGAGGATCTGGCCGATCACCATGACCCAGCCCGACAACCAGCCGGCCGTCGTGCCCGCCAGGCGGCTCGACCACTGGAAGATCGCGCCGGAGACCGGCCAGCGCGCCGCGAGCTCGGCGAAGCACAGCGCGACGAGCAGCTGGCCCAGGAAGACCAGCGGCCACGCCCAGAAGAACGAGGCGCCACCGAGCCCGAACCCGAGCCCGAACAGCTGGAACACCGTGGTGAGGATCGAGACGAAGGAGAATCCCGCCGCGAACGACGAGAACGTCCCCACGCCTCTGCGCAGCTCCTGGACGTAACCGAGTCCCGCGCTGCCAGGGGAACCGGTGTCGCTGAGAGAGGTGCTCATGGGTCCTCCGCGGGGCCGGACGGAATATCTGTCGAGCGACAGGTAAGGAACTGTCCGACGCTGGTGTTTCACGAACGGGTGACGCCATGTGAACTTGCCGTAAATCCGCGGAAGGGTCTACGCATTTCGGTCAGAACGAAAACACGTCCGTCCTTTGAGGACGGTTGCTCAACCGCGGCCGAACGCCCTGGAATTGGCGTCGTACGAGGTACCACCGGTCAGCTGCGTGTCACCGAACAGCTGGGAGACCGTGACGAACCGGTAGCCGCGCTCCTGCAGCCCGGCCAGGACCGCCGGCACGGCGTCGACCGTGGTCTGGTGGATGTCGTGCATCAGCACGACGTCACCGGGCTTGGTCCGGTCCAGCACGGCCTTGGTCACGACCGCGCTGTCGCGGTTCTTCCAGTCCTCGGTGTCGACGCTCCACAGGATCAGCGGCCTGCCCGCGGCGGCGCGGACCGTGTCGTTGAGGGCGCCGTAGGGAGGCCGGACGAGCGCGGGCTTGGCACCGGTCGCCTTCTGCACGGCCTGGTCGGTGCGGTCGAACTGCTCGCGGACGTCCTTGTCCGACAGCTTGGTCAGGCTGGGATGCGACCAGCTGTGGTTGCCGATCTCGTGCCCGGCCGCGGCCGCCCGGTGAACCAGGTCGGCGTTGTAGACGGCGTTCTGCCCGACGACGAAGAACGTGGCGTGGGCGTTGTACTTCTCCAGGGTCGTCAGCAGCTGTTCGGTGTACGGGCCGGGGCCGTCGTCGAACGTCAGCGCGACGCACTTGACCTGAAGGCAGTCGACCGGCTGGGCGGTGGGCGGGGCGGCCGTCGTGGTCGGCACGGGCGGCGCGACCGGCACACCGGGGAGGTCGAGCCGTTGCCCCGGCTGGACGGCTTCGCGCTGTGCCCGGCGGCCGAGATCGGACAACAGCGGCGCGGCGTCGGCCGGGGACAGGACTACCTGCTGCCGTCCGGCGGGCACGGCGGCGACCGCGCCCTGGTCGAACTGGGCGACGAGGCCGCCCGACTCGGTGAAGGTGAGGTCGGTGACGGTCGACGCGCGGCGGTCGGGGCCGAGTGCCTCCTTCACCCCGGCGACATCGACGCCCTCGTGCCCGGACAGCCCGTTGACCAGGGCGCTGGTGAACCGGTCGAGGGCGTCGTCGGCGATCAACGCCGTGGCCGGAACGGTTTTGCGGGTGGCACCGTCGAACCAGTAGGACCTCGTGCTGATGCCGTCGCCGGCCGCGACGAAGTCGAAGGTCGTCATCTCGACGCCCACCACGTCGCCGGAGGCCACCAGGAAGTCCGACTCGATGCTGATCTCCGGCGGGGCGTCGCCGCGGGCCTGCGCCTGGCACTGCTCGTCGCTGCCGCCGTTGGCCTGGAAGAACGTGGCGAGGCGCCGGTGCACCGCGTCCCGCAGCGTGGTGGTGAGGTCGTCCGCGCCGGGAACCGCGGGATAGGTGGTCTCCCAGTGACAGTTCTCGTGCTCGCTGTTCTCGCTCACCAGCTGCAGCCCGCCGATCCAGACCGGGGTGACCGTCCTGATCGCGGGAACGGCCGGCACCGGCCGGCCGGGTTCGAGACTCGCCGTGCACCCCGCGAGCGTCGCGGCGAGCGCGAGCACGACGAATCCGTTCCTCATGCTTCGGCATACGTACGCGGCACAAGATCGGTTGCCGCCCGCCTTGGGGGGTTTGACGGAAAGCCGCCCGTTTGTCATGCGCCAAAAGGATGGCGATCAAAAAATTCCTCCCTCGCCGGGGAACGCCCGGCTCAGAGTGTTCGTCGCACCAGCGCTCAATTCGGCGGAGGGGATCGCGATGACTGGTCCGGGATCATCGAGCGCGGGGATCGACGCGTGGGTCGCGCAGGCCAAGGCGAAGGCCGAGCGCTATCAGGAGATGCGCGTGCAGGCGCAGCAGATCTCCGTCACCGATACCGAGGGCCCGGTCACCGTCACGATCGACTCCAGCGGCAACGTCACGGACCTGCGCATCAAGGACCACGACGAGCTGGCGCGAGCCGTCCTGCTGACCATGCGCAGGGCGCAGGCCCGGCTGCCGGAACGGCTCGCCGAGGTGATGGCCGAGACGATCGGCGACGACCGGCAGACGGTCGACACCATCGTCGGCAACTACCGCGCCAAGTTCCCGGAACCGCTCACCGAGGAGAAACCGCCGCCGTCGCGCCCCAGGACCGATGACGACGACGACTTCGGCTCGGTGATGGACCGATGACCGGCTACCAGGTCAGCCCGGCCGAGCTCAGCGGCCACGCCGAGTCCGTGCGGAGGGTCGCCGACACGCTCAGCCAGGCGATGGACGCCGCCACCCAGGTCACCGTGGGAGTGGAGGCCTACGGGTTGATCTGCGGCCCGTTGTTCGTGCCGATCGTGATGGCGGTCAGCGCGCCCGGACTGATCACGCTGAAGGTCGCGCAGGAGGCGGTCGGCAAGATGGCCGACGAGGTCAAGGCCACCGCCGAGCACTACGGCACGGTCGACCAGAACACCGCGAGCAGCTTCACCGCGATCGAGGGGAGACTCTCGTGACGAACCCGTTGCTCGCGCAGAAGCAGGACTCCACCAACTGGCACACCGGCATCAACCTCATCGACGACGCCGCCGGGGTGTACGACGCGGTCGAGTCGGGCAGCTGGATCGAGGGCGGCATCTCCGCGCTCGGCGCCGGCATGGACCTGCTGACCATGGCGATGAACCCGGTCGGCACGCTCATCTCCTACGGCCTGAACTGGTTGATCGAACACGTCAAACCGTTGCAGGACGCGCTGAACCACCTCGCGGGCGACGGTGACCAGATCGCCGCGTACTCGGCGACGTGGGCGAACGTCGCCAAGGCCGTCGAGGGCGCCGGCAAGAGCCTCACCGACGCGGTCGCCAAGGAGACCGCGAACTGGTCGGGGCCGGCCGCCGACGCCTACCGCAAGCACGTCGAGGGCAAGGTCAGCGGCCTGTCCACGATCGTGACGTGCGCCAACGCCATCAGCACGGTCGTGAAGGTCGTCGGCGTCATCACGGGTGTCGTGCGCGGTCTGGTCCGCGACATGGTCACCCAGGCCATCGGCGACTTCATCCAGGACGCGCTGGAGGAGATCTTCTCGCTCGGCCTCGGCACGCCGTTCGTGGTCGCCCAGGTCGTCGAACAGGTCGCGGCGTGGACGGAGAAGATCGGCGCCACGATCAAGAAGCTGATCAACTCGGTCGAGAAGCTGCGGCCGATCATGAGCAAGCTCGAGGAGATCTGGCAGGGCGTCCAGAAGGTCATGAACGCCCTGCACGGCCACGGCGGCGGCGAACCGCACGTGCCGCACGGCGAGGGCGGCGGCACGCACGTCTCCTCGGCCGAACCGCACGCGGGCGGCGGTGGTGCCGGCGGTGAGACGCACGTGTCGGGCGCGGGCGGGGAAACCCACGTCTCCAGCGCGGAACCGCACACCGCCAACGGCGAACACGGCACCACGGGCGAGACCCACGCCTCCTCCGGCGAGGGCGCGCCCGGTGAGCACGGCGACCCGTCCGGCAACGGCAAGCCGCCCGGCGACGACTCGTCCGTGCGCAGCCAGACCGAGGACCCGCGCTCGACCGTGCAGGAGGCGGAGAACCGCACCGGCTGCGGTGACCCGGTCGACGTCGTCACCGGCGACATGTTCCTCACCCAGATCGACGTGACGCTGCCCGCCGAGCTCGGCCTGGTGCTGCAACGCACCCACATCTCGTCCTACCGCGTCGGCAGGCTCTTCGGCCGCTCCTGGGCGTCCACTGTGGACCAGCGACTGGAGGTCGACGCGCAGGGCGTCTGCTACGCGGGCGCCGACGCGATCATGCTCGTCTACCCCGCGCCGGCGCGGGGCGGTGCCGCGGTCCTGCCGGTGGAAGGCCCGCGCTGGCCGTTGACGCTCGACGCCGAGGGGACCTACCGGATCAGCCGCCCGAACGGCCAGATCCTGCACTTCACGCCGTCCGGGGTGGCGGGGCTGGCGCCGCTGCGGGCCATCACCGACCGCAACGACCACCGCATCGACTTCGTCACCGACGCGGACGGGATGCCCACCGAGATCAGGCACTCCGGCGGCTACCGGGTCACCGTCGAGACCGCGCGCGGCCGCGTCACCGGCTACCGGCTCGGCGACATCCAGCTGATGTCGTTCGGCTACAACGACTCCGGCGACCTGACGCACGTCACCAACGCGTCCGGCCGGCCGCACGTGTTCGACTACGACGACGAAGGCCGGATCGTCGGCTGGACCGACCGCAAGGGCACGCAGTACCACTACCACTTCGACCAGCAGGGCCGGGTCGCGTGGGCCGAGGGCACCGGTGGCATCCTCAACGCCCGCTTCCGCTACGAGCCGACGAAGACGACCGTGCTGGACTCGCTGGGCAACGAGTCGGTCTACCACCTCAACGAGCTGAAGCAGATCGTGCGGGTCGTGGACCCGTTGGGGCACAGCGTCACCAGCGAGTGGGACCGCTACGACCACCTGCTCGCCCGCACGGACGCCCTCGGCAACACCACGCGCTACCGCTACGACGACGCCGGGCACGTCATCGAGATCGCCGAACCGACCGGGTCGACGAAACGCATCGCCTACAACGAGTTCGGACTGTCCACTTCGGTCACCGACGGGGTCGCGACCACCAGCTACAGCTACGACGACCGCGGCAACCTCGTCGCCGTCAACGGTCCCGGCGGCTCGACCCGCACGACCTACGACGCGCACGGGCACCTCACGAGCAGGACGGACGCGACCGGCGCGACCAGCCACATCACCACGAACGCCGCCGGTCTGCCGGTCATGATGATCGACCCGCAGGGCAACCGGCACCGCTACGAGCGCGACGTCTTCGGACGGCTCGTCGCCGTCATCGACCCGTTGGAGGGCACGACCCGTTACGGCTGGACCGTCGACGGTCAGCCCGCGTGGCGGATCGGGCCCGACGGCGGCCGGGAGACGTGGCGCTACGACGGCGAGGGCAACCTCGTCGAGCACGTCGACGCGAGCGGCAGGCGCACGACGTTCGAGATCGGCGACTTCGACCTGCCCGCCGCGCGGATCACGGCCGACGGCGCGCGCACGGCGTTCGCCTACGACACCGAACAACGTGTCACGGCCGTCACGAACGCGCAGGGCCGCACGTGGACCTATGAGTACGACGCGGCCGGAAACCTGGTGCGGGAACAGGACTTCCACGGCCGTGCCATGACCTACACCTACGACGCGGCCGGTCGGCTCGTGTCCACCACGAACGGCGCGGGCCAGACCGTCACGGTGTTCTACGACGCCATGGGCCGGCGCGTGCGTCAGCTCAGCGACGACGGTGAGATCACCTACGCCTACGACGCGCAGGGCCAGATCGTCCGCGCGGTGAACGAGGCGGGCGAGCTCACCCTCACCCGCGACCCCGTCGGCCGGGTGCTCACCGAGACGTTCAACGGGCGCGTGCTGGTCAACAACTACGACGCCGCGGGCCGTCGCGTGCGCCGGGTGACGCCGTCCGGTGCCGCCGTGGACTACACCTACGACCCGCTGGGCGCGCTGGCCTCGGTGCGAGCGGGCGCGCACGCGCTGACTTTCGACCGCGACCCGCTCGGCCGCGCGGTCGCGCACCGCCTCGACGCCCGCCCGGTCGTCACCCAGTCCTGGGACGCGGCGGGCCGGCTCGTCGCCCAGGACGCCGCGGGACAACGCAGGCAGCTGCAGTGGCGGCCCGACGGCCAGCTGGTCGCCGACGGCCAGAAGCGCATCGACCTGGACGCCGCGGGCCGCGTCGCCGCGATCCACACGCCGGACAACACCGAACGCTACGTCTACGACCTCGCCGGCAACATCACCGCCGCCGCCTGGCTGCCCGGCGGCGACACCGAGGGTCAGCGCGAGTTCGACCGCGGCCTGCTGCGCGCCGCCGGCCGCACGACCTACACCTACGACGGGCAGGGCCGCGTGAGCGAGGTCCGCCGCCGCACGCTCTCCGGCCAGACCCTGCTGTGGCGCTACACGTGGAACGCCTACGACCAGCTCACCGAAGTGTCCACACCGGACGGACACACCTGGCGGTACCTGTACGACGCGTTCGGCCGCCGGTGCGCCAAGATCTCCGCCGGCGTGCGCGTCGACTTCGCCTGGGACGGCTTCGACCTGGCCGAGCAGCACGTCACCGGTACCGGCGTCACGACGTGGGTGCACGAACCGGGCACGTTCACCCCGCTCGCCCAGCTCGACGGCACCGGCTTCCACGCCGTCGTCACCGACCACATCGGCAGGCCGACCTCGCTGGTCGACACCGGCGGCCGGGTCACCTGGCAGGCCACGTTCTCGGCGTGGGGCGCGCTGCTGGGCTCGCGGTTCACCACGGACTGCCCGCTGCGCTTCCCCGGCCAGTACCACGACGCCGAAACCGGCCTGCACTACAACATCTTCCGCTACTACGACCCGCAGACCGGCCGCTACACCGGCCCCGACCCGCTGGGCCTCACGCCCTCGCCCAACCACTACACCTACGTCGGCAACCCGCTGCTGTTCATCGACCCGTACGGGCTCGCGGTGTGCGGCCGGCAGGGACCGGTGCAGCTGGGCGAGACCGACCTCAGCAGGATGGCCTACGAACACCGCCTGAACGAGGGCGTCGGCTCGCACCAGAACGTCGCGGTGTACGAGTACGACACACCGGCCGGCAAGCAGTACCTGATCCAGGCCAACGACCCCGGTGGTCTGCACTCCGAGCAGATCATGCAGGCCGAGCTGCAGGCCCGCGGCATCCACCCGGACCAGGTCACCCGCATCTACTCCGAGCGCGTGCCGTGCTCGACGCCCGGCCACGACTGCGCGGGCATCGTCGGGCAGTACAAGAACGCCGCGATCACGTGGAGTCTCAGCGGGACGAAGGGCCAGAACTGGTCCGCCATCAACAGGTGGATGACCCAGGGCCACCCCTGACCCGCGCTCGCTCGCCGTCGATGAAGAGCGCCTGGCACGTCCGCGCCCAACCTCTAGGATGCACTGCCGTGGAACCACTTGAGCTGTACGAGCACTCGCTGACCGCACCGCTGGACGACCTGGTCGTGCCGGCGGTGCAGGTCATGCCGCCCGCCTCGGTGAAGACCTGGCAGGTCCCCGACGCCGACCTCGACGCCTACCAGCGCTGGGGCCTGCCGGTCGTCGCGCCGTCGCAGTTCCAGCCGACGTTCGACGCGGTCGTCGAGGACGAGGACCGGACGTACTACCGCGTGGGCACCCTCGCGAACGCCGACGTCGTCACCGCCGCCGGCACCGGCGAGGTCGAGGGCTTCTCCACCCTGGAGACCGCGACCGTGCCCCGCTACTGGGTCAACGGTTCGGGCGCCCTGCTCGTGGAGACGGCGTGGCGCTGGTACGGCGTGAACACCGCCCTGCGCGCCGCCCCGTTCGACGAGGAGACCTACGACCGTCTCGACAGGTTCTTCGCACTCGTGCAGGAGAAGGACCCCACGGTCGCCGAGAACTCGCTGTGGTTCGGGCTCGTCGAAGGCTGGTGAGCACCTGAAACGGATTCACCCCTCCGACCATTAATCGAATTCGACAAGACAACACTGCATTCGCGAACGAACAACATCGCGCAAACTGTTGCTGCATTGCGGAAAAGAATGCGAATCTCTCGCGGCCAACGCCTGATGGACGTTGAGAGATCGGAGTTCTCGGCATGCCCGAAGGCATCAGTCGCCGCAGCCTGATAGCGGGCGCGCTCGTCGTCGCCGCCACCGCCGACCAGGTCCTCACCACCACCTCGGCACAGGCCGCCACCGCCACGCCCGTCCCGCTCCCGCCCCTGCGCATCCCGAAGGTCGACCTGGGGGTCGAGCAGCAGTCCGATGCCAAGGTCCAGTGGCTGCAGGACGCCAAGCTCGGCCTGTTCCTCCACTGGGGACCGTACGCGGGCCCGGCCAAGGGCGAGTGGTACATGCACAACTCGGCCGTGACGCCCGCGAACTACCGCAAGTACGTCACCGACGCCACCAACGAGCAGTTCACCGCGAGCGCCTACAACCCCGGCACCTGGGCACAGCTGGCCAAGGACATGGGCGCGAAGTACACCGTGCTGACCGCGCGCCACCACGACGGGTTCGCGCTGTTCCCGAGCGCGCACCCCAACGCGTGGACCTCGGCGCAGGCACCGCTGAACCGCGACCTGATCAAGGACTACGTGGCCGCCGTGCGGGCCGCCGGGCTCAAGGTCGGTCTCTACTACTCGCCGATCAACTGGCGTTATCCCGGCTACTACGACGTGACCGGCACGAACTGCGCGTCGAACCCCTGGGGCTACACCACCGATCCCGCGCACAAGGAGAACGCGCGGGTCATGAAGAACGAGGTGTACCAGGCGGTCCGGGAGCTGGTCACGCAGTACGGCGTGATCGACGACTTCTGGTGGGACGGCGGCTGGGTCGCCGAGCAGGGCACCGACGCGGACGGCGCGTTCTTCTGGGAGCCCGGCCAGTCGCGCGACACCGCCAACCAGTGGCCGGTCGACGCCGCCTACAGCGAGAACGACCCCGCCACCGGCAAACCGCTCGGCCTGACCGGGCTCGTGCGCGCGCATCAGCCCGACATCGTCACGACCTCGCGCTCCGGCTGGATCGGCGACTACACCAGCGAGGAGGGCGGTTCGGTGCCCACCGGCCCGATCCGCGCGGGCAAGGTCGCCGAGAAGTGCTTCAGCGTCGGCGGGGCGTGGGGCTACACCGGGGACAGCGCGATGTCCTATCGCGACACGATGAACGTCCTGGTCAACGCGTGGGTCCGGAACATGACCTGCCTCGTCAACGTCGGACCCGACCGGACCGGCGTGGTGCCGCCGAGCCAGGCGGGCCTCATGCGCCAGATCGGTGCCTACCTGTCGACCTGCGGCTCGTCGGTCTACGGCACCCGCGGCGGCCCGTGGGAACCGGTCGACGGCCAGTACGGCTTCACCAGCAACGGCACCACGTTCTACGTGCACCTGCTGCCGGGCTACAGCGGCACGAGCTTCACCACCCCGTCGATCGGCGACGCGCAGGTGAGCAGGGTCTTCGACGTCGCCTCCGGCACCGCCCTTTCCTACACGGTGAGCTCCGGCCAGGTGACGGTCACCGGCATCAACCGCACCCGCCACCCCGAGGACAGCGTCGTCGGCGTCACGCTCGACCGGCCCGTGCAGCCGTCCGACATCGCCGCGGGCAGGACCGTCACGGCCAGCAGCGAGGAGAGCGGCAAGGGCAACACGGCGGCGAAGGCGGTCGACTCCTCCACCTCGACCCGGTGGTCCGCGAACGACGGCACCACCGGGCAGTGGCTCAAGGTCGACCTCGGCTCGGCGAAGCCGGTCACCGGCGTGCGGATCGCCTGGGAGCGCGACGCGACCAACTACCGATACCGCGTAGAGGGTTCCGCCGACAACACGACCTGGACGACGCTGTCGGACCGGACCGCCACCACGAGCACCAGCCAGGTCCAGACCGCCGTGTTCAGCGCCCAGGTCCGGTACGTGCGGGTGACGGTGACCGGTCTGCCGTCCGGGAGCTGGGCGTCCATCCGCAACTTCGAGGTCTACGACCGGCCGTTCGCCACGGGCGTCCGCACGGTGAAGCTCGTCAACCGCAACAGCGGCAAGGTGCTCGACATCTACGGCGCCTCCACGGCCGACGGCGCGGTGGCCGTCCAGTGGAGCGACACCGGCGGCACCAACCAGCAGTTCACCGTCACCCCCGACGCGGACGGCTCGTACCGGCTGGCGAGCGTGCGGAGCGGGAGGCTGCTGGAGAGCCCGGCCGGCTCCGCCCAGGGCGCCCAGCTCGTCCAGAGGAGCGACACCGGTGGTGACAACCAGTCGTGGCGGCTGGTCGCGTCCCCGTCCACCGGCTACTTCACCGTCGTCAACGTCCGCACCGGCTGGTGCGCCGACGTCGCGGGCGGCTCCACTGCGGACGGTGCGCAGGTCGTGCAGTGGCCCGCCACCGGTGGCGCGAACCAGGACTGGCAGATCGTCGAGCTGTAGCTCCCCAGGAAGGACCAACGATGTTTCGCAGAACCGCCGCAGTCGCCGGCCTGCTCACCCTGGTGGTGACCGCCGTCCCCGCCTCGGCCGCACCGGTCGTGATCACCAACGCCACGCAGTTCACCGACACCACCGGAGCCGTGGTGCACGCCCATGGCGGCGGTGTGCTGAAAGCCGGCGCCTACTACTACTGGTTCGGCGAGAACCGCAATCCCGACAACAGCTTCAAGGCCGTCTCCGTCTACCGCTCGACCGACCTGAAGACCTGGGAGTTCCGCAACAACGCGCTCAAGCAGTCGAGTGCCGCGGAACTGCAGTCGGCCAACATCGAACGACCCAAGGTCATCTACAACAGCACCACGCACAAGTACGTGATGTGGATGCACAAGGAGAACGCCACCGACTACAACGAGTCCCGCGCCGCGGTCGCCGTCTCCGACACGGTCGACGGCGACTACACGTGGCTGCGCAGCTTCCGGCCGCCGAGCGGCACGACTTCCCGTGACCAGACGCTGTTCACCGACGACGACGGCACCGCGTACCAGATCACCGCCACGGCCGGGAACGCCGACTTGAGCATCTACCGGCTCACCGCGGACTACACCAGCTACGACGCGCTGATCGCGAACCCGTGGCCGGGCGCCTACCGCGAGTCACCGGCGTTGTTCAAGCGCAACGGGGTGTACTTCATGCTGACCTCGGGCACCAGCGGCTGGTACCCGAACCAGCAGCGCTACGCCACGGCCACCAGTCTCGCGGGTCCGTGGACGGCGATGGCGGACGCGGGCAACGACACCACCTACCGCTCGCAGACCGCGTACGTCCTGCCCGTCCAGGGCACGTCGGGCACCTCGTACCTGTACCTTGGCGACCGGTGGGGCAACTCCATGGGCGGCACGGTGAACGACTCGCAGTACGTCTGGCTGCCGATCTCGTTCCCCAAGAACAACACCATGGTCCTGCCGTGGTACCCGCAGCTCTCGATCGACACCGCGGCGGGCACGATCACCGGCGTCGGCGGCGGGCCGTACTACAACCTCGTCGCCCGCCACAGCGGCAAGTGCGTCGACGTCACCAGCAACTCGGCCGCGGACGGCGCGTCCGTCCTGCAGTACACCTGCGGCGGCGGGCTCAACCAGCAGTGGCGGCTGACCGACGCGGGCGGCGGCTACGTCCAGGTCATCGCGCAGCACAGCGGCAAGTGCCTCGACGTGTCCAGCGGGTCGACCGCGGACGGCGCCACCGTCCTGCAGTACCGGTGCGGCGGCGGCACGAACCAGCAGTGGTCGTTCCAGGACCAGGGCAACGGCTACTACCGCCTGGTCGCCCGGCACAGCGGCAAGTGCCTGGACGTGTCGGACGTGTCCACCGCCGACGGCGCCAAGCTGATCCAGTGGACCTGCGGCAGCGGCACCAACCAGCAGTTCACCCGCCGCGCGGCCTGAAAAGGCCGGGGGAGCCTTGTGCGCCAGGGCTTCCCCGGCCTTCAGCCAGGTCAGGTCAGGAGCGCCACTGCTGGTTCGACTGGCCGCCGCACGACCAGAGGATCAGCTGGGTGCCGTTGGCGGTGCCGGCGCCGCTGGCGTCGAGGCACAGGCCGGACTGGGCGCTGGTGATCGTGCCGTTGGCGTTGACGTTCCACTGCTGGTTCGCGCCGCCGGTGCAGTCCCAGATCACCACCTTGGTGCCGTTGGCGGTACCGCCGCCGGAGGCGTCCAGGCACTTGCTGCCGTAGACCACGAACTGCTTGCCGGAGGTGTAGGTCCACTGCTGGTTGGTGCCGCCGTGGCAGTCCCAGAGCTGGAGCTGCGTGCCGTTGGTCGTCGTCGCGCCGGGAACGTCGGTGCACCGGCCGGACGGCACGCCGACGATCTGCCGGCTGCTCACCGGGTCACCGATGCTGCCGGGCACCGAACGCAGTGCGGCGTACCAGGTCGCGGCCATCTTGTCGTAGCCGGTCGCGGTCGGGTGGACGCCGTCGATCAGGTCGGCGGTGGTGAGCGCGGAGTGCATGTCGACCAGGTGCACGCGCTTGCCCGCGTTCACCTTGCTCTGCACCATTCCGGGAATCGTGGCGTTGAACGCGCGGCCGAGGGACTCCTGGCCCTCGTTGGTGATCGGGATGATCGTCGCGACGAACACGTCGGCGTTCGGCACGGTCGCGGTGATGCGGTCGACCAGCGCGGACAGACGTGCGGGCGCGTTCGACACGTCGTGGTTCTGCAGCACGTCGTTGGTGCCGATGTGCAGCAACACCGTGCGGGGGTTGGTGCTGCCGAGCCAGCTGACGATGTTCGCGTCGATCTGGTCGATCCGCCAGCCGGGATGACCCTCGTGGTCGTGGTCGCCCAGCGAGCTGGGGCCGTTGAACTGCGAGCCGACGAAGTCGACCCGGTAGTTCGCGGCTGTGAGCCGTTGCCACAGACCGATGCGGTAGCCGCCCGGCACCTGCGTGCCGTCGGTGATCGAGTCGCCCAGCGGCATGATCCGCGTGCCGCCGTTGGACTCCGCGACCGCCGGTGCGGCGGCGGACAGCGTGGCGGTGAGCACGGCGGCAGCGGAGACGATGAGCCGTCGTAACGTGACCTGCATCAGGTACTCCTGTCAGGTGTGCGCGTCGTTGCGTTAGCGTTAACACTGGCCAATTCGCCGACTGCACGTCAAGAGCATGTCCATTTGAGACAAATGCTGTTAACGCTCACACGAGGACCGCTCACGAACGCTGCTGCGACACCCAGGTCGCGACCTGGACCCTCGATCTGAACCCGAGCTTGGCGAGGATGTGCTCGGTGTGCGTCTCCGCCGTCCGCACCGAGATCACCAGCCGCTCCGCGATCTCCCGGCTGGTCAGCCCTTCGGCGATCAGGTCGGCGATCTCGCGCTCCCGCCTGGTCAGCACGGCCGGCGACTCCACCGGCGCGGCGGCGGGCGGTTGCTCGTTCAGCGAGAACGCGATCGCCTCGTCGACGTCCATCGCCCGGCCGCGCCCGAACGCCTCCTCGAACCCCTTGTCCCCCAGCCGTTCCCGGCCCACCCGCTCGGTTTCCTCGTGGTAGGGGTAGAGGTGCTGGTAGGTGCGCAGCGGCCGGCCCATGATCTCCCAGATCCGGTCCGCCGCGCCGAGCAGCGCGGCCGCCTGCGCCGCGTGCCCCAGCGCGGACTCGACCCAGGACAACGACTCGGTCGACCAGCCGATGCCGGTGAGGTCGCGGATGTCGCGGCGCAGCCGGATGCTCTCGCGGTACAGCTCGGCGGCCCGGTCGTGCGCGCCCTGCGCCATCGCGAACAACCCCATGCTCCACAACGCGTACGAGCGGTGGAAGCGCTCACCCGCGGGTTCGGTGAGCCGCAGCCACTCCTCGTGGCAGGCGGTCGCGCGGGCCACGTCACCGACGAGTCCCACCGCGCTGGAATAGCTCAGCATCAGGTCGAGGCGGCGCGGCACGTCGACGCCGGGTGGCAGCGTCGCGAGGCCCCGCTCGAACACCGCGATCGCGGCCGGCAGGTCACCGCTGTACAGGTCGACGCTGCCCTCGACCCAGTCGGCGAAGGCCGCGATGCTCGGGTCGGCCAGGATCCCGGCGTCGGCCCTGGCATCGGCCAGGCGCCGCAGGCTGTCGTCGAACTGGCCGTCCGCGGACGCCAGGCTGCCGTCGGTGAGCAGGGCCATGGCCCGCAACGCGGACGGCGGGCTCGGCCGGTCGAGCGCCCGCGCCAGCCACAGCCGGCCCTCCCTGGCCCACCCGCGGCCCCACCAGTAGAAGTGGAACAGCCCCGACAGCAGCTGGAACGCGGCGTCCAGCTCCCCCGGTCGCCGCAGGCAGTAGTCCACGGCCGCCTGCACGTTGGCGTGTTCGCGGTCCAGCCGGGCGAACCAGTCCACCTGCCGGGAGCTCACCCAGTCGGCGTTGGCCTGGTCGACCAGGCCGAGGTGGAAGTCGCGGTGCGCCCGCAGCAGCCGGTCGTGCTCGCCGGTCTCCTTGAGCTGCTCCACGCCGAACTCGCGGATCGTCTCCAGCATCCGGTAGCGCATCACGTCGCCGTGCTGCTCGGCGACCAGGATCGACTTGTCCAGCAACGAGGCCACGGTGCTCAGCACGTCCTCCGCGGCGAGGCCGGAGCCGATGCACACGGCCTCCGCGGTGTCGAGCTCGAACCCTCCGGGGAACACCGACAACCGCGCCCAGAGCAGCTTCTCCTTCTCGGAGCACAGGCCGTGGCTCCACTCGATGCACGAGCGCAGGGTCTGCTGCCGGGCGGGCAGCCTGCGCCGTCCCGCGGTCAGCATCGCCGGCTGGTCCACCAGCCGGTCGAGGATGTCCTTCTCCGACAACGCGCGCACCCGTGCCGCCGCCAGCTCGATCGCGAGCGGCAGGCCGTCCAGGCGTTGGCAGATCTCGGCGACCACGTCCCCGTTGGCCGCGTTCACGGTGAAGCCGAGTCGCACCGACGCCGCCCGTTCCACGAACAGCGTCACCGCCTCGGAGCTGCTCAGGTCCCGCTCCGCGCGCGGCCCCCGCACATCGGGCAGGGTGAGCGGTGGCACCGGCATGACCACCTCGCCCGCGATGCCCAGGCACTCCCGGCTCGTCGCGAGGACCCTCAGCTCGGGACAGGTCTGCAGCAACGCGTGGGACAGCTCGGCGACGGCGTCGACCAGGTGCTCGGAGTTGTCGAGCACCAGCAGCAACCGGCGTGCGGCCAGGTAGTCGATCAGCATCTCCAGCGACGTGCGGCCGGCCTCGCGCATGCCCACCGCCAGCGCCACGGCGTTCGCCACGAGCTCCGCGTCGCGCAGCTGGTCCAGCTCGACCAGGACCACGCCGTCCGGGAAGGCCCGGTGCACGACGCGGCTCACCTCCAGGGCCAGCCGGGTCTTGCCGACTCCGCCCGGTCCGGTCAATGTGACCAAGCGTGACGACGAGAGGAGGCGCTTCACCTCGTCGACCTCTTTCCGACGGCCGACGAAGCTGCTCAACTCCAGAGGGAGACCCGAGGTTCTCCTCCGGACGACGGCGCCCACACACGCACCGTAACGGTCCGGCCCCCACCTCGCAGTGAGAGACACGCAACGGTTCGGACACTCTCGAATCCGTAGGCGTCTACGCAGTTCTCCCGATGTGTCCGCGCGGCGCGGCGAGCACGCTCTTCTCATGTGACCCGGAACACGAAGGCCGGCGCGAAAGCCGGCCGCCGGATCCACCAGGAGCGCCAGCCATGTGCCAGCACGAACCGCACTGCCCCGCCGCGGAGGACCCGCGCGGCCAGTGGGCCGAGATCACCGTCTCCCACCCCGAACAGGGCTGGTACCTGCTGTGCAACGGGATCGTGCTGTTCGACGACGGCGGCCTGATGCTGCCCGGCCACCGCGTCGTCGCCCCTGCCGCCTGATCTCGCTCGGGGGCGGCCTGTGCCCCGACGGCCTCCCTCAGCGTGCCCGGTGACTCCCCGATGCCGGTGTCCGATTCCCCCTCCGGGCACCGACGCGCACCGGGCGGGCGGGGTGACGGTCTGCTCGCCGCAGCGCGCCTCTGCGGTCGGACCGTCCCCCGCACTCCAACCTCCCGAGGAAGCACGCCATGACCATCGACTCACCACCGCAGCCCTGCCCGCGCTGCCTGCGGCCGACCGTGCTGGTGACCAACCGCCGGGGCCGCGAATGGCTGCACGTCGGCACCTGGCTCGCGCGGTGCGGCCGGGTCGTGCCGGCGGGAACGTGAGCGAACCGGGTCACCATCCCGGTGCCCGGAGGCATAATGATCAACCGTGACCCACGTGACCGACGCCGTCGCGCCGAACCGCGAGACCGATTCGGCCCTGGAACGGCTGACGTTCTTCTCCGACGCCGTCATCGCGATCGCGATGACGCTGCTCGCGCTGGAACTACCGGTCCCGGAAGGGGACAGCGACCGGGAGCTGTGGCAGTCGTTCCTGCACCTCCTGCCGCGGCAGTACCTGACGTTCGTCCTCGGCTTCGTGGTGATCGCGATGTTCTGGCACTCGCACCACCGCTTCTTCCAGCACGTCACGGCGATCGCACCGGGTCTGGTCAGGGCGAACACGGTGTTCCTGTTCACCGTCGTGACGCTGCCGTTCGCCACGCGGGTGCTCGGCGAGCGCGGCGAGTCGACGTTCGGCACCGTGTTCTACGCGCTGGCCGTGACCGCCGTCGGCCTGAGCCTGCTGGCACTGCTGTGGCTGGTCCGCAAGCACGGGGTGGTGCACGCGGACGCCGATCCCGAATGGCCGGGGCGGATGGCGCGCGGAATCCTGGTCCCGGTGTCCGCGTTCGTGATCTCCATTCCGGTCGCGTTCGTCGACAACGAGATCGTCAGGTACGCGTGGGTGCCGCTCGCGTGGCTGATCGGGTTGGCCGTCCGCGGGTATCTCCGGCTGCGGCGGTTGAATTCATAGCCGATGGAACCGCGCGGGGCGTGACTCCACTGTGGAAGCTCGTCGGGCAGATCGTGCCGGGTTTCGCCCGCACCGCATTACGATGATCGCGGCTGAGCAAGGCGATCCGAGGAGCGGGCATGATCACGATCAAGGAGGTCGCCCGTCACGCCGGTGTCTCGATGAGCACGGTGTCCTATGTGCTCAGCGGAAAGCGGACCATCTCCGAGGAGACCAAGCGCCGGGTGGAGCGCAGCATCGCCGCTCTCGGCTACCACCCGAACGCGGGCGCGCGGGCGCTCGCGTCGAACCGGTCGCAGGTGCTCGGCCTGGTCGTGCCGTTGCGGTCCGACCACCACCTGCCGGTGCTCATGCAGTTCGTCTCGTCGATCGCGGCGTCGGCCCGTGAGCACGACTACGACGTCCTGCTGCTGACCAAGGAGGCCGGTCCCGGCGAGGCGCACCGGGTGACCGCCAGGTCCATGACCGACGCGGTCATCGTGATGGACGTGGAGAGCAACGATCCCCGCGTGCCCGAACTGCGTTCCGTCGACGCGCCCGTGGTGCTGCTGGGCATGCCCGACGACCACGAAGGCCTGAGCTGCGTCGACCTCGACTTCGCCACCGCGGGCAGGCAGATGGCCGCCCACCTGGCCGACCTCGGTCACCGCCGCATCGTCCTGATCGGCTCGGCCCCCGTCGTCTACCAGCGCGGCACCAGCTACGCCCAGCGGTTGCTCACCGGGTTCGAGAGCGAGGCCGCCAAGCGGGGGCTGTCCGCGTCGGTGCACCCGTGCGACCCCGGTTACGAGGCGGTGGCGGCCTGCCTGGACGACGTGCTGCGTCCCGACCGCGGCATCACCGGCCTGGCCGTGCACAACGAGGCCGCCCTCGGCGCGCTGCTGCTCGAACTGCGCCGCCGGTCGCTGCGCGTGCCGGACGACCTGTCCGTGATCACGCTCGGCCCCGACGACGTCGCCGAGAACCAGGCCGTCCCGCTCACCTCGATCTCCGTGCCCGCGGACGAACTGGGCGCGATCGCCGTCGAGATGGTGATGGCCCGGCTCGTCCAGGAGCAGCCGCCCGAGATCCGGCTCCTCCAGCCGCGCCTCACCGACCGGGGCAGCACGTCCGCTCGCTGATAACGATTTCTCCGGCACGTTCGACAGAATTCGAATCGAATGGCGTCGAATGCTCTCGGGTATCGATTTATGCGAAGGTTCTTCCGCATTCGGCCGATGAGTCGTAGCCTGCCCGGACAAGATCAGCCGTTCGGTCGAACCCGCTGTGGGGCGTTCGCCGGGCAACTCCTTGCCGCCGGGGGAAAGAAATGAGAAGAAGACCTGCCAGATGGCTGGTGGCTGCCGCGATTCCGCTGGTCGGAGCGTGCGGAGCTGGCCACGCGGAGGAGGCGCCGCCCACGTCGACGACCCCGCCGTTGCACTTTCCCTCGCTCATCGAACAGCCGTCGAAGAAGGCGACGACGCAGGTGACCGTCCAACGGGTGGTGGACGTGCGCACGGTCCAGCTCTCCGACGGCACCGAATTCAAGATCAGCGGTCTCGCCGCCCCCGACGCCTGCTGGTCGGAGGCGTCCACGACGTTCGCGACGACCATGCTGCTCGACAAACCGGTCGAGCCCACCGCCTCCGGCTCCCTGCGCCTCGCCGACAGCACCGACTACGCGGTGATCGCCGTCGAGCTCGGCATGACGCGCAACGAGTCCGCCGACGACCTCGCGCTCAAGGAGGCGGAGGCCACCGCCTCGGCCAAGCGCCTCGGCCGCTGGGGCCCGCCGTGCGTGAAGCCGAGCACCAGCGCCACGCCGCCACCGGCCACGGCCACCACGTCGGCCGCCCCCAAGCCGAAGCCCGTGCCCGGCTGCGCGGTGACCTACCACGTCACCGACGTCTGGCCCGGCGGTTTCCGCACCGACGTCACGATCTACAACACCGGCAACACCGAGGTCAACGGCTGGACGCTGCAGTGGAGGTTCGCCAGCGGTCAGCGGATCAACGAGATGTGGAACGCGACGCCCAAGCAGTCCGGCGGCGACGTGCAGGCCACCGCCGTGTCGTACAACCAGGTCATCGCGCCCGGCGAGTCACTGCTGATGGGCTTCACCGGCTCCAGCGGCAACACCAACGCCGACCCGCGCGCCTTCAGCCTCAACGGCCTGGCCTGCACCCTCAAGACGTGATCCACGGCGGAAGCCGTTCGCCCGTGCGGTGAACGAGCAGGAACTCGTGCCGGCTCCAGCCGGCCGGCTCGCCGCCCAGCGGACCGGTGTCGAGCTCGACGTCGCCGGTTTCGACGAGGCAGATCAGCCGCCGGCCGAACAGCAGGTGCCAGCGGCCGATCGAGGCCACCAGGTCCAGCAGGATCCGCACGGACTCCTCGTCCGCACGCCGGACGCCGTCGAGTCCTTTCAGGACCAGCACCACGAGCGGGCGCCCGGCCGTGAGCAGGTGGTCGGTCAGCCCGTCGCGGAAGCCCGGCCAGCTGCCGTGCCCGTAGCCGTCCGGCCACTCGGCGACCGCCGCGATCACCGCGGCGCGCAGCCCGTCGGCGTCGGCGCACGCCGCCACGTCCACCTCGACGATCTCGTACCCGAGCGCGGCGAGGTCGGTCACGAGGCGGGACAACGCCCAAGGGTGCCGGAACAGGTGCACGTGCCCGTTGTGCAGCAGCTGGAAGTCCTCCGGGTGCGAGCCCCGGACATCGTCGTCGAACACCACGGGCCACCTCTCGATCGTCCCCCGCGCCCGGCCGGACTCTACTGACGCCGACCGGTCGCGGAGGGACGAACGCGGTCACTTGCCGATGCTCGCCCCCGTCCGTTCGAGCGCCGCGGTGACGGGCTGGAAGAAGGTCACACCGCCCGACTTGCAGTCACCGCTGCCGCCGGAGGTGAGACCGATCGCGTCGCCGTTGCGGGTGAACAACGGGCCGCCGCTGTCGCCGCCCTCCGCGCACACGGTGGTCTGGATGAGACCGGTGACGGTGCCTTCCGGGTAGTTCACGGTGGCGTTGAGCGCCGTGACGCGGCCGGAGTGCAGGCCGGTCGTGCTGCCCATGCGTTGCACCTGACCACCGACGCGGGCCTGGGCGGCGCGGCGGATCTGGACCTTGCCGCCGTTGCCGGTGTCGACCTCGCTGGGCGCCTTGGTGTTGCGGTTGTTGTAGGTCAGCAGGGCGAAGTCGGCGTCACCAGGGAACGTCGAGTCGGTGACGGTCGCGGCCGGGCGGCCGTTGGCGGACAGGGCGAACTGGCGTCCCGCCAAGGTGCAGTGGCCCGCGGTGAGGAAGGCCGGGCGGCCGTCGTCGGTGACCACGTTGAAGCCCAGTGAGCACCGGCTCCTGCCCGCGAAGATGGCGTCACCGCCCTCGGCGAACACGTGGAAGGCGCCCTCGGTGCGCCGCAGGGTCGCGCGGTCGCCCATGGCGTCCACTGTGGACACCAGGTTGTCCCACCGCGCTCCGGTGACCGTGCTGTCAGCCGTCACGATCACCTTGTTCGTGTCCGGGTCCACCGCCCACGCCGTGCCGGGGGTGGACGCCTTCTGCCGCAACATCGCGGTGGCCTGGGCCGTGGTCGGCCGCTCGTCCTGCGCGGCCTGGCTCGCGGTGAAGGTCGTGGCGGTGATCGTCACCGCCACGAGACCGACGGCGGCCGCGACGGCTTTGGCCCTGCGGTTGTCGTCCTTGTGCTTGCCCATGTGGTGGTGCCCTCTCGTGAAGTCCGCAACTGAATGAACAGTGAATCTCGTTGTGCCGCAACGACAAGTTGCCGATCGTCTCGGTCTGCGAGCCGGTCGGCCCATGCCGGTGCCCGATCGTTTCGAGCGTGCGGAAGCGGTGAACGGGCGACGACGGAAGCCGCGTAGTCCACATCAGACGGCACCGCCCGACGAGCGGGCCGCGGCGGAAGGGAAGCGGAGAATGACCGAGTACGAGGTGAAGCGGGGCGTGCTGGCGGTGGTGCTGGCGGCGACGGTGGGGTTCGGTGTCGTCGGGTTCTCGGGGACGGCGGTCGCGGCGCCACCCACCACGAGTGCGAGCAACACGTGCAACGCGCAGCAGCGCCAGGCCGCGACCAACGCCAAGAACCAGGCCGCGCGGGCACAACGGGCGGCCAAGCTGGCGGCGAACACGGCCAAACGGGCCCAGCAGGCGGCGCTACGTGCGCAGCAGCGGGCGAACCAGGCCAAGCAGGCCGCCGATGCGGCGGCGAAGAAGGCGCAGCAGACCGGGCAGCAGGCGGACAGGAGCAAGGCCGTCCAGGCCCAGCAGCAGGCTCAGCAGGCCGCCGCCCAGGCGAACCGGGCGAAGCAGCAGGCGGCCGCGCTCGCGAACCGCGCCGCGCAGGGCCGCAAGACAGCGGACCAGCGCAACACCCAGGCCGCCGCGGCGGCCCGCAAGTGCGCCTGACCGAGTCGGCGGCAGCGGAGCCCGGGAGCGGCGGTCCCGGGCTCCTCTTCCCGTGTGCCAACGGAAGCGGGCTCACCCGGCCGGCAGCAGTCCGGCGTCGTGGGCGATGATCGCCGCCTGCACTCGGTTGGCACAGCCCAGCTTGGCCAGAATCCTGCTGACATAGGTCTTGACGGTGCCCTCCCCCATGTACAGCATCCGGGCGGCCTCGGCGTTCGACGCGCCGACGCCGACCATGACGAGCACGTCGCGTTCGCGTTCGTTCAACCCGTCGACCAGCCGTTGTGCTTTCACGGAACGGTTGTCGGCCGCCATGACGTGCGTGGCGATGAGGTCCTTGGTGATGCGCGGCGACAGGATGGCGCCACCGTGCGCCGCCGCCCGCACCGCGTGGATCAGCTCCTGCGGACCGCTGTCCTTCAACAGGAACCCGGCGGCGCCGGCCCGCAGCGCCCGCGTGATGTACTCCTGTTCCCCGAACGTCGTCAGCATGACCACCTTGACCGCCGGTGCCCGCACGGCGAGCTGCTCGGCGGCCGTCAGCCCGTCGGTGCCCGGCATGCGGATGTCCACGAGGGCGACGTCGACCGGTTGGGTGCACGCCAGCCGCACGGCCTCGGCACCGTCACCCGCCTCCGCGGTCACCTCGATGTCGTCGGCGTGCCGCAGCACCAGCCGGACGCCCGCGCGCAGCAGCTGTTCGTCGTCGACCAGCATCACCTTGATCACGGGTCACGCTCCCGGCAGGGCGAAACGGGTCTTCTCGACGAGTAGATCCCTGCGGAAGCAGTAGCGCTCGACCATGGCTGTCCCGTCCTGTTGTTCGTAGTAGGTGTACGAGCAGTCCGACTTGTTGGGCGGCAACGGTTCGACGCCGCGCGAGGCGATGCGGGCGATCGGGCTGCCCGTGCCGATCTTCTGGGCGACCTCGTCGCGGGTGCTGCCGAGCGGGAGCGTCTCGAACGGCAGCCGCACCTCGTCCGCGTCGAACATCACCGTGTTGAAGGTGACCACGAGGATTGCGACCGCGCCGATCAGCCCGGTCGCCAGCACGGCCGACATGCCCGCGCGGGAGAAGGTGTCCTCCGGCCCCTCCGCCGGGGTCTCCACGGCGGGCGCGACCGGGGCGAGCGAGAGCTCGGCCGTGACACGGAACCCGCGTCCTGCCACGGGTCCGGCGGCGAAGGTGCCGCCGAGCAGCCGGACCCGTTCCTGCACACCGGCGAGGCCGAGCCCGGTGCCCGGCACCGCCGCCACGGCACGCCCGTCGTCGAACACCCCGACGCGGACCCGATCGTTCCCGTGCTCCACCAGCACTTCGGCGTGCGAACCCGGCGCGTGCCGGCACACGTTCGTGAGGCCTTCGCGCACGATCCGGTGCACGGCCTGCCGGACCGGCCTGGCCACTTCGGACAGATCATCGCCGCTCCAGTTCAACGCCACCCGCACACCACCGGCCCGGGCCTGGTGCACCAGCTGGAAGATGTCCGCCCGCGTGCCGGTGTGGTCCGTCGGCTGCGTGGCCGCGGGCTCGGGCTGGCGCAGGATGCCGAGGGTCGACCTGAGCTCGTCCATCGCGGTGCGCACGGTCGTCCTGATCAGCCGCGCCGGTTCGCTCACGTGCTGCGGGGCGTCCATTTCGAGGCTGCCCGCGTACAGCGAGATGAGGCTCAGACGGTGGCCGAGCAGGTCGTGCATCTCCTGCGCGATGCGCGAGCGTTCCTGCAGCCGTGCCGTCGACCCGGCGTAGCGCGACTGCTCCCGCAACGCGCTGATCAGCTGCTCCCGTTGCGCGAGAAGGGTCTGCACCACGACCGGACCGGCCACGGTGACGAGCGCGGCGATGCCGAACTCGATGATCACCACCTGCCACTGGTACCCGGACCCGACCAGCCCGATCACCATCGGCAGCACCGCCGCCGCGGTCAGGACGACGGCCCTGGGGCGCTCGGCCCGCACCCGCGCGGCCACGCTGTAGGAGGCGATCGCCAGCGCGATGCCGGTCGCCGGGTACCACCCGAAGAGCGTCGCCGCCGCGAGCACCGCCACCGCGGGGAACCGGCGCCGGAGCACGGCCGGCACCATCGCGGCGCCCGCGACCAGCAACCCGACCACGACGTTCTCGCACGGGGCGGGCCCCCACTCCACCGTCACGTACTGCGTCGCCATCCAGGTGACGGCACCGACGAACGCGAGCAGCGCCACCTCCCGGCCCAGCCCCACGACCCGCGGTGACGTCAGGGCGTGAGATGCGCTCATGTCCGGGTGTACGTACGTGATCACCACCTGGTTTAGGCCGGCGCCTTCCGCACCGGCGAAAGGCAGTACGTGGTGGGCGGTTCGGGGTAAACGATCGAGATCAGGTCGTCGCCCGCGTCGGGGCACTCGGCGTCGCCGCCCGCGGCCGCGAGCACCTTGTTGACCTTGACGGTCTCGTCACCGGTGCACGCGGCCTTGCCCCAGCCGTCGTCGTTGTCGGCGGGCTGGTAGCAGGCGCCCTCGACGAGGTTGGGCAGCAGGCAGAGCTTGCCGCCGGACTTGGGCGCGACCTGCACGTAGTCGTCGTCGCCCGCGGGACAGCTCGCGTTCGAGTCGGTGAGCACCTTGCCGACCTTGAACCGCGCGTTGTCGGCGGCGCAGCCGGTGGTCACGACGTCCGAGGTGCCCACGAGGCACTCCCCCGCCCTCGCCTCGGGGCCACCGGAGAACCTGACGACGGCGAAGGCCGCGGCGGCGGTGACGACCAGCGCCGCGATGACCAGAACTGGTTTCCTCATGTGAAGGGGTACGGACCCGCCCGGCCACCCCGGCGACGGCGAACGTCTTCACGATCGAGACGATGGGTGACTTGCGCTTCCCGCCAGTTCGTGGGATGGCGACCCTGGATCAGTCCTCTTAGGACGCGTCAGCGAAGATGAGCGCATGAACACGTTGCTGCTCGCCGCCGCGTTCGCCATGGTCGTGCGTTCACTGGCGGCCGACCGGCTGGACCGGTGGAACCTCGGCGCGCCGGTCCTGATGGTGCTGGCGGGCGCCGCGGTCGGGCTGCTGAACGCGAGCTCCATCGCCGAGGGCCTGAACACCTCGACCGCGCAGCTCGCCGCCGAGATCATCCTCGCGGTGCTGCTGTTCGTCGACGCGACCGAGGTGCGCGCGGGCCGGCTGTGGGGCGCCTACCCCGGCCTGGTGGCGAGGGTGCTGCTCATCGCGATGCCGCTGAGCCTGGCCCTGGCCGCGGTGCTCGGCTGGCTGCTGTTCCCCAGCCTGCCGTGGGCGGTCCTGCTGCTGATCGCGTGCGTCACCGTGCCGACCGACTTCGCCCCGGCGGAACGCGTCGTCCGCGATCCGGCGCTGTCCGTGCGCGTCCGCAGCACGCTCAACGTGGAGAGCGGCTACAACGACGGCATCGTGTCCCCGCTGTTCCTGTTCGCCCTGATCCTGGCGGGCAGCCAGACCGAGCAGCGCACCCCGCTGGAGGCGCTCGCGACGGTGCTGCCGTTCGCCGTCAAGGCCCTCGTCGCCGGGGTCGTGATCGGCGGCCTGCTCGGCTGGCTGATGGACCGCGCCCACCAGGCGGGCTGGGTCACCGGCCAGTCCGGGCGCATCGTGGTGCTGCTCGCGCCGTTGCTCACCTACACCGCTACGGTCGCGATCGACGGCAACGGCTTCGTCGCCTCGTTCGTGTGCGGCATCGTCTTCCGCTACGTGCACCGGTTGCTCAAGGCCGCCAGGGTCCGCGCGGGTCGCAGCGACCGCACGGAGTTCCAGGCCGACGCGCTGCACTCGGACCTGCGCCTGCTGGAGGACGTCACCGGCGTGCTGATGATGACCATGTGGTTCGTCGTCGGCATCACGACCGTGCTGACGTTCGACCTGGGCATCTCGTGGCAGGTGGTGCTGTTCTGCGCCGCGGTCCTCACCGCCGTCCGGCTGGTACCGGTCCTCCTCGCCTTCGCCGGATCACGGCTCACGGGCCGCGAACGCGTGCTCGTCGGGGCGCTGGGACCACGCGGCACCACCACGATCGTGTTCGGGCTGCTCGCGTTCAACAAGCTGCCGGAAGGCGACGCCGCCAACACGATCCTCGTGATCACGGTGATCTGCGTGCTGGGTAGCGTGGTGCTGCACGGCGTCGGGGCCCGGCCGATGGCGCACCTGCTGGCACGGACGGGAGAACGCCGGTGAACCAGGAACTCCTCGACCGCTTCCGCCGCGTCGACACGACCGCGATCTGCGACGCCGACCGGACCGTCCGGGTCGTGCACAGCGCGATCCGCCCCCGTTCCGCCGCGACCCGGATCCTCGGCAGGGCGTTCACGGTCCGGTGCCGCGAGGACTTCCTGGCCGTGCTGCGAGCCGTCGAAGCGGCCGAACCGGGCGACGTGATCGTCGTGGACGGCGGCGGCCGCGAGACCGCGCTCGGCGGCGAGCTGTTCGCACGGGCGGCGCAGGCGCGGTCCCTCGGCGGCATCGTGGTGGACGGCGGCTACCGCGACATGTCCTACGTCGCGACCTGCGCGCTGCCCGTCTACAGCCGGTTCGTCACGCCCCGTGCCGGCACCGCGGTGCAGCCCGGTGAGCTGCAGGTGCCGGTGACGTGCGGAGGCGTCGTCGTCAACCCGGGAGATCTGGTGCTGGCCGACGACGAGGGCCTCGTCGTGCTCGACCCCGGCCGCGCCGACGCGCTCCTCGACGCGGCGCTGGCGATCAAGAACAGGGAGCAGGAGGTGGTCGAGCTGCTGAACGGAGGGACGCCGCTGAGCGACGCCCTGGAAGCCACCAAACCCTGACCGCCGGGGTGGTGGGTCGACGCCACTAGTGGAGGGCGAGCCGGCGCAGGAGGTCCTCGACCCGTTCCGCGCCGAGCCGGTAGCCGGACTTCGCGTGCAGCACACCGGCTTCTTCCGCGCGGCGGCGAGCGTCACCGGGACGGCGCCGCGCCAGGTCCACCTCGGCGAGCACGCGAAGGCTCTCCCCTTCGATCAGCCGGTGCCCGGTGCCGCGGCTGATGGCCAGCGCCTCCGAAGCCAGCGCGTGGGCGGAATCCGGCTCCGAGTGCCGCAGGTGCAGTGCCGCCAGGGAGATGAGGGCGTCACACCGGCCTCGCAGGTGGGACGTGGCGACGGCCAGCTCCAGCCCGGTCCGCAGCTCCTTCGCGGCCTCGTCGTCGTACCCCAGCAGCAGGTGGGTGCTGCCGAGCACGTGCCACGCGCTGATCTGCGTGCGCCGCATGCCGAGGCGGGTGGCGATCTCCAGCGCCTCCCGTGCCGTGTCCAGAGCGAGGTCGTACTTCTCCAGGTCGCGGTAGGCGCCGGAGAGGTTCGCCAGGTTGCCGGCTTCCTCCGCCGGTTCGGCGAACTCCCGGCACAACGCGAGGCCTGCTTCGTAGTGTTCGATCGCCCGCTCCAGGCGGCCGAGTGCCTGGCACGACCGTCCCGCGTGCGTTTCCCCGAGCAGAACGCCGAAGCGGACGCCCGTCTTCCTCGCCTCGTCGATCGCCTCGACGTGCAACGCGTAGGCCTGGACCAGCTCGCCCAGCTCCCAGCACGCGTCTCCGAGGACGAGGGAACCGGCGGCCGGCCGCCCGTCCCGCTGCCACAGCTCCCGTGCCCGCCGGTAGTAGTCCCTGCAGTCCCTCGGCCGTCCCATCGAGATGGACGTCCTGCCGAGTGCGCAGAGCACCACGCGGTAGAACTCGTCGTGTCCCAGCTGTTCCGCCACGTCGAGCGCTTTTCGCAGATGTGCCAGCGACTGCTCGTAGTCGCAGGCGCACCAGCAGGCGTCCCCGATGATCCTCAACGCGTGGGCCTCGGCGAGCAGGTCACCGCTGCGTCGGGCGGCGTCCAGCACCGCCGCACCGGTCTCCAGCCACACCGATTCCATGCGGTTGCGCTCGAACTGGGGGTGCAGCCCGATCAACAACTGCACCGCCAGGCGGGCGCGGCCGGCGGCCGCCGCGGCGTGCGTCGTGGCCACGAGGTTCTCGGTCTCGGCGTCCATCCACGTGTTCGCGATGATGTCGTCGTTGAACGTCGTGTGGCGGTAGTCCTCGGCCAGCACGTGCCGGTACGTACGAGGATCCACCCGTTCGCCGGCGTTCAGCAGGGTCAGTGCGAAGTGACCCCACAGCCGTTCGGCCGCGGCCTCTCCCTCGGCGCCGGCCCGTTGCGCGGCGTGCAGGCGAAGCAGGTCGTGGAACGTGTAGCGGCCGGGCTGGTGCTCGTCCACGAGATGTGCCGCGGTGAGCACCTGCAGGCACCGGTCGGTCTCCGCCGCGTCCAACCCGGTCAGCGCGGCGACGGCGTCGGCCGTCAGGTCCCGCCCCGGCATGCGCCCCATCAACCCGAACACCCGGCGCGATTGCGGTTCCAGCGCGCCGTACGACAGGTCGAACGCGGCGCCCACCGCGGTGTCGGGATCACCGGGAACCGCCAGCGAGGCGAGCCGGTCACCCGATCGCAGAGCGGCCACGTAACCGGCCACCGACCGGCCACCGAGCAGGTGGGCCGCGGCGATGCGCAACGCCAGCGGCAGCCCCGCGCACAACGCCACGAGATCGGTGACGGCCTCGGGCTCGGCGGCGACTCGCTGCTCCCCCAGCACGTGCACGAGCAGGTCCCGTGCCGCGTCCCGGCTCAGCTGCTCGACCTGGATCCGTCGCGCCCCGTCCCGCGCGACCAGGCCGTCGAGCCGGTACCTGCTGGTGACGAGGACGAGACACCCCGGCGATCCGGGCAGCAGCGGCCGGACCTGGCGGGCGTCCACCACGTCGTCGAGCAGCACCAGGACGCGCCGATCCGCCAGCAGCGTCCGGTAGGCCGCCGCGGCGGACTCGACGTCGGCGGGCACCTCGGCGCGTTCCAGCCCGAGACCGGTCAGCAGGTGGGTCAGCGCTTCGAGCGGGGTCACCGGCGCACCACCGCCGTGGCCGCGCAGGTTGAGGAACAGCTGACCGTCCGGGAAGCGCGAACGCGCGCGGTGGGCCCAATGCACGGCGAGCGTCGTCTTGCCGATGCCCGCCATACCGGCGATGGCGGACACCACCACCGCGTCGGATTCGTGCGCGAGAAGTTCGTCCATCGCGAGCAGGACGTCCTCGCGACCCGTGAACCCCTGGACCGCGGCCGGCAACTGGGCGGCCGCGGTGTGCTCGGCCGATCGGGGCTCGGCTCTCGGCACCGACGGCCGCGACGCGGCGGTGATCAGCTCGGTGTGCTCGTCCTCGGCGAGGCGCAACGCCCTGGCCAGCCTGGAGAGGGTCTCGCGGTGGGGATACCGGCGGGTGCCGCGCTCCAGTGCGCCGATGGCCTGAGCACTTATCCCCGCCTGCTCGGCAAGGGCTTCCTGCGTCAGCGCCGCCGCCAGGCGGTGGTGGCGCAACAGCGCACCGAACGACCCGTCCACGCTCCCCTCCTCCACCAACTGTATCGGTGGATTGTGCGGGTTGTCGCTGTCGCCACCGCCGTTCGGCCTAAACAATCAGTGCCGGTGAGCGGCCGGAACGGCTCACGGGGAGAGGGGGTCCGGCCGCTTCCACCAGAGGACCGGTTGCCGCGACGGGGGCGGCAACCGGTCCTCACACCCCCGATCCGCGGTCCTCACTTCGTCGAGCCCGCCAGCACGCCCTGCACGAAGTACTTCTGGAACACCAGGAACACCGCCAGCGGCACGATCATCGACAGGAACGCGCCGGTCGCCAGCGTGTCGATGTTGGTGCCGAACTGCCGCAGCTGCGCCCGCAGCGCCACGGTGATCGGCGCCGAGTCCTGGTCCGCGAACACCAGCGCCACCAGCAGGTCGTTCCACACCCAGAGGAACTGGAAGATCGTCAGCGACGCGATGGCCGGCTTCGCGACCGGGAGCACGACGCGCTTGAAGATGACCCACTCGGTGGCGCCGTCCATGCGCGCGGCCTCGATCAGGTCGCGCGGGATGCCGGTGAAGAAGTTGCGCAGCAGGAAGATGGCGAACGGCAGGCCGAACGCGACGTGGAACAGCACGACGCCGGTGATGGTGCCGAACAGCCCGATGGCGCCGAACAGCTTCGCCACCGGGATCAGCGCGACCTGGATCGGCATCACCAGCAGCCCGACCACGAGCACCGTCAGGCCCTCGCGGCCGGGGAACTCGATCCACGACAGCGCGTAGGACGCCAGCGCCGCCATCACGACGACCAGGACCGTCGCGGGCACGGCGATGTAGAAGGTGTTGAGGAACGACTGCCACACCGTCCGGTTCGCCACGAGCTCGGCGTAGTTGGCCAGCGTGAGCTCGGTGGGCTTGGTGAAGACCGTCCACCAGCCGCTCGCGGTGTTGGCCGACTCGTCGCGCAACGACGCGATCAGCAGGCCGAACACCGGAACCAGCCAGAACAGCGCGACCAGCGCGAGCACCAGCTGCACGAAACCGTTGCCGAGCCGGGAGGCGAGCCGCGACAGCACCCCTCGCCGCGGCGCGCCGGACACCGGCACCTCGATGCGGACCTCGTCGGCTACCAGGGTCACGACCGCTCCCGTCGGAATCTGCGGATGTTGAACAGCATCGCCGGGGCGACCAGCAGGAAGAGGATCACCGCGAGGGCACTGCCCGCGCCCTGGTCGCCGCCCGTGCCGAAGGAGACCTGCCACATCTGCAGCGCCAGCACGTTCGCCTCGGACTGGACCGAGCCCGGCGCGATGACGAAGACCAGCTCGAAGATCTTCAGCACGTTGATCACCAAGGTCACGAAGACCACCAGCAGCACCGGGGACAGCAGCGGGATCGTGACGCGGCGGAACACCTGCCACTCCGTCGCGCCGTCGACGCGGGCCGCTTCCAGCGCGTCGCGGGGGATCGCGGACAGGCCGGCGGCGATGAACGTGATCGCGAACCCGGTCATGATCCAGATCCAGGACGAGATGATCACCGGTGTGATCAGCGACGAGCCGAGCCAGGTCAGGCCGCGGAACGGCAGCGTGAAGCTGGACGACGGCAGGCGCACCTCGACCTCACCCCGCGCCAGGTCGGGGAACGTGAACCTGCCGTCGTCGCCCGTGGTGGTGCGCGCCACGACCTGCCCGTCCCGCACGGCCTCCACCGCGACGCCGGGCAGTCCGCGCTCGGTCGGGTCGATCTTGCCGGCCTTGCCGCCGACCGACACGTCGAGCCACACCACGCCGCGCAGTTCGCCTTGTCCTGGCTGCGGTGTGGACGCCGGGAGCGCCTGCGCGGGCACCTGCTGCGGGTTGAAACCCACCAGCGGCACCATGATCGTGTCACCCGCCCGTGCCGGTGCGTTGGCCGTGAAGCCCGCTTCCGTTGCGGTGTAACCATCTCGCGGTCGTGCGCCGGGGTAGTTCGACGACGGGCTGAACACGTCGTGCACGCCGACCAGCACCGCGTTGACCACGCCCTGGTTCGGTGCTTCCTCGTAGACGAGCCGGAAGATGATGCCGGAGGCGAACAGCGAGATCGCCATCGGCATGAACAGCACCAACCGGAACGCCGTCGCCCACCTGATCCGTTCGGTCAGCACGGCGAGGATCAGGCCGATGCCGGTGACGGCCGCCGGTGCGACCACCACCCAGATCACGTTGTTGCGGAACGCGGTCCGCGTCCGCGGGTCGGTGAACGTGTCGACGTAGTTGCGCAGACCGACGAACTGGTCGCCCGAGGCGTCGAAGAAGCTGCGGATCAGCGAGAACACCAACGGGTACAGCACGAGCGCGGCGAGCACGACCAGCGCGGGCAGCAGGAACGGGATCGCCTGCCGGGGCGAGCGCCCCGGCGCGGCGTCCACGTTCATCCGAACCCTCATTTGCCGTAGGCCTTGGCGGCGTTGGCCTCCAGGCGCTGCATGATCCCGTCGACGTTCCTGGGATCGGCGAGGAAGTCCTGCAGGTCCTTCCACTCCCCCGCGCCCTTCGTGCCGCCGAACGCGGCCGGCGCCAGGTCGGACATGTCGAACCGGACGTTGTCGCCCGCGGCCACGATGCGCTTCGCGAGGTCCTGCGTCACGTCGTCGGGGTACGCCGACTCCTTGATGTCCTTGTTGGGCGACAGGAACCCGCCGAGTCCCGCCCAGATCTCCCCGGACTCCGGCGAGGCGAGGAACTTCATCAGCTCGGTGGTCACCTCGTCGTCCTTGAACTGCACCGCCATGTCCCCACCGGCGACCACGGCGTCCTTGCTGCCCGCGACCGACGGGAACGGGAAGAACTTGGCGTCCTGACCGACCTTGGCCTTGGTGTTGGCGCTGATCACGCCCGCCACGAAGTCCGCCTCGAACACCATCGCCGCCGTGGGCGGCTCACCGAAGACGTTGATCACGGACTTCGGGAACTCGGTCTGCAGCGCACCGCTCGCGATCAGCGTCGGGTCGCCCCAGAGCTTCGCCAGTTCCTCCAACGCCTTGCGCACGGTCGGATCCGTCCACGGGATCTCGTGCTTCGAAAGCCTGTCGTAGTTGTCCGGGCCCGCGGTGCGCAGGTAGACGTTCTCGAACCAGTCGGTGAGCGTCCAGCCGTCCGCGCCGCCGACCGCCACCGCGGCCAGTCCGGTCTCGGAGATCGCCTTGCTGGTCTTCACCAGGTCGTCCCACGTGGCCGGAGGTGTCGCGCCGACCTGCTGGAAGGCCTTGTCGCTGTACCAGAACGCGGACTTGTTGGCGGTCTTGAAGGTGAAGCCGTAGAGCTTGCCGTCGACGCTGCCGAACTTCTTCCACACCGCCGCGTTGTGCTCGGTGACGGCCTTCTCGACGTCGGCGTTCACCGGCTTGAGCGAACCGGCCTTGGCGAACTGCGCCACGAGACCGGGCTGGGCGACCAGTGCGACGTTCGGTGGTGTGCCACCGGAGATTCTCGTCTGCAGCACCGTCGGCAGCTCGTCCCCGGCGGGGGTGTACTTGACCTCGGCGCCGGTCTTGGACTTGAAGGCCTCCAGCACCTTCTCGAAGTTCTTCTGCTCGTCACCGGTCCACGGGCCGACGATCTCGGCCGACTGGCCCTTGAGGTCCCCGGAGCCGGACACCGCGGCACCTCCCGAGCACGCCGCGGCGGTGAGCGCGAGCAAGGCGATCCACTGCTTCCTCATCGAAGCTCCTCTTCTACTTCCAGATCGAGGACCCGGTGGCCGGGTCGAAGAAGTGCAGCCGGGACGTGTCCACCCAGGCGGCGACGGGTTGTCCTTCGTAGATGCGGGTGCGCGGGCTGAACCGTCCGACCAGGACGGTCCCCTTGCCGCCGGCCTTGGGCAGGTCGTCGGTTCCGGCGTCCCGCGCCAGTTCGCGGGTGTCGTCGGTGACCACGGGCGGCACGTCGACCGGGAAGTGCACGAGGACGTCCGAGCCCATGGCCTCGACCAGGTCGGCGACGGAGTGCAGAATTTGGCCTTCGCGCGCGTCGGCCAGGGCGGTGTCCTCCATGTCCTCCGGCCGGATGCCGACCACGACGTCGCGGCCGACGTACTGCCGCAACGCGGGCCGCTGCCGCAGCACGGACTCCGGCAGCAGCAGGGCGTCGGAGTCGAGCGAGACCCAGAACCGCCCTTCGGCGTCCTGGTCGAGCTTCGCGGACACCAGGTTCATGCCCGGCGAGCCGATGAACCCGGCGACGAACAGGTTCACCGGACGGTCGTAGAGCTCCTGCGGCGGCCCGACCTGTTGCAGCACACCGCGCCGCATCACCGCCACGCGGTCGCCGAGCGTCATGGCCTCGGTCTGGTCGTGCGTCACGTAGACCGTCGTCACGCCGATCTCCCGCTGGATGCGGGCGATCTGCGCCCGCATCTGCACCCGCAGCTTGGCGTCCAGATTGGACAGCGGCTCGTCCATCAGGAACGCCTGCGGGGCGCGCACGATCGCCCTGCCCATGGCGACGCGCTGCCGTTGCCCGCCGGAGAGGTTGCGGGGCTTGCGGTCCAGGTGCTCGGTCAGTTCGAGGACCTCGGCGACCTCGCGGACCCGGTGGTCGATCTCGGACTTGGCGAGCTTGCGCAACGTCAGGCCGAAAGCGATGTTGTCGTACACGTTCAGGTGCGGGTAGAGCGCGTACGACTGGAACACCATCGCCACGTCGCGGTCACGGGAGGGCACGTCGTTCACGACCTGCTCGCCGATGCGGATGGTGCCCTCGGTGATCTGCTCCAGCCCGGCGATCATCCGCAGCGCCGTCGTCTTGCCGCAGCCCGACGGGCCGACGAGCACCAGGAACTCGCCGTCGCGGATCTCGAGGTTGAGGTCGGTGACCGCACGGGTGCCGTCACCGTAGGCCTTGCCCAGGCCCGTCAGAACGACTTCTGCCACGTGAACTCCCTGGTTCGGTGTGACTGCAGACCGTAGGGCCGCGTGCCCTAAGGGAGATTTAAGGACGAAACACGATCTAGATAAGGTTGTGACTTCTCTCCCAATCGATCGCTTCGCTGCTTACGCTGCGTGTATGTCGAAGGTGCTGGTGGTCGAGGACGACCCGGTGGTCCAGGCGGCGCTCGTGCACGCGCTGACCGACCTCGGGCACGTCGTGCAGGCCGTCGGCACCGCGGTCGCGGCGTTGCGCGAGGCCGGGACGAACGAGCTGGACCTGGTGATTCTCGACCTCGGGCTGCCGGACCTGGACGGTGTCGCGGCCCTGCGGATGCTGCGCGGGGTGAGCAACGTGCCGGTCATCGTGGCCACCGCCCGCGGTGCCGAGAACTCGGTCGTGAGCACGTTGAACGCCGGTGCGGACGACTACATCGTGAAGCCGTTCTCGTCCGAGCACCTGGCCGCGCGGATCAACGCCCTGATGCGGCGAACGGGTGGTTCTTCGGCTCCGCCTTCGGAGGTCGTGGTGCTGGGCGAGCTTTCCGTCGACCTCGCCCAGCGGACCGCCACGCTCGGTGATCGCGTGCTCGCGTTGAGCAGGCGGGAGTTCGACCTGCTCGCGTATCTGGCGCAACGGCCGGGGCGGGTGATCTCGCGGCGGGAGCTCATCCAGGCCGTGTGGGGGCATCCGTACGTCGGTGACGACAAGACGATCGACGTGCACGCCTCGTGGTTGCGGCGCAAGCTCGGCGAAACGGCGGCGCATCCCCGTTATCTGCACACCGTCCGCGGCGTCGGGTTCAAGCTGGCGGCGCCAGAATGAGATCCGTCATCACCCGCGCCCTGCTGATCGCGGCGGGCCTGGTGACGGTCGTTTTCCTGATCACGGCCGGGTTTCTGGTGTTCACGCGGGCCGCCGCCGTGGCGGAGGCGGCTGATCAGCGCGACGCCGCCGCGGTCGCCGCGGTGCTCGCGGTGTCCTCGAACGCCGACGACGTCCGCGGCACGATCGCGCGGACGTCCGCCGGTGCCGCGGGACGGTTGTCCGTGGTGCTGGCGGACGGCACGAGGCTCGGCGTCGGTGGTGGGACGCCGGTCGCGTCCGTCGGCGGGGCGGTGGTGTCGATCAGACCGGCCGTCGTGCCGTTCCCGTTCGGCGCGATGTCCGGCGTCCTGGGGATCTCCGCGGTGGCGCTCGCGGCAGCGGTCTGGTTGGGACACAGGCCTTTCACCCCGGTGCTCGACGCGCTGCGGGTGCTCGCGTCGTCGGCGGGGCGGCGGGTGCGGTTGCGCGGGCCGAAGGAGCTGGAGGCGCTGGCCGCGTCGATCGACGAGGCCTCGGAGCGCACCGCGCAGCTGCTGGCCAAGGAGCGGGAGATGATCGCGGACGTCTCGCACCGGCTGCGCACGCCGCTGGCCGCGCTGAGGCTGGACGCCGACGCGATCGGGGCCGGGCCGGTCGCCGATCGGATCCGCAGCGCGGTCAGCACTCTGGGCCACGACGTGGACCGGATCATCCAGGCCCTGCAACCGGAGGAACGCGAGTCGGCCGGCACGTGCGACGTGGCCGCGGTGGTCGAGGCGCGGATGGCGTTCTGGTCCGCGCACGCGGCCGACCAGGGCCGGATGCTCGAAGTGGACGTCGGTGAGCCCGCCAGGGTGCCGCTGGCGCCCGATGCGCTGGGCGCGGTGGTGGACGCGTTGCTGGAGAACGTCTTCCGGCACACCCCCGCCGCCGCACCGGTCGGTGTGTCGGTCGTGCGGCACGCGGGCTGGGTGACGCTGGTGGTCGAGGACGGCGGCACGGGCGTCGCGGACCCGTCGTCGGCGTTGCACCGGGGCAGCAGCGGCGGCGGGTCGACCGGGCTCGGGCTGGACATCGCCAGGGCGGCCGCGGAGGCCACCGGCGGCACGATCCACCTCGAACGCGGACGGCTCGGCGGGGCTCGGGTGCGGCTGCGGTTCGGGGAGGCGAACAGCCACCACTCGCCGGCCAGCCCGCGGGCGTGGCGGTTGTGGCGAGGTCATCCCTGATGTCGAAACGGCGAAGGCGGCTTCGACATGTCCGTGCAAGCGGTACCGACCATGCTTGGAGGACGTCATGACACGCCCGCCCGTCGTCGACTTCGACACCTGGCAGGCCGCCAGCGATGAGCTGCTGGTTCGCGAGAAGGCCCACACGCGCGAGGGGGACGCCATCGCCGCGGCCCGCCGGCGGTTGCCGATGGTCGAGGTCGACGCGAAGGCCGAGGTCGTCGGGGCCGACGGACCCGTGCCGTTCATCGACCTGTTCGAGGGCCGCGACGAGCTCGTGGTCTACCAGCACATGTGGTGGGACGGGGCGCCGCACCAGGGCCAGTGCGAGGGCTGCACCCACGTGCCGTGGCACCTCACGAACGCGGCCTACCTGCACGCCCGCGGTGTCTCGTTCGCGATCCTGACCGTCGGCGCGTGGGCCGAGGTGGCCCCGTTCGTCGAGTTCATGGGCTACACCCAGCCCTGGTACTCGGTGCGGGACGTGCCCGCACCGATCGGCGGCGACATGGGCCACCTCGCGTGCTTCCTGCGCGACGGCGACCGGGTGTTCCTGACCTACCGGTCGACCGGACGCGGCACCGAACGGGTCAACGGGTCGCTCGCGTTGCTCGACATCACGCCGTACGGCCGTGGCGAGAGGTGGGAGGACAAGCCGGAGGGATGGCCGGAGGGACGCGACGCCGGCTGGTTCTGGCGGACGGACGTGCACGGCAACCCGACGTGGGGCGAGACCGGCCGGCCGACGCCGCAGTGGACCCGTCCCGGCGTGACGCCGGAGCGCACGCTCGGGCGAGACGGCCACTGCCACTGAGCCGATGCGGCCCGGGGCGGGCCGCGGGCCGGGCCGGGGGCGGCGGCGCGGGCTAGCTCACCTCATTAAACCAGAAACAACGTGTTTTATATTGTTTGTTGTGTGGTGTG
>NZ_JBSGBE010000027.1:0-107074 GCF_053601075.1 Lentzea sp. NPDC004789 | reverse complement strand
TTCCAGAACGGGATCGTGTTGATCACCCGTGCGGCGTTGGCGAAGAAGTGGCCGCTGGGGATCAGGGAGAAGTCACCGGTCACCGAGGCCCCGTCACGGCTCGCGACGAGGAACGACCAGTAGAACGGGAAGGCCGACCCGAGCACGAACGCGGCGAGGAGTCCGTACACCAGGAAAGAGGGCCTGCGGGTGATCATCGCACGGCCCTCCTCGTGAGCCAGAAGTTGAGTCCGGCGACGGAGATCACGACCAGGAACAGCACCCACGCGATGGCGGACGCGTAGCCGAGGTCCAGGCCCTGGAACGCCGTCTGGTACAGGTAGAGCACGACGGTCTGGTACTGGTGCTGCGACCCACCACCACTGCCGCCGGCCGGTTCGAACATCTTCGGCTCGGTGAAGATCTGCAGACCGCCGATGGTCGACGTGACGATCACGAAGATCAGCGTGGGCTTCAGCATGGGCAGCGTGATGCTGAAGAACCGGCGCGCCGCTCCCGCGCCGTCCACCCGAGCGGCTTCGTCGACCTCACGCGGGATGGCCTGCATCGCGGCGAGCACGATCAACGCGTTGTACCCGGTCCACCGCCAGTTCACCATCGACGCGATGGCGATGTGACTGCCGAAGGTGTTGGCCTGCCAGTCGATCGGGCCGAGGCCGATCGTGGTGAGCAGGCTGTTCACCAGGCCGTACTGCGTGCCGAACAGGTTGCCGAAGATGACCGCCAGTGCCACCAGCGACGCGACGTAGGGCAGCAGCACGCCCATCCGCCACGCCGTCTTGGCGCGGAGGTTCGCGTTGAGCAGGGCCGCGAGCAGCACCGCGACGACGATCTGCGGGGCGCTGGAGAGCACGAAGATGCTGACGGTGTTGAACAGCGCGTTCCAGAACTGCCCGTCCGCGAACAGGGTCCCGTAGTTCTTCAGGCCGATGAAGGTCGGGTTGTCGTCACCGAGCTCCCAGTCGAAGAGCGAGACGTACGCCGTGTACAGCAACGGGAACAACCCGATCGCGCCGAACAGGACGAAGAACGGCGCGACGAACAGGTACGGCGACACCTTCGAGTCCAGTTTGGACCACCGGTAGCGCCGCGGCGACCGCGGGCGAGCCTCCTCCGCTCGCCCGCGGTCGACCTTGGAGAGAACGGCGGTCACTTGGCTGCCTTCTGGGCGCCCTCGACGGCCGTCTTCCACGCCTCGTCAGCGCTCTTGCCCTGCTCGACGGACTGCAACGCCGGGGAGAAGACGTTGTCCTGCAGCTGTCCGTCCTTCGGCCCCTTGTGCTGGGCGGCCGTGATCTTCTTCGCCTGCGTGGCGAACAGCGCGCCGGCCTTGACGTCACCGAAGTAGGCGTTCGTCTGGCTCAGCAGCGCGGGGGCTTCGAGCGCCTTGACCTGGCTCGGGAAGGTGCCCTTGGCCTGGAACGCCTTGATCTGCTGCTCCGGCGCGGTCAGCCAGGCGGCGACCTCGGCGGCCTTCTTCGCGTTCTTGCTCTGCTTCGGCACGGTCAGGTACGAACCGCCCCAGTTGCCGCCGCCGTTCGGGAACGCGTCCGTGACGGCCCACTTGCCCTTGTTCTCCGGCCCGGCCTGCGTCTCGATCACACCGAGCATCCAGGACGGACAGGTCTTCGTGGCGAAGGTGCCCTGCTTGAACGCGCTGTTCCACTCCGGGCTGAACGCCGTGAGCTTCGCCGACTGGCCCTTGAGAGCGGCCTTGGTCACGGCGTCCCAGTCGGCCTTGATGTCGGGGTTGGACTCGACGACGAGCTTGTCGTCCTGGTCGAAGTAGCCGACCTTGTGCTGGTTGTGCATGGCGTTGAAGACCTGCGCGGAGCTGTCGAACCAGGCCACGCCACCGCTCTTGGCGATGAACTGGTCACCTGCGGCGAAGTAGCTGTCCCACGTGGAGAACAACGCCTTCACGGCCTCGGGGTCCGACGGCAGACCGGCCTTGTCGAACAGGTCCTTGCGATAGCACATCGCGAGCGGGCCGATGTCCGTGCCGTACCCGATCAGCTTGCCGTCCTTGGTGGTGGCGGCGTCGGACTTCCACTGCGGCCAGCGGCCGTCCTCGATCTTCGGCCCGATCTCCTTGAGATCGTTGAACTGACCGGACTTCGACATGACCTGGGAGAGGTAGCCCTCTTCGACGGCCTCGATGTCCGCGAGCCCGGACCCGGCGCCGAGCTTGGTGAACAGGTTCTCGTGGTGCGGCCCACCCTGCCCGGTCTTGCGCTGCGTGAGCTTCACGTCCGGGTGCGCGGCCTCGTACTCCTTCAACAGGTCCTCGTAGCCGAACTCGTTGAAGGTGGCGATCGTGAGTTCGGTCTTGCCGTCCCCGTTCTGACTGGCCCCGCCCGACCCGCACGCGGTGGTGGCGGCGGCGGACACGGCGGCACAGATCAGCACGCTGACCCAACGGTGTCGCACGGGAGAACTCCTCTGGTCTCGGCGGGCGGATTCTGGGAGCGCTCCCAGGTGCGGCAGAGTGTCGCCCTGGCGTCAAACGTGTGTCAAGACACACTCCGCGCCGCATCAGGTATTTCCGGGGCCGACGAATGGGATGACCTCGTCGTTTCCGGCCTAGGTCACAGTTGGGAAAACTGGGAGCGTTCCCGGACACGTGACGGGAGGGTTAACAGCGCGTACTTCTTCCAGCACTGAGCGCGTTAGGTCAGTCAGGCGCTCGCTCGGCGTACCAAGGACGTCGGCAGCAACAACGACGGCGGCAGGCTGTCCTCGCCGGCGAGTTCGCCCAGCAGGCGCCACGTCATCGTGCGGCCGAGCTGCTCGACGTCCTGCCGGACCGTCGTGAGCGGCGGTGTCGCGGTCGAGGCGAGCAACGAGTCGTCGAACCCGATCACCGCCACGTCCTCCGGGACGCGCCTGCCGCGGGCGCGCAGCACCTGCAGCGCTCCCAGCGCGATGATGTCGGCGGCGACGAAGACGCCATCGATGTCAGGTTCGCGGTCGAGCAGCTCGGCCATCGCACGAGCACCGCTCTCCGGCGTGAAGTCGGCCTCCGCGACGAGGTCCACGGCCAGCTTGGCCTCGCCGAGGCCGCGCCGCCAGCCGCTCAGCCGGTCCTGTCCGGCGGCCATGTCGCGCGGCCCCGCCACGGTCGCGATCCGGTTGCGTCCCAGCGAGACCAGGTGCCGTGCCGCGTCGAGCCCGCCGGTGAAGTTGTCCGAGTCGACGAACGGGACGGAGGCGGTGCCGAGCGGACGGCCACCGACCACGACCGGCAGGCCGAGCTCGTGCAGGCGGTTCGGCAGCGGGTCGTCACCGTGCAGGCTGACCAGCAGGGCGCCGTCGACGTGGCCGCCGGCCAGGTACGTGACGAGGTCGTCGTGGTCCTCCGGCCGGCTGAGCATCAGCAGCAGCTGGACGTGCCGCCCGGCCAGCTCCGCGTGCACGCCGCGCAGCACCCCGGCGAAGAACGGGTCGCCGAGCACGCGGCTGCCCTGTTCGGACACGATCAGCGCGATGGCGTTCGCCCGGCTGCCCGCGAGCGACCGCGCCGCCTGGTTCGGGCTGTACTTGAGGCGGGTGATCGCCGCGTGCACCGCGTCGCGGGCCCTGGCGCTCACGTACTGCTCGTCGTTGATGACCCTGGAGACCGTCGACTTGGACACGCCGGCGAGCCGCGCGACCTCTTCGATGCGCGGGCCGGGCCGGCGTTGCCGGTCAATCTCCGTCATGCCGCTCATCGTAGGAGTCAGCGGCCGTCAGTTCGAATGTGGTCGAAACGGGCGTGTCTGGGATCGGTGCGGGACGCCTGGGCGCGCAGAACGTCCCGCACCGAGGTTCGGTCAGGGTTCGGCACCCCACGCGAGCACGCCGCCGCTGTAGGCCGTCACCCGGTCGAAGTCGGTGAGCGAGTTGCTGACCCGGTAGCTGTGGTCGTCGGCCTGGTTGAACGCCGACCAGTCGGACTTCGCGACCCGCAGCTGGATCTCGCCCGTGCTCGCACCCGCGGCCAGGCCGCCGGAGGTGAAGGCCACCTCCAGGTACGCGTCGGCGCCGGGGCGCGGGGTGGCGAGCTTGACCACTCTTGCCTGCACGGTCGCGCAGCCGAGCTGCGCCCAGTCACACCACACCTGGTAGGTCGACGACGCCGGGTCGCCGGTGAACCAGTACCTCATCGTCGTCGTGGTGAGGCTCACGGACGTGGTGCCGCGGTTGGTGAGCTGGAGCGTGGCGCCGATCTGGCTCGACGACGCCGCGCCGGTGCCCCGGTGCTGGACGGTCAGCGTGCTTCTCGTGCCGGGCAGGGTGCGCACGGAGACGGGTGGGCTCGCGGCGGAGACGTTGCCCGCCGCGTCCCTGGCGCGCACCGAGAACGAGTACGCCGTGTCGGGGGTCAGGCCGGTCAGCTGGAGGCCGGTCGTGGTCGCCGAGCCGACGACGGTGCTGCCGTCGAGGACGTCGTAGCCGGTGACGCCGACGTTGTCGGTCGAGGCGGTCCAGCTCAGCGTGACGCTGCTGCTGCCGGCGTTCGTCGCGGTCAGTCCACCGGGGACGGTCGGTGGCTGGGTGTCGTCGACGCCACCGCCGGGTTCGGTGCCCCAGAGCACCTTGCCGTCCTGGCGCAGCACGATCCGGTCGGTCTGCAGGACCGTGTTGCCGGTGCCCAGGCCGGTGTAGGACCAGTCGTTGGAGGGATCCCACGTGCCGGCGCTCGTGATGCGGAGCTGGACCTCCTTGCGGTACGCGGACTGTCCGGCCGGCGCGATGCCCGTGCAGGGCACCTCGACGTAGTAGATCGAGCCCCGGTACTGCGTCGGCGGGCTCGCCGCGCCGCACTGGTTGTAGTTCGTGGTGACGGTGAGCTGGCTCGGCGTGGTGGTGCCGTCGAGCGTGAAGTAGTAGCGCAGGGTGCCGTTGAACGTCCGCGCGGGCCAGGCGCTCTTGTTCAGCACGAACGCCTTGATCTCGGTGAACTGGGCGGCGCTCTGCGTCACGGACGCCTGCACGGTCAGCTCGGGGCCGTCGGGCGTCTCGGCCGTCGGGAAGTTCGCGAGCGGGGTGCCGCCGAACTCCTGGTACAGCCGGGCGAGAGCGCTGGTGAACCCTGCGTTGTAGTCGAGCGCGACCTCGTTCATCGTGTAGTCGCTGCGGCTGTCGGCGTAGGCGTCGTTGTTGGTGGTCGGACCGCCGACCAACGCGCCGTACAGCACGTGCCTGCTGGTCACGGGTTCCTGGATGCTGTCGGCCCACGAGCCGTGCGCGGTGCGGTGGTGCGGGTTGCGCGGCGGGTTGGCGCCGAAGCCGACGACGTAGCTGGAGTTGCGCGGGTTGTCGCCGAGCGCGTAGTTGATCTGCCGCACACCGAAGTCGTGGTAGGTCCTCGCCCGCGCACTGTCCCGTGTGGACAGCCAGTCCGAGTAGGTCAGTGCGGCGAACGCGGTGTTGGCCGCGTACCGCAGCGAACCCCAGCTGTCGAGCACCGCCTGGCCGCCGGGGGAGTACCGCACCCGGTTGCCGTTGTAGCCGGTGGTCCAGTAGTCCAGCCACCGGTTGGCATCGGTGATGTACGTCTGCTCGCCGGTCAGCTGCGCCATCAGCACATAGGCGCCGTAGGACTTGTCGTCCCACGCGATGGTCCACTTGTAGGACCGTTCGGTGCTCTGCGGTTCGGTGCTGAGCTTCTGGTACTCCGTTTTCGCCTTGGCCAGGTAGCTCGCGTCACCGGTGGCGCGGTGCAGCCAGATCGCGCCCCACACCAGCTCGTCCTGGTAGCCGCTCCAGGAGTTGTAGAAGCTGGCGGCGTCGGTGATGCACGCGCTGTACTTGCCGCGATAGGTGTCCGCGAAGCTGTAGAGCTGCTTGGCGTGCGTGAGCAGCGTCGCCGAGTAGGTGGGATCGGTGTCCTTGAAGACCATCGAGGCCGACGCCATCGCCGCCGCGTACTCGCCCGCGAGGTCGGAGCCGGGGCAGGAAGCGTCCACTTTGTACGAAGGGCGGGCCATCGGCATGACCTCCGCCGAGCCCCACCAGGCGTGGTCCGGGTTGCCCGCGCCGACCTGGCCGTAGACGACGTTGGGGGACGGGTGCGCCTTGATGATCCAGTCCGTGCCCTGCCGCAGGTTCGCCATCAGCGGCTTGAGCTGCCCGGAGCTGGAGTAGGCGTCCCGGTTCTCGACGGCGCCCCAGGCGAGCATCGACATGCTGAACGCGAACGGCAGCCCGAACTTCACGTGGTCGCCGGCGTCGTAGAAGCCACCGGACAGGTCGAGCCCGACGTCGGAACCGTCCTTCAGCGCCGAGTCCCCGCGCCAGCTCACCCGGTTGTCCGGCGGCAGCTTGCCCGACCGCTGGGCGTCGTAGAACCAGACCGCCTTCTGCAGCGCCTCCCCGTAGTTGAACGCGGGCGCGGCGGCCGATCCGGACACCAGCGGGCCGGCCGATCCCGCGAGCAGCGCGAGGAGGACGGCCGTCACAGCTCTCGCCATGCGACGGTGCATGTGAGCCTCCGAGGACAGAGTTCGGACCATTTGACCTGGGAGCGCTCCCAGAGTGGCGACTGTAACGGTCATGAAACCAATCCGACAGGGGAGCTCGTCGAATAGCCCGGGAAATGCCTGCGGCTGGGCCGCCGAACTGGCCCGAATGCCTCTGTCCGCGCTCTGCCGAACGGGTCCGCAAATGCTTTCGACGGCAAGAAAGCGCAGGTCGACCGGGGTTCGTACCATTTGGGATCGAACTGCGCTCGCCCGTTCGGCGCAACTTTTACCTGGTTGTCACGCCAGGGACCTGGTTCTGCTTTTCCGGTGCTTCACCGGAATGGCGGAGCGAGTTCGGTACATTCGTTCACCGCGCGTGTCTTTGTGCGGCCATTCCGGTGGTGCGATTGACCGGAATGCGCCTGCGGCGGAGACCGTTGTCGATTACGAGAAGTGCAACATGAAGTTCACTCCTGTTTCGACCACAATTCGACAACACTTCCCGTCGCGCCGTTCGCGTGGTTAAAGTCCTGGACCACCTGGGAGCGTTCCCAGGTATCCGGCCCGGGTCGGGAGTGGGACGCGGATCAACCGACACGGTGCGGCGCCGTGGAGGCCACCCCGACGTCCCCGACGGCGGCTCGCCACCGTGCCGGTCCCGACGAGCACCCCTTCCTGAACGCGCCAAGGAAGGGGTGCCCGTCTAGGTCGCGTCCTCAGGTGCAGCAGCGGACGGTCACGTGGGCCTCGCGCGCACCGGCGGGCAGCGTGTCGACGAACGGTGACCCGCCCGCGGTCTGCAGCTCGTAGAGGTGCTGGTCGGTCGCGGCGTCGACCACCACCACGTAGGCGCCGTACGGTCCGTGCTGCGCCGGGTCGACGTAGAGCGTGCCGTGCCAAGTCGTTCCGTCGACCCGCACGGTCGACACGATGTAGAACTTGCACTCGCCCACGGCGTACAGCAACAGCCACGGCTTCTCGTCCGGCCGAAGGCCGATCGTGCCCGCCACCGGGATCTCGTCGCCGTCGATCACGGCGTTCGTCTTCGGCGTGCTGATCGACAGGCCCTCCGCGTCCGGCCGGTCCGGTCCGTTGCGGCACGGTTTGGTCCTGGTCGCCACCGGCTCCACAGGCGGCACGTCGGCCCCGACCAGCAGCACCATCGCGAGCACCGCGCCGATCCAGGCGAGGTGGAATCGCCGCGGCCGTCCCGCCGGTCCGGCCGTTTCCGGCTGGGGCGGCGGGCCTTCCACGAGCCGGGTGCGCGCGGCGAGCCACGCCTCCACGTCCGCGTCGCCGGTCGGCAGACCCTTCTCCCTCGCCCCCAGGGCGCAGGCGTTGACGATGATCCGCAACGACCGCGCGTCGAGCGGGGCGTCGGAGTCGGCGAGCTTCCGCCCGACCGTGGCGTCGGAGATGCTGTCCTGCCCGCGCGACCTGCGTTCCACCGCGAGCGCCGTCGTCTCGGTTCTCGCCATGAGGTTGCGCAGCGCGGCACGGAGCTCCCGCCACGTCTGGGGATCACCGGGCAGGGCGCTGGTCATGAACGTGAGTTTCTCATGTCTTCTCACCAGTTCTCAGGCCGTTGACCAGCATCGGACCACTTTCGACGCTGGGTGGCATGCTTCGGAAAACACTGGCCGTCATCGCGGCACTCGTCCTCGTCCTCGTCTCCGGTGGCGCCGCCCGCGCCGCCGAGGACCCCGTCTACATCACCAGCGTCGCCGGCGGCCGCTGCCTCGACGCGGCGGCCCAGTACAACGGCGCGAACGGCACGCCCATCCAGCTGTGGGACTGCTACCCGCCCACCCAGTACAACCAGATGTGGCGCGTGCACTGGCTCACGGAGTGGGACTTCCAGCTCGTCAACGTCGCGAGCGGCCGCTGCCTGGAGGCCAAGGACTGGGGCACGATCTCCGGCACCAGGCTGCAGCTGTGGGACTGCTTCGGGTTGGGCAACAAGAACCAGATCTGGCACGCCCAGTCCACCAACACGCCCGGCGCCGTCTGGCTGGTGGAGCAGCACTCGTTCAAGGTCCTCGACGCGGCCGCCCAGTACAACGGCGCGAACGGCACGCCGATCCAGCTGTGGGACCGCGTCGGTTCCGAGTCCCAGGCCAACCAGCGGTGGATCGTTCCGCACTTCTGACAGGAAGACGCCATGGCACAGGTCGGAGAGATCCGCATCAGCAAACGCGTGGTGCGGGTTGGACATCAGACCTACCCGCTCGCGAACATCTCCCGCGTCCAGACGCTGCGGCTCGTCTGGCGCGGCCGCTGGACCACCTGGTACCCGATCGGCGAGATCATCGTGCTCTGCGCGCTGGCGCTGGGCATCGCGGCCGCGGCGCAGCACCTGCGCTTCGGCCAGGCAGGCGTCGTGCTGACCGCGCTGATCGCGGTCCGCGTGGCGTTCATGCTCTGCGTCTTCCTGTACCGCCTTCTGTTCCGCCGCCGGCGGTACGCCCTGATGCTGGAGACCGCGGGCACCCAGTACACCGCGCTGCACGGCACCGACCTCGAGGAGATCCGCCGCATCGAGGGCGTGATCGTGGGCGCCATCGAGAACCCGCCGGAGCGCGAGCACTCGGTGCGGATCCACGGCGATCTCGTGATGGGCAACAAGGAAGGCAACCGCTTCCTCAACTTCGGGCGCATCGGCAACGTCGGCGGCGATCTGTCCGTCGGCAACAGGGGCTGACGCGTCCGGCGGCGCTCCCGCCGCCCGCAACAAAAAAGGGGGAAACCCATGTCCGGCAACGTCTTCCACAACTCCGGCTCCATCGGCAACATCGGCGGCGACCTCACCGTCGGCAACAAGACCGCGGCTGGCGCGGACCTCGACGCGGCCGTGGCCGAGCTGCGGTCGTTCATCGCCGAGCTGGCCCGTGCCGGTGCCGTCACCGCCGACGGCACCGTGCGCGACCCCGCCGCCGTCGTGAACGCCGTGCAGCAGCAGCCGAGCCGGTTCAGGGCGCTCGCGAAGGCGATCGGCGCGGGCGCCAAGGACGCGGTGCTGTCCGTCGTGCGAGGTGGGGTGGCCGCCATGGTCGTGGCGCTCGTTGGCGCGCTCTGACCGGATTTTGACGCGGAGAACGGCAACGATCACGATGTCGGGGTGACACGACGGTCTTCCGCCACCCCGAGCATCCGTGACGTCGCGGCGGCCGCGGGTGTCTCGCACCAGACGGTGTCACGGGTGCTGAACGACTCGCCCAGGGTCAACCCGGACACCCGCCGGCAGGTGCTCGACGCCATCGAACGGCTCGGCTTCCGGCCGAACCGGGCGGCGCGCGCGCTCGGCTCCGGGCGCGCCAGCACGGTCACGGTCGTGGCCGCGAACACCGCGCTGTACGGGTACGCCACGACGTTGCAGGGCATCGAGGAGGCGGCGCGGTCGGCCGGTCTCGCGGTCGGCGTGCGGGTGGTCGAGTCGGACCGGCCCGCCGACGTGCGGCTCGCGGTCGAGCACGTCAGCGACCCCAACGCGGGCGGGGTCGTGGTGATCGCCTTCGACGCCGCCAGCGCCGAGGTGCTGCGGACGCTGCCCGCGGACGTGCCGGCGGTGGCCGCCACCGAGGCCGGCGGGCTCGCGGGCATCGACCGGTCGATGGTCTTCCTGGACGAACGGCCCGCGGCCGCGGACGCCACGAGACACCTGCTGGACCTGGGTCATCGCACCGTGCACCATGTCGCGATCCCGTCCGAGACCGGCACCAGCGCCCGTCAGTCGGGGTGGCGCACCGCGCTCGAAGAGGCGAACGCGCCGGTGCCCGAGGTCATCAGGGCGGGATGGGACGTGCGGTCGGCGTACCTGGCCGGGCAACGGCTGGCGGCCGATCCGGGTGTGACGGCGGTGTTGTGCGGCAACGACGACACCGCGCTGGCCGTGCGCCGGGCGCTCTTCGAGGCCGGGCGGGACGTGCCCCGCGACGTCAGCATCATCGGTTTCGACGACGTGCCCGGCGCCGCCTACTGGACCCCCGCGCTCACGACCGTGCGGATGGACTTCGCGGCGCTCGGACGGGCCGCGCTGGCCGCGATCACGGCCGTGCTGGCGGGTGCGCCGCCGCAGGTGACCGCGCTCGCGCCGCCGTCGCTGGTGGTCCGCGAGTCGACGGCACCCGCCCGTAACGAGTAGGTAACGCGGTCTTCTCACCCAGCAGTGTTAACGCTCACACTACTCGGCATTCGCAGCCATGTGACCGGTCACATGGCGTCGGGTCGGGGAGAGCAGAGGCCAGATGATCTCGATCGAGTCCGCCACCACCGTGGTCTGGGGCCATGCGGCGCTGGAGCTCGTGGTGGACGTGTCGCCGGACGGGCCGGTCGGCGTCCGCGCCCTCGGCGGCGCGGGCGGCCAGGACCTCCCGCGTTCGGCACAACCCCTGGTCGAGCTGCTGGTCGCGGGACACGGCCGGGCGAGGGTCTCACACCGGTTCTCGGAGACGGCCGTCGGCACGCGCCTGGTCTACGCCGGTTCCGCCCGCAACACCGACGGCCGCTGGCACGAGCTGCACGTCGACCAGCGCGACGACCGGACCGGCCTGGTCGCGCGCACGACGTTCCGCTCGGTCGACGGGGTCGCCGCCTGCCAGGTCATCACCACCGTCACGAACCACGGTGAGACGCCGCTGTTGCTGCAGGGCGTCACCTCGTTCGCCGCGGGCTTCGGCGGTGCGCGGATCGAGGACGTCGATCTCGTGCGGGGGCGCAGCGAGTGGCTCGGCGAGGGCCGGTGGACCCGGCAGCCGTTGCGCGCCGACGACGTCCCCGACCTGAACCTCGCGCTGCACGGGCAGGACGGCCGCGGCCGGTTCGCCGCGGTCAGCACCGGCACGTGGTCCACCGGGACGGTCCTGCCGACCGGCGGGCTCGTCGACCGCCGCACCGGCCGGGCGTGGCTGTGGCAGATCGAGCACAACGGCGCGTGGCGGTGGGAGGTGGGCGAGCGCAGGGAAGGCGCGTACCTCGCGCTGCTCGGGCCGACCGACATCGACCACCAGTGGCAGCAGCGGTTGCAGCCCGGCGAGTCCTTCACGACCGTGCCGGTGTCGGTCGCCGTGTCGGAGTCCGGTGTGGACGGTGCCGTGGCTGCGCTCACCGCGCACCGCCGCGAGCTCGTCCGCCCGCACGTCGACCGCGCCACGCTGCCGGTGGTGTTCAACGACTACATGAACACGCTGATGGGCGACCCCACCACCGCGAAGCTGCTCCCGCTGATCGACGCGGCGGCCGAGGCCGGCGCGGAGATCTTCTGCATCGACGCCGGCTGGTACGACAACGGGTCGAGCTGGTGGGACGCCGTCGGCGAGTGGCTGCCGTCCACCACGAGGTTCCCCGGCGGGCTCGAAGAGGTCGTCGCGCACATCCACCGGCGCGGCATGGTGCCCGGGCTGTGGCTGGAGCCCGAGGTGATCGGCGTGCGCAGCCCGATGGCCGACCGGCTGCCCTCGTCGGCGTTCCTGCAGCGCGGCGGTGTCTGGCTGATCGAGCACGGCCGCTACCACCTCGACCTGCGCCACCCGCGGGCCGTCGCCCACCTCGACGCGGTGATCGACCGCCTGGTCGGCGAGCTCGGGATCGGCTACTTCAAGCTCGACTACAACGTCGACGCGGGCGCGGGCACCGACCTCGCCACCGACAGCGTCGGCGCCGGCCTGCTCGCGCACAACCGGGCCCACCTCGCGTGGCTCGACCGCGTGCTGGACCGGCATCCCGGCCTGGTGCTGGAGAACTGCGCGTCCGGTGCCATGCGGATGGACTACGCGATGCTGTCCCGCACGCAGCTGCAGTCCACCAGCGACCAGCAGGACTTCCTGCACTACCCGCCGATCGCGGTGGCCGCGCCGCTGTCCGTGCTGCCGGAGCAGTCGGCCAGCTGGGCCTACCCGCAGCCGGAGATGTCCGAAGAGGACTTCGCGTTCTCGTTGTGCACGGGGCTCCTCGGCCGCCTCTACCTGTCCGGGCGGCTCGACCTCATGTCGGAACGACAGCTCGCGTCCGTGCGAGCCGCCGTCGAGGCGCACGACGAGATCCGTGCCGTGCTGGCCAGCGCGGTTCCACTGTGGCCACTGGGTCTGCCCGGCTGGCGCGACCGGTGGCTGAGCCTGGCGCTCACGTCCGGCGAGCTCACCTACCTGGCGGTGTGGCAGCGCGGCGGTGAGCAGGAGGTCACCCTGTCGTTGCCGCACCTCGAAGGCCACGAGATCGACGTCGAGGTGCTCTACCCGCGCGATCTGCCGGCCTGGACCTCACACTGGGACGCCGGATCGCTGACCCTCACGGCCACTCCCGCGACCGCCTCCGCGCGGCTCTTCCGCATCACCCGCAAGCTCCCCGTCTCCGCACTCACCGAAGGAACCGCGCGATGAAGAAGTGGATCGGCGTTGCCCTCGTGCTGGCCTTGACCGCGTGCAGTGATCCCGGCGCGGACGCCGGCTCCGGCGGTCCCGCCGGCTGGCCGGACCCCACGACGTCGCTGAACGGCGTGAAGCTGACGGTCTGGGCCGCGCAGAACAGCAACACCGTGCCGGAGCAGGTGGTGGCGGCGTTCGAGAAGGCGACCGGTGCCGACGTCGACGTGGTGACCATCCCCGACCCGTACGAGCAGGGCGTGCAGACCAAGGTGGCCACCGGCGACAAGCCGGACCTGGCGTTCTGGCAGCCGACCGCGTCGATGCTCACCGCGATCAACGCGAAGTCGAACCTCCAGCCGCTCACCGACGCGCCGTGGCTGCCGAAGCTGGCGCCGGAGCTCAAGGACATCACCGGCATCCTCGACGGCACCCGCTACGCCGCGCTGGTCACCAGCCCCGCGGTCGAGGGCGTCTACTACAACAGGGAGGTCTTCGCGGCCAACGGGATCACCGAGCTGCCGAAGAACTTCGACGACATGATCACCGCGGCCCGGTCGCTGAAGGCCAGGGGCGTCACGCCGTTCTTCGAGATGGCCGGCGACCGGTGGGCCACGCAGTGGTGGGTGCAGGTCCAGCTCGCCGACGCCGCCAAGGCCGGCCTCTGGGACAAGATCAACAAGCGGCAGGAGACGTTCGGCAGCCCGGTCGTGCTCGACGCCATCAAGAAGTACAAGGCGCTCGTCGACGAGGGGTTGTTCAACGCCGACATCAAGACCGCGAAGTTCGAGGACCAGGGTGCCGCGCTGCTCGCCGGCAAGGCCGCGATGGTGGTGCAGGTCAACTCGTTCTTCGGGCAGCTGCAGGCCAAGGCGGACACCGCCGCGCTCGACGAGAAGATCGGCTTCTTCCCGATCTCGCCGTCCGGGCACGTCGGCACGTTCATCCCGGACCAGTCCAACGCGCTCGTGGCGTTCCGCACCGGTGACGCCAAGCGGGAGGCGGCGGCCCGGCAGCTGCTGGCGTACTGGATGGGGCCCGGCTACGCGGACTTCGTGAACGCGCGCAAGACGGTGTCGTTGCAGCCCGCGGTCCCGAACCCGGCCGGCGTGCCGAAGGCGCTGCTCGACGTGCACGCCTCGCTCGGCACCGCGGTGGGCTCGATGCAGGCGCTGGCGGTCGCCAACCCCGACCTGTACCTCAACCTCGCGGACATGATCGTGGGCACGATGACGCCGGAAGACGTCGCGAAGTCCACTCAGGACCAGTTCGCGCAGCTGGCCAAGGCGGCCGGGGCACCGGGCTTCTGATGACCGTCGTGCAGCAGCCATCCGTGCACCGGCAGACGCATCCTCTCTGGTTCCTGGCGCCGGCGTTCGCCATCCTGCTCGTGTTCTTCTTCCTGCCGACGCTGTTCAACTTCGTCTACGCGTTCACCGACTGGTCGGGCTTCAAGAGCGCGATCCGCCCGGCCGGGCTGGACAACTTCACCCAGCTCGCGTCGGACGGCACGCTGCTGCGGGCGGTGCGGATCACGCTCGTCTACGCGGTGCTGGTCGCGGTCTTCCAGAACCTGTTCGGGTTCGCGCTGGCCGTCCTGCTGGAGCGCGACACCTGGCTCAACCGCGTGGCGCGGGTGTTCTTCCTGGTGCCGGTGCTGATGTCCGCGCTCGCGGTGGGTTACGTGTTCCAGGCGCTGCTCAAACCGCGGGGCAGCCTCAACCAGCTGCTCGGGATCGACTACGCGTGGCTCGGTGACACCACCTGGTCGATCGTCGTGGTGGCGCTGATCCACGCGTGGAAGTGGATGGGCCTGTCGATGCTGATCTACCTCGCCGGTCTCAAGACCATCCCGGAGGACCTGGTGGAGGCGGCGCACATCGACGGCGCGTCACGCGTGCGGGCGTTCTGGACGATCCGGTTCCCGTTGCTGGCGCCCGCGGTCACGTTCAACGTCGCCACCGCGCTGCTGGGCTCGATGAACGGGTTCGACATCGTCCAGGCCACCACCGGCGGGGGACCGGCGCGCACCACCGAGATCCTCAACATCTTCATCTACCGCACGTTCGGGCAGGGCCTGTTCGCGCAGGCCACCGCGATGAGCCTGGTGCTGTTCCTGCTGGTGGCGCTGCTGGCGTTCCCGGTGATCCGCACGCTGCGCAGGCGGGAGGCGATCCTGTGAGGCGAGTGCAGCCGGTCGCGGTGGTCGCGTTGGTGCTGGTGCTCATCGGCATCCCGTTGTGGCTCGTCGTGGTGACCGCGGGCAAGTCGCAGGGGGAGGCGCTCAACCCCGACCTGTCGTTGCCGCAGCGGTGGCAGCTGCTGGAGAACCTGCGGCAGGTGTGGTCCGACGGTGACGTGCCCGTGGCGTTCTTCGGCAGCCTGCTCGTGGTCGTGCCGACCGTGGCGGCGTTGCTGATCTTCGGTTCGATGGCGTCGTGGGTGCTGGCCAGGCGCGCCACCCGGCTCACCGCCGTGCTGTACGCGTTGGGCATCAGCGGGATCGTGCTGCCGCCGGCCGTGGTCACGGTGGTGTTGCTGCTGCGCCGGCTCGGGCTCGCGGGCAGCGCGATCGGCATGATCGGCGTCTACACCGGCATCTACCTGTCGACGGTGATCTTCTTCGTCACGGGGTTCGTGCGGACGATCCCACCGGCGCTGGAGGAGGCCGCGCAGATCGACGGCGCCGGTCCGTTCACGGTGTTCTGGCGGATCGTGCTGCCGCTGCTGCGGCCGGTGCTCGCCACCGCCACGATCCTGATCTGCCTCTACGTGTGGAACGACGTCTTCTACGCGTTCTTCGTCATCGGCGGACGCCTGGACACGTTGCCGTTGAACCTGTTCCGGGTCGCCAGCGCGGGTCTGCACCTCAACAACTGGCACCTGATCTTCGCCTACGTAGTCCTGATGAGCCTGCCACTCGTCGTCGTCCTCGCCGTCGCCCAACGCAAGATCATCTCCGGCATCACCGGTGGTGCGGTCAAATGAATGGAGCTCCGATGCGATCCCCTGCTGTCGCGCTGACCGCCTTGCTAGTGCTCACCACGCTCTCGCCGCCCGCCGTCGCCGCGGCGGAGACCCTGCGCGTCGACCTCGCGTCGTCGACCGGTGCGTTCCACGGCGGCGCCACCGGCATCCTCTACGGCCTGGCCGACCCCGGCGTGCCGTCACAGGACCTGATCGCCGGCATGCGGCCGCGCACGATCTCGCAGAAGGCGCCGGACGGCGACCAGCACCCCAACGGTGACGCGCTGCAGGTGGCCGACGGCTTCTTCGCCGCGGGCGGCACGGACGTGCACATCTACGCCCAGGACGCCTACAGCAAGTGGCCGTACGAGGAGCTGGGCATCGACGACTACGTCGCCCGGTTGCGGCCGCAGCTGGCGAAGGTCGCCCAGCGCCCCGACCGCGACCGGTTCGTGTGGACCATCTTCAACGAGCCGGACGGGATCTGGTACTCGGACTGGGCGAACAAGAAGGAGAAGTTCTTCGCCGACTGGACGCGGGTGTACCGGGAGGTGAGGTCGGTGCTGCCCAACGCGCGGATCGCGGGCATTGGTGAGACCCGGTACCGGGCGGACCACCTGCGCGAGTTCCTCACCTACGCCAAGGCCCAGAACGTGCTGCCGGACATCACCACCTGGCACGAGCTCGGCCCCGACTCGCTCGCGGAGTACCGCGGCCACTACGCGGACTACCGCGAGATCGAGCGGTCGCTCGGCATCTCGCCGCGCCCGATCACCATCAACGAGTACTCGAACAAGCGCGACACCTCGGTGCCCGGCCAGATGATCCAGTGGATCACCATGCTGGAAGACACCAAAGTGGACGGTCAGATGGCGTTCTGGTCCATGGCGGGCAACCTGAGCGACCACGCCGTTCGCGCAGGCCGCGCCAACGGCGGCTGGTGGCTCACCAAGTGGTACGCCGACCTGTCCGGCCGGACCGTCCGCGTGACGCCACCGCGTCCGAACACCCGCGACACGGTGCAGGGCCTCGCCACCCTCGACCGCGACCGGGCGACGGTGCTGCTCGGCGGCACGGCGAACGCGGTGGACGTGGCGCTGACCGGCCTGGACCGCAGGGTGTTCGGCGACCAGGTCGACGTGCGCGTCTCGCGGACCACCTGGTCCGGCTACGAGGGTGACGCGGGGCAGCCACCGGTCGTCGCGGCGTCGCGGGTGCGCGTGAAGGACGGCAAAGCGACGATCAAGGTGCCCGGTGGCGACCAGCTCGCCGCCTACCAGGTGATCGTCACGCCGGCCGCGGGTGCGGCACCGGTGGCGAACGTGCCGTGGCAGGCGAGCTACGAGGCCGAGCTCGGCACGGTCGAGAACGCCACCGTGTACACCCAGGACGACGGCTCGGGCTCGTGGGACATGGCCATGCGCTACACCACGTCCGGGCGCAAGGACGTCGGTTCGATGAACCAGCCCGGTTCCCGCGTCACGGTCGACGTCTCCGTGCCGCGCACCGGCACCTATCAGCTCGGTGTCTTCTACGGCACCAACGGTTACGTCGGTCAGCAGGCGTTGTACGTGGACGACGCGCACGTGCGGAACCTGACGTTGCCCGCGACCCTGGGCTGGACCTACCGCGGCCGGTACGACACACCTGTCCAGCTCACGGCCGGCACGCACCGGATCTCGTTGCGCACCAGCGGACCGGGCGGTTTCCTCGGTGCCGCCTCCGACGTGACCCTGGACCGCTTCGACCTGACCGAGGTCGTCGGTCCGGAAAGGACGGTCTACCCGCTGTCCGACGCGCGAGGCGCCGGACCGGTGCTGTGCGCCGGTGCCTCGATGCGGACGTACGTGTCGGCCGCCGAGGACGGTTACTACCGGCTCTCCACCACGTGGACCGCGACCGGGCGCGGCAAGCTGGCACTGGCGTTGTCCGGCCGCCACGCCACCGACCTCGCCGCCACCCGCGCGGGTGCGTACACGGGTGACGCCACCGTGCACCTCAAGGCGGGCGTCACCGAGGTCGTGCTGTCGAACGCGGGCACGAGCCCGTTGGCCATGGGCACGTTGACCGTCGTGCGCGACACCTCGGCCGACCGGAACGCGGTCCGCGTCGAGGCGGAGTCCGGGCAGCTCGCCGGTGGTGCGGCGGTGGCGTCCGGACCGTGGGCGTCCGGTGGTTCGTACGTCGGCTACCTGGGCCGTGGTGGCACGCTCACCGTTCCGCGCACCAGTGGTCCCGGCCAGTACAACCTGACCGTCGGCTACGCCCAGGCAGAGAAGAACACCGGGCACCCGTACAACACCGACATCGTGAACCGCACGATGGTCGTCTCGGAGGCGGGCGGCACGACCACGTCCGCGCGGTACCGCCACAACTACACGTGGGACGGCTTCTGGCCGGAGACGACGCCGCTCGACCTGACGACGTCCGGCGGGGCGTTGACGTTCGGCAACCCGGCGGCCTGGGCGCCGAACGTCGACTGGATCCAGCTCGCCCCGCTCGTGGTGTCCTCTCAGGTCACCCGTCGGTCGTGATCCGCAGTCCCCGGCGCATTCCCTCCAGCTCGTCGGCGAACATCCGGCGCGTGATCGCCGCGCTCGTCACGAACGACGACCCGTGGAACGTGCCGGGGTAGTGGCGCAGCTCGGCGTGCACGCCCGCGTGGGCGAGGCGTCGCGCGTACTCGATCCCCTCGTCCCGCAGGGGGTCGAACTGGCAGGTCGTCACGAACGCGGGTGGCAGTCCGGAGAGGTCGGTGGCCCGAGCCGGCGCGGCGTACGGCGACACGTCGTCGCCGCCCGGCTCGGTGCCCAGGTAGGCCGTCCAGCTGTAGATCGCGTTGGGCCGGTTCCACAGCGGCGTGTCGACGTACTCGCGCATCGACGGGGTGTCCAGCCGGTCGTCCAGCTCGGGGATGCCGAGGAACTGGAAGCACAGCGAAGGTCCACCGCGGTCGCGGGCGAGCAGCGCGACCCCGGCCGCGAGCCCGCCACCGGCGCTCTCCCCGGCCACGCCGATGCGCTCCGGGTCGACGCCCAGCTCGTCGGCCTTGGCCGCGACCCACTGCAGCGCCGCGTAGCAGTCCTCGACCGGGGCGGGGAACGGGTGCTCGGGCGCGAGCCGGTAGTCCACCGACACGATGACCACGCCCAGCTCGTCGACCAGCCTCAGCACGTGCGCGTGGAACATGTCCAGGTCACCGAGGACGAACCCGCCGCCGTGGATGTACAGCAGGCCGGGCACGACGCCCTGGCGGTTCGCCGGGGCGTAGATCCGCACCGGGACGTCCGGGGCGTCGGAGGGACCGGGCACCGAGGTGTCCCGGATGTCGACGGGGTGCACCGGCTCGTAGGTCGCCAGCGCCTCCCGCAGCTCGGACTGACCGGCCCGCGCGGCCAGCAGGGAGTCGTAGTCGGACAGGTGCACCTTGGGCATCATGTCGACCCAGGGCAGCAGCTCGGCGTCGATGGCGTAGCTCATGGCAACGATCCTCGGGTCTGCGTGGTGGCCGGGGCATCCGACACGTGGCGGGCGATTCGCGGGCCGGGCTCGCCAGATGGCGGGCCGCGCCCTCTCGTGCTGGGACTATCGTGACGTCATGAAGGGCCTGCTGCTGCGCCTGTCCGGCCTCGACGCCGACGCCGAGAACGCCGTCCGCGTGATCGGGTTCTTCGACCGCCTGATCACCGAGCGCGCCGGCCTGGACACCCTCGTGCGCACCACCGCCGAGCTGGCCGGCTGCCCGGTCGGGCTGCACGCCCCCGGCCAGGGGCTGTGCCTGCGCGCCGAACCCGGCGGTGTGGTCGTGACCGGTCCGGTGCCGGTGCGGGCCGCCGTGCGGTCGCTCGAAGGCGGCGTGGAGGTGTGGGTGGCGCGCGAGGGCAAGCCCGCGCCGTTGGACGACATGCTGCTCGAACGCTTCGCCATCGCCGCCGCCGTGCTGCTCGACCACTCCAGCGTTCCGCTGCCCGAGCTCGGCGATCCGGCGCTCGTCGAACTGGTGCTGTCCGAGAGCGTCGGCACGGCGGAACGGTCCCGCGCGCTGCACCTGCTCGGCATCGCCGCCACCGCGCCGTTGCGGGTGCTGGCCGCGACGGGGGAGGTGCCGGGACGGTCGGTGCTGCTGGGGACCGTGCGTGCGGTGCTGAGCGAGGACGTTCCGGCGACGGACGGGCGGCTGGGCGTCGGGCCGCTGCTGCCCGCCATCGACGCGGCCAGGTCGTGGCAGGCCGCGCGCACGGCACTGCTGTACACATCGGACAGTGAGCCGGTGGTGTGGTGGGAGCGGCTCGGCGGTCTCGGGCTGCTGGCGAGGATCGAGCACGCGGACATCGCGCAGCTGGACGACGTTCGCGCGCTCGACCGGCTGGCGGCCGAGCCGGACGTGATCGCCACGCTGGACGCGTTGTGCGCCACCGGATCGGTGCGCAAGGCCGCGGCACTGCTGCACCGGCACCACAGCACGATGCCGGCGAGGCTCGCCAGGGCCGAGTCGGTGCTCGGGTTCGAGCTCGACTCGGCCGCCGGGCGGTTCAGGCTCCAGCTGGCGCTGATGCTGCGACGGTTGCGCGACAACTCGGCGTCGCGGTGACACCCCACCACGAAACGACCTTCGGCCACGCTTCCCTTGGATCTTCGCGTCGAACTGGCCGGTCCAGAACCTGCTCGGTGGCGTTGGCCCGGTTCTCCGGCCGGATCAGCCTGCCGAGCGTCTCGTGGGGCCAGCGGTGACCGGCGCCAGCCAGAGGCCGACGAGGGCGTCGATGAGGCCCGTCGCGGCGTCGTGCCAGCTGGCGCGCGGGGTCGGGGTGTTCTCGGCGAGGGCGCGTTCCCGCTCGGCGATCATGTGCACGAGCAGTTGCCTCGCCATGTCGTAGCGCTCGGCGCGCACGTCCGCGGGGAGGTCCGGCAGGCAGCGGTCGATGCCTTCGAGGATCCGCACCAGCGACGGCGACGACTGGGTCTCCTCGATCATGATCGGCCGCAGTGCGGGGTCGGTCATGACCTGGGCGCCGAACCGGGCGAACCAGGTGGGGCTGCCCACCGCCGCCAGGTGCTCGGTGACCGGCCGCACCAGGCACGCGATCCAGTCGCGGACGTCGGTGCTGCCGTTGATCTCGGCGACGAGCTGCTGCCGGACCTCCTCGATCTGCGCGAGGTGCTTGCGGGCGATCGCGCGCACGAGGTCCGCCTTGGTGCCGAAGTGGTAGCCGACGGCCGTGTTGTTGCCCTGCCCGGCAGCCTCGCTGACCTGGCGGTTCGACACGGCGAACACGCCGTCCTCGGCGAAGAGCCGTTCCGCCGCGGTCAGGATCAGCTCGCGGGTCCGCTCCGCCCTGGGCGTGTTGTCGTCGACCTTGTTCATCACATCACCATCGCACCGGTAGTTCCACGAGCCCGCCGACGGCGAGCCCCTCGACCCGTCGTAGATCTTGCACCTCAACGGCCAGGTCGAGCGACGGGAGCCTGCGGCAGCACCGAAGGCCAGGTGCCGGTCGGGGCTGCGGCGCAGGCCCAACTCGGACGCCAGTGCGCCACGGGCACTTCGACCACAGCTCGGCCCACTCGGCCGGCGGTTCCAGCGCCGCGTCGGCGGAGACGGGAAACGCGGCAGTTCGTCTGCTTTTCCAACATGTCCATGGGGTCGCTTTAAGTCAAGTGACTGACTTAGGATGGCGACGTGCTCCTCGCAGAAACGCGGCCGGTGACCCGGCCGAACGTCGTCGTGGCCGTGCTGGCTCTGGGCGGCATCGTCGTGTCGCTGATGCAGACGCTGGTGATCCCGCTCCTGCCGCGTTTTCCGCAGCTCCTGGGCTCGTCACCGGGCGACACCGCGTGGGTGATCACCTCCACGCTGCTCGCCGGCGCGGTCGCGACACCGGTCGTCGGCCGCCTCGGCGACATGTACGGCAAGCGCCGCATGCTGCTGGTCAGCCTGGTCATGCTGGTCCTGGGCTCGGCGATCGCCGCGCTCAGCCACTCGCTGCTGCCCATGATCGCGGGCCGGGTCGTGCAGGGGCTCGCGGTCGGCGTGATCCCGCTCGGCATCAGCATCATGCGCGACGAGCTGCCCGCGGAACGGCTGGCGTCGGCGACCGCGCTGATGAGCGCCTCGCTGGGCGTCGGGGGAGCGCTGGGTCTGCCCGCCGCCGCGTTCCTGGCCGAGCAGAGCGACTGGCACGTGCTGTTCTGGACCGCGGCGGTGGCCGGCGTCCTCGTGCTGGCCGCGGTGCTGATCTTCGTGCCGGAGTCGGCGGTCCGCAGCGGTGGCCGCTTCGACCTCGTTGGCGCACTTGGCCTTTCGGTGGCGTTGATCTGCCTGCTGCTCGGCGTCTCCAAGGCGTCCTCGTGGAGCGCCGGTGCCACCACGGGCCTGTTCACGGCGGCCGCCGTGACGCTGCTGCTGTGGGGCTGGTGGGAGCTGCGGATCACCCAGCCGCTGGTCGACCTGCGCACCACGGCACGACGTCAGGTGCTGCTGACCAACGTCGCCTCGGCGGTGTTCGCGTTCGCCATGTTCGCGCAGTCGCTGGTGCTGCCGCAGATCCTGCAGCTGCCCAAGGCCACCGGGCACGGCCTTGGTCAGTCGTTGCTCGTCACGGGCCTCGTGCTGGTGCCGTCCGGGCTGGTGATGATGGCGATGGCACCGGTGTCGGCACGGGTCACCACGGCACGGGGACCGCGGGCCACCCTGATGCTCGGCGCGCTCGTCGTCGCTTTCGGTTACGGCGCAGGGGTTTTCCTGATGTCCGCGGTGTGGCAGCTGGTCGTCGTGTCGGCCACGATCGGCGCCGGCATCGGCCTGGCCTACGGCGCGATGCCCGCGCTCATCATGGGCGCCGTGCCGACGTCCGAAACCGCCGCCGCCAACAGCCTCAACACCCTGATGCGCGCGATCGGCACGTCGATCTCCAGCGCGGTGGCGGGCGTCGTCCTGACGCAGGTGACGATCCCGTTCAGCTTCCGCCTGATCATGGGTCTGGGTGCCGCGACCGCACTGCTGGCAGTGGCGGTCGCGGCGTTCATCCCGCGGGTCAGCCGAAGAACTCCGTGAGCTCACGGGCGACGTCGTCCGGCTGCTCCTCGGCGAGCCAGTGCCCGGCGTTGATCGCCACGGTCTTGAAGGTGGTCGCGACGTTCGGCAGCGCCGCGGCCATCTGGTCGTGCGACAACACGGAAGCAAGCCCCAGCACGGGCGGCGTCAGCTTCGCGTACGTCTTGCCGTCGGCGATGTCCTGGTGGAACGCCTTGTACCAGCCGTTGCTCGCCCGGATCGCCTCCGGCGTGTCGTACGCCCGCGCGTAGATCGACCGGGACCGCTCGTCGAGCGCGTCCGGGTTGAACGCGGTGTTGGCGAACAACCAGTCGAGCAGGAACCGGAACCGCCCGGCGAGCAACTGCTCGGGCAACGTCTGCACCTGGTTGAACGCGAACCACCACAGGCTGAACTGACCGGGCGGCGGCAACAGCGGGATGTGGTAGTAGCCCTCGTCGGGGTGCAGGACGTCCATGAACGCCACCTTGCGCGTGGCGTCCGGGAAGTTCGCCGCGAAGCTGAACGCGACCTGGCTGCCGATGTCGTGCCCGGCGATGTTGACCTTTGCACACCCGAGCTTCTTGACCAGCTCGTGGATGTCGGTCGCCATCGTCTTCTTGTCGAACCCGCCCTGAGGCTTCTCCGACCCGCCCATCCCGCGCAGGTCGACCGCGATCACCCGGGACCGCGCGGCCAGCGCGGGCATGATCTTGTGGAACTCCCACCACGTCTGCGGCCAGCCCGGCAACAACACCAGCGGCTCACCGCGCCCACCCGTCACGTAGTGCAGACGCACCCCGTTGACCTGCGCGTGGTTGTGCCGGAAGCCTGGCAGCTCCGCCTCGTGCTCGCTGCCGGCGGCCGCGACCCCGGTGCCCGTCGTGGCCGCCAGCGCCGCGCCCAGCGCGAACACGCTGCGTCTGTTCAGCTCTGACATCTCTCGGTGCCCCCATTCAGCCCGGCGCTCGCCGAGCGCGCGTAGAGCCTAGGTGGCGGGACCGGCCTCAGGGAGTCAGTTGACACGCCACGGTCGGCCAGACCGGATCACGAACGTCGTGGTGCGCGAAGGTCCACGCCACGAACGGACCGGACACGTGACCGACGCCGTTCTCGATGTCCACCGCGACGTTGCCGCAGCGCTCACCGGCGTCCTCGACGGTCCACTCGCGCAGCCTCACGACAGCTCCGCCGAGTCCGTCAGGTGCAGCTTGCGCCGCGCTCGCTGGTAGAAGGTGGTCATCCCGAGCCGCACCACCCGAGCCGCGCCGGGCCGTCCCCGCAGCGAGATGCGCGAGCCCGGTTCGAGGTAGCCGGCGACGATGCCGTCCACCTCCACGGCGAGGCGGCCGCTGGACGGGAGCAGGTCGAGGTCGACCTCGTCGTGCACCGACAGCACCACGCCGCGGCTGTAGGCGGAGTGCGGTGCGGCCGGGGTGACCAGCAGGGCTTCCACGGACGGGCTGGTGATCGGGCCGCCCGCGGAGAAGCTGTAGGCCGTGGAGCCGGTCGGGGTGGCGACGATGACGGCGTCCGCGGCGTAGCTGACGAACGGTTGGCCGGCCACGCGCACGGCCACCCGTGCGCTGCCGTCGCCCGGTACGCGTACTACGGCGATGTCGTTGAACGCCGTGACCTTGCTGCCGTTGAACACCGCGTCGACGGCCAGGCGGGGTTCGACGGTGAAGTCGTGGGCGTCGATCGCGGAGAGGGCGGCGGGCAGGTCCGGGACGTCGACCTCGGCGAGGAAGCCGAGCTTGCCCAGGTTGACGCCCAGGACAGGGGCGTGCTCGCCGTCGGCCATGCGCATGGCGCGCAGCATCGTGCCGTCACCGCCGAGGCTCACGACCAGGTCGGCTCGGCGCGCCAGCTCCTGCGCGGAGACCGGGGTGGCCTCGCAGCGGAGTCGCTGGATCTCGTCGGAGATGCCGAGGATCTCGACACCGCGGCTGGTCGCCCAGCCGAGCACGGCCTCGACGGCGGCGGCGGAGTCTCGTTGCGGGTGCAGCACCAGGCCGGCGGCGTGCACGTCAGCGGTTCCTCAGTCGGGTCACCCCGCCAGTCTGCCGAATTCCCACGGGTCGTGTGCGCTGAAGAGCGTCACCTCGTCGGCGTGGTCGCGGGCGAGGGCGCGCAGCCGGGACTGGGTGGTGATCCTCTTGTCGTGGTCGACCTCGGAGGAGGTCTGCACGATGTCGAGGATCGGGTGCGGTTCGGGGTCGGCCAGCAGTTCGCGGTGGTAGTAGTAGGCGTCCCCGCAGTGCAGGAGCCACCGCGTGCCGTCGTGCACCGCGATGCCGGTGTGGCCGGCGGTGTGGCCGCCCAGCGGGACCAGTTTGACCGTGTCGGGCAGGCCGGTGGGCTGGATCGCGGGAAGCCCGAACCACGTGTCGTCGGTGGACTCGTAGGTGCGCCACTGTGGACCGTGCGCCCAGTGCGCCGGGCGGTAGCGGCGGCTGGGGGCCTGTGCCAGTGCCGCGCGCAGTTCGGCGTCCAGCACGTGGACCGCGGCCCGCGGGAAGTCCGGCAGGCCTCCGCAGTGGTCGACGTCGAGGTGGGTGAGCAGCACGTGCCGGACGTCCGCCGGGTCGAAACCACGGCGTTCCAGCTGTCGAATGGCGGTTTCCTCCTCGTTCAACGCCGGTTGGGCCATCTGCACCCATTCCGCGCCGAGCGTCTCATTTGGACGGTGGATGTCGTCGAGTCCGAGTCCGGTTTCGACCAGCACGAGTCCGGTGTCGGTTTCCAGCAGAAGACAGTGATTAACAGCGTGTGCGCTCGGCAGATCTCCGCAGGTATGGTCGATCTCGCGGACAGAACCGCAGTTCAGGTGATGGATCTTCATGCCGTCGAGAGTGCGACTTGAAGCACGGTTCAAGTCAAGCCCTCAGCCGATCGGCCGATGTGGACGTTGTCGAACCAGCCGTTCGGCTGGGCGGGGTGACCTTGAGGAGGAGTTCGGTGGGGGCGTGCCTTCCTAGGTTGGCCACATGACCATCCTGCTGGCAGATCCGGTCGTGCGCGCCGTTCGCGTGCTCGACAACGGTGATCCGTTGGTGCCATTAGTCTTCGCGCCTGACGTGCTCGTCAGGCAGGGGCTCGCGCTGCGGCTCGTCGAGGCGCGCAACGCGCTGCCGTCCGGTGTGGACCTCAAGGTGATCGAGGGGCACCGCAGCATCGCCGACCAGAGCGCGATCATCGAGCGGTACACCGGTGAGCTGCGGGAACTGCACCCGGACGCGGACGCGGTCGAGCTGGACCGCTTGTCGAGCCGGTTCGTCGCGCCGCTGGCGGTCGCGCCGCACGTGGCGGGTGCCGCGGTGGACCTCACGCTGGTCGACGACTGGGGTGACGAGCTGTGGATGGGCACCGCGGTCGACGCCACGCCCGAGCAGAGCGACGGCGCGTGCTTCTTCGCCGCCGAGGTGGACGCGGAGGCACGGCGCAACCGGACCGTGCTGGCCGACGCGTTGAGCGGGGCCGGGCTGGTCAACTATCCGACCGAGTGGTGGCACTGGTCCTACGGCGATCGCTACTGGGCCCTGCTGACCGGCGCCGACTTCGCCCTCTACGGACCAGCGGAGGTGCCTGCGTGGGCGCGCTCGTGACGAGCATTCGCCAGGCCGCGGCCGAGCCGTCGCTGTCGGTGGACCTCGCCGCGGTGGCGGCCAACACCCGGCGGTTCGTGGAGCTGGCCCGCGGCGAGGTCATGGCCGTGGTGAAGGCGGACGGGTTCGGGCACGGGCTGCGCGACGTCGCGCGGACGGCGGTCGCCGCCGGTGCCACGTGGCTCGGCGTCACGTCGCTCGCCGAGGCGGTGGCGGTGCGCGAGTCCGGTGTGGACGTTCCGGTGCTCAGCTGGCTGAACCCGGTGGACGCCGACGTCAGGACGGCGGTGCGGTACGGGATCGACCTGAGCGTGCCGAGCCTGCAACACCTCGCGGCGGTCGAGCAGGCCGGGCCGGTGCGGGTGCACCTGCAGCTCGACACCGGGATGGCCCGCGACGGCGCCTCACCGGACACGTGGCTCGCGCTGATGTCCGCGGCCCGGCGGGCCGAGCTGGCGGGGAGGATCTCGGTCGTCGGCGTGATGGGGCACCTGCCGTGCGCGGACACGCCCGGCGCCAACGCGGCCGGCCGGCGCGCCCTGATGCGTGGTGTGGCGATGGCGCGCCAGGCCGGGTTGCGGCCGTCGGTGCGGCATCTGGCCGCCACGAGCGCGGCGTTGACCGATCCCGGCACCCATCTGGACCTGGTCCGCATCGGCGCCGGTCTGGTGGGCATCGACCCGTCCGGGACCACCCGGCTGCGTTCCGCGCTGCGGTTCACGGCGCCGGTGGTCCAGGTGCGACGGGTGTCCGAGGGGACCGGTGTCGGTTACGGCCATGTGCACGTGACCGAGCGTGCGACGACGTTGGCGCTGTTGCCGGTCGGGTACGCGGATGGCTTGCCCCGCACGGCCTCCGGGCGTGCGGAGGTGTTTCTGGCCGGACGCCGGCGTCCGGTCGTGGGGATGATCTCGATGGACCAGGTCGTGGTGGACGTAGGGGACGACGCGGTGGTGCCGGGGGGCGAGGCAGTGGTGTTCGGAGCTGGGGACGAGGGCGAGCCGACGGTGGCGGACTGGGCGTTGTGGGCGGGCACGATCCCGCACGAGATCGTGACGGGGATCGGTGCGCGGGTGCGGAGGTTCGTGCGATGAGGAGGACCCGCGTCGCCGTCATCGGCGGCGGGCAGAACTGCGAGCACGACGTGTCGGTCGCGTCGGCGGCATCGGTGCGGGCCGCGCTCGACCCGGTCAGGTACGAGGCCGTCTCGCTCACCATCGGCCGCGACGGCAGGTGGTGCGGGCAGAGCGGCCAGGTGCTCGACACGCGGACTTCCGGCAGCCTCGCCGCCGCGCTCGACGTGCTGGCGACCTGCGACGTCGTGTTGCCGCTGGTGCACGGGCCGTTGGGCGAGGACGGCACGCTGGCGGGCCTGTGCGAACTGGCCGGCGTGCCGTACGTGGGCTCGCCGCTGCGGGCCGGTGCGCTGGCGATGGACAAGTGGGCCACCAAGCTCGTCGCCGAGGCGGTCGGGGTTCGCACCGCGGCGGCGAAGCTCGTCACCGATCCGTCCACTGTGGACTTCACCGGCCCGGTGGTGGTGAAGCCGGTCGCGGCGGGGTCGAGCTTCGGGGTGCGGCTCGTCGAGCACGAGGCGGACCTCGAACCCGCGGTCCGCCAGGCGCTGGAGCTGGACGACCGGGTGCTCGTGGAGGAGGTCCTGCACGGCAGGGAGATCGACATCGCCGTGCTCGACGACCCGGACGAGGGCCGCAGGACCGGGCCGCCGCTGGAGATCCAGGTCCCCGGCCTGTTCGACACCGCGGTGAAGTACGACGGCAGCGCCAAGTTCCTCATCCCGGCGCCGCTCGCGGACACCGAGCTCAAGGCGCTGGAGGACGCGGCGCTGCGGGTCTACGAGGCGCTCGGCTGTCGTGGCCTGGCGCGGGTCGACTTCTTCCTGACCGCTGACGGCCTGGTGCTCAACGAGGTCAACACCATGCCGGGCATGACGTCGGAGTCTCAGGTGCCGAAGATGTTCAAGGCCACCGGTCTGTCCTATTCGGACCTGCTGGACAAGCTCGTCCGCGGGGCGGTGCGGTGAAGCGCATCGCTGGTCTGGACGTGTTGCGCGGCATCGCGATTCTGCTGGTGATGCTGCGGCACGCGTTCCCCGACGTGTTCCCCGGCGCCGGTGTGGTCGGCGTCGTCGTCTTCTTCACGTTGAGCGGCTACCTGATCACGGGTGTGCTCAGCCGGGAGCTGCGCGGCAAGGGGCGCGTCGACTTCAAGCGGTTCTACCTGCGCCGGGCCCGCAGGCTGCTGCCCGCGCTGCTGGTGCTGACGGTGATCTTCGCGTTCGTCACGCTCGTGTTCGACCCGCTGGGCGAACGCGACAAGCTGCTCAGGACCGCCGTGGTGCTGGTGACGTTCACCGGCAACCTGCCGATCGGCGGGGTCAGCCCGGCGGCGTTCCACAGCTGGACGCTCGCCACCGAGGAGCAGTTCTACCTGCTGTGGCCGGCCCTGCTGGCCTTCGCGTGGGTGCGCAACCGCACGGGCGCGGTCCTGGTGGTCACGGCACTGGCCGCGCTCGCGGCCTGCACCGCGACGCTGATCTGGTTGTGGCCCAACGCCGACAACGCCTACGCGCTGCCGACGTCGTGGTTCGTGTGCTTCGTGATCGGTGCGGCGACGAGGCTCAAGCTGACCAGCGCACCGAGGTGGGCGGTCCCGGTCGCGCTGGTGGGGCTGGCCGTCCTGTCGGTGATCCCGTTGCGCGGCAATGTGCTGACGTACCTGGTCGCGGGTCCGGCGATCTCCGGCTGCACGGCCGTGTTGCTGCTGGTCTGGTCGAAGTGGGAGACCGTGGCGACGCCGATCCGCCCGCTCGTGGCGCTGGGCGTGCTGTCGTACGGCGCCTACCTGTGGAACTACCCGCTGACGTTGTGGCTGCGTCCGGAACTGGGCGCCGCCGCCGGACCGATCGCCGCGGTCCTCACGGTCGTGGCGGCGGCGCTGAGCTGGCGTTACGTCGAGGAGCCGGTCATGCGGCGAGGTAGCCGTTCACCAGAGCCGGCCAGGCCGGCTTGAGGTGCCGGCCGCCGGGCGCGGCGGGGTCGGCGCAGTAGCACGTCGAGGGCCTTCTCCAGGGCGACGGCGTCGTCAGCAAAACGTTCGGGACGCTACGTTGCCGCGACTGGGAGCGGTTCGGGCTTTGTTCGAGGATCGTCAAGATCGCGGTTAGCCTCGATCACGTGCTGGACATCGCCGAAGTCGCGGAGAAGACGGGGCTGGCACCGTCGGCCCTGCGGTTCTACGAGAAGAAGGGCCTGCTCGAGCCGAGCGGCCGCAACGGTCTGCGCCGCACCTACGCGCCCGAGGTGCTGGCCCGGCTGGAGCTGATCAACTGCGCGCGCCGGGCCGGGTTCTCGATCGCGGAGATCAGCCGGTTCCTCGTCGCGACGCCGGGTGACACCGCGTTGCGCGCCAGAATGGCCGAGAAGGCCCAGGAGCTCGAAGAGGACATCGCGCGGTTGCAACGCATGCGCGACAGCCTCGACCACGCCTCGACGTGCACGCACGAGCCGTTGGTCGAGTGCCCCGACTTCAAGCGGAGGCTGGCGCCCTGACGTTGTTCGACGTTCGTTGATCAGTGCGCTGACCTCGAACGTGAAGAATTCCTGGCGGCTAGACAGGTCGTCATGAGGGATGTCGGTTTGCCGCGATCGTCGTGACCGTCAGTTCGAGCAGAGCGAGGTGTGGTCGACTCCGGGGAAGTAGCGGTCGAAGTCCGGCTCGGTCAGCGGTGGGCTGGCCGTGGCGCAGATCCGTTCGGCGGCGTGCCGGTCGTCGGTCTCCCACCGCCGGACCGTGCGGTCGCCGCCCGCGCTGAGCAGTGTGCCGTCCTGGCCGAACGTCAGCGCGTAGACCCGGTCGGCGTGGCCGGTGAGGGTGGCGAGCGGGGTGTGGTCGGCCGGCCGCCAGAGCCGCACGTCGTGGTCGGCACCGGCGCTGGCGAGGACGCTGCCGTCGGGGGAGAACGCGACGGCGTGCACGGTGTCGGTGTGGCCGGTGAGCTCGGCGGTGCGGGCGCCGGTGGCGGTGTCCCAGACGCGGACGGCGAAGTCGGTGCCGCCGGTCGCGAGCCGGGTGCCGTCGGGGCTGAACGCGACCGACTTGACGGCGTGGTCCTGGCCGTCGAGGTGGGTGACGACGGTGCGCCGGCCGACGTCCCAGATGCGGGCGGTGAAGTCGGCGGAACCGCTGGCCAGGCGGCCGTCTCGGCTGAAGTCGAGTGCTTCGACCGAGTCGGTGTGGCCGGTCAGGGTGCCGAGCGAGGTACCGGTGTGCGCGTCCCACAGGACGATGGTGCGGTCCGTGCTGCCGGAGGCGACGAGGGTGCCGTCCGGGCTGACGGCCAGGGCGTTCACCGCGTCGGAGTGGCCGGCCAGCGCGGGGAGCACCTCGGGTCTCCGCGGGTCGGTGATGTTCCAGCGGTGCACGCGGTGGTCGGCGCTCGCCGCGAGCAGCGTCCTGCCGTCGGGGGAGAACCGGACGGTGTTCACGGCATCCGTCGGTCCACTGAGGACGGTCAGGAGGCGGCCGTCGTGCCACAGCTTGACCGTGCGGTCGTAGCTGCCGGTGGCGACTAGCGCGCCATGGGTGGCCACGGAGTACACGGAGTCGCTGTGGGCCTGGAGCAGGTCGCCGGGCAGGTCCCAGAGCCGGACGGTGTGGTCGTCGCTCGCGGTGGCCAGCGCGGTGCCGGCGAACGCGGCTGAGACGACCGCGGCGGTGTGGCCGGTGAGCACGAGCGGGTCGTCGGCGCCGAGGTCCCAGACGCGGGTGGTGCGGTCGACGCCGGTGCTGGCGAGGCGGCCGTCCGGGCTGAACGCCAGGCCGCGCACGACGTCGGTGTGCCCGGCCAGGACGCGCGGTTCGCCGCCCGCGACCGGCCAGACGCGGACCGTGCGGTCGCGGCTCGTCGCGATCTGGCGGCCGTCGGGGCTGAAGGCGACCGCGTTGTCGCCCACGAGGTCACGTGACGCCGGGGTGCCGCTCAAGTCCCATAGGCGGGCCACGCCGTCGGTGGCGCCCGCGATGAGCAACGGCGCTGTGGGGCTGAACGCGAGTGAGATGACGGCGCCGGAGTGGGGGAGCACGGCGGTCCGGCGTGGTTCGCGCGGGTCGGTGAGGTCCCACAGCGTGACGGTCCGGTCGGCGCTCCCGGTGGCCAGGACGTGGTTGTCGCTGCTGAACGCCACGGCGTTGACGAGATCGGCCTGGCTGATGGTGGCGAGCACGGTGCCGGTGGTGGTGTCCCACAACCGTGCCGTGCGGTCCCATCCTGCGGTGGCGAGGATCGTGCCGTCGGAGTTGAACGCGACGTTGACGACGTTGTCGGTGTGGCCGGTGAGAGTGGCGACCTCGCGCGGGTGGTGCGGGTCGGCGACGTCGGTCAGCCTGACCGAGCGGTCCCGGCTGGAGCTGGCGAGCAGCCGTCTTCGCGGCGCGTACGCGACGGAGTTGACGTTGTCGCGGTGGGCGGTCAACCGGGTGGCGTAGGACGGGGTGAACGCGCTGAGCAGCGCGCCGCGGGCGTCCGGCGTGGGGGCGACCCGGTAGGCGGCGAGGGCGAGCTGGGCGGCGAGGGCCGGATCGGTGCCGTGCAGTCGTTTGGCGTCCTGGGCGACCTTCTGCGAGAGCGCGTTGTTGCGCTGGTCGGTGGCCTCCGAGGTGGCCCGCAGCGCCGCGATGCTGACCGCGGTGGTGGCGACCAGCAGCACGGTCAGCAGGCCCACGAGCAGTCGCAGCCGGCGGCGACCGGCGGACTCCGCGCTGAGACCGGCGGTGAGGAACTCCCGTTCGCGGGTGGTGAGCGGCTGCGGCGGCTCGGCGAGCCAGGAGCGGAACGACGCGAGGCGGGCGCCGCGCAACAGGGCGCCGGGGTCGCGGTCGAGCGACTCCCACACGGCCGCGGCCTCGGCCAGGTCGCGGTGGGCGCGCAGGCCGTCGCGGTCCGCCGCGAGCCACTCCCGCAGCCGGGGCCAGCAGCGGATCAGGGCCTCGTGGGTGATCTCGATCCGGTCCTGGTCGACCGTGACGAGCCGGTGGCCGGTCAGGGCTTCGAGGACCAGCGCGGCCTCCGGTTCGTCGTCCAGCTCGGCGCGGCTGATGCGGCGTTTGGTGTCCTCGGTGCCGTCGCCGACCGCGGTCAGCCGGATGAACAACGACCGCACCAGCTCCTGCTGCCGCGGCGTGAACTCGCCGAACACCGCCTCGGCCGTGCGGCTCAGGGCGCCCTCGAACCCGCCGGCGGCGCGGAAGCCCTGCAGCGTCAGGGTGTTGCCCTTGCGGCGGTGCCAGGTCTCCAGGAGCGCGTGCGAGAGCAACGGCAGCGCGCCCGCCTGCTCCACGCAGTTGGCGACCAGTTCGGCCACCAGGGCGGTCTCGACGGTGTGCCCGGTGGTGCGGGCGGGTTGGATGATGGCGGCACGAAGCTCGTCGGTGGTCATCGGGCCGACGGTCAGCTGTGCGGTGCCCATGGCCTTGACCAGCGCGGGGAAGTCCGTGCAGTGGCCGTAGAAATCCGCCCGTACGCCCAGCACGACGCGATGCTCGGTGATCTGCTCGACGAAACGCCGTCGGACCTCACGGTCCTCGCAGAGCGTGAAGATCTCCTCGAACTGGTCGACGACCAGGACGGTGTCGGCGGTCGCGGGCACCTTGACGCACTCGTCGAGCGGGCGCGGACCCGGCGTGAACAGGACCGCGCGGTTGCCCAGCCGCGGCATCAGACCGGCCCTGAGCAGCGAGGACTTGCCCGCACCCGAAGCGCCGACGACCAGCACGACGCGGTGCTCGTCCACCTGCTCCTCCAGCTGGGCGACCAACCGGTCCCGCCCGAAGAAACGGGTCGCGTCCTCCTGCTGGAACGGTGCCAGGCCCACGTAGGGCGCGGTGGCGTCGGGTTGCTGGTGCGGTTCGTCCGCGGCCGTGGCGTACCAGCGTTGTTCCCACTCCTCCTCCGAGCCGCCGCACGCCCGCACGTAGGCGAGCGTGACCTGCAGCGTCGGCAGCTTGCGCCCGCCCGCGGCCTGGGAGAGCGCGGCTTCCGAGTAGTGCGTCAACGAGCTGAGCTCGCGGTAGGTGGGCCTCCCCGCCCTCTCCCGCAATGACCTGAGCTCGCGCGCGAACGTGAGCACCGCCGAGTCACCCGCGTCGAGCGGCCGTTCCTTGCGTGGCATTGCCTGTTCCCCCGTGACTTCGTCCGGCGGGAAAAATCTAGTGTCACGCGGTCTCGTGCGACTGTCTCCCGGATTTCATCGACAGAAGTCGATGATCGTGCCGGTGAGGACGTCGGTCACGCGGTCGAGGGAGGCGAGGTCGGCGTACTCGGTGGCCGCGTGGGCTCCCGCGCCGTCGACGCCGAACAGCAGGCACGGGATGCCGGCCCGGTCGAGCAGGGCGCAGTCGGTCCAGAACGGCTCCGCGCGGACGACCGGTGGCGCGCCGAGGTTGGCCACGAGCGTGCGGACGATCTCCGCGTCCGGGTCGGCTTCGAACGGGTCCCTGGCGAGGCCGCGGGTGAGCGTGGCGCGGAAGTCCTCGACGGTGGCGGTGAGGTGGTCGAGGATGCCGGTCAGCTCGGCTTCGGCCTGATCCGGGGTCTCGCCGGGGACCGTGCGGCGTTCCAGCGTGATCCGGCAGCTCGACGGGTAGGTGGAGGCCTCCTCGCCGCCGCTGATGAGCGACGCGTGGATCGTTCCCCTGCCGAGCAGGTGGTGTTCGCGGGTGAGGTCGAGCCGGTCCAGCGCCACCAGGAAGTGGCCGGCCTTGGCGATCGCGTCGACGCCCAGCTCCGGCCGCGAGCCGTGCGCGGACCTGCCCTCGACCTCCACGTCGAACCACACGAAACCCTTGTGCGCCAGGGTGACTTCGAGGTGGCTCGGTTCGGTGACGATGGCGGCGTCGGCGGTGAACCGGGTGAGCACTTCTTCTGTGCCGAAGCTGCCGTGCTCTTCGTCTGCCACGCACGCCACGATGACATCTCCGCGCAGTGGGCGTTCGGTGGCTCTGACGGCGGCGACCATCATGGCCGCCACGCCGCCCTTCATGTCGAACGTGCCGCGGCCGAACATCCTGCCGTCCCTGATCTCCGGCCTGAGCGGGTCGCCGTCGTAGTTCGCGGTGCCGACGGTGTCGATGTGGCCGTTGAGCATCAACGACCTGCCGCCGCCGGTGCCCTTCCGTACGGCGACGATCGACGGTCTGCACCGGCGTTGCTCCAAGCGGTGAATCTCGAAGTCGTTGTGCTTGAACCATTCGGCGCAGAAGTCCGCGACGGCCGCCTCGCCGTTGCCGCCGGGGACGAGGTCCGGGTTGACCGAGTCGATGGCGACCAGTTCGGCCAGCAGGTCACGCGGGTTCACCGGCGGCTCCCCTCGGGTTGGCGTCGCGTCCTTCGGTGCTGATCAGCACCACGGTGTCCAGGGTGCCCAGGTCCTCGCGAACGGCGCGCAGTCCCGCGAGCGGTGCGGCGCCGCACGGTCCGGAGTGGACGTTCAGGGCGGCGAGATCCTCGATCGCGCGGGCGCATTCGGCGTCGGAGACGGCCACGGCGGCATCCAGGCCGTGGCGCAGGAACGGCCACGCGGTGGCGGACGGGGTGCCGCAGTTCAACCCGGCCATGATCGTGTCGCCGGTCGGGACGGTGCTGAGCTCACCTGCTTTCAGGCTGGTCAGGACGCAGTCGGCGGTGTCAGGTTCCACGGCCAGCAGGCGGGTGCGGGAGTCGCGGCCGCGGTAGTGGGTGATCACGGCCTGGGCGAACGAGCCGACGCCGACGGGGATGACGACGAGATCCGGTTCCTCCGGCAGCTGCTCGTCGATCTCCGCGCACAGCGTGCGGTAGCCGTCGACGATCCAGGCCGGGATCTCCTCGTAGCCGGGCCAACCCATGTCCTGGATGAGAATTCCATCTGCCTTGGCCGCCATGGCGACCGCGTCGTCGTAGGTCCCGTTGACGACGGTCACTTCGGCTTGTTCGGCCCGAATGGCGTTGATGGCGTGCGGATGCACGTTGTGCGGCACGAAGATGTGCGCGCGTTGGCGGAACATTCGTGCCATACGGGCGATTGCGCGGCCGTGGTTGCCATCGGTCGCCGTGGTGATCGTGGTCTGTCCGATTTGGTCTTTCAGCACCTGATGCACCGCCCAGGACGCGCCGAGGGCCTTGAAAGCGGGCAGGCCCAGCCGGGAGGATTCGTCCTTGACGAACAACCGGCCGACTTGGAGTTCGGCCGCCAATGCCGGGAGTTCGGTCAGCGGAGTGGGCGCGTAACCGGGAAGTGCCGCGTGGAAGTCCCGCGCCTCGGTGGAGGCGGGCGGGCACCTCCAGGTGCGGGCGTCTGGCCGCATGAACTTCATGAGCACCAGCGTGCGGTGACGCCGATCGTCGGTCCAGCGCACGTTCTCGATCCGTATCGGTGGGAAAAACCGACGAGTCGCCTGGGAGGTGGCGGTTGACCGATGAGGAGCTGATCGTCGAGTTCGCCCTGACCCGTCTCGACCATCCCGGCCTCGACCTGGAGGAGGTCGCCGCGCTGGTGGTCCGGCGGGTGGGGCCGGAGCGGATGCTCGAGTTCGCCGGGCAGACCCTCGCGCACCGCGACGAGCTGCGGGGAGCGGTGTTCCCGGCGGCCGTCGAGCACGTCCTGCGGGTCGTGCTGACGCTCCGGGGCCCGCGGGACTAGCTTTTGCTGAACGTTTGTTCAATACTTTGAACATGCGTTCAGACCTGACGGCGCGTGCTCGCATCCGGGACGCCGCCCTGGCCCGGTTCGGCGCGGACGGGGTGGCGGGGACGTCCGTGCGGGCGGTGGCGGCCGATGCCGGCGTGTCCGCGGCGCTCGTGCTGCACCACTTCGGGTCCAAGGAAGGGCTGCGGCAGGCGTGCGACGAGCACGTGCTGGAGGGCGTCGACTCCGAGGCGGACCTCGCGGAGGTGCTGCAGGCGGCCACGCCCGTTCGCCGGTATCTGGCCCGTGCGTTGCTGGACGGCACCGAGAGCGCGTCCGCTTTGTTCGATTCGATCGTGGCTCGTACCTCGGCGTGGCTCGCTGAGGGAGAGGACGAGGGGTGGGTGCGGCCTTCTGCGGACGCGCGCGCTCGTGCCGTGACGTACGTGTCGTGGCTGTTGGCGCCGTTGGTGCTGAGTGGGCACGTGAGCAGGCATCTCGGCGGTGATCCGGCGGAGACCGCTACGGCCGTGCGCGGCGCGCGGGCCGGTCTGGAGATGTTGACGCACGGGCTGTTCGCCGATGACCGGTTCCTCGTGGCGTTCAAGGAGGTCGGCAATGGTTGAGTCGGTGGCCAAGCTGTTCCGGATGGACGACGACGCGTGGCGCAGGCATGCGAACCCGTGGAGCGTGTGGACCCGGTTCGCGGCGATCCCCGCGATGCTGCTCGCGATCTGGAGCCGCACGTGGATCGGCTGGTGGTGCCTGGTGCCGGTGCTCGTCGTGGCCGGGTGGCTGTGGCTGAACGTGAAGGTGTTCCCGCCGGTCGCCGAGCCGCGCAGCTGGACGTCGCGGGGCATCTACGGCGAGCGCGCGTGGCTGGAGAACCGTGCGTCGGTGCCTGCCGACCACCGCGCGGTGCTGCGGCTGCTCGTGGCGGTGGGCTCGGTCGGGTTCGCGTTGATGATCTGGGGACTGGTGGCGCTGCGGCTGTGGCCGACGGTGTCTGGCGCGGCGCTCGTGGTGCTCGCGCAGCTGTGGCGCATTGACCGGTTCGGGTGGCTCTGGGAGCGCGTGAACGCGGCTTGAGCGGCGCTCGATCGCGACTGCACGGAATTGTCGGTGCCGCCCGGTAACGTCCTGCCCATGACAGCTGGGGACCGGATTGCAGAGCTCGCGGCGCGGATCGTGGAGCTGCGCGACGCCTACTACCAGGGCGAGCCGCTGGTGGCCGACGCCGAGTACGACGCGATCGAGGACGAGTTCCGCGCGCTGGTCGCGAAGCACCCGGAGCTGGCGCCGGAGGACAACCCGCTCGACCACGTGGGCGCGCCGTCGGTGCTGCACGCGCCCGTCCGGCACTCGCGGCCGATGCTGTCACTCGAAAAGGCGAACAAGCCCGAGCAGGTCGAGGCGTTCTTCGCGCGGTTCCCCGGCCAGCCCGTGGTGGTCATGCCGAAGCTCGACGGCCTCTCGCTCGCCCTGGTCTACGAGAACGGGCGGCTCGCGCGGGCGGTCACGCGCGGCGACGGCACGACGGGCGACGACGTCACGTTCCTCACGCGCGCGTTGTGCGACGGCGTGCCGGACAAGGTCGATGCCCCAGGCCGGGTCGAGGTGCGCGGCGAGTGCGTGATGCTGCGCTCGACGTTCGACGCCTACAACGCGGCACACCCGGACAAACCGCTGATCAACCCGCGCAACGCGGCCGCGGGCACGTTGCGCGCGAAGGACCCGAAGGCCGTCGAGGGCCGCCGGATGCAGTTCTTCGCGTTCGACCTGACGACCGAGCCGGAGAGCGCCGACTCCGACCTGGACGCGGGCCTGCGCAAGCTGGGCTTCTCCGTGGCCGAGATGAGCCACTGCTCGTCGGCGGCCGATGCGCAGAAGCTGATCGAGGGCATCGAACAGGCCCGCAACTCGCTGGACTACGACCTCGACGGCGCCGTTCTGCGCCTGGCCAACCGCGACGCGTTCGCCGCCGCGGGCACCAGGTCGTCCTCGCCGCGCGGCGCCATCGCCTACAAGTTCGCCGCCGAGGAGAAGACGACGGTCCTGCTCGACGTGGTCTGGGACGTCGGCAAGACCGGCAAGATCGCCCCGGTGGCCTGGCTGGAGCCGGTCTTCGTGGGCGGCACCACGGTCACCCGAGCCACCCTGGCCAACCAGGAGGTCATCCGCTCACGCGGCATCAAGATCGGCGACACGGTCCTGGTCCGCCGCGCCGGCGACGTGATCCCGTTCGTGGCGGGCGTCCTCGACTCCTCGAAGCGCACCGGCACCGAGCGCGAGATCGTCCCTCCCTCGACGTGCCCGTCGTGCGAGCAGGAGCTGACCGAACAGGGCAACAGCCGCGAGCTCTTCTGCACCAACGAGGCCTGCCCGGCCCAGACCGTGCGCCGCCTGATCCACTGGTCCTCCCGCGCCGCCGCCGACATCGACGCCATCGGCCAGGTCTGGATCGAACGCCTCGCCGAGACCGGCGACCTGGTGAACCCGTCCGACTTCTACACGCTCACCAAGGACCGCCTCCTGGAGTTCGACCGCGTGGGCGAAGTCTCCGCCACCCGCATGATCGAGTCCATCGACCGCAGCCGCGCCGTGGGCCTGCGCCGAGCCCTGATCGGCCTCTCGATCCCGATGGCCTCCGAAGGCACCGCGGCGAGGCTGTGCCGCGCGGGCTTCGGTTCCCTCGAAGAGGTGGCCGACGCGGGCGTCGAGAAACTGGTGGCCGTCGAGGACATCGGCCAGAAGGTCGCCGAGTCCCTCACCCACCACCTGGCCCGCCTGCGCCCGGAGATCGAACGGCTGCGGGCCCGCGGCGTGTCGCTGGACGTCCGCGAGGAGGACCTGCCGCCCAAGGTGGTCGCGGGCGCCCCGCTCGACGGCAAGTCCGTCGTGATCACCGGCTCGATCAGCGACCCGAGGTCCGGCGAGAAGGTGGCCCGCCCCACCTTCCAGAAGATGTGCGAGCGCGCGGGCGCCACAGCCGCGTCCTCGGTGTCCGCGAACACCGACATGCTGATCACCGGCGCCGGCGTGGGCGCCGCCAAGCTGACGAAGGCCGAGAAGCTCGGCGTCGAGGTGGTGGACCAGGCCGAGATCTGGTCGGTGCTGATCGGCGCGGGCATCGCCTGACCGCCCGGCCCGCGCGCTCGCGTGCGGCGCGCCCGCGCCGGTGGACCCGCGCGCGTGGGGTCGGCGTGTGCGGCGCAGTGATCAGTTCACAATGAGCCGGCGGGCCGGCTTTGCCTGCAGAGCAGGGCGTTTCGAGATCACGGTGTGCGTGAGGAGGTCTTGACCGCGGACACGCGCACGGCCAGCGGGATACCGACACGACCGCTCATCGCGTGGATCCAGCTGCCGGGTCGCCCAGATCCGTTGGGCTGGGCTCGGTCGGCTCTCTCCTCGACCGCCCGAACCTGGATGCCGTCCACTTCGGACTCTTGATGGATCGCCGATTCCGGCTGCGTGAGGGTGATCGGATGTCACCGCGGGGTCTTCTCGTCTGAGAGCGCATGTCCGGAGATCTCTGCCGGTTCGCCTGTGCCGGTGTCCGGGGCGGGTACCCAGGCCAGGGTGAGTGCTCCGCCAACGAGGGCGAGCAGGCAGCCGGCCAGGAGGCCGCCGAGGTTGGACAGCACGAGGCTGAGCAGGCCGCACACGATTGCGACGGCGCCGGCGAAGTGGCGCAGACGCGGGTCGGACAGCGTGGTCAGCCCGGCGACGATCAGCAGAACGCCGAGCAGCCAGCTGGCTGGTGCGGCGGCGCCGGACACTGAGAGCAGGCCCGGTGCGGTGAGCACCACGCCGACCAGTTCTGCGCCGGCGGCCGTGGTCAGCAGGGCGCCGATGAACGGCGACGAACGACGCCACAACCTGAGCTTCTGCCTGATGAGCCGATTCATGGAGCGGGCACCGGGCAGGGGGCGGCGCCGGGGCGGATGGTGATGTTCACGTCGTCGGCGGCGAAGGTGCCCGCGGTCGCTGAACCGGCCTCGATGGTGACCTTCTCCAGCACGGCGGCGTCGGAGCGGTAGCCGGTGACACTGTCGGTCGGGCCGATGACCAGCTTCTGGAGATCGAGCTGCCCGGAGGCGCTGTGTGCGTCGATGACCAGATTGGTGGCGTGCACGGTCTTCGCGGTCACTTTCATGGTGACCGCACCGATCACGGGCAGCTCCACGGTTTGTGACTGACACATCCCGGTCACCGTGGCACCGGACAGGCTCGTGCGGATGGCGAGCGCCCCGGTCTGCTGAGACATTCCGGGGGTGAATCCAAAGCCATTGGCGTCGATGCGTTCCACGGTCACCCGGAACGGTGTCGCATTCGCGAACGAGACCGGCACTGCACCGTTGGCGATGCCGCAAACCAAGCCCGTGGCGGCGGCGACGGTCGGCGCGACAATGACCAGGAACCGTCGCCAACTGGTGTGGCCGGCGCGTCTGTCCTCTTCCGTGAGCACGGCGAGAGAATAGGGGAAGAGTTCCGCACCACCGTCGCGACAAGTTGTTGTTCATCCCATCGAATGAACCAGGCCGATTCACTCAGCGGATCTCTTGCCTGTCATACATCCGGCTGGTTGAGTGCACCGGTTGTCGCGGAACTTGTGAGGAAATTCGGTGTATCTGAACCGCAAGGCGCTGAACCGTGCGGCCATTCTCGGCCCCGCGCTGCGGGACGCGTATCTGTTCTGCCGCGCCGTGTTGGACAAGTCCGAGGACCGGGCAGTGCTCGGCGCGAGCACCGCGCTGCTGCCGCTGCGGAAACGTCCACCGATGTGGGCGCTCACCGCGTTCGCGGCCTACACCGACGACCTGGTCGACACCGGCGATCCGGCACTGCGGCCAGTGCGGTACGACGTGTGGTGCCGGCAGGTGCGGGACGCGTTGGCGACAGGGCAGTCCGACCACCCCATCTGCGCTGCCCTGCTCCACACGGTGCAGACCTGGGGGATGGCGGCCGCCGACGTGGAGGCCTATCTCGACGGGCTTCGCGCAGACTTCACGGTCACCGAATACTCCACCTTCGGCGATCTGCGCGACTACATCCACCGTGTCGACGGACCACTGGTGCGCCTGGGTCTGAACATCATGGAACCGATCCGTGACGACGCCACCGATCGCGCCCTCGCACTCGCCACGGCCGCACAACTGGCCGACTTCGTCTGCGACGTCCGCGAAGACGCCGGCGAAGGCCGTACCTACCTCCCGCTGAGCGACCTGCGGGCATTCGGCCTCGTCCCGCGCGACATCATTTCCGGCAACCACAATCCGCAGGTCCAGAACCTCATCCGACTCCAGATGGAACGCGTTCAGTCCCTCTGGGAACACGGGAAGGGAATTGTGGACGCGGTGGAACCGCAATGCCGAGCCTGGCTGCACCGCGGGATCCGTGAACTCGAGGCTCTTGTCGTGGAGTTCGAGCGCCGCAACTACGACATCTCCGCCGGAACACCGCGGTTCCGCGTCCGCACCCTGGGAGCTCTGACCCATGCCCGATAACAGCACCACCGACCTCACCACCTTGGTGCGCGAGGAGTTGCTGCGCCGTACCCAGAACCCGGCCACCAGCCTCGACGCGGTCTGCGCGTACGCGCTCGAACCCACAGGCAAACTGCTCCGCCCGGTGTTGCTCATCGAGTCCGCGCTGGCCGTCGGCGGCAGCGTGGAAGCCGTGCTGCCGGCCGCCGTCTCCGTCGAATGTGCCCACGTCGCCAGCCTCGTGCACGACGACATCCTCGACAACGACGAGATGAGACGCGGCCGGGACTCCGTCCAGCACCGCTACGACCTCGCCACCGCCCTGCTCGCCGGCGACCTGCTCTTCTCCCGCTCGGTGGACAACCTCCTGATGTGCCGCGACCGCGGCATCCCCGCCGAACGACTGATCGACGCCACGGCCGTCTGGGCCACGGCGTGCCGCGACCTGTGCCAAGGCGAGCACCAGGAACTCGAACTCATCGGCTCGACCCACGTCACCATCGGGGAGTACCTCGACGTGGTGCGGAACAAGACCGCCTCCCTGTTCCGCGCCGCCTGCCAGGTCGGCGGCATCCTCGCCGGCGCCACCTCCGAGCCCGTCCAGGCCCTGGCCGACTTCGGAGAGAACCTGGGCGTCGCCTTCCAGATCCAAGACGACCTGCTGCCCTACCTCTCCGACCAGGCCACCGTCGGCAAACCCGTCATCAGCGACCTCGACAACCAGCGCCTCACCCTTCCCCTCATCCTCGCCTACCAAGCCACCTCCGCCACCGGCTGGGCCGCCCTGGACCGCGCTCTTGACGGCTCCGTGTCACCGGAGCAGGCCCACGCCGAACTCAAGGCACTGCTCACCGAGACCGGCGCACTCGACCGCGCCCACACCATCGCCGGGGAGTTCGCCCTGCGCGCGGACAAACACGCACTCCGCCTCCCGCCCGGCCACCACCGCGACAACCTCCGCGCCTACACCGAACTCAGCATCAGCCGCCGCTGCTGAGTGATCAGGTCAACATGAGTTCGCGCAGGCAGATGGTCGAAGAAGCCAGACCCGGAACGGCTTGGTGAACGTCAGCTGTGCGCACGCGGAGTCGTCGGAAGCCTTTGAGCCGGGAGAAGGGAAGTGGGCGTGCCGCGTGCGCGAGATGAGGAAGGACTCGAGCCGGGCGCCCGATCGTGGACCTGGCTCCCGGCGCGGACCCGAGATGTGGAAAAGCCCTCAGGCCGCCGTCGAGGGGGTGTGACGGCCTGAGGGCGCGCCCCCACGGCCGCCGTCGGGGGACTGAAGTGACGGCCTGAGGGCGATGTTCCTCCAGCCGCCTGGGGGAGGAAGACGGCTTGAGGGTTGGTCTTTGGTGGTCGGTGCGGCGGTCGCCTCTCGGCGGTGGGCACGACGCGGTACCAGCCGAACGGTCTTCCGCGAAGGCGATGTAGGTGAGGCCCGGGGGACCTGAACCACACCGACCACTCTCTACAACGGCGCTTGCCCCGCTGGTGTTTCCGGATGATCTGTGTGGTGCCTCACCGCTGAAAGCTCCCATGTCGCAAGGGAAAGCGGGATGCCCCCAGGCCGTCGTCGGGGGAGAACGCGACGGTCTGGGGGCAAGTGTGCGGGCTCGGATCCTCTTCCGTGCCAATGGGGCTGAAGGCAACGACACGGAGAACCGTTGTGTTTCCAGGTGATCTGCAGGAGGACGCCCTCAGGCCGTCCGTCGGGGGAGAGTGACGGCCTGAGGACGAGCTTGAGGTGGTCGGTGCGGCGGTCGCCTCTCGGCGAGTGGCTCGACGCGGTACCAGCCGGACGGTCTTCCGCGAAGGCGATGCAGGTGAGGCCCGGGGGACACGGACCGCACCGACCATCACCTACAACGGCACGATGCCCTCCGGTGTTTCCGGATGATCTGTGTGGTCGCTCACCCGCGACACCGAGCCCGTGAATCCGGCGGAACCCTGGTCCGGACGGACGAATCCGGTTCTAATAGGAGACGACGCCGCCCCTGTCACAAGGTTGGAGAACCTGCATGGTGAGGCGGCGTTCGTTCCTGCTGGGTGCATCGGCCCTGCCATTCCTGACCACGGCTGCAGCCGGCCCGCTCGACGCCGGTCGCGCGGCCGCGGACTACTGGATCCGCACGCAGAGCCTCGGCGGCAACGACTGGCAGGACGCGACCCTGCACAGCGGCGTCATGGCCCTCTACCGGGCCACCGGGGACACGAAGTACCGCGACTACACGCTGAGCTGGGCGAACCGGCACAGTTTCGGCCTCAAGAGCTCGTCGGGCAACCCCCACTTCGCCGACTACCAGGCCGCCGGGCAGCCCTACCTGGACCTGTACGAGGACGACCCCGAGCCGCGCAGGCGGGCGGCGATCGTCAAGGAGATCGACGCGACCATCGCCAGTGGCCGCACCGACTACTGGTGGTGGGTGGACGCGCTGCACATGGCGATGCCGCTCTACGCACGGCTGAACAGGATGGACTACGGCGATCGGCTCTACCGGTACACCCGGCAGCGGCTGTGGAACAACGGGCTGTGGTGGCGCGACAGCAAGTACGTCAACAAGAACGTCTACTGGTCGCGCGGCAACGGGTGGGCGGTCGCCGCACTCGCCAAGGTGCTGAACGTGCTGCCGCGGGACTCCCCGTACCGGGTGGGCTACCTGGCGGACTTCCGGCAGATGGCGGCGCGGCTCGTGCAGGTGCAGCGGCCGGACGGGTTCTGGAACGTCAACCTGGGTGATCCCGCCGACCATCCGGGGCCGGAGACGAGCGGCACGGCGTTCTTCACCTACGGGCTGGCGTGGGGCATCAGGGCGGGTGTGCTCGGCGCGGCGACGTACAAACCGGCGGCCGTGAAGGCGTGGGACGGCATGGTCCGGGTCGCGCTGCAGTCGAACGGCAGGCTCGGGTACGTGCAAGGCGCGGGGCAGCAACCCTCCGACCATCAGCCGGTGGGGCGCAACGACACGTGGAACTTCGGTGTGGGAGCGTTCCTGCTGGCCTCCTCCGAGGTGGCGAAGATCTGACGTGGCGGCACCCCGCCCGGTCGTGCGCGGCGCATGGCAGCGCACGGCCGGGGGTGCCGGTGGCGCGGAAATTGGTTCGCCAGTGGCGAGGACGAGCCTGGCGATCGTGTCAGCGAGCTCGCGTGGATCAAGTGTCGCGGTCGTGCCACGACGGCCCAAGGGGCCAAAACCTAGATCAGACCCAGCTTTCGTGCGGCGAGCACGGCGTCGCGGCGCTGGTTCACGCCCAGTTTGCGGTAGATGCCGCGCAGGTGTGTCTTCACGGTGTTGACCGAGACGAACAGCGAGTCGGCTATCTCCTCGGTGGTCCGCATGGACGGGAGTTCGAGGAGCAGATCGCGTTCCCGGCTGGTCAGCACGTCGGTGGAGGCCGTCGACGCGGCCGGCAGCGCTGTCATCGTTGTCGTGGCGAACGACTCCAGCCTGCCGAAGCGGCCGGCGCCGCGGGCCAGCAGGTCGCGCACGGGCTTGCCCGCGTTGAGGAACGGGCGTAGCGCGCCGGCGGGCTCCGCGGCGGCCAGTGCGCGCGTCACGGCCTCGTGTGCGCGCCGCTGGTCGCCCGAACGCTCGACGAGCACGGCCTCCAGCAGCCAGCCGTCGACGACCGTCGGTGCCGCGAGTGCGGGCAGGTCGCCCGAGAGCAGCGGTTCGACGATCTTGCGGGCCTGCGAAACGCGGGCGTGGTGGGTGTGCACGACCGCGCGCAGCACCGCCTCCTCGCCGCACGGGCCGAACATCGCCTCCATCTCGTCGGCCATCGTGGACGCCCACTGCTCGTCCCCCGAGCGCAACGCTATGCGCTGCACGGCCGGTGCTATGTGTGCGATGACCGGTGGTATCACCTGTCGTCCCGCCACGTCCTGCCACTGCTCGCGGATGCGGCCGACGACGGCCCGCGGGTCACCGGCCGTCGGGAACGACACGGCAGCGTCCAAAGTGGACACCGCCAGCCCGGTCGCCGGGTCGGGACGGTCGCCCAGTGCCCGCACCGCGCGGCCCGCGAGGTCGGCCGCGCGAATGTCGTCCAGCCGCAGATAAGCCTGCACGCCGACCAACGTGTAGGCGAGCGCGCACACGAAGTGCGACTCCCAGCCCTTCTCCTCGGCGAACTCGAGTGCCTCGCCGGCCTGCCTTGCCGCGGTGCGGATGTCGCCGGACGCACTCGTCAGCGCCGCCAGATGGACCTGGCAGTCGAGCACCGCGTGGTCGAACCGCTCCTGCCGTGCGATCGTGGCCGCGCGCACCAGGTCGTGTTCCGCGTTCGTGTGATCGCCGGACAGCAACGCCGCCACGCCGCGGTTGAGCAACGCGGCCACCTCCGCATCGGTGCCGCCACGCCCCGCCGCCGTGCGTGCCATCACCCTCAGCGCCTCACCCAGCCGCGCGTCGAAGCGTCCCCGCCGCAGCAACGCCGTCGCGTGCAGGACCCGCACCCGGTCCTGCCGCAACGCGAGCGGCTCGCCGCCCAGCGCGGTGAGCACGCGGTCCGCGGCCGCGACGTCACCCGCGTCCATCGCGACCAGTGCCGCGACGACGCCGACCTGTGGACGGGCCAGCACGTGACCTGGCACGGAGTCGAACACCTCGCGCAGCCGGCCGCTGCCCTCCCGCAACACCTCCGGCAGCACCGAGTGCTCGACGATCTCGGCGGTCAGCTGGTCGTCACCGGCCCGCAACGCGTGCCGCAGTGCCACGGTGGGTTCGTCGTTGCGGTGGTACCAGTGCGCCGCCGTCCGGTGCAGCGCCGTCTCGTCCGCCGGACGGGAGCGGCGCAGCTCGGCCGACAGATGAGCCCGCAGCACCGGGTGGCAGCGATACCACTCCGGCGCGGCTTCGAGCCTGCTCACGAACGAGTTGGTGCGCTCCAGTGCGTCCAGCACCACGCCGGGGCTGGGATGCCGCGTCAGCTCACCCGCGAGCTCCGCGCTCACGGTGTCGCACACGCTGGTCGCGACGAGCAGGTCCCGCACCCGCTGCGGATGCCGCGCGAGCACCTCTTCGCTGAGGTAGCGGCTGACGATCTGGTCCAGGCCGCCGAACATCAGCAGATCGTGCGGCCTGGCCGCGGTGGTGGCGAGGCGCATGACCGCGAAGCGCAGTCCGCCGATCCACCCCTCGGTGCGTCTCAACAGGAGGTCGATGTCGTCGGGGGAGAGCTGCAGCCCGTGCGCGGCGAGCAGCTCCTCTGTCTCGGTGCGGGTGAAGGCGAACTCGTGCGGCAGCACCTCGCTCAACCGTCCTTCCAGGTGCAGGCGGCCGAGGTGCAACGGCGGCGGGAACCGCCCCAGCAGCACCAGGCGCAGCCGGTCCGGTGGCCGGCGGGTGAGCAGGTCGATGCTCGCGAGCGCCTCGGCGTCGCGGATCTCGTGGACGTTGTCCAGCACCAGGCACACCGAGGCGGGTGCCTGGTCGAACGCGGCGATCACCGCCGAGGAGAAACCCGGTTCGCTCAAGGGGATCGCCTCGGACAACCCGAGGGCGTCGCGGAAGGCGGCCCGCAGCCGCACTGGTTCGTTGTCGTGCTCGTCGAGCGTCAGCCACGCCACTCGGTCGTCGCGCCGCCGCGCCCACTCCGCGAGCAGCGTGGTCTTGCCGCACCCAGGGGGACCGGTGACCACCGTGACCGGCGCCGACGACACATGTCCGTCCACTGTGGATAGCAGGGCGACACGTGTCACGACCGGTGTCGCCGTGGTGGGCAGGCGCAGCTTCGCCTGGCCGGTCTCAGGACTGTAAGGCTCACACTCCGAACTGTCGGACATTGCGTTTTGTCTCCCGATGCAGTTGGTCAGTGCATGATCGCGTGATCGAACCGCATCACCGCGAAGGCGGACATTCGGACTCGTTCGCCTTGTCAGAAACGGAAATCAGCCACAGTCCCCGGCCCACCACACCCATCAGCCGCGGAAGCAGGCTCAGGGTCGCCAGCGCCCCGGTCTCGCTGGTCGGGCCGCAGTTCTCGTCGCCGCCGGTGACGACGACGGCGAGGAACACGGCCACGGTCAGCACGATGCGCCGGGAACGGGAACGATCGGGTTGACGGCTCAAGATCGGTCACCTCCGCCGCCGACGCTGCTCGCCCGGACACGTGTGCGGCCTCCCCCGCGGCGGGCGGTACCGGCGGGCCGTGCGGGAGGGGGTTCACCTGCGGCGGGTGAAGCAGCGGGGGTCGGCGCCCGAAGAACCTTTGCCCCATGAGCCACCGACTTGCGCTGCGCGACCTGATCGACGTCGTCCGCCCCGCACGCCCCGTCGCCTCCGTCTACCTGGGATCGAGCCCGCTGCGGGCGTACCGGGCGCGCTGGCTGCGCCTGGCCGACCAGCTGCGCGCCGACGGTGCCGGCCCTGACCTGATCGACACGATCGGCGAAGTGCTGCAGCGAGCCCGTTCCCTGTACCCGACCGCCGACACGCTCGTGGCGTTCGCCGGCGAGGACCTGCCCGCGCGCGTCTTCCACACGCCAGGGCTGCGCCATCTGGACCTCGCCTGGTTCAGCTCACCGGCCCACGTCCTGCCGGTGCTCGGCTGGCTGCAGGACCGCCCGCCGCGCGTCGCCGTGACCGCGGGCCGGTGCAGCGCGGATCTGGTGGCCGGCAACGAACACGTCTCGTTGAACTACCCGGCCGAGACGTGGCTGGACGGCGTGCGGTCCGCTGCCGCCGCGTGCGCGGAGATGCTCGAACGCCAGGAGGCCCGGCTCCTGGTGATCGCGGGGGAGGACGAGGTGGTGGGCGCGTTGTGGGAGGCGCTGCCCGCCCCCGTCCGCCGCGACGTCGTGGTGCGCTGGACTGGTCGCGCTCTGACCCCGAACCGCATCGCCTCGGAGACCCGCGCCGCCGCCCGCACGTGGACCGAGGGCGTGCTGGCCGACTTCAACGACCGCGGCCGCGCCCGCCGGCTGGCCGTGGAAGGCGCCGACCAGACCCTCGCCGCGCTCGCCGCCGGCCGCCTGGACGACCTGATCGTCGGCTACCCGGAGGACGTCACCGCCACCGCCTGGTACGGTCCGGCCCCCACCGACGTCACGCGCGGCTGGTCTCCCTCCCGCCGCTGCGGCCTGCTGGCCGACGTGGCGGTCCGCGCCGCACTGCTGAGCCGCACGCGGGTGCACGTGATCACCGCGGGCACCCCGGCCGCACCGGCCGAGGGCATCGGCGGCCTGTGCCGCGCCCAGCTCGCCCTGGTGCGCTCATGACGACCGAACTGGTGCCGCTGCGCACCGCCTTCGACGTGGCGTGGCTCGGCTACCGGCGCGACCAGGTCCAGCACTACGTCGGCGTGACCGAACGGGACTTCGAACTGCTGGCCGCCGACCGCGACGCCTGCGAGGACCGCGCCCGCTCGCTCACGCGGGCCCTGGAAGCCGCGCGCGAGGAGAACCGCGCGTTGCGCGACCGCATCGAGCGTCTGTGCCGCCAGCCGCTGTCGCCGGACTCGGTCGGGGAACGTCTCCGCCACGCCGTCGACGCGGCACTGGCGGAGGCCGCCGCGATCGTCGAACGCGCGTCCGCGATCGAGGAACACGTGTGGTCCTCGGCCCAGCGGACCCACGCCGAACACCGCGACCTCCTGGTGACGACGCGCGAACGCATGAGCCGGCTGGTCCGGGAGGGCGAAGCCCGTCGCCGCGCACTGGACGAGGCCGCGGCCCGCCAGCGCGAGCAGGTGGCGGAGGACTTCGAGCTCGCGCTCACGTTGCGGCGCAAGGAGACCCTGCGGGACGCGCAGCTCGTGGAGGAGACCGCGCGGCTGCGGGCCGAGCGGATGGTGCGGGAGGCGGCGCGGCAGGTGGAGGTGCTGCGGGAGCACCGGGACCGGGTGGCGGACGTGCTGCGGATCGTGCACGCGTTGCTGGGCAAGGCGGCGGGGCATCTGCACGTCGGGGAGGGCGTGTGAGGGGCGTGGTGGGGCTGGGCGTGTGTGGTGGTGTGCCCACGGGCGGAGGGTGCGTGTCGGGCGTGCCGGAGTGGGTGGTGCCGGGTGGGTGTGGCGCCTTGCCCGCGGGCGGAGGGCGCGTGACGGAAGCGGGCGGTGCGTTGCCCTCGGGCGGAGGGCGCGTGTCGGGGGTGCCGGAGTGGGTGGTGCCGGGTGGGTGCGGTGCTTTGCCCGCGGGTGGAGGGTGCGCGACGAGCGCGGGTGGTGCCTTACCCACCGGCGGTGGCCGGTGAAGATCCTTCCCTTGGCGCTGGCCCAGTTCATCGCGAGCTACGCCGCCACCAACATGAACGTCGCCATCAGCACGATCGCCCACGACCTCGGCACGACGATCACCGGCGTCCAGACCATCATCACGATGTTCACCCTTGTGATGGCCGCGCTGATGGTGCCGGGCAGCAAGCTCACCGACATCTGGGGCCGCCGCCGGTGTTTCGTGCTGGGCCTGTCCATCTACGGTGCCGGCGCGCTGCTCGCGGCCCTCGCGCCCGGCCCCGGCGTGCTGCTGGTCGGGTATGCGGTGCTGGAGGGCGTCGGGTCGGCGTTGATGATCCCGCCCATCTACATCCTCGTCACCGCGCTGGCACCGGATCCGACGGCACGCGCCAAGGGGTTCGGCGCGGTTTCGGGCGCGGGCGGGCTGGGTGCGGCGGCGGGGCCGTTGCTGGGCGGTCTGATCACCACCGCGTTCAGCTGGCGGGCCTCGTTCCTCCTGCAGGTCGCGGTGGTGCTGCTGATCATCGCCCTGGCCAGGAACATCCCCAGGACGACGCCGAAGCCGACGAAGTTCGACCTCAGGGGAGCGGTGCTGTCCGGGGCGGGGCTGTTCCTGGTGGTGCTGGGGGTGTTGCGCACCAACGTCAACGGCTGGTCCGCCACCACGTGGCTGCTGATCGGCGCGGGTGTCGGGACACTGGGCCTGTTCGGGTGGCACATCACGAGAGCGCAGGACCCGCTGTGCGAGCCGAAGCTGTTCCAGGACCGCACGTCCAACCTCGGCCTGGGCACCCAGCTCGTGCAGTGGCTGGTGCTGCAAGGGACGTTCTTCGTGCTGTCCGTGCACCTTCAGCAGGAGCAGCACCTCAGCGCGATCGAGACCGGTGTCGCGCTGCTGCCCGCCACGGCCGGCATGCTGGTCACCTCCGCGCTGGCGGGGCGCCTGGCCAAGCGGTACGCGCAGCGCACGTTGATCCGCGCCGGGTTCGTGCTGACGATCGCCGGCACGTTGCAGCAACCGGTCGGGTTGTTCCTGCTGGGGGCCGGGATCGGGATCATGCTGACGGCTTCGGTGAACGTCGTGCAGTCGCGGTGGCCCGATGCCGACCAGGCGGACGTGTCCGGGGTGTCGCGTGCCGTCTCGAACCTGGGGTCCTCGTTCGGCACCGCGCTGGTCGGCTCGGTCCTCACCGGCGCGGGGCACCCGTACCGCGCGGCGCTCACGCTGCTGGTGCTCATTTCCGTGGTGGGGCTGGTGTTCGCGTTGTTCATCCGGAGCGACGGCGAACCGCGGCGAGGATGACCTTCAGCGCCACGCCCACCACCAGCAGGTCGCAGAGCATCTGCACGGTCATGAGGACCCGAGCCGCGGCCGTGACCGGTGCTATGTCACCGAATCCGACGGTGGCGAACACGGTGACGACGAAGTAGAGAGCATCGGTCCGGCTGAGCGGGAGGGTGAAGCTGCCGGGCTGGTGCCGTTCCAGCAGGAAGCACGCCTGGGCGAACACCAGCAGGAACAGCGGGACCACGAGCGCGAGCGCCTGGGCGCCCTGCCGGCCGGGGTGCTTGACGCGTCCGATCATCCGCACCTGCCACCACAGCACCAGCGCCACCAGCAGCAGACCGGCGACCAGCCGGAGCACGGTGAATCCGTCCTCCGGCCGGTCCATCGGCAGGCGGTAGTAGACCAGCAGCAGCACCCCGACAGTCGCTGCCGGCCGCACCACCGCCCAGGTCACCCCGTGGATCAAGAGGTGAACGTCTCCTTCAGCAGCTTCTCCTGGTCGACCGACAGGTTCGTGGTGATCAGGTGGGCTCCGGTCTGCTTGAACTGGTCGGCGACCTTGTCGACGACCGCGTACTCGGACATCACGAACAGCGCGGACGTGCCCGGTGTGACGCTCGCCCTGACCTCGCTGATGAAGTCGTCGTCGATGCCCGCCTTGGACAGCGACCCGGCGAGCGCGCCGACGCCCGCGCCGATCGCCGCGCCCAGCACCGGGATGAAGAAGATCAGCCCGAACAGCAGGCCCCAGAACGCTCCGCCGAGCGCGCCGGCACCGGTGAACCTGCCGATCTCCTTGGTCTTGGGGCGTTTGGCATCAGCCTCCCAGTAGACGTACGCCGCGTCGCGGATGGTGATCAGTTGCTGGTCCTGGAGCTTCTTCAGCAGATCGAGCGCGTTGTGCGCCCCTTCGGAGGTGTCGAACTTCCACACGGTCAAAGTGGCCATGACCGAAACTGTGCGAGAGACCCGCGGCACGAGTCCTCACCCGCGACGGGTGAGCCGGTCGTCGAGGGTGACGGCCGCGTCGATGAGCGCGAGGTGGGTGAACGCCTGCGGGAAGTTGCCGAGCTGCTCGCCGGTCAGGCCGATCTCCTCGGCGAAGAGCCCGAGGTGGTTGCCGTAGGTCAGCATCTTCTCGAACACCAGCCGCGCGTCGCGGGCCCGTCCGGACAACGCCAGCGCGGTCACGTAGTTGAAGGTGCACAACGAGAAGGTGCCCTCCGAGCCGCGCAACCCGTCCGGCGCGGCCTCGGTGTCGTAGCGCAGCACCAGGCTGTCGTGGACCAAGGCTTCCATGGCGGCCAACGCGTCCAGCCACACGGGGTCGCGCGGCGCCACGAACCCCACCTGCGGCAGCCGGAGCAACGACGAGTCGAGTGCGGTAGCGCCGTAGCGCTGCACGAAGGCGCCGGTCTTGCGGTCCCAGCCGCGGTCCCACACCTGGCCGTAGATCCGGTCGCGCACCGAACGCCAGCGCTCCACCGGTCCCGGCCGCCCCTCCGCGGTGGCGATGCGGATCGCGCGGTCGAACGCGACCCAGCTCATCACCCGGCCGTAGGTGAAGTCGGCGCGGCCCGACCTGGTCTCCCAGATGCCCTCCTCCGGCTGGTCCCAGTTGTGCGTCAGCCACTCCAGCTGCTCCAGCACGGCGTGCCAGCCGCGGTGCGAGATCCGCAGCCCGCACAGGTGCGCCGCGTGCACGCTGTCCAGGAACTCGCCGTAGATGTCGAGCTGCAGCTGACCCGCCGCGCCGTTGCCCGCGCGCACCGGTGACGACCCCCGGTAACCCTCGAAGTGCTCCAGCACCTGCTCGGCGAGGTCGGCCGACCCGTCCACCGCGTACATCACCTTCAGCGGGCCACCCTCCTGGCTGCGCTGGGTGAGCCATCGCCCGAACGCCGCCGCCTCCTCGGTGAAACCCAGGCGCAGCAACGACGACACGGCGAACGACGCGTCACGCACCCACGTGTAGCGGTAGTCCCAGTTGCGCTCACCGCCGAGCTGTTCGGGAAGTCCCGTGGTCGGTGCCGCCACCAGCGCTCCGGACGGCGCGTAGGTCAGCAGCTTCAACGTGATCGCGGACCGGTCGACCGCCTCGCGCCAGCGGCCCCGGTAGGTCGACTGGGCGATCCAGTTGTGCCAGAACGACACGGTGCTCTCGAACAGCTCCCGCGCCTGCGCCGCGGTCACGGCACGCGGTGGCCCGGCGACACCGGACTCCAGCACGATGCCGCGCGTCTGTCCTTCGACCAGCGACAGCGTGGCGCGCAGGTCCTGCGTGCTGGTGATCTCCCCGGACACCAGCCGGGGATCGCCGGGCTCGCGCACCGCGTGCAGCACCAGCCCGAACTGGCCGCAGTCGAAGATCACCCCGTCGTCGGTGATCCGGGCGCGATGGGACCGACGGCCGTAGTCGAACCGTGGCGCCACGTCGACTTCGAACGTCACGCGCCCGCGCACGCACCGCACGATGCGCACGAGCCGATGCCGGTCGGTCGCGTCGTGGTCGGGCAGCGGTGGCATGAAGTCGACGACCTCACCGGTGCCCTCCTCGGTCATGAACCGGGTGATCAGCACCGCGGTGTCGGGGAAGTAGAGCTGCCGTCCCGCGCCGGGGTGGCCGGCGGGCCGGATGCGGCAGAAGCCGCCGCGCTGCCGGTCGAGCAGGGAGGCGAACACGGACGGCGAGTCGAACCGCGGGCAGCAGAACCAGTCCACGGTGCCGTCGGTGGACACCAGCGCGGACGTCTGCAGGTCGCCGATCAGCCCGTGGTCGGCGATCAGTGGATACACCGGTTGTGTCGTCATGAGGACGAGACTCTCGGCGGGGCCGGGGCGGGTCTTCACCCGTCCGGACGGACCACCGCGCCTCCTCTCGCGCGAAACGGGTGAAGATCCGCTGCGGACGCCGGTGTCACGGTGGCCGGGCAATTCCCGTCCCGAGCGAACGGAGGCACGATGCGGGAGACAGGCTGGCTCGGCTGGATCTGGTTCGCGGGCATCATGATGATCGTCATGGGGTCGTTCAACGCCATTGAGGGGCTGGTGGCGTTGTTCCGCGGTGAGTACTACGTCGTCACCGAACACCAGGTGCTCGTCTTCGACATCACCACGTGGGGCTGGATCACGCTGCTGATCGGGATCCTGGTGGCGCTCGCGGGCGGCGCGCTGCTGTCCGGTGCCGCGTGGGCGAGGGTGGTCGCCGTGGTGCTCGCGGTCTTCAACGCGGTCGCGCAACTGGCGTTCGCGTCGGTGCACCCGCTGTGGTCCACGATCGTCATCGCCCTGTGCGTGACCGTCATATGGGCCGTGGTCGTCCACGGCCAGGAAGCCGACATCAACAACACGACGGCCAAGTACGAGTCGACCCACCGTTGATGCCGCGCGCACTCACGATCCTGCTCGGTGGTGCGGCCGCGGTCGTCGTGGTCGCCGGGGTGCGGGCGGTCGCGTGGCTGGTGGCGCCGGCGATGCTGGCGTTGCTGGTCGTCATCGCGATCAGTCCGGTGCACCGGTGGCTGCGCGACCGCGGCGCGCCGCCGTGGCTCGCGACGCTGACGGTGGTCGCGGGTGTGTACAGCGTGCTCGCGGTCGTCGCGGTGACGGTCGCGGCGTCCGGTGTGCGACTGGCCTCGATGCTGCCGGAGTTCGCGCGCGACGAGCTCGTCGCGCGCGCCGAGCGGGCGATCAACGGCCTCGACCGCGGCAGGTTGATGGGCGCGATCGGCGGGCTGCTCAACGAACTGACGAGCCTCACCACCAGCCTGGTGTTCCTGCTGGCGTTGCTGCTGTTCCTCGGCGTCGAGGTGGGCTGGGCGCACTCGCGGCTCGCCGACATCGCCGCGGACCGGCCGAACCTGCGGGAGGCGCTGGAGGAGTTCGTCCGCCGGACGCGCCGCTACATCCTGGTCACGACGATCTTCGGGTTCATCGTGGCCGTGCTGGACGCGGTGGCGCTGGCGGTGCTGGGCATTCCGCTCGCGCTGTTGTGGGGCGTGTTGTCGTTCGTCACCAACTACATCCCCAACATCGGCTTCATCCTCGGCGTGGCACCACCGGCGGTGCTGGCACTGCTCCAGCACGGCCCGCGCCGGGCGCTGGCCGTGCTGGTGTTCTACGTGGTGCTGAACTTCGTCGTGCAGTCGCTGATCCAGCCCCGGTTCACCGGGGACGCCGCGGGGTTGTCGACCACCGCGACGTTCCTGGCGCTGGTGTTCTGGGCCTGGGTGCTCGGCCCGCTCGGCGCGTTGCTGGCGGTGCCGCTCACCGTGCTGGTGAAGGTGCTGCTGGTCGACATCGACCCGGCGGCGGGCTGGGCGGCGGCCCTGCTCAGGCCGCCGCGAAAAGATGACATCCCCATGGCGCCAGTGCCACGTACAGGGGACTGAGGTCGTCCTCGTGCTCGTACACCATGCCGTCGAGCAGGTCGGTGTACTTGTGCAGCTCCACCGGGAGCAGGCCCTGGGCGGGCCGGTCGGAGAAGTTCACGACCACGACGTGCCGCGCACCGCCCGCGGCCGTCCACGACCACGCGAGCAACCGCCGGCACGACTGGTTGTCCGGCCAGCCCTCGGCGTCGAGCAGACGCCACTCGCCCCGCCGCACGTGGTGGTCGTGCACCACCGCGAGCAGCCTGCGGTACCAGGCGGCGAGGTCGTGGTCGAGCGGTTCGTCCGGTCGCCGGGCCAGGAACACCGGCGGCCGGACCCGCCTGCCCTCGAACTGGCCCTCGTGCCACAGCGTCGCGCCGGGCAGCGTCGCGATCGCCACGGCGGCGGCCCGCGCGGCGGCGGGTGAGAGCACGCTCGCGACGCGCGGCTCGTCCTGGTTCTCCAGGAACCGCACCAGCCTGACCTGGTAGCCGGGATCGGCCCGCAGGTGCTCGCGCACGCCCTGGCCGCTGACCAGCCGGTCGTAGAGCCGCTTGTCGTAGCAGAAGTTGAAGCCTTGCTGCTGCAACGCCCACTCCATGTCCCAGTACGCCTCGGCGATCAGCACGGTCTCCGGGTGGTCGGCGCGCAGGCCGCCGATCACCTCCGGCCAGAAGTCCTGCTCCGGCGCCGGTTTTCCCCACGTGCGGGAGAAGACCTCGTTGGTCAGCAGCATGGCCATGTCGCAGCGGATGCCGTCACAGCGGGCGGCGATGCCCGACAACGTCATCGTGGCGGCCGTGCGCAGGGCGGGGGAGAAGGCGTCGAGCTGCACGACGTCCGGCCAGGCCGGGAAGTACGGGTCCTTCCCGCGTTCGAGGTCGCCGTTCTCCTTGCGCACGAAGAACTCCGGGTGTTCCTCGACCCACGGGTGGTCCGGCGCGACGTGGTTCGGCACGTAGTCGAGGACCAGCCGCACGCCGCGTGCCGCGAGCTCGGCGCGTGCCTTCGCGAGGCCCTCGTCGCCACCGAACTCGTCGGCCACGATGTAGCGCCGCACGCAGTACGGGGACCCCATGACGTCCTCCGGCCGCAGGTCCGGCAGCGCCTCCTGGAACGACGCCCGCAGGCCGGGGTGGCCGTTGGCGATCGCCAGGCCCAGGACGCTGCGCTCCCACACGCCCATCAGCCACACGGCGTCGACCCCGGCCGGCGTGATCTCGTGCCAGGCGGACGCCGGGACCTCGCCGAGGGTGATCTGGCGATCGGCGGCCCGGGACAGCTCGCCCAGCCACACGGCGGTGTTGACCTCGTAGATCACGGGTTGCTCCGGCCAGCTCATCGCGCCACCTCCAGCGGCAGCAGGGCGACCAGCGCGGTCCAACCGGTCTGGTGGCTCGCACCGATGCCCGCGCCGTTGTCGCCGTGGAGGTACTCGTAGAACAACGGCAGATCCCGCCAGTGCGGATCGCGGAACCGCGTCTGTCCACCGTGGACCGGACGCCCGTCCACCCCCGTCCGGAACGTGTCGAGCAACCGCTCGGCGATGTCGTCCGCGACCTGGCGGAGGTTCAGGTACCGCCCGGAACCGGTCGGGCACTCCACCGTGAAACCGTCGCCGAAGTACTCGTGCAGGTGCCGCAACGCCCGGATGACCAGCACGTTGATCGGCAGCCACACCGGGCCGCGCCAGTTGGAGTTGCCGCCGAACATGCCGGAGTCCGACTCGGCGGGCAGGTAGCCGACGCGGTGCTCGACGCCGTCGACGGTCAGCACGTACGGGTGCTCGGCGTGCCAGCGCGACAGCGAGCGGATGCCGTGCGGTGACAGGAACTCGCCGGGGTCGAGCATCCGCGCGAGGATCCGGCGCAGGCGGCTCTCGTCGAACAACGAGAACAGCACCGGTCCGGTGGCGTCGGCCTGCGCGCCGTGGCCCCACAACGCGGCCCGCACGGCCGGGTGCCGGTCGAGGAAGCCGCGCATGCCGTCGATCAGCTCGGGGTGCTCGCGCCGGACGTCCGGGCTGATCACGGTCGCGGCGGCCAGCGGCAGCAGCCCGACGGCCGAGCGGATCTTCAACGGCGTGGACGTGCCGTCCGGATGGCGCAGCACGTCGTGGAAGAAGCCGTCCTCCTCGTCCCACAGCCCGCTGCCGACGTGGCCGGTGGCCGCCGCGATCCACGCGAGGTTCTCCAGCAGGGTGGCCGCCTGCTCGACCTCACCGAGTTCGAGCGCCATCTGGATGAGGTTCTGGCAGTACAACGCCATCCACGCGGTGCCGTCGGCCTGGTCGATCCGGCCGCCGGTGGGCAGGGGAGCGCTGCGGTCGAACACGCCGATGTTGTCCAGGCCGAGGAACCCGCCCTGGAACAGGTTCCGGCCGTCGGCGTCCTTGCGGTTGAGCCACCACCCGAACGCGCGCAGCAGCGGCGGGAACACGCGGGCGAGGAACTCCTTGTCGCGGTCGTACTGGTAGACGAACCACGCGGCCCACGCGTGCACCGGCGGGTTGACGTCGCCGAAGTTCCACTCGTAGGCCGGGATCTGGCCGTTCGGGTGCAGGTAACGGCGGCCGAGCAGCAGCTCGATCTGCTGCTTGGCGAGCTCGGGGTCGACGATCACCAGCGGCACGGCGTGGAAGGCCAGGTCCCAGGCGGCGAACCACGGGTACTCCCACTTGTCCGGCATGACGAAGACGTCCTGTGCCACCAGGTGCCGCCAGTTCTGGTCCTCGCCCAGGGGATCGACGCCTCGTTCGGTGAGCCAGCGCTCGACGTCGAACGCGTAGTACTGCCGCGACCACAGCAGCCCGGCCAGCGCCTGCCGGCACACCAGCCGTTCCTCGCCGCGCGGGTCACCGCCGAGCACCTCGTCGTAGAAGTCGTCCGCCTCGTCACGCCGCCGGCTGACGACCGCGTCGAAGTCCAGGAACGGGTCGCTGAGACTGGCGTCGCTGAGCCGGACCCTGACCGTGGCGGACCTTCCGGCCGGGAGGCGGATCTCGTGGTGAGCGGCGGCCTTCGTGCCGACGCCGTCCGCGGCGACCGCGGTCTGGTCCCCGTGGACCACCGCGCGTTCGATGCCGTCCTTGACGTGCGGGGTGACGTTGGGCGAGCCGAACACCCGCTCGTTGTCGGTCTCGTTCTCGGTCACGAGGATGGGCGCGGGCGGGTCGACGTACCACCACCGCACACCGAGGTCGGGGTGCTCGGCGCGCACCGTGCCCGGTTCGCAGACGTGCAGCGACGGCATGCGGACGTCGCCCGCCCACGACCACGTGTGCCGGAACCACAGCGTGGGCAACAGGTGCAGCGTCGCGTCCTCCGGCCCGCGGTTGTGCGCGGTGATCCGCATCAGCACGTCCTCGGGACCCGCCTTCGCGTACTCGACCTCCACGTCGAAGTAGCGGTCGTCGTCGAACACCCCGGTGTCGAGCAGCTCGTACTCGGGGTCGAACCGGGAGCGGGCGGCATTCGTGGCGACCAGGTCCTCGTACGGGAACTTCGCCTGCGGGTACTTGTAGAGCATCCGCAGGTAGGAGGAGGTCGGGGTGGCGTCGAGGTAGAAGTAGCACTCCTTGACGTCCTCGCCGTGGTTGCCCTCGCCGTTGGTGAGGCCGAACAACCGCTCCTTGAGGATCGGGTCGTTGCCGTTCCACAACGCCAGCGCCAGGCAGATCCGCTGCCGGTCGTCGCTGAACCCGGCCAGCCCGTCCTCGCCCCACCGGTACGCCCGGTACCTGGCCTGGTCGTGGGTGAACGACGTCCAGGCGTCGCCCGCGTCGTTGCCCTCCCTGACCGTGCCCCACTGCCGCTCGCTCAGGTACGGGCCCCACCTGCGCCACGGACCGGCGTCCTGCAGCCTCTGCTTCTCCGCGCTGACCACGTCGCCCACCTCTCGTTCGTCCGGAAAACCCAGGCTGGCCGGGAGATCGGGTCCGCCGGTTCACCTCGCGGGGGTGGTTCGGACGTCCGGTTGCCACCTGTGGCGGACGAGCTGGCCCCTCGCTTCCACACCCGTGGTGCGAGGAGGATGAGGGGCATGGCGACCGCGTTCGTGCTCGCAGGCGGTGGGAGCTTGGGCGCGATTGAGGTCGGCATGCTGGCCGCGCTCACCGGTGCCGGCGTCAGCCCGGATTTCGTCGTCGGCACCTCGGTGGGCGCGGCCAACGCCGCGTGGTTCGCGCTGCATCCGTCCGATGTGGACTCCCTGGTCGACCGGTGGGTCTCCCTGCGCCGCACCGACGTCTTCCCGATCCGGCCGGTGACCGGGCTGCTCGGCCTGCTGGGCGTCCGCGACCACCTCGTGCCGAACACCGCGTTGCGCCGGTTGCTGGAACGCTCGCTGGGCCAGATCGACCTGACCGGCACGGTGATTCCCGTCCACGTCGGTGCCACCGACGTGTTGTCGGGCGCGGAAGTGGTGCTGTCGAAGGGCTCCGCGGTCGACGCGGTGCTCGCCTCGACCGCGATCCCCGGCGTGTTCCCGCCGATGCAGCTCGACGGCCGTTACCTCATGGACGGCGGCGCGGTGAACAACAACCCGCTGTCGTACGCGGTCGACCTCGGCGCGGACCAGGCGTGGGTGCTGCCGACCGGGTACGCGTGCGACCTCACCTCGCCGCCGCGCAGTGCTCTCGGTGTCGCGTTGCAGGCGTTGACGTTGCTGGTCAACCACCGGCTGGCGGTGGACGTCGAACGCTACCGGGGCAAGATCGAGCTGCGGGTGGTGCCGGCGTTGTGCCCGCTGCGGGTGTCGCCCGGTGACTTCAGCCGGGCGCGTGAGCTGATCGACGCCGCGTACGCGCGCACTCGCGAATGGCTGGCGGCAGGGTGCCCGGCCGGTTCCGGGCACACCTGCGCGCCGACGGTTCAGTAGAAGCAGCCGGTCCTCGGCAGCGACGACGGCGCGGGCGGCGTGCGGCCGTCGTAGATCGCGAGCAGGAAGTTCTGCGGGCAGTAGGACGTCCCGTTGATCTTGATCGCGATGTGCAGGTGCGGTCCGGTCGAGTTGCCGGTGTTGCCCGTGGTGGCGACCCGTTGACCGGCCCTGACCGACGCGCCGTTCGCGACCGACCACGCCGAGAGGTGGCAGTAGAGGTAGTCGACGCCGCTCTTGACGATCCGCAGGCCGTTGCCGCAGCCGTTGGGCTCGGTGAGGCGGTAGGCGGTGCCGGTGACCATCGCGTACGCCGGGACGGTGTTCACCGGCAGGTCAATGGCGGGGTAGTCGTGGTGCGGGTCGTCGTACTCGCTGCGCGGCAGGGCGCTGCGGGCCAGCGGCAGGCTGTAGGCGCCGCCGCCGGACGACGGGGTGCCACCCACCAGGGCCTGCCAGGTGTTCGGGCCGACCTCGCCGTCGGCGGACAGGCCGTGCGCGCTCTGGAACGCGACCGCGGCGTTGTGCGTGCCGCCGCCGAAGTCGCCGTCCACGGACAGGCCGTAGCCGTAGCGGTCGAGCTGGACCTGGGCGGCGCGGACGGCCTCGCTGTTGTTGCCGCGCTTGACGCTCACGATCAGCTTGGGCCACGTCAGCGGGCCGATCTCGCCGTCGGCCGACAGCCCGGCGGACGACTGGAACTGCTTGACCGCGGCCTGGGTGCCGGAGCCGAAGTCGCCGTCGGCCGCGATGTTGTAACCGCGGTGGCGCAGCAGGTGCTGGGCGGTCAGGACGGTGTCGCCGGTGGCGCCGATCTTGACGTTCGGCCAGGCCGGCAGGGCGGCCTGGGCCGGGCTGACCAGTCCTATCAGGACGGAGAACGCGATCAAACCCGCAACGAGGATTCTCATGCCACGCACGCTAGGAAGCGACCGCCGCGGTCCGCCCTAGTCGCGAGACCAGTTGCGTGCGGTCGCGGCAGCCGAACTTCCTCAGCAGGTTCGACACGTGGTACTTGACCGCGCTGACGGTGATGAACATGGCGGCGGCGATCTCGGCGTTCTCCCAGCCCTCCGCCAGCAGCCGCAACGTCTCGCGCTCGCGCGCGGTCAGCGTGGCCGGCGGGGGATCGGGCAGCAGGGACGGCACCAGCCTCGGCGACACCCAGCCGCCGAACCGGTGCACGTCGTGGATCGCCCGCACGATGTCGTCCACCGGGTCGTCGGCGAGCACGAGGCCGGTGACGCCCGCCCGCAGCAGGTGGTCGACCGGGCCGACGCGGGACAGGACCGCCACCGTCCTCGGCCCGGTGGCGCGGGAGGCGTCGACCACCGTCACGTCGGCGGGGGTGCCGGGGCGGCACCACGGGGTCGTGGCGAGGCGCGAGAAGATCTGATCGGCCAGCAATGCGCTGTGCAACGACAGCGCGACCTGGATTGTCCGCATAGTCCAAGACGCTCGGCATAGGGCCGTATTTCTCCGTATCGCCTGCGTATAACGCCTGGTCGTTGTTACCGTTCGCGCCGACTCGTGGGGGTGGGTGCGTGGAGTTCCGGGTGCTCGGTCCGCTCGTGGTCGTCCGTGACGACGAGGAGATCGCGCTGCGCTCGGCCAAGCAGCGGGTCGTGCTGGCGATGTTGTTGCGGCACGCGAACACGCCCGTGTCACCGCGGCGGCTGATCGCGGCGCTGTGGGAGGAACCGCCGGCCTCGGCGCAGGAGAACGTCCGGCTGCACGTCTATCAGCTCAGACGGCACATCGGTGACCGGATCACCCGCAGGCCCGCCGGGTACGAGCTCACCGTCGCACCCGGCGAGCTCGACGCGGACCGGTTCGACCGGCTGACCGAGGACGGCGAACGGGCGTTCGCGGACGGCGACCACGCCAAGGCCGTCGAGCTGCTGACCGAGGCGCTGGCCACCTGGCGCGGACCGGCGTGCGCGGAGCTGCCCGGCGAGTTCGCGGCCCGCCTCGACGAGACGCGGCTGCGGGCGGTGGAGGCACGCGTCAGCGCCGAGCTGGCGCTGGGCCGGCACGCCGAGGTGGTCGGCGAGCTGCAGGAGCTGGCGCACCAGCACCCGTACCGGGAACCGTTGCACGCCAAGCTGATGACCGCGCTCTACGGCGCGAACCGGCAGGCGGAGGCGCTGGCGGCGTTCCGGCGCGCCCGCGAACGGCTGGTGGCCGACCTCGGCATCGAACCGGGTCCGGAACTGCGCGGCCTGCACGAGACGATGCTGCAGGGCCGGGCGTTGACCGAACCCGCGCCGCCGAAGAACACCCGCGCCGACTGCCCGTACCGCGGCCTGATGGCCTACCAGCCGGAGCACCACCCGTGGTTCTTCGGCCGCGACCACCTGGTCGAGCTGGTCACCCGCCGGATCGACCGCTACCCGGTCGTCGGCGTGTTCGGGGCGTCCGGCAGCGGCAAGTCGTCGCTGCTGCGCGCCGGTGTCGTCGGCGGGCTGGACGAGACGTGGCGGCCGATCGTCATCACCCCGACCGCACGACCGCTCGATGCTCTCGGCAGCGCGCTCGGCACCCGGCTCGACCTGTTCGCGGACCCGTCGGCGTTCGACCTCGCCGTCAGGACGATGCTGGCGGGCGGGCCGGACGACGTGCGCGTGCTGCTCGTGGTGGACCAGCTGGAAGAGCTGTTCACCCTGTGCACCGACGAAAGCGAGCGCGCCCGGTTCGTCGAGGTGCTGCTGGACGCGGCCAGGGGACCGCACCGCCGCACGCGGGTCGTGCTCGGCGTCCGCGCGGACTTCCTCGCCCACATCACCCAGCACCCGGCCCTGGTGCGGGCGCTGGCCGATGAGGCCACCGTGCTGGTCGGGCCGCCCTCGACGGCCGACCTGCGCGACATCGTGCTCCGCCCGGCCGCGATGAGCGGCCTGTCCGTCGCCGCCGACCTGCTGGCCACCGTGCTGGCCGACGTGGAGGCCGAACCCGGCGCGCTGCCGTTGCTGTCGCACGCGCTCGTTGAGACGTGGCAACGGTCGAACACCGAGCTGACCCTCGCCGCGTACCGGGCCGGTGGTGGTGTCAGGGGCGCGATCGCCCAGACCGCCGAGCGCGCCCACGCCGAGCTGGCGGACGCCGAGCAGCAGGCGATGCGCCGGATCCTGGTGCGGCTCACCGCGTTCGGTGACGGCACCGAGGACACCCGCAGACCGATCCGCCGCGCCGAGCTCGACGGCATCGCCTGGCCGAAGATCGTCGGGAAGGTGCTCACCCGGCTCGTCACCGACCGGTTGGTCGTGCTCGACGAGGACACCGCCCAGATCGCGCACGAGGCCCTGATCCGGGCCTGGCCGCGGCTGCAGCGCTGGCTGTCCGACGACCGCTCGACGCTGCTCGTGCACCGCAGGCTGACCTCGGCCGCCCACACCTGGACCGAGTTGGGTCACGACGAGGGCGCGCTCTACCGCGGCGCGCAGCTGGTCACGGCCTCCGCGTGGGCGCAGGACCACCCCGGCGAGCTGAACGCGGCCGAGACCGAGTTCCTCCTGGCGAGCCGCGCGCGGGAGGAGGCCGAGCAGGCCGGCGTGAAGCGGCGCAACAGGTTGCTCACCAAGCTGGTCGCGATCATGGGCGTGCTGCTCCTGCTGGCCGCCGGTGGCGGTGGCGTCGCGTGGTGGCAGTCCGCGGAAGCCCGGCTGCGGCAACGGGCGGACCAGGCGCACCAGCTCGCGTTGAGCGCGCGCGGTCTCGTCGAGACGGCCCCCGACCTGGCCGGGCTGCTGGCGCTGGCGGCGTTCCGGTTGCACGCCGACGACGACACGCGAGGCGCGTTGCTCAGCACCGCCTCGGCACCTCGCCGGCGGGTCGAGCTCAACACCGACGGGCCACCCGTGCTGGACGTGACCGTGTCGCACCGGGGCGACGTGATCGCGACCGCGGACCGGGACGGCTTCGTCACGGTGTGGGATCTCAAGTCCCGTGAGCGCAAGGTGGTGCTGTCCGACCACAATGGACTGACCGACGGCGGCTACGCGCGGCAGGCCGAGTTCAGCGCGGACGACAGGTACCTCGCCTCCAGCTCCACGAAACCGTCGCTCACCGGCAGTCCCGGTGACGTCGTGGTCTGGGACCGGACGACCGGCAGACCCGTGTTCTCGCAACGGTTCGACCTGATCACCACCGGGCTCGCCGTCCACCCCGCCGGCACGTCGTTCGCGGTCGGTGTCGCGAACGGTGACGTCGAGGTGTGGGACGTCGCGACGCGGACCAAGCGGACGCTGCGCGGTCATGCGCACGAAGTCGACTCGTTGGCGTTCAACGAGGACGGCACGTTGCTCGCCACGGCGAACCGCGACGACTCACCGCTGGTCTGGGACGTGGCCTCGGGTGCTCGCGTGGGCGAGATACCGTCGCTGGAGGTCAACAGCGTCTACTTCGACGGCCCGCGGACGGTCGTCACGGCCACGCTGCAGAGCGGGGTGAAGTTCTGGGACGTGCACGGGCACCTGAAGTCCGAGCTGCCGAAGCAGGGCCCGTACGCGTGGGAGGCGTCGGCACCGGCCGGCGACCGGATGGCGGTGTCGGACGAGGACGGCCTGATCACCATCTGGGACATCCGCGCCGGCCGCCCGATCACCACCTACCGCGACCGCGGCCGCACCGAGTCCAGGGCGCTCGCGCTCGGCCGGGACGGCACGCTGCTGGTGTCCGGCGGGTTCGGCCGGGTGGTGGCGGTGCGCGAGAACGCCGTGCCGCCGTTCACCGGGCACGCCGACGGCATCAACGACCTCGACGTGCACCAGGACCTGGTGGCCTCCGCGGGTGACGACGGCACCGTGCGGCTGTGGCGCACCGACGGCACCGCGGTGGCCACTTTGGACGGTCATCCGGACCGGGTGGAGGCGGCGCGGTTCAGCCCGGACGGCACGAAGATCGCCTCGGTCACCCGCGACCACACCGTCACGATCTGGGACGTGGCCAGGCGCGAACGGCTGTCGTCGTTGTCCTACAGCGGTTTGGGGGCGTCGACCGACCTCGCCTACCAGCCGGACGGGCGCGGCATCGTCACGGCGTCGCTCGGCCGGTTCCGCTGGAGCCTGCCGGAGCTGAGGCAGAGCGCGTTCCCCGGTGCGCCGTCGATCGCGAGCGCCGTCGAGTTCACCCCGGACGGCCGGTTGCTGATCTCCACTGACCCGGCGGGCGGCGCGATGCTGTGGAACGTCGCCGCCGACCGGCTGGAGCGCCGCGTCAGCACCGGTCAGGGCGATGTGCGCGACGTGGCGGTCAGCCCGGACGGCAGGCGGTTCGCCACCGCGGGCGCCAACCGGACGGTGAAGGTGTGGGACGTGGCGACGGGTGCGGAGCTGATGACGCTCACGGGCCACTCGGCGCCGGTCGTGACGCTCGCGTTCAGCCCGGACGGCGCCACGCTGGCGTCCGGCGGCGAGGACCACTCGGTCGTCGTGTGGGACCTGAGCACCCGCACGGGCACGACGCTCACCGGCCACACCGGCCCGGTGCAGGCGGTGGCGTTCACGCGCGACGACGAACTGGTCTCCGGGGCGAACGACGCGCGGATCATCCGCTGGTCTTTGTCCACTTCGGACGCCCAGAGGCGCATCTGCGCCGAGACCGGGCGCGACCTGACCGACGCGGAACGGGCCGCCTACCTGCGTGGCGAAGAACTGGAGCTGTGCGGCACGACCAGGCCGGCCTCGTAGGCGATCACCACCAGCTGGGCGCGGTCGCGGGCGTGCAGCTTGGTCATCGCGCGGTTGACGTGGGTCTTGGCGGTGAGCGGGCTGATCACCATGCGTCCGGCGATCTCGTCGTTCGACAGGCCGTGCGCGACCAGGACGACGGCCTCGCGCTCGCGTGCGGTGAGCTGGGGCAGGTCGCCGCCGGGGTGCGGCGGGCGGCTGACGTAGCGGTCGATGAGCTTGCGGGTGATGGACGGGGCGAGCAGCGCGTCACCCCGCGCGGCGACGCGGACGGCGTGCAGGAAGTCCTCCGGCTGGACGTCCTTGACGAGGAACCCCGCGGCGCCGGCCTTGAGCGCGTGGAAGACGTACTCGTCGAGGCCGTAGTTGGTGAGGATCACGACGTGGGTGCCGGTGAGGTCCGGGTCCGCGGCGATGCGCCTGGTCGCCTCGATGCCGTCGAGGCCGGGCATCTGGATGTCGACCAGGGCGATGTCCGGGTGGTGGCGCCGGGCCTGCTCGACGCCTGCACGTCCGTCCGCGGCCTCGGCCACGACCTCGATGTCGTCCTCGGCGTCGAGCAACGCGCGGAAACCGCTGCGGATGAGCGGCTGGTCGTCGACCAGCAGGACGCGGATCACGGCTGTGCCACCGGAAGTTCGGCGTGGACGGTGAAGCCGCCCTCGTCGCGCGGTGCGGCGTCGAGCCTGCCGCCGAGCGCGGTGACGCGCTCGCGCATGCCCAGCAGGCCGACGCCGGGAGTCGTCGCCCCGTTCGGTTTCGCGCTGCCGTCGTCGTCGACCCGGATGACGAGCGCGTCCGGCCGGTAGTCGATGAGGATCTTCGCGGTCGCCGCGGCGGCGTGCCGGGCGATGTTGGTGAGCGACTCCTGAACGATCCGGTAGGCCGTTCGCGCCACGGCCGCGGGGAGGTCACCGGGCGCGCCTTCGATCCTCAGCTCGGCGTCCAGGCCGGTGGACCTCGCCCGTTGGACGAGCGCGGGGACGTCATCGATGCCGTGCGGCGGGTTCTTGTCGTCGTCCCGCAGCGCTTCGAGCGTCGCGCGCAGCTCCCTGGCGGCTTCCCGGCCGGCGTCGCGGATCGCCAGCAGCGGTTCGGGCACCTGCTCGCCGCGTTTCTGCGCCAGGTGGACGGCGACCTCGGCCTGCAGCTTGATCACCGAGATCTGGTGGGTGAGGGAGTCGTGCAGCTCGCGGGCGATGTGCAGGCGTTCCTCGTTCGCGCGCCGGAGCGCGGTCTCCTCGCGGGTGCGTTCGGCCTCGTCGGCCCGTTTCTCGGCCTGCCGCAGCGCCTCACCCGCGGCCGCGGCGGCGATCAGCCAAGCGATCTGGAGGACGTCACGGGTCTGGGCGAACGCCTCGTACGTCGTGAGGTCGCGCGGCGAGACGATCGCGGCGAGGGGGAGTGCGGCCAGCATGAGGACGGAACCGACCGCGGTGACCGCGCGGTGCCCGGCCCTCATCGTGGCGTAGACCGCGAACAGGAAGGCGATCACCGGGACGTTGACGCCGAGCGCCTGGTACCCGAGTGCCGCGAGCCCGGTCGCGGCCAGCACGGCGATCGGGGCGCGGCGTCGCGCGGCGAGCGCGAGCCCGCCGGCGGCGAGGAGCGCGTAGGCCGCCGGGGTGGTGGGGTGCCCGGCGACGACGAGGCTCGCCGCCACCCCGGCGGCGATCACCCAGTCCAGCCAGCGCTTGCTCATGCGTGCACCTTAAACCCGGGTTCGCGCTGGTAGATCCTGCGGCGGGAGGACTTCCGGCCTGCTGCGCCCGCAGTAGACGCTGTCTGCGCGCGCACGACGACGTGCGGCTGCGCGGCGACGATCCTCGTGCCATGTCCCTTTCTGTGATTGCTGCTGACGTTTACGGGTTGACTCCCGGCCGTGCCTGGTCTCTGGTGGGCATGGTGCTGGGCGTGGCCGGTGTCGTGCTGGCCGCACGGCGCCTCGGCGTGGCGGCGATGGCCTGCGGTGCCGTCGGCGTGGTGATCGGTGCGCTGGTCGTGCTGATGGCTCGCGGTGGACCGGGCACGGGTTACGGCATCGTCGGCGGCTACTTCGCACTGGTGGTGGGCGTGCTCGCGGTCGTGCTGGGCGTCATCCGACGAGGCGCTCGGGCTGCAGCACCGCCCGCCTCGTGATGAGTCCCGCCGCCCCGCGCACGACGGCGAACTCGCCGAGCGGCGAGGCGACGAGCCGCGTGTGCCGTTCGCCTCCCGCGAGCACCCTGGTGTCCATTTCGGACTGAGCGGCCGCGCTCAGGTGCTCGTGCAGCACCGCGTAGCTGCCGCCGAGCACGACGGTCGGCACGTCGAAGAGGTTCATCAGCGTCGCCAGGCCGACCCCGAGCGCCTCGCCGGCGCTGCGCACCGCGTGCAGCGCCTTGGGGTCCCCGGCCTTCAGGGCCTTCGCGAGCGAGTCGAGCCGCCGCCGGCCCGCCTCGCGGAGGATGACGTCGAGCCCCGCGTACCGCTCCACGCAGCCACGGCTGCCGCACGTGCAGCTGAGGCCGTCGCGTTCGATCACCACGTGGCCGAGCTCGCCGGCGAACCCGCTGGCCCCGCGGTACACCTCGCCGCCGAGCACCACGCCCGCACCGATGCCGACGTCCGCCGAGACGTGCACGAAGTCCTCGCCCGCGAGGTGCCGCGGCCAGAGGTGGGCGAGGGCGGCGAGGTTGGCCTCGTTGTCCAGCTCGACGTCGAGACCGAGTCTGGCCGAGAGCGCCTCGGCCAGCGGCGCGCCGACCAGTTCGGGCAGGTTGGGGGCGCGCACGAGCACGCCGTCGTGCACGACCCCGGGTACCGCGAGGCCGACACCGAGCACCGGCCGGTTCGGGATGATCTCGCGGACCAGCGCGGCGACCTGGTCGAGCACGGTGTCCGGGCTGCCGGTGCGGGTGTCGGCGGGGACGAGACGGCGGTCGATGGTCTCGCCGTCGAGGCCCAGGGTCTCGACGGCGAGGTGACTGACGTTGATCTCCGCCCCGACCGCCACCGGGCCGTCGGGGTGGAACCGCAACGGCTTGGACGGCCTGCCCATGCCGGCCAGCGTGGCCGCGTCCTCGACGAGGATCCCGTTGGCCAGCAACGGTTCCGTGAGGTTCGACAGCGTGGCCTTGGTGAGGCCGGTGCGGGCCGCGAGCTCGGCCCGCGAGCCGGGGCGGTCGACCAGGGCGAGCAGCACCGTCCGCAGGTTGCCGAGGCGAACCTGACGGAGGTGGTCGACGGTGGTCATCGGCTCAAGTATCGCTGCGCGGCCTCGGCGGACCACGCTCGGACTCCGAGTCCGAGCGCGGTCCGACGCCTGGGGCAGGTGGTCATCGGCTCAGGTACTTCTGGGCCGCGTCCGCGTACCGCGCCCGGATCTCCGGCACCGCGTCCGCCTCGTACCGCCTGCTCTCCGCCCCCGCCCACTCCGGCGGCGTCGTACCACCCGTGAGCGTCCACGCAGCCTGCCGTGCCGCACCGTCCGCCACGTACTCACCAGGCGCAGGAACCGTCACGGGCACACCGAACACCGTCGGCGCGATCTCCCGCACGGCAGGAGAGACCGCCGCACCACCCACGAGGTTCACGCCGGTGACGTCCGCACCCTGCGCGGCGAGCGCGTCCAGGCCCACCGCGAGCCCGCAGAGCATGCCCTCCACCGCCGCACGCGCGATGTTCGCGGGCGTGGCGTTGGTGAGCGTCAGGCCGTGCAGCGCGCCCGTGGCGTCCGGCAGGTTGGGCGTGCGTTCGCCCTCCAGGTACGGCACCAGCACGACACCTTCCGCACCGGACGGCGCGGACAGGGCCAGGGTGCTGAGGGTCGTGAGGTCGACGCCCAGCATGCGGGCGGTGGCGTCCAGCACGCGGGCGGCGTTGAGCGTGCACGCCAGCGGCAGGTAGCGGCCCGTGGCGTCGGCGAAGCCCGCGACGATGCCGGACGCGTCGGCGGCCCGCACCTCGCTGGTCGCGGTCACGACGCCGGACGTGCCGAGCGAGACCAGGACCTCCGACCCCGCACCGACACCCAGGATGGCCGCCGCGTTGTCACCGGCACCGGCACCCAGCCGCACCGCGCCGCCGTCCACCCACTCGGCGGGCCCGAGCACGCGCGGCAACGCCACGTCCGCGCGACCGAAACCGCGTTCCAGCAGCTCAGGCACGTACGCGTTGGTCACCGAGTCGAAGTAGCCGGTGCCGGAGGCGTCCGAGCGGTCGGTGACCAGGTCGGCCAGGTCACCGGTGCCGCGCAGCCGCCACGTCAGCCAGTCGTGCGGCAGGCAGACGGCGGCGGTGCGCTTGGCGTTGGCCGGTTCGTGCTGGGCGAGCCAGCGCAGCTTCGTGATCGTGAACGACGCGACCGGCACGAGGCCGATCCGCTCGGCCCACTGCTGCGCGCCCAGTTCCGCCACCAGGTCCGCGGCCGCCGCCGCGGACCTGGTGTCGTTCCACAGCAGGGCTTCCCGCACGACGGTGCCGTCCTCGTCGAGGCACACCATGCCGTGCTGCTGCCCGGCGACGCTCACCGCCGCGACGTCGTCGAGCCCACCCGCGTCCGACACCGCGGACTGCAGCGCCGTCCACCAGTGCGAGGGGTGGACCTCGGTGCCGTCCGGGTGCGCCGCGCGGCCCTCCCGGACGAGCTCGCCGGTCTCCGCGTCCCGCACCACGACCTTGCACGACTGCGTCGAGGAGTCGACGCCCGCGACGAGCGTCATGTCAGCGCGCTCCGGCGAGGTGTTCGAGCGCGAGCTGGTTCAGCCGCACGAACCCGAAGCCGCGTTCGCCGGCCTTGTCCGGGTCGAAGCTGTCGTCGTTGAGCAGGTCCTCGTAGGACTCGCCGGCGCCCAGCGTCGGCTTGCCGAGGTCGGCCACGCCCGCGACCTGCAGCGCCTCCTGCACCTCGGGGTCGGCCCGGAACGCCCGCGCGCGCTCGCGCAGCAGCAGGTAGGTGCTCATGTTCGCCTTGGCGGAGTCCCAGACGCCCGTGATGTCCTCGGTGCGCGACGGCTTGTAGTCGAAGTGCCGCGGCCCGTCGTAGCCGGCCGTCTCCAGCAGGTCGACCAGCGCGAACGCGTTCATCAGGTCGCCGTGCCCGAACACCAGGTCCTGGTCGTACTTGATGCTGCGCTGACCGTTCAGGTCGATGTGGAACAGCTTGTCGTGCCACAACGCCTGCGCGATGCCGTGCACGAAGTTGAGCCCGGCCATCTGCTCGTGCCCGACCTCGGGGTTGAGCCCGACCAGCTCCGGCTTGTCCAGCGTCGTGATGAACGCAAGCGCGTGCCCGATCGTCGGCAGCAGGATGTCGCCCCGCGGCTCGTTCGGCTTCGGCTCGATCGCGAACCGGATGTCGTAGCCCCGGTCCGTGACGAACTGGGTGAGCAGGTTCATGCCCTCGCGGTACCGGTCGAGCGCCGCCCGCACGTCCTTGGCCGTGTCGTACTCGGCACCCTCGCGCCCGCCCCACAGCACGTAGGTCTTCGCGCCGAGCTCCGCCGCCAGCTCGATGTTGCGCAGCACCTTCTTCAGCGCGAACCGCCGCACCCCGCGGTCGTTGCTGGTGAAGCCGCCGTCCTTGAACACCGGGTGGCTGAACAGGTTCGTCGTGACCATCGGGATGATCATCCCGGTGTCCTTCAGCGCGGTCTGCAGCCGATCGATCTGCTGCGCGCGGTTCGTCGCCGCGAAACCGAACAGGTCGTCGTCGTGGAACGACAGCCCGTAGGCACCGAGCTCGGCCAGCCGGTGCACCGCCTCGACGACGTCCAGCTCGGGCCGCGTGGCCTCGCCGAACGGGTCGCGGCCCTGCCAGCCCACGGTCCAGAGACCGAAGGAGAACTTGTCCGCCGGAGTGGGCGTGGTCATGATCCACCTCATTCGTTCAATGCTTGAACTTAGTGCGGACAGTACGACGCCAGGCCCGTGATCGCAATCGGTCAGGCGCTCAGGTCCTCGGCGACGGCCAGGACCGCGGGCGCGAGCGCCTCGGCGATCACCCGGTAGCCGGCCCCGGACGGGTGGAAGCGGTCGGCGGCGAAGAGCGAGGGGTCGGTCGCGAACCGTGCCGAGACGGCGCGTTCGACGTGGGCGACCACGCCGCCCGCCCGGATGACGGCCTGCACCTGGGCCTGCGCGTAGTCCCGGCTCACCGCCGACACGACGTCGCGCAACGCGGGCGGCACGTGCGCGACCACGCTCAGGTCCGGAGCCGTGCTGACGACGACATGAGCGCCCGCCCGGCGCAGCTCCGCGACGGCGTCGTGCAGCTGCTGCGCGCCGACGTGCGCGGGAACGAATCTCGTCAGGTCGTTCGCCCCGATCACCACCACGGCGACGTCTACGCCGCTCGCGATCGCGGCCCTCACTTGGGTGCTGAGGTCGGCCGACCGGGCACCGGGGACGGCGAGCACTCTCAGGTCGACCTGGTGGCCCGCCGCGCGGAGACGTCCGGCGAGCAGCGGACCGAGGGTGTCCTCACGACGGGTGCTGCCGACGCCCGCGGCGATGGAGTCACCGAGCAAACGCAGACGCATACCCGGGAAAACGACGAGCGTCGAGGCGATGTTCCTGGTCAGACTGTGACGGTGGACGAACTGCTGGGCTGGTGCGTGGTCGCGAACGTCGGCGCCACCGATCTGAAGCACTTCTCGGCCGGCACGAAACTGTGGGTGCTGCCGCCGCAGTGGGGTGACGGCGGGCAGGACCTCGTTGTGGTCGGCCGGCACCGCGGCAGCCCGGGGCCGGTGTCCCAGATGGTCGTGCCGCGAGTGCACCTGACCAACTTCCGGGTGCGCGGGGTCTACCAGCCTGCCGTGCACCGCCAGCTCACGAAGCCGTTGAAGCGCAAGGAGCTCGGGCAGTGGGCGTCGAAGGAGGAAGCAGAGAAGGTCGCCGAGTGGTGGGCCAGGGACGCGGCCATCTACGAGGGGGTGCGCTGGCCACTGCAGCGAGTCGACTTCTACTACCGGCTCGCCGAGGTGCTGCCGGGAAACGTCCTCCAGCAATGGGCCGTCCAGGACGTCATGAACCCGAAGCTCTCGTTCGACCTCGGCGAGGTGTTTCGCGATCAGCAGGAGGTGGACGCGGTTCGGGAGCTGCGCGAACTCCTGGACACCATCGCGGCGGCCGGTGTCACCAACTGGGCGGACAACGAGCTGTGGCCGGTGGTTCGTGCTGTCGCGAGGAAGACGCAGGCGCTCCTGAGTCGCTGAACAGCTAGCGGTCCCGCCAGGCCAGCGGGGAGAGCGTCACGGCCGCCTCGGCGACGCGTCGCGCTGTCTCGGTCGCCAGTCCCTTCCTGGCGGAGTCGATCCACCCGGCGACGCGCTCGACTCCGGTCTCCCGGTACTCGACGGCCTGAAGCAGCATTTCGAGCTTGTCCGCATCCTTCGCGCACAGCGCCTCGAGCGTCTGCCGGGTCTCGTACTCGTCCACGGCGGCGCGGACCAGGTCGCGTGAGGTGCCCGGCAGGGCGGCCGTCTGATCGGCGGTGATCTCGCGGGGCTCGGGTTTGCTCAGGTACTTGGTCGCGGTGTGCGGGATGTCCCCGGTCCGGGTCTCCTGCGTGTCGTGCCAGAGCGCGAGGAACGCGGCCCGCTCAGGGCTCGCACCTTCCTCCGCGGCGAGCAGAGCCGCGATCTGGGCGGTCCGCAAGCTGTGTTCGGCGACCGACTCGGGATCCCGGACGCCGACGTGCCACCATCCCGCACGGCGGATGCGCTTGAGCAACCCGAGCTCGTAGCCGAACGCGGCGATCGCGGTGGGCTCGTCTGGCATGAGGTGCTCTCCCTAATGGTCGGCGAGACGCAGAGCGTAGTGAAGTCCGGCGACCTCGTCGCGGCCGCGACGAGTCAGCAGATCCGCCGAGGTGAGCGTGTCGAGCGCGCCGGTCAGCGCGTCGCGGTCGGCGGGTTGTCCGGTCAGCAGAGCCGGACGGCTGGCCACGAGGGTGTGCAGGGTGTGCAGGTTGAGCGGCAGGTGAGGTGAGGACGGGGCGAGGCGGCTGACCAGGTGGTGGAGCAGCCGCACGCCCGACCAGGCTTTGCTGTCGTCGGCGACCATGAACTCGTCATCGGTCTGGTCGTCGCCGAGTTCGCCGATCCAGTGCGCCCAGTAGTTGAGGTTCGCGAGCTCGGCAGGGGTGTCGGCGGTGCGGGCGACGAAGTCGTGCAGGTGAGTGCCGTCGCCGGTCGACGCGAGTGCCACCGACGCCGAGCGGGCTTCGAGCAGGCTGGTCACGTCGCCATCGGCGACAGGACGCCGCCCGGCATTTTCCCATTCGTCGCGCAGCCACTCGGCGACCTGGTCGCGCTGGTCGAATCCGAGCAGGTACACCGCTTGCCGGCGCAGTAGTGCCTCGCCGGGGTGCACGCCGCGTTCCGCGACGGTCATCAGATGATCGAAGAACCGGGTGCGCTCGTCGGTGCTGAGCGTGGGGCCCGACGCCACGGGTCCCCGGCGGGGGACCTTCGGTGTGAAGCCGTGCAGCTCGGGCGGAAGCTGTCCGGTGAACGGCCACGTGATCAGATTGGTGAGGGTCTTGCGGTGCACGCTCGCGGCGAGCGGGTGCACGTTGGGGTCGACCCAGGCACTTCCGGCAGTGATTCCGGTGGAGAGGACCAGATCGGCTTCGACCGCCGTGCGGAGGTGCCGGCCGGTCGACGGGGGCGCGCCGAGCCGGGGGAGCCGAGCGCAGAGCCGGACGAAGTCGCCCGCGTTCATCGCGGCGAGCGGTCGTCGTCCCGACTCCCACCCTTGAACGGTGCTCACGTCCACGGTGAGATGTTCCGCGAAACTCTCCTGTGTCAGGCCCGCCGCCTGGCGTGCGAGCTTGAGGACGTAACCGGACACGATGCCGACCGCACGGGAACCCTGACTGCGCGTCGGTGTTGCCGATCCTCCGCCCACGGACGCTCCAGGTCTGGCCGACTCCGGTCGAACCGCACTCGTACTCGCGGTCCGTTCTGCTTGTTCTCCGTTGATCGTAGCGTCACGCCCTGAGGTTGTCGGGTCGTGGTAGGAGACGGCGTTGTTCATGCGGTTTGGCGACTGCGGCCACGGCGTTTGTGAACGGAGCAGCTGACAACCCGCAGAACCTGTGGAAGGAAACCGACATGCCGAAGAGGACCTCCACCGCACGTGGCCGTGAGTTCGGTGCCGGTATACGAGCGGCCATTGCGAATGCCGGGCTGACCTCGCGTGCGGTTGCCGACATCCTCGGCTGGGACGAGGCGAAGCTCTCGGATGTGGTGAACGGCAAGGGCGGCGCCAGTAAGATCGAAATCGCCACGCTGCTGGGTGCCTGCCGGGTCAAGGCCGCCGAGGTTTGTCATCTGCTGTCCCTGTACCCGGAAACGCACATCAAGGGCTGGTGGCAGCAGCACGGAACGTGCGCGCCGGTCCGGCTCCGCACCGTCGTGGAACACCTGACGGTGGCGGAAACGCTGACCAGCTGGCATACGCACATGGTGCCGGTCTTTCTGCAGACGGCGGACTACCTGCGAGAGGTACTGCTCGCGTCGTCCACGGCGCCGGTGGCCGAGCTTCGAGATCGAGTGGAGGCGCTGCTCGCATGCCAGGAATCACTACGACACGACGTGAAGTGCACCTACTTCATCCACGAATTGGCGCTGCAACTGAAGGTCGGCGGAGCCGAGGTGCACGCCGGACAACTGCTGCACCTGCTGCACATGGCGAACCGGCCGAATGTCACGATCCGGATCGTGCCGGCCACACTCGGCGCGCACGCCGGCCTTGCTGGGCCGTTCACGCATCTGAGCTTCCCGAAGTACGAACCACTGGTGTGGGTGGAGACTGAGAACTCCAGCCTCCTCGTTGAGGAGAAGGACGCGATCGAGGGCTACGACAACGTCGTGCACGCACTCGACGAGAACAGTCTGGACGAGGCTGACTCCAAAGACCTGATCATCCGCCTGTACTGCGCGTCAAGCGCCATCGAGGGCGAGACACGGGCGTTGCAGCGGACCGAGTGAGCGAAGATGCCCAAGAATTTCAAGTCCAGCCTTCAGAACCGCGCCGTTGGTCGCGCGCTTGCGTTGTGGCGCAAGGAAAGTGGATTGAGCTTGGTGGAGGTCAGTGAGCGTGTGGGCTGGTCGCCCGCCAAGACTTCGATGATGCAGAACGCGCTCGTCCCGATCAACGACGCTGACGTTGTGGCACTCGCCCTGGCGTACGGGGTGAGCGGCGTGCGTCGAAAACCGGTGGTGCTGGGGGCGCAGCGGGTACGTGACCCGCTGAGGTTCGACCTGTTGACCGCTGACGCTCAGTCCTGTGTCGGTTGGACGTGTGCCGAGGTCGAGGCCGAAGCGAGCTACCTGCGGACAGTCGCCTTGGACGTGCTGCCTCCATTCGTCCGGACACCGGAGTACGAGGCTGCGCTGCACGGCGTCCAAGTGGACGCGGTGTCCGGCCAGGGACATCGTCACTACGCTGGTGCTCAGCGGAAGCAGGTGCTGCGACACCTCAGCACAGGGCCTTCGTTGCGGCTGGATCTCGTTGTGGGAGAGGCAGTCCTGAGGCGCCCGGTCGGGGGCGCGCTGGTGATGGCGGATCAGTTGCTGCGGTTGGTCGCGCTTGCCGACCTTCCCGGTGTCCGGCTGCGGCTGGTGCCGGACGAGATCGGTGCCTTCCCTGGGATGACGTCTTTCGCCCTGTTGTCCTTCCGCGAGGACGAGTTCGACGACGTGGTGCATCTCGACAACCTGCACGGCGGCACATGGCTGGAAGCTGAATGGGAGCGGCAGCCGTACGCGGCGACGTTCGAGCGGCTGGTCACGATGGCGCTGCCCGCGAGAGACACCGCCGCCAGGTTGGTCGAGGCCGCGCAGTTGCTGAAGGACGGCGCCGACTGACGGATCGCGGTTTCATGCCCCCACTGCACGTGAACGAACGTCCTGGAAAACCCGCTTCGCGGCAGGGCATGATCCGTCTACACTCCACGATCGACATCACCGAGTGACGAAGGGAGACCGGCCGTGCGCATCGCCGCCGTCGTTCCCTCGTCGCGTTTCGACGTGATCCTCGTGTCCTCGCACCCCGGTCGCCCGCTGCGCGCCGGGCACCGGAGTGTCTGACGAACGCCCTCCCGTTCGTCGGTTCATCGCGCTGACCTCGTAGTTCCTTTCTCTTCAAAGAAAAGGCGCTTCAGCCATGCGCACGACCACGTTGAACACCGTCCGCAACCTGGGCATCCTCGCCCACGTCGACGCGGGCAAGACCACGCTCACCGAACGCGTCCTGTTCGCCACCGGCAGCACCTACAAGCGCGGCGAGGTGCACGACGGCACCACCGTCACGGACTTCGACCCGCAGGAGCGCGACCGCGGCATCACGATCTTCGCCGCGGCCGTCAGCTGCACGTGGGACGGGCATCGCGTCAACCTCATCGACACGCCAGGGCACGTCGACTTCGCCGACGAGGTCGAGCGGTCCCTGCGCGTGCTGGACGGGGCTGTCGCGGTGTTCGACGGTGTCGCGGGGGTGGAGCCGCAGAGCGAATCCGTGTGGCGCCAAGCGGATCGGCATGGCGTGCCGCGGATCGCGTTCGTCAACAAGCTCGACCGGGCGGGTGCGGATCTCGACCGGGCCGTGGAGTCCATCCGGACGCGGTTGCACACCGTTCCGCTCGTCGTGCAGCTGCCGATCGGGGCCGAGGACGCGTTCGTCGGCGTCGTCGACCTCGTGGGCATGCGTGCGCTGACGTGGGACCCGTCGCTGGTCGAGGGTCCTGTGCCGGAAACGCTGCTGGCGGAGGCACGACGGCGGCGCCGTCTCCTGGAGGAGGCGGTGGCGGAGCTGCATCCCGAGGCGCTGGAGGAGTTCTTCGCAGGAGGTTTGTCCGATGAGACGTTGCGCAAGGCGCTGCGGGACCTGACCCGTGACGGCGCCGGAACCGTCGTGCTGTGCGGCTCGGCGTACCGGAACCGGGGCGTCGAGCCGCTGCTGGACGCCGTGATCGCGTACCTGCCGTCCCCTGTGGACGTTCCGCCGGTGCGGGGCGTCGACGGCGAGGAACGGCAGGCGGATCCGGACGCACCCTTCGCGGCGTTGGTGTTCAAGGTGAACGCCAACACCACGGGACGGTTGACGTTCGTCCGCGTGTACTCCGGCACTGTCCACAAGGGAGACACCGTCGCGGTCGCCGGGCGGACGGAGCGCGTCGGCCGGATCCTGCGCGTCCAGGCCGATCGGCACACGCCGGTCGACCAGGCCACCGCGGGCGACATCGTGGCGCTGGTGGGGCTGAAGTCGGCGCGCACCGGGACGACCCTTTGCGCGCCAACGGCTCCGCTGCTGCTCGAACCGCCGACCTCGGCCGATCCGGTCGTGTCGGTGTCCGTCGAGCCGAAGACCGCCGCGGACCACGCGCGGCTCGCCGAGGTGCTCGCGCACCTGGTCGACGAGGACCCGTCGCTGCAGGTCAGGACGGACCCGGAGACCGGCCAGACCGTCCTGTCGGGGCTGGGCGAGCTGCACCTGGAGGTCGCGGTGGAGAAGGCGCGCACGCAGCACCGCGTCGAGATCACCACGGGACGACCCCGCGTCGCCTACCGCGAGACCCTCGCGCGCGGTGTCACGGGATTCGTCCACCGGCATGTGAAGCAGGACGGAGGTGCGGGACAGTTCGCGCACGTCGTCATCGACACGGAACCGCTGGAGACCGGGTTCGAGTTCCGCTCGACGGTCACTGGCGGGCGTGTGCCGCAGGAGTTCGTCCGCGCGGTCGAACAGGGCTGCCGCGACGCACTGGCCGAGGGACCCCTCGGCCACCCGGTGACCGGGCTGCGCGTAACGCTCACCGACGGGTCCACGCACGTCAAGGACTCGTCGGAGATGGCGTTCCGCACGGCAGGCCGCCAGGGCCTGCGCGAGGCCCTGAAGGCGGGCGCGACGACGTTGCTCGAACCGATCGCCGAGGTCACGGTCACCGTGCCGGACGAGTACCTCGGCGGCGTGCTCGGTGACCTGGGCGCGCGCCGTGGCCGGATCCTGGGCTCCGAGGCCAGGACCGGCGAGACCGTGGTGACGGCGAGCGTGCCGCTGGCGGAGCTGTTCGGATACGCGACGCGGTTGCGCAGCCGGACGCAAGGCCGCGGCGCGTTCACCAGCCGCCTGACCGGTTACGCGCCCGCATAGGTGAAAGCAGGCCCGCTCTCGGCGAGAGCGGGCCTGTGCCATGATCGGCCGGGTGCTGAGCGTCATGTCGTTCAACCTGCGCTACGCCTCGACCGCCGAGCCGAACTCGTGGGCCGCCAGACGCCCGGCGATGGCCCAGCTCCTGCTGACCGAGCTGCCCGCGGTGCTCGGCACCCAGGAGGGCCTCTACGGCCAGCTGCTCGACATCGCGCACGACCTGCCCGACCACTACGACTGGATCGGCCTGGGCCGGGCGGGCGGCAGCCACGACGAGTTCATGGCGATCTTCTTCGACACCCTCCGCGTGCAACCGCTCGAGTACGACCACCACTGGCTGTCCGCGACCCCGAACGTCGTCGGCTCGACGTCGTGGGGCAACAGGGTGATCCGCATGGTCACCTGGATCCGGTTCGCCGACCGCGCGACCGGCACCCAGTTCGTCGTCGTGAATACCCACTTAGACCACGAGTCGGAGAACTCCCGCGTCCGCAGCGCCGAGTACGTGCGCGACCGGCTCTCCGGACTCACACTGCCGGTCGTGCTCACCGGCGACTTCAACGCCGCGGCCGGCGCGTCCCAGCCCTACTCGATCCTGACCGGCGTGCTCGCGGACTCGTGGCTCGCGGGCCGCCAGACCACACCGGCCTACGGGACCTTCCACGGCTACGGCCCGCTGGTGCCGGACGGGCCGCGCATCGACTGGATCCTCACCCGCGGCGTGACGGTCGAGTCCGCGGCGATCAACACCTACCGGCGGGACGGCCAGTACCCGTCCGACCACCTGCCGGTGCAGGCGTTGCTCCGGTTCTAGCGCGGCGCCCACTCCGGCGGCAGCTCGTGCGAGCACGTCGGCGCGCCACCGGCCCTGGCCCTCCGCAGGTCGAGGTACGGCCCGGCGATCTGGTCCCGTGGCACGGGTGCGAGCGCGGTGATGGCGTCGGCCGCTGCCAGCACTTGGCGGCGCATGCGTTCGTGGTCGACGGCTTCGGCGCCGAACGACGGTGCCCAGAGCGTCCACGGGCCGGAGATCATCGCCATCGTGGGCACCAGGTGCGAGTGGAAGTGGGTGCCGAGGCCGCCGAACGAGCACTGCGTCGGGGCGCGGCCCGGTACCGGGGGATCGCTGCCGGGCAGCACGAAGGTGCGGTCCACCGCTCGCGCGGTCAGTGCGGTGGCGGCGGCTTGGGCGAGCACGGGGCTGCCCGCGAACCAGCCGGACAGTTCGGCGGCGCCGGTCGGCTTGAGGGACACGGGGCTGGGCGGGGACCAGCCGGACGAGCCCGCCGTACCCACCGGCGGGCCTGCGCTCGGCAGGAACTCGCGCGTCCCGAGGTGCTCCAGCACGAAGGCGAACGCGACCGACCCCGAGTCGTACTCGGCGTCGAGCGCACGCGCCCGGAACTCGCTGCCCTCGGCCGGCCGGTGCAGGTGCCCCGTCGCGAACACGAACTCCAGCGTCCTCGGACGGCACCGCAACGGCAGCCGCGCGAAGTGCTCGGCCAGCGCGAGCAGCGCCACGGTTCCGTTCTCCTGCACCCATCCCACACCGTCGGTGTTGGTGTCGAGGACGATGCGCTCGGCGCTGCGGCCGGGCAGGGTGGCGATCAGCGACCGCGTCACGGCCGGTGCGCGGCCCGCCAGGACGCCGATGGTCGCCCGCTTGCCCACCTGGAGCCGAGCGTCGGCGCCGACGAACACGCCCGGCACGCGGTAGTGGGTGCCGGTGTGCGGGTCCCAGTAGCCGCGGACCTGGGAGTGCGGGAACGGGAACACCACCACGACGCCCGCGGCCCCGGCGATGCCCGCGTCGATCATGTCCTGGTGCAGCTGGGATTCGGCGAGGTAGCCGCGGTCGACGGCGGGGAAGTCGCGCAGCACGACCTTGCCGAAGGAGTTCGCGGCGGTGATCGGGGTGCCGGCGGGCAGGTGGACGAGCTCGCCGGAACGCAGACCCGGTGCGGAGTAGGGGATCGGGGCGGCGACCGGGACGGCGCCGCCGGACAGGAGCAGGCCGGGGCCCGGCTGCCAGCGCTGGATGGTGAAGCGCTCGGACCGCACGGTCATCCCCGGCAGGCGGGAGACGCCGCGTTCCAGCCAGGAGATCAGCCGGTTGTGGGCGGCGCTGCCGGTGGAGCGAAGCCCGAACCCGGCGACGGTGGCGTTCAGGGAGTGCAGCGTCGAGGCGGGCGCGAGGTCGCCGGTGCAGGAGGCCGGGGCGGCCGGTGCGGTCAGCTGCAGGCAGAAAGTCGTTGTGGCGGCGATGAATCCAAGCCATCTGGCAGGGCGCACGCCGTCACTCTGACGATCGTGAGCCGGATTCACAATCCGCTGTCGGGGTGTCGCGGTCAACCGTGAACGCGCAATGGTTCAACCAATTGCGGGTACGGTCCGCGAGATGCGCTTGAATTCGACGCTCGGCCGCGTCGCGGTGATCGCGTGCGCGCTGCTGTTCCTCCTCGGTCCCACCGCGAACGCCTCGCCCGGCCGCGAGTGCGACACCCCGTCCATCGACCGGTTGCAGCAGTGGCTCGCGAGCGGTGAGGGTGCCACCGAACCCGCGACCGGCAGCATCCTCGTGCCCCGCAACCGCCACGAGTACTCCGCGAAGATCAAGTTTCTGCGGAACGAGTGGCACGTCATGGTCGTGTGGCTGGGCAACAGGTTCGAGGCCCAGGCCGACCTGACCAGGTCGCGCGGCTTCCTGATGACCTACCGCGCCACCGACGACCTGTACGTCCAGCTGCGCCCGGCCTCGCACTGGAGCGGCGGCGACAAGTGGGTCACCAGGATCCCGTCGACCCGCGGCAGGCTCGTCACGAGGTTCTTCGGCTTCGACCCGAAGGACTGGACGAGCCTGCCCGAGCTCGGCACGCCGGCCTACCCGTTGACCGAGGCGCTCAGGGACGCCCGAGGCCTGGTCTTCGTCGGCAAGACGCCGAACGACCTGGAGTTCCGGGGCCTCAAGATCGACGGGTATCGGCCGCCCTGCCTCTAGGTGGAGAACGGTGAGGCCGCGCCCTCGGCACGGGTGCGGCCGCGCCGGGCCGTGGCGGACAGCGGCAGGGCGATCTCCTCCAGCGACTTGTTCTCCGCGTCCACCGCGAGGAACCGCGCCACCAGCCCGCCGATGATCATGATCACCGCACCGATCAGGTACCCGATGAACAACCGCACCGGGTGCTCGCCGGTCCCGATCAACGCGCCGTAGATCACCGGCCCGAGCGCGCCGAAGCACTGCGCGATCGCGAAGAACACGCCGATCGCCTTCGCCCGCACCTCCAGCGGGAAGATCTCGCTGACCGTCAGGTACGCGGCACTGGCGCCCGCCGAGGCGAAGAAGAAGATCACGCACCACGCGATGGTCTGCGTGATCGCGTTCAGCGCGCCGGCGTAGAACAGCACCGCCGTGACGCCGAGCAGCGCGCCGGAGAGCACGTAGGTCCAGAACAGCATGGCGCGGCGGCCGATCGTGTCGAACAGGTGCCCGATCGTGAACGGTCCCACCAGGTTGCCGACCGCGAACGCGATCAGGTACAGCGGTGTGGACTCCGACGAGACGCCGTAGAACTTGCCCAGCACCAGCGTGTAGGTGAAGAAGATCGCGTTGTAGAGGAACGACTGCGTGATCATCAGGGTCGCGCCGAGCACCGCCCGTGACGGGTACTCGCTGAACAGCACGCGGGCCAGCGCCAGATAACCGATCTGCTCGGCCGGTTTGACCTCGATGGCCTTCTTCTCGTCGACCGGCGGCAGCGTCCTGCCGGTCTCCTCGACCTCCCGCTCGATCTCGGTGATGGACTCCTCGGCCTCGGTGTTGCGGCCGTGCATGATCTGCCACCGCGGGCTCTCCGGCAGGTGCCTGCGCACCACCAGGATCACCAGGCCCAGCACCGGTCCGATGAGGAAGCCGAGCCGCCAGCCCAGCGACAGGTCCATCTTGTTGAGCAGGATGAACGAGCCGAGCGTGCCGAGCACCGCGCCCGCCCAGTAGGTGCCGTTGACCGCGATGTCGACGCGGCCGCGGTACCGCGCGGGGATCAGCTCGTCGATCGCGGAGTTGATCGCCGCGTACTCACCGCCGATGCCCATGCCGGCGACGAACCTGGTCAGGTACAGGAAGATCACCCAGCCCGCGCCGTTGCCCAGCGTCAGCGCGGTGAGGCCGGAACCGACCAGGTAGACCCCCAGGGTCAGCATGAACAGCTTGCGGCGGCCCAGCCGGTCGGAGAGATGACCGAAGTACAGCGCGCCGACGACCTCGCCGATCAGGTAGACCGTGGCGAGCAGGCCGACCGCGGTCGACGACAGGTGCAGGGTCTCCGGTTTGGTGAGCGTGTCGGCGATCGCGCTGGCGACCGTGATCTCCAGGCCGTCCAGGATCCACGCGACACCCAGCGCCACGACCATGCGGGTGTGGAACGGCGACCACGGCAACCGGTCGATCCTCGCCGGAATCAGGGTGCGCACCCCAGTGTCCATCTCTCAGCCCCTCGCCGCGATGAGCGCCTGCGGGGCGCTCTGCTTGATCCGCGTCTTCAACCACGCGAGCTGCTGCGCGGTGTCCTGCTCGCACGAACTGACGACCTGCAGGAGTTCCTTGTCCCGCAGGCCTTGTGCCGCCTGGCCCACGACGGTCCAGGTCACGTCGGTGAACGACGCCAGCGCGTAGAGGTCCTGCAGGTCGCGCAACAACCCCACCGCGCCGCTGCGGGTCTCCTCGAACTCCGCGGCGTGCAGGCGTTCCGGCTCCGGCTCGCGGTCCTCGCCGTAGCGTTCGACGATCGGCGCGAGCTGCTCCACCTGCCCGTCGAGCCGTTTCGCGAGCACCTGGCAGGTGTGCTCGACGTCCGGTTCGTCGCCGTGGCCCTTCGCGACCTCGCGGAAGGCGCCGGCCAGCGTCTGCAGCGACGTGTGCAGAAGTCCCAGGTAGGTCGCGAGATGCATCAGGCCCTCCTGATCCGCACGGCGCTGATCTTGAACAGCGGCTGCTTCGACACCGGGTCCCACTCCGTCAGCGTCAGCTCGTTCGCCGCCCGCTCGTGCCCGCCCGGCTCGACGTCCCAGTAGCCGTAGTGGAACGGGAGGAACACCACACCGCCGCGGCACCGTCCGATCCGGACCGGAACCGTGACGCTGCCGCGCGCCGACTCGACGCGCACCACGTCGCCCTCGGCGAGACCGAGCTCCGCCGCGTCCTCCGGCGACATCTCCACCCACGGCTCGGGCTCGGCCCTGCGCAGCTGCGGCGTGCGGCCGGTCTTCGTGCGGGTGTGGAAGTGGTAGACCGAACGCCCGGTCGTGCAGAGGAACGGGTACTCGGCGTTCGCCTGCTCCGGCGGTGGCGTGTACTCGGCGGCCTTGAGGAACGCCCGCCCGTCAGGTCGCCGCGCCTGGTAGTCCGTCGGCGTGGTCGACGCGCCGGTGAGCAGGTCGTGGCCGTAGTCCTCGCAGTAGTCGGCCGCGGTGGGGAAGACGCCGTCGGCGTAGAGCCTTTCCTTGCCGCCCCAAGGGATTCCGCTGCCGCCGCGCAGCCGGTCGTAGGAGAGGTCGGTGTAGTCGCACGGACGGCCGCGACTGCACTCGCGCCAGGCGTCGAACGCGCCCTCCGCGTCCTTCCACTTGATCAACGGGTTGCCGTCGAGGTCCTTGAACCCCATGCGCGTGGCGTAGTCCAGGAAGATGTCGAGGTCGCTGCGGGCCTCACCGGGCGGCTCGACGGCCTGCTCGGACAGGTGCACGACGCGCGAGAGGTTCGTGAACGTGCCCTGCTTCTCGCCCCACAGCGCGGCCGGCAGCACCACGTCGGCCAGCTCGGTGGTCTCGGTCGGGAAACCGTCCTGCGCCACCACGAACAGGTCCTCCCTGCGCAGGATCTCGCGGATGCGCGGCAGTTCCGGCAACGAGACGGCCGGGTTCGTGGCGGAGATCCACAGGAACTTGATCGAGCCCTGTTCGGCGTACCGCCAGATCTGCATCGCGTGCGTCGGCGGCGCCCAGTGCGGGATGGTCAGCGGGTCGACGTTCCACAGCCGCGCGAGCTCCTGGACGTGCTCCTCGTTGTCCCAGTTGCGGAAGCCGGGCAGGTCGCCGTTGGCGCCGGACTCGCGGGTGTTCTGCGCGGTCGGCTGGCCGTTCATCTGCAGCACGCCGCTGCCGGGCTTGCCGAGCAGGCCGCGCAGCAGGTGCAGGTTGTTGACCTGGCAGGACGCCGCGGTCGCCTGATGCGACTGGTAGAAGCCCTGCAGCACGGTCGACAGCACGCGCCGCGAGGTGCCGAAGATCTCGGCGGCCCGCAGCAGGTCGACGGGGGAGATGCGGCAGATCTCAGCCACGTGCTCGGGCGTGTACGGCTCGACGGTGGCCTTCAGCTCGTCGAACCCCAGGGTGTGCGCGGCGATGTAGTCGTGGTCGAGCCAGTCGCGTTCGATCACCGCGCGCAGCAGCCCGTTCATCAGCGCCTGGTTCGTGCCGGGCAACGGCGCCAGGTGCACGTCCGCGGCCTCCGCGGTCGGCGTGCGCCGGGGATCCACGACGACGAGGCGCGGGCGCTCCGGTCCGGCGAGACGGTCCAGCACGCGCGCCCACATCACGGTCTGCGTGGCCGCCATGTTGTGCCCGAACAGGAACAGCGCGTCGCACAGGTCGATGTCGGCGTGGCAGGCCGGCTGGCCGTCCGAACCGAACGACTCCTTCAGCGCCGCCCCGGCGGTGGCCGTGCACAGCCTGGTGTTGCCGTCCATGTGCGGCGTGCCGATGCCGGCCTTCCCGATCACGCCGAGCGTGTAGTACTCCTCCAGGAACAGCTGGCCGCTGGTGTAGAAGCCGTGCGACAACGGGCCGACCTCGGCGAGCAGCTCCTGGGAGCGTCGCACGATCGTGTCCATCGCGGTGTCCCAGTCGGTCTCGACCAGCTCACCGTGACGGCGGATCAACGGCTTCGTGAGGCGATCCTTGCCATGGGCCTCCCACGAGCCGTAGAGACCTTTCGGACCCATCCTGCCGTGGTTGACGATGTCTGACGCACGCCCGCGAACACCGACCATCCTGCCGTCCTTGACGGCGATGTCGCAGCCGCACCCGTTGCTGCACAACACGCACGCCGACTGGACCCACCGGTCCACATCGGACTCGCCGAGGCCGTCCGCGAGCTGCTGGTCGACCCGGACCGGCCAGTGCGTCTCACGTCCGTGCGGAGTGCGTGGTCCCCATACGTCGGAAATGCGATCCACGAAATGGCAGTACCCGGCTCGGTCGAAATGAAACTCAGTCGGTCAGCGCCCGCCCGTAGCGGCGCAGAACGCGGTCGCGCAAATCGGCGTTCGTCCTGGGTACGGGCTGGATGAACACCTCGTCGACGTCGTGGAAGAGCTCGCGCAGCTCGTTGTCGATGCGAATGCACGCCTGTTCCACGTCACCGGCGGAATAGGTGTCGATGAAGTCGACTCGTGCACATACGAGAACTTTGTCCGTTCCGGTGAGCATGGTCTGGACGTCGACCAGGTCATCCACCTCCGGCTGCCGCTCGACGTGCTCCCACACGGCCCGCACCAGCCGCTGATCGGCCTGCCGCCCGATCAGCAACCCCTTGCACGCCTTGCCGAGCAGCACCGCCACCACCGCGAGCAGCACCCCGATCAGGATCGACGCGACGCCGTCCCACACCGCCGACCCGGTCAGCTGGTGCAGCCCGACGCCGGCCGCCGCCAGCACGATGCCGATCACCGCGGCCAGGTCCTCGGTGAACACCGCGCGGGGTGTCGGGTCGTCGCCGCCGGCCAGCTCGCCCACCAGGGAGAGCTGGTGTTCCGCGGCCTCCCTGCGGACCTGGCGGGTGGCCTGGAGCAGCGAGGTGCCCTCCATGAGGAACGCGACGCCGAGCACGACGTAGTTCACCCACACGTAGGTGCTCTGCTCGTGCGGGTCGATGATCGTGTGCACGCCCTCGTACAGGGAGAACACCGCGCCGGAGATCAGGACCCCGAACGCGGCGAGCAACGACCAGAAGTAGCGCTCCTTGCCGTAGCCGAACGGGTGCTTGGCGTCGGCCGGGCGTTCGGACCGCTTGACCGCCGTGAGCAGCAGGATCTGGGTGGACGTGTCGCCGACCGAGTGCGCGGCCTCCGAGAGCAGGGCGCCCGATCCGGACAGCAGGCCCGCCACCAGTTTGAGGACCGCGACCCCGGCGTTGGCGAGCAGCGCGAGCAGGACCGTGAAGCTGCTGCCTTCTCTTCCAGCCATGTGGTTCCAGCTACCCGCTGGAGCATCGGGTGACACGTGTTTGCGCCGTTCGTCTGGGGGAACCAGCCGACAAACGGGAGGAGACGAACGTGAGGGCTGTCGTCACGGGTGGTGCGGGCTTCCTCGGCTCGCACGTCTGCGATGCACTGTTGCGTGAGGACGCACAGGTCGTCTGCGTCGACGACTTCCGCACCGGCTCGCGGGACAACGTGCCGGACGGCGTCAGCGTGGTCGCGGCCGACGTCACCAGACCGCTGGACCTGCTCGGGCCGGTCGACCTGATCGTGCACCTGGCGTGCCCGGCCTCGCCCGCCGACTACCTGCGGATGCCGGTCGACACCCTGCGCACCGGCGGGTTCGGCACCTACCACGCGCTGGACCTGGCGCGCCGCAAGGGAGCGCGGATCGTCGTCGCGTCCACCAGCGAGGTGTACGGAGATCCGGAGGAGCACCCGCAACGGGAGTCCTACTGGGGGCACGTGAACCCGATCGGGCCGCGCAGCGTCTACGACGAGGCCAAGCGGTTCGGCGAGGCGATGACGATGGCGTTCCGGGCCGAACACGGGGTGGACGCCGGGATCGTGCGGATCTTCAACACCTACGGGCCGCGGATGCGGGCGCGCGACGGCCGGATGATCCCGACGTTCCTGCGGCAGGCCCTGGCCGGCGAGCCGCTGACCGTGCACGGCGACGGGCTGCAGACGCGGTCGCTGTGCTACGTCTCGGACCTGGTGCGCGGGCTGCTCGCGATGGCGCGCAGCGATCATCCCGGGCCGATCAACCTCGGCAACCCCGCCGAGGTCACCGTGCTGGACGTCGCCCGCAAGACCATCGAGGTCACCGGCAGCTCGTCGGTCGTGCGGCACGTCGAGTCGATGGTGGACGATCCGCGCCGGCGGCGGCCGGACATCAGTCTGGCGGGCGAGATCCTGCGCTGGCAGCCGAAGGTTGCGCTGGAGGACGGGCTTCGGTCGTTTGCCCGGGAGTTCGCCGGGTAGCCGCACGTCATGCGAGTTCTCGGGATCAACGCGGTCTTCCACGACCCGGCCGCCGCACTGGTGGTCGACGGCTCGATCGTCGCGGCGGCGGAGGAGGAACGGTTCTCCCGCCGCAAGCACGGCAAGCGCCCGGTGCCGTTCTCGGCGTGGGAGCTGCCGGAGCTGTCCGCGCGCTGGTGCCTCGACCAGGCCGGGCTGACCCCGGCCGACCTCGACGCGGTGGCGTACTCCTACGACCCGGACCTGGTCGACGCCGAGTACGCGCCGTGGGAGGACCTGCGCACCACGTACGCGCGCAAGGCACCGCAGTTCCTGGCGACCGCGTTGCCCGGTCTCGACCCGGAGATCGTGCGGTTCGTGCCGCACCACGTCGCCCACGCCGCGTCCACCGGGCTCGCCGCGCCGTTCGACGGCAACTGCGCGGTGCTCGTGGCGGACGGGCGCGGCGAGTGCGGATCGCATCTCGCCGGACGGTACGTCGACCAGCAGCTGACGACCCTCGCGTCCCAACGGCTGCCGCACTCGCTCGGCCTGATGTACGAGGAGCTGACCGAGCACCTGGGGTTCCTGCGGTCCAGCGACGAGTACAAGGTGATGGCCCTGGCCTCGCACGCCAAGCCGGTGCACCTCGACCTCATGCGCGAGCACGTGCTGGTGCGCGACGGCGGCTTCGAGATCCGCCCGCTGGACTGGAACACGCTCGCGAAGCAGCGCGGCAAGGACGACGAGCTGTCCCAGGAGCACGCGGAACTGGCCGCGAGCGTGCAGGTGCGGCTGGAGGAGGTGCTGCTGGAACTGGTGCGCTGGCTGCACGACCACACCGGCGAGCGGCGGCTGACGATGGCCGGCGGGGTGGCGCTGAACTGCGTCGCCAACACCCGGATCTTCGCCGAGGGGCCGTTCGACGAGGTGTGGGTTCAGCCCGCCGCGGGTGATGCCGGAACGGCACTGGGCGCGGCTCTGCACGTGTCCGACCGGGTGTCCGCGATGCCCGGTGCCGACCTCGGCCGCGGCTTCTCCGACGCCGAGATCGAGTCGGTGCTGCGGACCGCCGCGGTGCCGTTCACCGAACCCGCGGACATCGCCGCCGAGGTCGCGGAAGCGCTGGCCGCGAACAAGATCGTGGCGTGGTTCCAGGGCCGCAGCGAGTACGGGCCGAGGGCGCTCGGCCGCCGTTCGTTGCTCGCGAACCCGTGCTTCCCCGAGAACCTGACGCGGCTCAACGACGTGAAGGGGCGCGAGCAGTTCCGCCCGGTGGCGCCGATGGTGCTGGCCGATCGGGCGGCCGACGTGTTCGAACGCGGCCCGCTGCCCAGCCCCTACATGCTCTTCGTGCACGACGTCCGTCCGGAGTGGATCGACCGGATTCCGGCGGTGGTGCACGTGGACGGCACCGCGCGGGCGCAGACCGTGGCCGACGACCCGTTGCTGGAAAGCATGTTGCGTGAGTTCGAGGCGCGGACCGGTGTGCCGGTCGTGGTCAACACCAGCCTCAACACCGCCGGTCGTCCCATGGTCGACAGCCCGCGCGACGCGCTGGAGTGCTTCGGTTCCTCGCCGATCGACCTGCTCGCCATCGGCCCGTACGCGGTGCGCCGATGAAGTACTCCGTCGTGATCCCGACCGTGGGCCGCCCGGCCCTCGACGAGCTGCTGGACGCACTCGTCGAAGGCGAGGGGCCGGAGCCGTTGGAGATCATCGTCGTGGACGACCGGGAGACCCGGCTCGGCCCGGCCGCCGCGCGCAACAGCGGCTGGCGCGAGGCCCGCGGTGACTGGGTGGCGTTCGTCGACGACGACGTGGTGCTCGCGAAGAACTGGAAGGCCCAGCTGTGCGCTGACCTGGCGGACCTCCCCGACGACGTCGGCGCGAGCCAGGCCAGGATCGTGGTGCCGCTGCCGGAGGACCGCAGGCCGACCGACGCCGAACGCGGCACGGCCGGGCTGGCCTCCGCGCGGTGGATCACCGCGGACATGGCGTACCGGCGGGAAGCGCTGGCGCGGGCGGGCGGCTTCGACGAACGGTTCCCGCGGGCTTACCGCGAGGACGCCGAACTGGCGTTGCGCGTGCAGGACCTCGGCTATCGGATCGTGCGCGGCAAGCGGGTGACCACCCACCCGGTGAAGCCCGCGACGTTCCTGACGAGCGTCGACCAGCAGCGCGGGAACGCCGACGACGCGTTGATGCGGCGGCTGGTGGGCCCCGGGTGGCGTGCCCGCATCGGCGGACGGCCCGGCCGGTTCCGGACGCACGTGCTGACCACGGGTGCCGGCATCGGTGCCGTCCTTTGTGGACTGCTGGGGTGGCGGCGCGCGGCGGTGCGGCTGGGTGCGGTGTGGGCGGCGCTGACCGGGTGGTTCGCGCTGCGGCGGATCGTGCCGGGACCGCGGACGGCCGACGAGGTCGTGCGGATGGTGGTGACGAGCGCGTTGATCCCGCCCGCCGCCTGCTGGCACCGCGTGCGCGGTGAGCTGCGCCATCGGCGGGTGAGGCCGTGAGAATCCTGGTGCTGAGGGCGCTCGGGCTGGGCGATCTGCTGACGGTCGTGCCCGCGCTGCGCGGCCTGCGGGCGGCGTTCCCGCGGTCGGAGATCACGCTCGCGGCGCCGGCGTGGCTGCGGGACGCGGTCGACCGGATCGAGGCGGTCGACCGGTTGCTGCCGACGGAGGAGCTGGCGCCGATCGACTTCGACCGGCCCGACCTCGCGGTGAACCTGCACGGCGTCGGGCCGCAGAGCACCGAACGGCTGATGGAGACACGGCCGCGTGCGATCATCACGGCTCCCGAGCGTGGCCCGAAGCACGAGCTCGTCCGGTGGTGCGACCTGTTGCAGCGCAACGGGATCCACTGCGATCCGGATGACTTCCGGCTGCGCCCGCTCGGCGAACGCACCGACCGGGTGGTGATCCACCCCGGTGCGAGCACCGGCGCGCGGAGGTGGCCGGCGGAGAGGTACGCGGCGGTCGCCCGTGCGTTGGGGGACGTCGTCGTCACCGCAGGTCCAGGCGAGGTCGACCTGGCCCGTCGGGTCGCGCCGAACGTCGTGAGCGGCAGCCTTGCCGAGCTGATGGACCTGGTCGGCACCGCCAGGCTGGTGATCTGCGGCGACACCGGCGTCGCCCACGTCGCCACGGCCTACGGCACGCCATCGGTGCTGTTGTTCGGCCCGGTGTCACCCCGTCTCTGGGGCCCGCGACGCGGCCCGCACCGGGTGCTCTGGCACGGCCGGACCGGCGACACGTTCGCCGACGAGCCCGATCCCGGCCTGTTGCGGATCACCGAGGACGAAGTTCTGGAAGCGGTAGGAGGTGTGCTGTGCGGTCGAAGCGAATCGGCGTCATCGGCGCGGGTTACGTCGGTCTGACGACGGCCGCGTGCTTCGCGCACCTCGGCCACCGGGTGGTCTGCGCCGACTCCGACGAGGCCAAGATCGAGGCGTTGAACGCGGGCGAGGTCTGGTTGCACGAACCCGGCCTGCGCGACCTGGTCGTCAAGGGCCTGGCGACCGGCGACCTGCGGTTCGTGACCGGCAGCGCGGTGTCCGATGTGGACTTCACGTTCGTCTGCGTGCCGACCCCGACCGGCGCGGACGGCGCGGCGGACCTGACGGCCGTGCAAGCGGTGCTGGACAAGGCCTCGCGCGGTGTAGTGCTGAAGTCGACGGTGCCGGTGGGCACCGCGGCGCGGTATCCCGGTGTCGTGTCCAATCCGGAGTTCCTGCGCGAAGGCCACGCCGTCGAGGACTTCCTGCGCCCGCAGCGGATCGTGGTCGGCGCCCAGGACGAACGCCAGGCGCACGCGGTGGCCGAGCTGTACGCCGCGACCGGCGCGCCGGTGGTGCTGACCGACAACACGAGCGCCGAGCTGGTGAAGTACGCGAGCAACTGCTTCCTGGCGCTGAAGCTGTCGTACGTCAACACGCTGGCGGAACTGTGCGAGCACCTGGACGCCGACATCGACGGCGTCACCGAGGGCATGCGGCTCGACGACCGGATCGGCACGTCGTGCCTGCAGCCGGGGCCGGGCTGGGGCGGTTCGTGCCTGCCCAAGGACACCCTAGCGCTGCTCGCGACGGCCAGGGCGGCCGGCGTCGACTTCACGACCCTCGAAGCCGCCGTCACGACTAACCGCCACCAGCCGCACCGGGTGGTCGACCGGATCCGGCAGGAGGTCGGCACGCTCGACGGTGCCGCGATCGGGCTGCTGGGGCTCACGTTCAAGGCAGGCACGAACGACCTGCGCGACTCACCCGCACTGGTGGTCGCGCAACTGCTCGCGCAGGAAGGCGCCCGGCTCACGGCTTACGACCCGTGCGTCAGCGACAGCCGGCCGAACATCGCGGTCCGGGACAGCGCGGCGGAGGTGGCCGGGGACGCGGACCTGCTGGTGGTGCTGACGGAATGGCCGGAGTTCACCGAGCTGGACTGGCCGGACCTGGCGGAGCGGATGGCGGACCCGCGGCTGTTCGACACGCGGAACGTGGTGCCGGAGGAGAAGGTGCGGGAGGCGGGGTTCCGGCTGATCAGGACCGGACGGTAGGGGCGGGCGCTGGCCGGGTCGCTGAACGCGCCGCCCTCGTGGCCGGCCGGCCGGCCACCGAGTTCACGACCGGACGGTAGGGCGGGCGGCCAGCCGGCTACCGAGTCAGGACCGTACGGTGGGCACGCCCAGGTGGACCACCTTCGTCGTGGTCATCTCGTCCAACAGCTCCGGCCCGTACCCGAACCCCGTCCCGGACGCCCCGCGCGGCTGAGCCGCACCACCGGGCGCGCCACCGAACACCGCGTTGACCTTCACCGTCCCGACCGGCAAGGCCCGCCACGCCCGTTGCGCGTGCTCCATCGAGCTGGTCAGCACGGTCGCGGCCAGCCCGTACTCCCCGGAGCACGCCTCGGCCAGCCCCTCGTCGAACGACGACACCAGCTGCACCGGCGCGACCGGGCCGAACGTCTCCTCGCACATGATCCGCATGGCGGCCGTGCAGTCGGTGAGCACGGTCGCCGGGTAGTAGGCGCCGCGTCCCTCCGGCACCGCCCCGCCGACCAGCGCCGACGCCCCCGCCGCCACCGCCGAGGCCACCTGGTCGTGCACGAACGACCGGTGCCGGATGTCCACCAACGGCTGCGGGTCCGCGTTCCACTCCCGCGCCCGTGCGCACAGCGCTTCCAAAAAGGCCGGCGCGATCGCCTTGTGCAGGTAGATCCGTTCGACCGACGTGCACAGCTGGCCCGCGTTGGTGAACGCCCCCAAGGCCGCCTGCGACGCCGCCCACACGGGGTCCACGTCGTCGTCGACGAGCAACGGGTCGTTGCCGCCGTTCTCCAGCAACAGCTTCGCGGAGGAGGCCTGCGCGATCGCCCGGCCCGTGGCGGTGCTGCCGACGTGCGCGACGACATCGACCTCGTCGGAGCGAACCAGCGCCGCACCCACCGAACCATCACCGACCAACGTCTGCAGCACGCCGTCCGGGAAACAGCTCCGCAGCACGGTGGCGAGCAGCAGCCCGGTGTGCGGGCAGCGTTCGCTCGGCTTGTGGATCACGGCGTTCCCGGTCACCAGAGCCGCGCCCAGCAGGCCGCACGCGACCGCGACCGGGTCGTTCCACGGCGTCAGCGCCACCACGACACCGCGCGGTTCGGGAACCATGAAGTCGACCGCGGCACCGAGCAGCGACCGTCCACGATGGACTGGACCGAGCTCGGCGTACTGCGCCAACGTCGAGGCGCCCGCCAGCACACCCTCGCGGGCCGACGCGAACGGCCGTCCCGTCTCGGTCTCCACCACCGTCGCCAGATCGCTCGCCCTCGCCCGCAACGAAAAGGCGGCCTCGTGCAGTGCCGCGCCGCGTTCGGCGGCCGGTACCGCCGCCCATGCCGCGAAGGCGGACCGCGCGGCCGACAGCGCGGCGGTGACGTCGGAGGGGGTTGCGGTGGGAAGCCAGCCGATCAGCTGCGAGTCGCGGGGGCTGTGGACGTCGATGGCGTGCATGGCGGTCATGGCTCGCGGGTACCCGTCAGCGCAGGTCGAAACCTTGGAGGGGTCATGCCCGGACGTCAGGAACTGCCCAGCACGGTGGCCCGTTCGCCGAAGAAGGCGCAGCGGACGTGGATCAAGGCGCACGACTCGGCCGTCGAGACGTACGGAGAGGGCGAACGGGCGCACCGCACCGCGTTCTCGGCGCTCAAGCACAGCTTCGAGAAGGTCGGCGACCACTGGGAGCCCAAGCAGGAGAAGGGGCCGTCCGACGCGCAGGCGGAGCGCAGCACGCCGGCGCAGGGCGAGACGGCCGGCGGCGTGGACGCGAACGCGAGCAAGCAGCACCTCTACGACATCGCGAAGCGGTTGAAGATCGAGGGCCGCTCGCAGATGACCAAGGACGAGCTGGTCGAGGCCATCCGGAAGGCCAACAACCGCGAGACCGCGCGAGCGCGATCGTGAAGGTCGTCGTCACGGGCGCGACCGGCAACGTCGGCACCGCCCTCCTGCGCAGGCTCGCGCAGGAACCCGACATCGAGGTGCACGGCATCTCCCGCCGCCCGCCCGCGGACGCACCGCCGTACCAGGGCATCGGCTGGACACCGCTCGACATCGGCCGGCCCGGCGCCGAGGAGCCGTTGCGAACGGCGTTCGAGAAGGCCGACGCCGTGGTCCACCTCGCGTGGCTCATCCAGCCGTCGCACGACGAACGCGAGCTGTACCGGACGAACGTCGCCGGATCCGCCCGCGTGTTCGACGCCGCGGCGAAAGCCGGTGTGCCGCACCTCGTCCACATGTCGTCGGTCGGCGCGTACTCGCCGTCCAGCAAGACCCGCAGGGTCGACGAGCAGTGGCCGGTCGACGGCGTGAAGACGTCCTTCTACAGCCGGCACAAGGCGGCCGTGGAGCACCTGCTCAACCAGTACGAGACGAGCATGCTGATCTCCCGGCCGCGGCCCGGCCTGATCCTGCAGTCCGACGCGGGGTCCGAGATCCGGGACCTCTTCCTCGGACGTCTGGTGCCGAAGGCGCTGTTCCGGCACCGGATCCCGATCCTGCCGCTGCCGCGTGACCTGGTGCTTCAGTTCGTGCACGCCGACGACGTCGCGGACGGCATCACCCGCATCTTGAGGCAACGGCCGCACGGTCCGGTGAACCTCGTGACCGAGCCGGTCGTCACTCCCCGTGTTCTCGCGGAGGTCCTCGGCGGCAGGCACGTCCCGATGTCGGCGTGGCTGTTGCGTCTACTGGCGAACGTGACCTGGCGACTGCGGCTGCAGCCCACTCCGCCGGGGTGGGTCGATCTGGCCCTCACCGCCCCTCTGCTGGACGCGACCCGCGCGAAGGCGGAACTCGGCTGGGAGCCGAAGTACGACGCGCAGCAGGCACTTCAGGCGCTTTTGCGCGGAATCGGGACCGGGCGGGAGGTCCCGGCGAGCCCGGTCCTGTGAATCGCTTCGCGCAGTAGCGTTTCAAGCCGCCTTTCGCGGCTAAATCTCCTCTATGGACCGGACTTTCGACGCGGTGCTGTTCGACCGCGACGGCACACTCATCGCAGACGTGCCGTACAACGGCGATCCCGCCCGCGTCACGCCGATGCCGGGAGCGCGCGAGGTGCTGCGTGACCTGCGCGCACACGGCCTGCGCACCGGCGTGGTGACCAACCAGTCCGGCATCGGCCGGGGACTGCTGACCGAGCCGCAGGTGGCCGCGGTGAACGCGCGGGTGGAGGAGCTGCTCGGCCGGTTCGGCACCTGGCAGATCTGCCCGCACGCGCCCGAGGACGCCTGCGCGTGCCGCAAACCCGCGCCCGGCCTGGTGCTCGCGGCCTGCGCGGCGCTGGGCGTCAGCCCCCACCGCACGATCGTCGTGGGCGACATCGGCGCGGACGTGGCGGCGGCCGAGGCGGCCGGTGCGGTGCCGCTGCTCGTGCCCACCGGCGTGACCAGGCGCGAAGAGGTCGAACGCGCCCCGCGCACCGCCGCGGACCTGCTGGCCGTGATGGAGATGATCAGGTGAGGACGCTCGTGGCGCGACTCGACAGTGACGGCGACGTGCTGCTCGCCGGCCCCGCGATCCGCGCGGCCGCGGCGGCCGGTGAGGTCGTGCTGCTGTGCGGTCCGCACGGCGTGCATGCGGCGGAACTGCTGCCCGGCGTCACCAGGATCGTCGAGTGGGAGTGCCCGTGGATCGTCCACCCCGCGCCGGACGTCCGCGCGCTCGACATCGAGGCCGTGACGGCGCTGGTGCGCGGTATTCGCGCTGACGTGGCATTGATCCTCACGTCGTTCCACCAGAGCCCGCTGCCGCTCGCACTGGTGTTCCGGCTGGCGGGCGTGCCCAAGATCGTCGCGCGGTCGGTCGACTACCCCGGCTCGCTGCTGGACGTGCGGTTGCGCGACGACCCGGACATCCCGGAGGCGGAACGGGCGCTGCAGGTCGCGCGGGCCGCCGGGTTCGACCTGGAGGACTGCTCGCTCGCGGTCGTCGAGCCGCCGAAGACCCCGTGGTCGCGCTGACCGCGGCGGGGTACCGCGTCGTCGTGACCGGAGGGCCGGCCGAGACCGACCTGACCGAGCACGTCGCGGGCGCGTGCGGGACCGATCTGGGCGGGCGCACCAGCTTCCGCGAGCTGGCCGGGGTGCTGGCGGGTGCCGACGCGGTCGTCGTCGGCAACACCGGCCCCGCGCATCTCGCGGCCGCCGTCGGCACGCCGGTCGTGTCGCTGTTCGCCCCGGTCGTCCCGGCGTCCAGGTGGGCACCGCACGGCAGGCACGTGCTGCTCGGTGACCAGGACGCGCCGTGTCGCGGCAGCCGGGCGCGCGAGTGCCCGGTGCCCGGCCATCCCTGTCTCGACCTGGTCGACCCGGCCGACGTCGTCGCAGCGGTCGCCGAGGTGACGGCATGAGGATTCTGCTGTGGCACGTGCACGGTTCCTGGACGCACGCGTTCGTCCAGGGCGGACACGACTACCTGGTCCCCGGACCGCCGGACGGACTCGGGCTCGCCGGACGTCCGTGGCGGGCGAAGGAAGTCCGTCTGTCCGAATTGGACTCGGAGAGCGTCGACGTCGCGGTCGTGCAACGGGTCGAGGAACTCTCGCAGGTACCGGCCGGCATCCCGGTCGTGTACCTGGAGCACAACACACCGCGCGCACCGGCGGAGGAGCACCCGCTCGCCGACTGGGACGGGGTGCTGGTCCACGTCACGCACTTCAACGACCTGATGTGGGACTGCGGCTCCACCAGGACCGTCGTCATCGAGCACGGTGTCGTCGATCCGGGGCCGCTCTACACCGGCGAGCTCGCGCGGGCGGCGTCGGTGATCAACGAACCGGTCCGGCGCGGCCGGATCGTCGGAGCGGACCTGCTGCCGAGGTTCGCGCCGATCGACGTGTTCGGCATGGGGACCGAACAGCTTCCCGGCGGCAGAGGTGACCATGACCTGGACTCGTTGCACCACGAGCTCGCGCGGTATCGCGTCTACGTGCACACCGCGCGCTGGACGTCGCTCGGGCTGTCCCTGTTGGAGGCCATGCACATCGGCATGCCGGTGGTCGCGCTGGCGTCGACAGAGGCCGTGCGCGCCGTGTCCGCGGACGTCGGCGCGATCTCGACGAACGTGGACGAACTGGTCGGTGCGACGCGGGAGCTGATCGCGGATCCCGCACTGGCGAAGGAGAAAGGACAACGGGCCCGCGAGTTCGCGCTGGCTCACCACGGGCTCGATGCGTTCCTGCGCAACTGGGACGTGCTGCTGAAGGAGGTGATCGGATGAGGATCGCGATGGTGTCGGAGCACGCCAGCCCGCTCGCGGCTCTGGGTGGTGCCGACGCGGGAGGGCAGAACGTGCACGTGGCCGCCCTGGCGGCCGCACTCGTACGACGAGGTCACGAGGTCGTGGTCTACACGAGGCGCGATGCCCGCGGACTGCCGCAACGCGCCGACACCCCTGACGGTTACATGGTCGTGCACGTGCCGGCCGGACCGGCGAAGCACGTGCCGAAGGACGAGCTCCTGCCGCACATGACCGACTTCTCCCGGTTCCTGATGAAGGACTGGCAGGACGCGCGACCGGACGTGGTGCACAGCCACTTTTGGATGTCCGGCCTGGCCGCGGTGCTGGCGGTGCGGCGCGACCACATCCCGGTCGTGCACACCTATCACGCCCTCGGCACGGTGAAGCGCCGCCACCAGGGCGAGCAGGACACCAGCCCGCACGACCGGATCACCATGGAACGCCTGGTCGGGCACGAGGTGAACGCCATCGCGGCCACGTGCGACGACGAGGTCGACGAGCTGATCGCCATGGGGCTGAGGCGGCACAAGATCACGGTCGTGCCCTGTGGCGTGGACACGAAGCTGTTCACCCCCGCCGGGCCGGTCGCCGGCCGGTCGGCGCAGCACCGGATCGTGTCGGTCGGCAGGCTGGTGCGGCGCAAGGGGTTCGACGACCTCATCGCCGCGCTGCCGCTGGTCCCGGACACCGAGCTGGTGATCGCGGGCGGCCCGCCCGACCTGAAGTCCGACCCCGAGGCGCAACGGCTGCTCGCGTGCGCCGAGGCGCACGGGGTGTCCGACCGTGTGCACCTGATCGGACAGGTACCGCGCACGGACATGCCCGCGTTGCTGCGCTCTGCGGACGTGGTGGCGTGCGTGCCGTGGTACGAACCGTTCGGCATCGTGCCGTTGGAGGCGATGGCGTGCGGCGTGCCGGTCGTGGCCTCGGCGGTCGGTGGGCTCACCGACACCGTGGTCAACGGCGTCACCGGTCTGCTGACCCCACCCCGTGATCCCAGAAATCTGGGCCGCGCGTTGCGCAAGGTGCTCGGGGACGCGTCCCGCGGCATGGCCTTCGGCATCGCCGGGCAGGACCGGGTGGACGCCAGGTACACGTGGGACGAGGTCGCGGCCCGCACGGAGCTCATCTACCGGCGGGTGCGGATCGGCGGCGGTCTGGCGGTGGCCCGGTGACGGTCGAAAAGCACCTCAACGGACTGACCGACACGCTGGCAGGCCTGCGCGCACAGGCCTCGCGCGTCAGTCGCTGGGGCACGCTGCTCGCCCGCGTGCTCTCCGACGGAGGCAAGGTGCTCGCGGCCGGCAACGGCGGATCCGCCGCCGAGGCGCAGCACCTCACCGCCGAACTGGTCGGCCGCTACCGGCACGACCGCGCGCCGTTCTCCGCGCTGGCACTGTGCGCCGAGACCTCCAGCGTCACCGCGATCGCCAACGACTACGGCTACGACCAGGTGTTCGCCCGTCAGGTGACCGCGCACGCGCGTCCCGGCGATCTCGTGATCCTGTTGTCCACCAGCGGAAGCAGCCCGAACCTGCTGGAGGCGGCGCACGCCGCCCGGCTGGCGGGCGCGACCGTGTGGGCGATGACCGGACCGGTGCCGAACCCGCTGGCCACCCTGGCCGACGAGACGCTCGCACTGCCCGGCGACCCGTGCCACGTGCAGGAGGCGCAGCTGGTGGTCGTGCACGCGTTGTGCGAGGCCTTCGAAGCCGCGCTGCCCTCGGCCTTCCGGAGGGCGTCGTGAGACTGGTCGTGGTGGGCGACGCGTTGCTGGACGTCGACGTGGAGGGCACGGTCTCGCGGGTCTGCCCGGACGCTCCGGCACCGGTGCTGGACGTCGTCGGTGAGCACGCCCGTGCCGGCGGGGCGGCGCTGGCGGCGACCATGGCCGCCCGCGACGGCGTGAACGTGACGCTGGTCAGCGCGCTGTCCGACGACGAGACGGGCGAGCGGCTGCGGTCGCTGATCGACGTTCCCGGAGTGTTCGGGCGTACCGACTGTGTGCCGGCGAAGACCCGGTTGCGGTGCGACGGAACGTCTCTGGCCCGAGTCGACCGCGGTGGCACGTCCGGGCCGCCGCGGGTGACCGACGACATGCTGGACGTGGTGCTGTCCGCCGACTTCGTGCTGGCGTCCGACTACGGCCGCGGGCTGTTGCGCGACGAACGGCTGCGGTCGGTGCTCACCCGCGTGCCGGTGGTCTGGGATCCGCATCCGCGCGGCCCGGCTCCGGTCGCCGGGGTGCGGCTCGCGACACCGAACCTGGCCGAGGCGGCGAAGTTCAGCGGCGTGGCCGACCCGGACGAGGCGGCGCGTGCGCTGCTGGCGGACTGGCGGGCACGGGCCGTGGTGGTGACGCTGGGCGGCAAGGGTGCCTTGCTCCACTGTGGAGGGACGCCGATCGCGGTGCCCGCGCCGCCGGTGCCGGTGGCCGACCCCTGCGGTGCGGGGGACCGGTTCGCCGTGACGGCGGCCGTGCGGCTGGCGGCCGGTGCCGCTCCGGACGACGCCGTGGCCGACGCGGTGGCGGCCGCGGCCGAGTTCCTCGCGCACGGCGGGGTTTCCGGTATGCGCGCTCCGCTTCCGTCCACTGTGGACGAGGTCAGGGCGCGCGGCGGGATCGTCGTCGCGACCGGAGGTTGTTTCGACGTCCTGCACACCGGACACGTGCGGATGCTGGCCGCCGCACGTGCTCTGGGCGACTGTCTCGTGGTGTGCCTGAACTCAGACCTGTCGGTGCGGCGGTTGAAAGGTGAGGGACGACCGGTCAACCGCCAGGACGAGCGCGTCGAGGTGTTGAAGGCGCTGGAGTCCGTGGACGACGTGGTCGTGTTCGGTGAGGACACACCGGAGCACGTGCTGGGCCGGTTGCGGCCGGACGTGTGGGTGAAGGGCGGCGACTACAGCGCCGACCTGCTGCCGGAAGCCGCCGTGCTGCGGCGTTGGGGTGGGCGCACGGTCATCGTGCCGTACCACCGGGGACGTTCGACGACCGAGATCTTGGCGAGGAGGGGTTGATGCTGGGCAACGTGCTGGTGACCGGAGGTGCCGGTGGGCTGGGGGCGGCGGTCGTCCAGGCCGTGCGCGAGGCCGGCGGGACACCGCTGGTGCTGGACAAGTCGGCACCCTCGACGGCGGAGTTCGAACTGGTCGACCTGGCCGACGGACGTGCCGCCGAGGCCGCGGTGCGGACGCTGGCCGAGCGCTGTGGCGGGTTCAGCGGAGTCGTGACCGCGGCCGGGATCGACCGGTGCGGCACGCTGGCCGAGGTGCCGGCCGAGGAGTGGGAACAGGTCGTGCGGGTCAACCTGTTCGGCACCGCGGCGGTGGTGCGGGCGGCGTTGCCGCACCTGGAGAACGGGCGGGTGGTGACGGTCGCGTCCACGCTCGGGTTGCGGGCGGTCAGCGACGCCACGGCCTACTGCGCCTCGAAGTTCGGGGTCGTGGGGTTCACCCGCGCACTCGCCGCGGAGACCGCGGGCCGCGTCGGGGTCACGCTGGTGGTGCCCGGCGGGATGCGGACGAACTTCTTCGACGACCGGACCGAGCAGTACCGTCCGACGGACTTCGAGAAGCTCAACCCGCCGGACCGGGTGGCGGCCGCGATCCTGTTCGCGCTGACCCAGCCGAAGGACTGCGAGCTCCGCGAACTGGTGATCGCGCACGCCGAAGAGCCCTCTTGGCCGTAGGTTCGGATTTTCGCTCTTTCGGGTAATAGTCCCGCATGAACGGTGAGGACGAGCTCGAAGAGCTGGACGAGGAGTCGTTGCACGACAGCGAAGCGTTGCCTGCCGAGCGCCCGAACCCGCTGATCATCGCCGCCAGCGTCACGGCCCGCGGCGGCCTGCTCTGGCTCCCGGTCGCGGGACTGCTCGCGTTGTCGGGCAGGAAGAAGGCCGCCAGGCGCGCGCTCACCGCCGCGGCCGTGGCGATGCCGGTCGGTCACCTCGTGAGCCTCGTCGTGCACCGCCGCAGGCCACCGGCGGCGAACATGCCCGCGCGCCGGGCGTTGCCGGAACACCCGGACTCGTCGTCGTTCCCGTCCAAGCACGCGGTGACGGCCGCCGCGTTCGGCACCGCCACCGCGTTGGAGGACCGCGAGGCCGCGGTGTTCGTGACGCCGTTGGTGCTCCTGGTCGCCTACAGCCGCCTCAGGACCCGTGTGCACTGGCCCACGGACGTCCTGGGCGGCCTGGCGATCGGCGCGCTGGTCGCACTGGCTCAGGCAGGGATCGGCCGTTCCGCCAGGGCCAGGGCGACGGCGTGCAGGTTGGCGGCCATGGTGCGGCCGGTGCTCTCCGACCACTCGTGACCCTCGTCGGTCTCGGAGTAGCTCGGGCCCGGCCCCGGTCCGCGGTTCCAGTACGTCCACGACTGGCCCGGGATGGTGTAGCCGATGTCGCCCAGGCCCCCGCTGATCTCGCTGATCACGTGGTGGGCGCCGTCCTCGTTGCCGGTCACCACGACCCCGGCGACCCGGTTGTAGGCGACCGGCCGATCCTCGTCGTCGGTCTCGGAGATCATCGCGTCCATCCGCTCCAGCGCCCGTTGCGCGAGCGAGGACGGCCGCCCCACCCACGTCGGCGTCGCGAACACCAGGATCTCCGCGTCCAGCAGGGCGGCGTGGATGCGCGGCCACTCGTCGCCGGGCCCCTCGTCGGTCCGCACGCCCGGCGGGACGTCGTGGTCCGCGAGCCGGAACGTGGTGACCTCGACGTCCTTCTTCGTCAGCTCGTCGACGACCACCTGGGCGAGCAGGTCGGTGTTGGACTTCTCCGGTGACTTCTTCAGGGTGCAGTTGAGCACCACGGCACGCATCAGGGCTGCCTCCACTTCACGTCGGTGAGCATTCCACTGGCCTGCGGGCCCATCAGCGACATGCCGCCGTCCACGACGAACGACGCGCCCGTCACGTAACCGGCGGCGGGGGTGGCCAGGAACGCGACCACGGCCGCGACCTCCTGGGCGTGACCGGGACGTCCGAGCGGCACACCGGGACGGGGCTGGGTGTGCGGGTCGACGTCCTCCTGGCCGGTCATCGGCGTCGAGATCTCGCCGGGTGCCACGGAGTTGACGGTGATGCCGTGCTCGGACAGTTCGAGCGCGAGCACCTGGGTCAGCGCGCCGAGCCCGGCCTTCGCGGCGCAGTAGGGCGCGGCACCGACGCGCGGCAGGTGCTCGTGCACCGAGGTGATGTTGATGATCCGGCCGCCGCGCCCGGCGTCGATCATGTGCTTGGCCGCGCGCTGGCAGCACAGGAACGCGCCGTCCAGGTCGACCGAGAGCACCGAGCGCCAGGTGTCGAACGGCATGTCCATCACCTTCTGGCTGCTGCCGGTGCCCGCGCAGTTCACCAGGACGTCGACCCCGCCCAGCTCCTCGGCCAGTTCGTCGACGACGGCGGCCGCGGTGGGCAGGTCGGTGAGGTCGAGCTGCCGGACCGCGCACCTGGCGCCGGCCTCGCGCACCTGGTCGGCGGTCTGCGCGGCACCGTCGGCGTCGCGGTGGTAGGTGATGCCGACGTCGACACCACCGCCCGCCAGCGCGACGGCGACCGCCTTGCCGATCCCGGAGTCCGACCCTGTCACAACGGCGTAGAGGAGTGCGTTCATGGCAGGCGTGTACCCACGGGCTTCGCGGACATGCGAAGGCCGAAGTGGTTCAGCGTCTTGGGCAGCGGCTCGCCCAGCGCGGGGAACGTGAGGTGCTCGCTGAGCGCGTCGAGCATCGCGCTGCCGGTCGTGAGCACGAGGTCGCGGCCGGGGCACACGCCTGGCCCGCCGCTGAACGGCACGATCGCCGGGTCGAGCGGCCGGTCCCAGATCTCCGGTGCGTACCGGTCCGCGTACGGCAGGCGGTCCGGATCGCGGTGGAAGAACGGCGTGAACACCACGAACTCGGTCTTCTTCGGCAGCCAGGTGCCGTGCCAGCGCGTCGGTTGGGTGCTCTCGCGCAGGATCACCGGCGTCGTCGGCCACAGCCGGGCCGATTCCAGGATGCCGTGCGTGCCGCGTCCGCCGATGGCCAGCGCGCGCATGGTCACGATGCCGGCCGCGTCGAACGCGAACAGCCAGTGCGGCACCTGGTCGGGCAGCTCGGGGTGGTACTCGTCGAGCCTGCGCTGGAACCGTTCCCGCAGATCCTCCTGCCGCGGGTGCAGGAACGCCCAGTTCGCGTTCTGCCGCAGCGCCTTGAGGTCGTCGGTGAGCTGGTCGTCGTCGCGGGCGCGGTCACCGAGCACGATCCTGCGCACGATCCGCCACCACGCCTGGTTGAACGAGTCCCAGGTCAGCTCGCCGGTGCTCATCACGTGCCTGGTCAGCAGATCGGCCTCGTCGCGCACCACCGCGTCGATCCGCTCGCGGTCGGGCCTCAGCGCGCGTTCGTTGAGCTCCCGGCGCCGTTCCCTGTCCTGGCCCTCCGAGATGAGGACGCCGTGCGGCTGGAAGTGCTTGAGCGCGGCCTTCTTCTCCTCGGTCGCCAGTGCGAACGGCTCCGGCGACTCGGCGAGGAGCCGGCCGACGTCCGCGGGGTCGACCAGAACCGCGACGCTGCGCCCGGTGATGCGCAACCGCACCGGTTCCGGACCGTAGCGGTCGCGCAGGTGCCGCATCGCGTCGATGGCGGTCGCGTCGGACTGCATCTTCTCGGAGAACGCCATCACGCCCGGCCGGCGCACGATGACGCCCTTGGCCAGCGTGGGCAGCAGCACCTTCGCCAGCACTCGGGTCGTGTCGAGTCGTGAAGAGATCGCCATGGTCACGGCTACCCACAGTGCCGTGACCGCCAACCTTCACCGCGTGTTCGACGCTCAGCAGGACACCTCACGGCACTGGGTGACCCAGGTGTGAACCGCCCTGACCGGGGGTATTCGCGGATCGGCTCGAACCAGGAGGTCGTGATGCCAGCGGGATCGAACGCGAAACGTGAACGCCAGTACGAACACATCAAGGACTCCGCCCGCAGCCGTGGCGCTTCACCCAAGCGGGCGAAGGAGATCGCCGCCCGCACGGTGAACAAGAACCGCGCCCAGTCCGGCGAGTCCAAGACGGCGAGCAAGTCGTCCACGAAGGACATGTCGCCGCAGAAGCGCGGCGGGCAGCGGTCGGGCACCAACAGGCCGAAGGGGCCGACCAAGGAACAGCTCTACAACGAGGCCAAGAAGAAGAACATCAGGGGACGCTCCACGATGACGAAGAAGGAGCTCGCGGACGCGCTGGGACGCTGACGTGGCCGAAGTGGACAAGACCTCGGCGCTGACGATCCTCACCGCTGAGCACTACACGTTGCAGATGGTGCGCACCGCGACGATCACCGACGCGGCGAGCCGGGCAGGTCAGCTGCTGACCACCATCTCCGCGTCGATGATCGCGCTCGGGTTCGTCGCCCAGGTGGTGCCGCTGAAGGTGCTGCTCACGCTCGTGCTGGTGCTCTTCACCGGCCTGTTCGCGATCGGCCTCGCCACCCTGTTCCGCACCGTGGAGCTGACGATCGAGGACGTGCAGGCGGGCCTGGGCATCAACCGGATCCGGCACGTCTACGGCGATCTCGAACCGTCCACGAAGGACGTCTTCGTCCGGCAGATGCACGACGAGACCGCGGCCGTGGAGGCCGACTCCGGGCAGACCGGGTGGCGCAAGGCCAGGCGACCCCGGCTCATCGGCACCACGCTGGGCGTGGCCGGGTTCGTGAACCTGGTCAACGGACTCGTCGCCGGCGCCATCGCGGGCGCGGCCTGCGGCCTGCTCGACGCGGGCCTGACGTGGTCGATCGCCGTCGGTGCGGGCACCGCGGTGGCCGTGATCAGCGCGTTCGGCGTGGCTCTCGGACGGATCGGACGGCGCGGCGTCGCGCCCATCAGCACCCGCTATCCCAGGAACGACTAAGAGGAGGACCGCCGTGCAGTACGACGTCGTCGACCTGATCATGCAGGACCACCGCGAGGTGGAGCGCCTGTTCGACGAGCTGAAGAACCACCCGGAGAAACGCCCGCTGCTCACCCCGGTGATCTGCGGCCTGCTCGTCGCCCACAGCCGGGCGGAGGAGTCCGAGGTCTACCCGGTCGCCAAGCAGGAGGCGGGCGAGACCGAGGAGGTCGAACACAGCCAGCACGAGCACGCCGAGGCCGAGCAGCTGCTCGCGAAGCTGCTCGACTGCGACTACGACTCGCCGCAGTACGACGAGATGCTGCAAAAGGTCGTCGAGGCGATCACGCACCACGTCCAGGAGGAGGAGAAGTCCGTCCTGCCGGGCATGAAGACCCGCCTGAGCGACGAACGCCGCCACGAGCTCGGTGAGAAGTTCGCGCGGGTGCGCGCCGAGCACCTCGGCGACATCCCCGGCCAGGCGAGCAGGGAGGAACTGCTCGCGCAGGCCCGCAACTACGGTGTGGAGAACGCCTCGTCGATGACCAAGGCCGAGCTGCAGAAGGAGATGCAGAAGGCCGCCGCCGAGTAGCTCAGGGCACGTCGAGCTTGAACGGGTCGTGCTCGGTGAGCAGCTTGTCCAGCCGGGCTCTGTCCACCCGGCTGGCGATGTAGCTGTCCTCCTGCCGATCCCGGATCACCTTGGCCAGCGTGAACGCCGAGGTGACCGTGTAGAGCATCGCGATGCCCAGGAACGCGCGCACCCACCCGTCAACGGGCAGGAACACGACCCCGATGCCGACGGCGGTCAGCGAGAGCCCGAACGACAGGACCGCCTGCAGGTAGAACGCGGGCGTCGTCGGGGTGTGCGCGGAGTTGGAAGAAGTCATGATCCTGAGAGTCCTGCGTCACCGCGGGAGTGTCATGAGTACTGCTACTCATGTCCGGGTCACGACCTGGTCGCCGTCCCGCGACCGGAAGTAGGGGGGCGAGGGCGCCAACACCCCCCCCCCGGGGGGGGGGGGACGGCCGGGGCCCCCCGCGCCGGGGGGGGCGCGCGGCGCCCGCGCGCG
>NZ_JBSGBE010000026.1:0-121364 GCF_053601075.1 Lentzea sp. NPDC004789 | reverse complement strand
CACCCGGTCCCATTCCGAACCCGGTAGTTAAGCCCTTCTGCGCCGATGGTACTGCACTGGTTACGGTGTGGGAGAGTAGGTCGCCGCCGAACTTACGTACAGAAACCCTCGAGGGTCGAGCGCCGCAAGCGCTCCCCTCGGGGGTTTCTGTCATTCACCGCTCAGACCTGGCACCGCCTGCAGAGCCGCACGCACGTCCTTTCTCGCCGTGCCGAGTTTCGCGAGAACGCGGGCCACGTGCTTCTCGACCGTCCGCGGCGACAGGAACAGGGTGTGGGCGATGTCGGCGTTGGTGGCGCCGCGAGCGAGCAGCTGCGCGACCTCCTGCTCACGCGGCGACAGCTCGTTCCCGTAGCCGGTGCGTCCGCGACTCGACGGCTCGCCTGCCCCGAGCGAGCGCAGGTGGTGCTGGCACCGGGCGGCGTCGGCGGTGGCGCCGAGGTCGACGTAGGTGCGCAGGACCTCGGCGAGATGCCCGGCCGCGTCCGCGGCATCCGAGTGCGCCAGCACGGTCCCGTGGAGCTCTGCGGCCTTCGCGGCGTAATACGGCCTGCCGATGTCCTGCCACCGCCGGCAGGCGTCGGCGAAGTGCTCCGCGGCGGCGGCCGGTGCGGTTTCCCGCAGGAGCCGGCCTCTGGCGAGTGCGAGTTCGGCCGCGGCGGCCGGTGCGTCCCTCACGTCCTGGCCGGCATCGGCGACGAGCTGTTCGGCCACCTCTCGGTGTCCGCAGGCCAGAGCGGCCTCGACGGCGACCGGGAACAGGCCTGTCGCCCGCACCCAGGTGCCGCGTCGGCGCAACGCCGGCTCGGCGATCGCCCAGGCGGTCCGCGGTTCGCCCAGGGCCAGGTTCGCCGTGGTCAGCGCAGCCGCGGCGGCCGTGCTCACGATGGCCGAGCACATCTCGTCCCCGTGCGCGGCCGCCGCGGTGAAGTGTTCGAGGGCTCTGGAGATCCGGCCCTGCGCCAGCGCGAGATGTCCGAGGCACAGTGCGCGGTCGACGTCGGCCAGCCGCACGTCGGGATAGGCGAGGGCCAGCGCGGCGTACTGGGCTTCCAGCTCGGCCCACCGGCCGGCCAGCCAGTCGAAGTGCAGGAGTCCGATGCTGGTGAGGCACGTGAACGTGCGGTGGTTCGTGCGTTCGGCCAGCTCCTGGGTCTCGAGCAGATAGCGCCGGGCCCGCCGGTCGTGGCCGAGCAGGACGGCGGTCTCGCTGAGGTTGTACAGCGCGTAGCAGGTCTGACCCAGGACCGCGCGATCGGTGTGCCGGCGTGGCAGCGAGTCCGCCAGCGGCCAGACGGCGGGATCGTCCTCCCTCGCCATCAACATGAGCCGAGTCGACCGGACCGCCGTCCGGATCCCCTCGCTGGTGCTGTCCCGCACGGCCTGCTCGGCCCTGGCGAGCCACGTCCACGCGTGCGTGGCGGAGACGTCCTGGTCCCGCAGCGCCAAGGCGATCATCGCGCGCGCCGCCTTGTCCGGCAGGGTGGCGAGTTCCTCGACGGCACGTTCGAGCTCGTGGAACCCGGCCGTGTCACCGGCGAGGTTGAGCATGAGCAGCCCGAGTCCCAGCCGGATCTCGCCGCGGACGGCCTCCGGCAGCCGCAGGTCGGCGAGCACGGACCTGAGCATGCCGGAGGTTCTGGCGTAGTCCACGCCGGAGTTGGCGATTCTGGCGAGAGCCAGCGCGGCTCGGGAGCGTTGCTCGGTGGGAACCTCCTGCTGGTTCAGGATCTGGCGCAGCATCGTGGCGGCCGTGCCGGTGTCGCCCAGCTCCAGCGCTTGGTCGGCGGCCTGCTCCGTGCGCACGAGCCACTTCTCGTGGTCACCCGTTCCCAGGGTGTGGTGCGCGATCTGCACCAGTGGCGCGGGGGTCTGTGTCTCCAGGACGTCGATGGCGCGCAGGTGCAGGCGCACGCGGCGAGGTCCGGGGATGTGCCGATGGGCGACCTGCTGCGCCAGCACGTGCCGGAAGGTGTACCGGCCGATGCCGGTCTCCCGCAGCACCGCGGCCTCGATGGCGTCGATCAGGCCCTGCGCCCCTTCGTCGGGGGCGAGGCCGGCGACCTCGGTGAGCAACGCCTCGGAGGCGGGCACGGCGAGCACCGCCGCCGCGTCGACCACCGCCGCCCCGGCAGGCGACAACCTGATGAGCCGCTCGGTGACCGCCGCCCGCAACCCCTCCGGCACGTCGGCGTGCTCCAGTTCGCGCGGGTCCTGACGAGCGCGGTCGCGGAACGTCAGCAGGTCTTCCTCCACGACCAGCGGCAACCCCTCGCTGCGGCGGTGCAGGACCGCGCACAGCTCGGAAGTCACGCCGGCACCGAGCGCGACGCGGGCCAGCTTCGCGATGTCGCTCTCGCCCAGCGGCGCCAACCGGATCACGGTGGGACGGAGGCCGGCACCGAGCACGGAGGTGTCGTCCGGCAGGTCCTCCGCGCGGCTCGTGAGCACCAGGACGAGCTGTTCCGGCAGGTCGCGGGCGAGCAGCAGGAGCAGCTCGCGGGTGGCGTCGTCGACCCAGTGCACGTCCTCCACGACCACGACGAGCCGTCCGATCGCCGCGAGCACCGACCGGACGGCCCGGACCAGCTGATGGCGTGCGGCGGCCGGTCCGTCCGGCCTGGGCGGCACAGGTGGCAGCAGGTCCGTGAGGTCGGGCACCAGCGGGGCCAGCGCACCCGCGGTGGGAGCGAGCGAGGTGCCCGGCAGCCACGGCCGGACCTTGCCGAGCGCGTCGACGACCGGCCCGTACGGGAGGGGCTCGCGCAACGGGTGGCAGAAACCGGTCACCACCCGCCAGCCGTCCGACTTCAGCGTCGTCGCGGCCTCGTGCACCAGCCGGGACTTGCCCATGCCGGCGTCGCCCTCCACGACGACCACGGCCGGTGGCTGACGGATCGAGTCGAGCAATCGCTGCAGCTCGTGGCGTCGGCCGGCGAGCGGGAAACCCCGGCCGAATCCCACACGCTGGTCGACCACTCGGTGTCACCGTCCTCTGCGAGCCCAGCCGTGCCATCACGGTACTCACCCGGAGACGTTCTTCCTGGTGACGGCACGCGGCACGTCGCGGGCGGGTTCGGGCGATCGGGCCGGTATACCTTCTCTGCCATGCACAACGAGCAGCGCACCGCCCGCCGGTCCGCCGGCGTGGGCCGCACCGCCGACCTCGCCACGAACCCGTTCCGCGTCGACCGCGACCGGGTGGCCAGCTCGCCGTTCTTCGCGCGGCTGGGCGGTGTCACGCAGGTGGTCAGCTCCACCGGGTCCGGGCTGCTCGTGCACAACCGGCTCACCCACAGCCTCAAGGTCGCCCAGGCCGCCCGCGCCATCGCCGAACGGCTCGTCGGCCGGCCGGAGCTCACCGCGGTGCTGGAGAAGCTCGGTGGCTGCGACCCCGACGTGGTGGAGGCCGCGGCGCTCGCCCACGACCTGGGGCACCCGCCCTTCGGGCACCTCGGTGAGCAGGTGCTGGACCGGTTGGCGCGGCACCGGTTCGGGCTGCCGGACGGGTTCGAGGGCAACGCGCAGTCGTTCCGGATCGTCACCACGACGGACGTGCGCGGGCCCAAGGCGCTCGGGCTCGACCTGACCGTGGCGGTGCGGGCGGCGATGCTGAAGTACCCGTGGACCCGGCACCAGTCGCTGGGGCTGGAGGTGGCGCCACGTGGTGCGTCGGAGCCGGACGACCTGCCGGGCACCGGCAGCGCGAAGTTCTCGGCGTACGTCACGGAGACGAACGACCTGCAGCAGGCGCGCGAGCCGTTCGAGGGGCGCATCGAGGCGTGGCAGCAGACCGTCGAGGCGAGCGTCATGGACACCGCGGACGACATCGCCTACGCGATCCACGACCTGGAGGACTTCCACCGGGTCGGGGTGCTGCAGCACGCGACGGTCGCGGCGGAGCTCGGCACGTGGCAGGCGCAGGCGCTGGACCTGGCCGGGCTGAGCGACGCGGAGCTGAGTGCGGAGATCCGGATGCCGGGGCGGTCGCTGGAGACGCTGCGCCGGCGCCTGCACCTCAAGGACGCCTGGGTGATGAACGACGAGGCGTTCGCGCTGGCGGTGCGCAAGGTGAGCAAGGAGCTCGTGGACGGGTTGCTGGCGGTGCCATTCGACGGGTCGGTCGAGGCGGAGCAGGCCGTGGCCGGGTTCAGCGCGCGGTGGACTCGGCGGCTCGTGGACGCGGTCGGCGTGATCGAGGAGCCGACGCCGCGGTCCGGTCACGTGGTGCTGGCCGTGCAGCAGTGGCACGAGGTGCAGGTGCTGAAGTTCGTGCACCGGCGATTCGTGTTGCTGCGGCCGGATCTGGCGTTGCACCAACGGGGGCAGGCGCGGTTGCTCACGTCGCTGGTCGATGCGCTGGAGCAGTGGGTGACGGACCGCACGGAGGCGGATCGGTTGCCGCGCAGGCTGCACGACCTCGTCGAGCTGGCCGAAACGGAGTACGCGGCGCTCGCCCGGACGGAGCCGTCCACATTGGTCGGTCCCGCGGGCGAGCTGCCGATCGGGCCGGACGTCGTGCGGCGGCTGGCACGAGGACGGGCCGTGGTCGACTTCGTCGCGTCGCTCACCGACAACCAGGCGGCGGCGTTGCTGGAAGCCCTTTCCGGCCGGACGGGTCAGTTGTGGACTGACGCGTTTGTTCTGTGAAGTGTGATTGCGCCTGCTAAGTGGGAAGTAGCCCAAAAGGATGCTGACTGTGATCAGTCGGTCGCCATACGTTGGCGCCTCGGCCGGGATCATCCGGCCGCAGGCCGCGTGCCCGGATGGGGAGTCGAGTGTCGGGGCACGCCAACGTTCGGGGGAGAAGCCCTGTGCGCCGATCTCGAAGAGGCACGACGTTAGTCACCGCAGGTACCGCAGTTCTTCTGGCCGCACTCACCGCGGTCACGCCCGCGTCGGCCGATCCGACCAAGGCCGCCAAGACCATCACCGACCGCACCGCGGCCCAGATCGCCGCGCTGCAGAGCATCAAGAAGTCGCTCACCCCAGCTGAGTCCAAAGTGGACAGCACGCTCGTCGTGGAGGCGCGCAAGCGCGGCCAGATGGGCACGATGAGCGCCCTTCCCCAGGTGCAGACCGGCGTTGCCGTGACGCCGCAGTCCACCACGCTCGTGGACATCCGCGCCAAGCAGTACTCCGAGGACCTGGTCAACGCTGTCCGCGCGGTGGGCGGACAGATCCGGGCGGTGTCCTCCGAGAACCGCACCGTGCGCGCGGAGGTCCCGGTCGCGAAGATCTCCGAGATCGCCGGACGCTCCGACGTCGCCCGTGTCGAGCCGGGCAGCGACGCGATGACGCAGGACGTGAAGAACAAGCGGGACACCAAGAACCGCAAGGCCGCTCCGTCCAAAGAGGACAAGGCGCGCGAGATCGAGCGCAGGCTCTCCGAGAAGAAGCTGTCGGTCCAGGACGCCAAGATCAGCGAGGGCGACAAGGCCCACAGCGCCGAGGCCGCGCGTGGATCGTTCCACGTGACCGGTGTCGGCGTGAAGCTCTGTGCGCTGTCGGACGGAATCAACTCCGTGGCCGTGTCGCAGGCTTCCGGTGAGCTGCCCGCCGTCGACGTGGTGCCCGGTCAGGCCGGCGACGGCGACGAGGGCACGGCGATGCTGGAGATCCTGCACGACCTCGCGCCCAACGCCGAGCTCGGGTTCGCCACGGCCTTCAACGGCGACGCGAGCTTCGCGGACAACATCAAGAAGCTGCGCTTCCAGCTCGGCTGCGACGTCATCGTCGACGACGTCATCTACTTCAACGAGTCGCCGTTCCAGGACGGCATCATCGCGCGTGCCGTGGACGCGGTCGCCGCGGACGGCGCCGTCTACTTCTCCAGCGCCGGCAACCAGGGCAACGTCGCCGACGGCACCTCCGGCCACTACGAGGGGCAGTTCGTCGACTCGGGCGTGGGCGTCGGCAAGTTCGCCGGTTCCGCGCACGACTTCGACCCGAACCCGAACGCCAAGCAGCTGTTCGACCCGCTGTCGAACTACTCGGGCGACACCCCGGTGACGCTGCACTGGGCCGACCCGCTCGGCCAGTCGGTCAACGACTACGACCTGTACCTGGTCAACGCCCAAGGCAACGTTGTCGCCTTCAGCCAGAACAACCAGGACGGCGCGCAGGACCCGTTCGAGCGCATCACCACGCCCGCGAGCTCGACGGGCACGCGTCTCGCGGTCGTGAAGTTCCGCGGTGAGGACAAGTACTTCTCGCTGTCGCTGTTCGGCGGCCGGTTCGCCGACTCCAGCGACGGTCTCAAGAAGTTCGTCACGCCCGGCATGACCGTCGGCCACTCGGCCGCCAAGGGAGCGATCTCGGTCGCGGCGGCCCCGGCCGCGCAGGCGCTGCCGTTCGACCTGCAGCCAGGTGACCCGGCGAACCCGAAGGGCCCGTTCCCGAACGCCTACGACAGCACGCAGAAGCCGGAGCGCTTCACCTCCGACGGCCCGCGCAAGCTGTTCTTCGCGCCGGACGGCACGCCGCTGGCCGAGACCCGGCAGAAGCCGGACATCACCGCGGCCGACGGCGTGACCACGTCGGTGCCGGGCTTCTCGCCGTTCTTCGGCACGTCGGCCGCGGCCCCGAACGCCGCCGCCATCGCCGGTCTGATCCTGTCCGGCAACCCGACGCTGAAGCCCGCCGAGGTCAAGGAAGCCCTTGTCTCGACGGCGATCGACATCGTCGAGTCCGGTGTGGACAACCGCACCGGTGCCGGCATCGTCATGGCGGACAGGGCGTTGGCCTACACGGGCGCGTCCCCGCAGGCACTGGCCCGCGCGCAGAAGCCGACGATCGTGAACGACGCCGACGGCAGCCAGTACCTCAAGCCGGGCACCACCGCCACGGTGACGGTGCCGGTGACGAACGGCGGAGACGGTACCGCCGCTTCGACGTCCGTCGTGCTGTCGTCGTCGACGGCGGGTGTGACCGTCGCGCCGCGGTCGAAGTACTACGGCAACATCGATCCCGGCCAGACGGTGTCCAACACCTACAAGGTGACCGTGCCGGCGTCGGCCGCCCTGGGCTCGGCGATCAAGCTCGACGCACGGGTGACGTTCTCCGGGGCGACCTCTCCGACGTCGGCCTCGTTCACGTTGCGCGTGGGCGAGCCGGCGCGCGACTTCAAGACGTTCGCCTACACCGGTGCGCCGGTGGCCATCCCGGACAACGACCAGACGGGCGTGTCGATCTCGCTGCCCGTCACCGGTGTCGGTGGCGCGTCGAACCTGAAGTTCTCGGTGGACGGAGCGACCTGCTCCACCGTCGAGGGCGCCACGACCGTGGGCATCGACCACACGTTCGTCGGGGACCTGGTCGGCACGCTGACCTCGCCGGCGGGCAAGACGGTGACGTTGTTCTCGCGGTCCGGCGGGACCGGCAACAACATCTGCCAGGCCGTGTTCGACGACTCGGCCACCCGGTCGTTCTCGTCCGTGTTGAGCACGGACGCGCCGTTCACGGGGGCTTGGAAGCCTGCTTCCGGGACGTTGTCCTCGTTGCTGGCGGATCCGGCGGACGGGACCTGGGTGTTCAAGGTCGCTGACGTCGTGTCGTCCGACAAGGGATCGATCCGGAACGTGACGCTGCACGTGGCCGGTTGGGTCTGAGTTCGACTGGGCGGGCTCCGGCACCTTCTTGGGTGCCGGAGCCTGTTTTCGCTGGATTCGTCAGCTGATCGCCACGTGGAAAAGGGCGCCTCCCATTGGGAAGCGCCCTTTTCGCGGAACTGCGTCTAGCGGTTCGGCCATTCCCAGCGGATGCCGAACACACCCGGACCGAAGCCCAGGGCCACGGCGTGCACGCCGCCCCCCGAGTCCAGGGTCAGGTTGCGCCGTCGCGACGGGGTCTCGTCGCCCGCGGGCACGCTGTACTGCTGCACGCGGGACGGGAGGTTGGCCTCGTCGAAGCGGACCTCGATCACGTACTCGCGGACCGGCAGCCGGAACTTGCGCGCGAACGTGTTGTTGCCCTTGGGGGCGTGGCCCTCCGGGAACACCAGCTGGTATTCCATGATGAGGGTCTCGCCTCGGGTCAACGGGCGTTCGAACATCATCTCCGCGACCATGATGTTGGCTTCGTGGTCGCGGGCGATGCGGCCCAGGTGGCAGTTGCGCACGTTCACGATCTCGGGGAGGACGTCGCTCTCCTCGGTCTCGAACACGAGCGCCCAGCGGTCCGGGCCGTCCTGCTCCGCGCGGAGGATCTGGCGCACCCACACGGATTTCTGCCCGCCGTCGGCAGAGATCTCGATGCGGTCGTGCTGACTGATCCTGCCGAGCTTCAGGTCCGACGACGTGTCGACCTTCGAGAGCAGGTTCGCGACCCGCTCACGACGCGCCCAGAGGGCGTCGATCGGCATCATCGTGGTCGGGCGGCAACGGCGGCCTCGCGGACGAGGTGGGCCGAGCAGCGCCGACAGACCCGACGCAGGCACGCCCAGGACCGACTCGAGGTGCCGCAGCGCCTCCAGTGATTCAGGGCGTTCAGGCCTTCGCCGTCCTGACTGCCAGTAGCTGAGCGTCGCGACGCTGATGGTCACGCCGCGCAGTGCCAACCGGTGCTGGATGCGGTCGAGGCTGAGACGGCTCGCCTTGATCGCGGCCCTCAACGCCTCCGGGAACGGTCCCGTGGTCAAGAGCTGCGTAAGGCTGCCGTGGCCCGTTGAGTCAGTGTCGTCAACGGTCAGTGTTGGTCGACCGGCAGCAGTGGTCATGGTGACTCCCCGCTGTCATAAGATCACGCCCCAGTGACCCTACCCGTCCGTGAACATCGCTGGTCGAGACCGGATGGAGTCAATGGTTAATCCATACGGTTGACGAGTTCACGCTTTCGAGACTCATCTGTCAAGCGTTTCGAACCGATCAGTAACATAGACGTGCAGTTCACGCCTCGTATCGAGATGGCTCTAGTGTGTGCACGGTGAACGACCTCGACGTGCTGACGTCGGTGGCCGGCGCGGTGCTCGGACCCGGTTCGCACGCGGTGGTCGACCTGCTCGACGTGGTTCCCGGCGTCCAGGTGGACGCGGTGCGGGCCACGGACGACCTGCTGCCGCGGCTCGCGCACGAGGAGTCCCTCGAGAACATCCTCACACTCGCCCACGCGTCACTGCGGCCCGGCGGGGTGTTGGTGGCGGCCGTTCCCGAGCTCGACCGGCTCGGCGCGCTGCGGCCCACCGCCCCTCCGCCGAGGGTGCACGGCGACCGGGTCACGGTGCAGCTCTGGGACTGGGCTCCTGACGGCCTGTCGTACGGCCTGGAGGTCGTAACGCTCCTCCGGGGTACCTCGGGGTGGGAAATCGCCGGAACGGCCTCCACGCGCCACAGGGTCCTCTCCGCGGCCGAGATCCAGCAGGCGCTCGGCGTCGCCGGGTTCATGAGCGTCCAACGACTCGCGCCGGGGGAGAGCGGCTACCGCGTGCCCGTGTGGGTGGCGGTCGCGTGAGCCGGGTGCGGCCGGTTCCGGGTGGACGGGCCGTCGAGGTCGAGCCCGAGCGGATCGCGGGGTGGATCGGCAGGTTCGCCGACCGGCACGGCGCCGTCGAGACCCGCGTCGAACCCGGTGCGGTCACCATCACGGCGGCGGACGGCGCCACGGCCTCGTTCGCCACGCGCGGTGGCGCGTCGATGGAAGAAGTGATCGAAGGTCTGACGACCCCGCGGCGCATCGGCCTGATCCTCGTGCGGCTCGGCGGGCACAGCGTCGGCGTGGCGTTCGGCGGCAAGGTCGAGGTGTCCGCCACCGACCGCAAGCAGGTGCACGGGCGCATCCGGGCGGGCGGCTGGTCGCAGCAGCGGTTCGCCCGGCGCCGTGAGGGGCAGGCCCGCGTCGCGCTGCAGGCCGCCGCGGACGACGTGGCCCGGGTGATCGTGCCGAGACTTGCCCAGCTGGACGGCGTCGTGCTCGGCGGCGACTGGCAGGCGCTGGACGTCCTGCGCAACGACCGCAGGCTCACGGACGTCTTCAGCAAGGCCGAGGACCGGGTGCTGGACGTCCCCGAACCGCGGCGCGCGGTCCTCGACGAGGCCGCGGAACGGGCCAGATGCGTCGAGATCGTGATCCAGGACACAGGGGCAACCGGACTTGAGGCCGACCGCATGGATACGGGTGAGGGTGCCTGACCGAGGCACCACCGAACCTGCTGGAGTCGCAAGTGCGCAAACGAATGGTGATCGTGGCGGGAGCCGTGGCCCTCGGGACCATCGGCATCGCGGTGCCCGCGCTGGCGCTGAGCGGCGGCGGCAACCCCACCCCGCCCACGACCTCGGCTCCGCAACCGCCGGCGACCACGGTGACGACGTCGCCAGGAGCACCGTCGACGACGGTGGCCACCTCGCCGGGCGTGCCGTCGACGACCACGGTCACGACGTCGCCGGGAGCGCCGTCGACGACGACGGTGACCACGTCGCCGGGGGCGCCGTCGCCGACGACGTCGATCCTGCCGACGCCGCTGCCGACCCAGTCGCCGACGACCTGGACCCCGCCGGTGCAGACGAGCCCGCCGCTGCCCACGACGCCGCCGATCCCGACGACGCCCGCGCGGTAGGGAGTCACCGCTGAACTGGGAGGCCGAGTTCACCGACTGCTTCGACCGGTGCGCCGACTCGATGCGCTTCACCGCGTTCTTGTTGTGCGGCAACTGGCACGAGGCGGAAGACGTGATGCAGTCGGCGTTCTTGAAGCTGTACCTGGCCGGGCCGAAGCTCAGCGACCGGTCGGGACTCGAACCGTACCTGCGTCAGATCGTCGTGCGGACGTTCCTCGCCGAACGCCGGAAAGTGCGCTGGCGCAGGGAGAAGCTGACTGACACACCCCCAGAGGGCCTGTCCTCCGTCGCAGCGGCGGAGGACAGGCTCGTGGTGTGGCAGGCGCTCACCGCCGTGCCCGCACGGCAGCGCGCTGTCCTCGTGCTGCGCTTTTGGCACGATCTCAGCGTCGAGGAGACGGCCGCCGCGCTGAACTGCTCGACCGGCACGGTCAAGTCGCAGAGCAGCAAGGGCCTGGAGACGTTGCGGCGCAAGCTGGGGCCGGAGTTCGATCATCTGAGGCTGGAGGTGTGATGGTTCGCGAAGACGACCTGCGGGCGACTTTCTCCGCTTTGCACGCGGAGGAGGCGCCGGCGCGTGCCGTCACGGCCGCCGACCTGATCCAGCGCGGCCGGGCCGTGCGGACCCGGCGGCGCACCATCGCCGTCGTCGGCACCGGGCTCGCGACCGTGGGCGTCGTGGCCGTGGCACTGGCGGTGCTGCCGGGCGCGAAGCCGCCGGAACCGCTGATGCCGGGCCCCTCCACGACGACCACGACGGTCCCGGCGCCGCAGTCGAGCCCGGCCGTGCCGCCCACGGCACCGCAGACCACGGCCACGTCGCCGGGCTCGGTCCAGCCGCCGGCGCGGTCGACGACGTCACCCGGTTCGCCGCCGACACCGGGCACACCGGAGACCTCCATCAACCCCACCTCGACGACGACCAGCACGGAGTCGGTGCTGCCGACGTCGAGGTGAGGCCGTTCAGCTCCGGCTGGACGCGACCGTGAAGTGCCGGTCCGCGCCCGGTTCGGTGAGCTCGTCGACGACGGCCGCGGCGAGGTCCTCGGCCGAGATCGAGGAAGGTCCGGTGAGCAGCACGTCCGTGCCACGCCGGTAGGTGCCGGTGCGCTCGCCGGGTTCGAGCAGCGCGGGCGGGCTGAGGTAGACCCAGTCCGCCGGGTGCGCCCGGCACACCTCCAGCTGCCGCACGCTCGCCGCCGCGATGGGACGGATGTGCGCCGGCACGTAGCGGTCGTCGTCGAGCACGAGGCCGCCGTTCGGTGATCGCAGCGGTGCGGCACCGCCCACGACGAGGATTCTGGTCCGCGTGGCGTGCGCGGCGTCGAGCAACGCCCGCGTGGCGGGTTCGGCGGTGTGCTCCTCGCCGGGGCGTGGCCGGGTCGCGGCCACGACACCGTCCACTCCGGACAGCAGGTGGTCCATCAGCTCCCGGTCGGTCGCGTCACCGCGCACCCCTTGCCGTCCTTCGGGAACCTCGCCGCGGAACACCGCCGTCACGTCGTGCCCGCGGCGCAGGGCCTCGGTCACCACTCGCGACCCGACCATGCCGGCGGCACCGATCACCGCGATCTTCACCGCAGAACTCCCCTGGTGAGCACGGGTGCCGGCCGCTGGCTCGCGACGATCGCGGCGAGAGCGAGGGCGAAACCGGTGAGCTGGACGGGATCGAGCGTCTGGCCGAGCACCACCACGCCGAGCAGTGCGGCGACCATCGGCGAGAGCAGGCCGAGCATCGAGACCGACGTGACCGGCAGTGTCGTGATCGCGCGGAACCACAGGACGTAGGCGAGCAGACCGCCGACGCCGCCGAGCCACAGGTAGCCGATCAGGGCGCCGCCGCCGATCGCGGGCGGTGCTCCCTCGAACAGGAACGTCACCGGCACCAGGAACAGCCCACCCGCGGTCAGCTGCCAGCCCGCGAACGCCATCGGGCTCACGCCGGACGGGCGGCCCCACTTCTTCGTCAGCGTCACGCCGAGCGCCATGGTCGCGGCGCCGCCCAGCCCGGCCAGCACGCCGATCAGATCGAACCCGGCGGCCGGGCCCAGCACCACCAGCCCGACGCCGACCATGCCGAGCACGCCCCACGCGAACCGCCACGCGGACGGGCTTTCCTTGAGCACGCCCACGGCCAGCAGCGCCACCACGAGCGGTTGCGCGGCGCCGAGGGTCGCCGCGACGCCACCCGGCAGGCGTTCGGCGGCGATGAACAGGAACGGGAAGAACAGGCCGATGTTGAGCACACCGAGCGTGGCGGCCCGCCGCCACCAGGAACCGTGCGGCAGCGTCCTGGTCAGCGCCAGGGCGACCAGCCCGGCGGGCAGGGCGCGCATCAGTCCGGCGAACAGCGGGTGCCCGGCGGGCAGCAGCTCGGTGGTGACGACGTAGGTCGAGCCCCAGACCACCGGCGCGAACGCGGCGAGCGCGAGGCGAAGTCGGTTTCTCACGTCGTCCAGTCTTGGACGGCGCGATCAATGAGTCCAACACATGCTTTTCATGTGATCTATCGTGATTCGCGATGGAACTTCAACAGATGCGGTACGTGGTGGCGGTCGCCGAGACCGGCAGTTTCACGCAGGCGGCCAGGCGGTGCCTCGTCGTGCAGTCGGCCCTGAGCCACCAGATCGCCCGTCTCGAACGCGAACTGGGCGCGCGGCTGTTCGACCGCACCAGCCGCAGCGTCCGGCTGACCCCGGCGGGCGCGGCGTTCCTGCCGTCCGCCCGGCAGTGCCTCGACTTCGCGGAACGGGCGGCGGCCGAGGTCGCGGCGGCCGTGGGGGAGGTGCGCGGCCGGGTCGTGATCGGGGTGATTCCCACCGTCGCCGCCGTGGACCTGCCGGCCGCGCTGAAGGTGTTCCGCGAGAGGTATCCGCAGGTGCGGGTCGCGTTGCGGATGGCGCCCAGCCACGAGCTCGTCACGCAGATCCGCGGCGGTGTCCTCGACCTCGCGTTCCTCGGCCTGCCGCCCGGCGTGAAACCGGAGGGCGTGCGCGGGCACGAACTGGCGCGCGACGAGCACGTCGCCGTGGTCGCGCCCGCGCATCCCCTTGCGCGGCAAGCGGAAACGGATCTCGAGACGCTCGCGGGGGAGCTGTTCGTCGACTTCCCCTCCGGCTCGCCCGGACGCACCCAGGCCGACCAGGCGTTCGCCGCGGCCGGGGTGCACCGGGAGGTCGCGTTCGAGGTGACGACGGCCGAGCTGATGGCGGGGCTCATCCGGGAACGGCTCGGCGTCGCCGTGCTGCCCTCGCGGTACACGCCGCAGCTCAACGGGGTGGTGACCCTGCCGATCACGAACGGGCCGTCCCGGGTGGAGCACCTGGTGTGGAGCACGGCCGGTCTGACACCGGCCGCCGCGGCGTTCCTCGACGTGCTCGGGGTGCCCCAGCAGTAGCGCTCAGAGCCCGGAACCGCCGGTCGCGTCGATCACCCGGCCGGTCACCCAGCGGGCGTCGTCGGAGGCGAGGAACGCCACGACGCCCGCCACGTCCTCCGGCTGCCCGACCCTGCCCAGCGCGGCCACGGCCGCCGCCCGGGCCTGCGCCTCCGGATTTCCGCGCAACCACCCCGCGTTGACGTCCGTGTCGACGATGCCGGGAGCCACCGAGTTCACGGTGATGCCTCGCGGCCCCAGTTCCTTGGCGAGGTTGAGGGTGAACGTGTCGAGCGCGCCCTTGGTGGCGCCGTAAGCGATGATCTCCGGCATGGCGAGGCGGGCCGCGCCGCTGGAGATGTTGATGATCCGCCCGCCGTCGCGCAGCCGCTTCAACCCTTGCTGCACGATGAAGAACGGCGCGCGCACGTTCACCGCGAAGACCTCGTCGAAGTCGTCCTCGGTCAGCGAGTCCAGTGCGGAGCTGCGGCCGATGCCGGCGTTGTTGACGATGATGTCGACGCCTTCGCCGGGCGCGTGGGCGTCGAAGACGGCCCACAGCGCGGCCGCGTCACCGTGCCGTCCCAGTTCCGCGCGCAGGGCGAAGGCCAGGCCGCCGTCCTCGCGGATGCGCCTGACGACCTCGTCCGCCGCCGTCTCGTCGCGGGCGTAGGCGACGGCGACGGTCGCGCCGTCCCGGCCGAGACGGCGCGCGATGGCACTGCCGATGCCGCGGCTGCCGCCGGTGACCAGGGCGATCTTTCCTTCGAGCGTGCGTGTGCCCATGTCTCCTCGATTTGTTGGTCGGACACTCAACAAATAAGCTAGCACGGGTTCTTGAGCGAACGCTCTAAAATTGGTGACGTGACTGACACGCGCGCCAAGCGGGGGCGGCCGAGGACGTTCGACCGCGCCGCCGCACTGACCGCGGCCACCCGGCTGTTCTGGGAACGCGGCTACGAAGCCACGTCGGTCGGCGAGCTGACCGAGGCGATGGGCATCAGGCCCGGCAGCCTGTACGCGGCCTTCGGGGACAAGAAGTCCCTGTTCAAGGAAGTGGTGGACACCTACGGGCGCTCACCCGTGGGCGCCTTCGTCGGCGTTGCCCTGGAGGAGGAACCCACGGCCTTCGCCGCGTTCGCCCGCATCCTGCGCGAAGCGGCGGTCATCTATCCCGACCCCGCCCACCCGGCCGGGTGCCTGACGATCAGCGCGGCCACCAACGTCGCCGCGCAGGACGCCGACATGGAGGCGTTCCTGCGCGATCTGCGCAACGGCAACCTGGCCGTCTTCGAAGCCCGCCTGCGGACGGCACAGCGGGCCGGGGAGCTGCCGGAGGCGGCCAGTCCTCGTGCACTGGCCGCCTACTTCGGCGCGGTCATCCAGGGCATGTCGCAACGCGCCCGGGACGGGGCCACCGCGGCCGAGCTCAGCGAGACCGCCGAACTCGCACTGGCCGCGTGGCCCGCGTGATCGTCAGCCCGCGGTGCCGGTCGCGAGCAGGCCGCCGTCGACGCGCACGGTCTCGCCCGTGATCCACGAAGCGCTGTCCGAGCAGAGGAACGCCACGAGCGCGGCGACGTCCTCCGGCGTGCCGAGGCGCTTCATCGGGTACTGCTGCGCGGCTTCGTCTTCGCGGCCGACGTAGAGCGCCTCGGCGAACTTCGTCTTCACCACGGCGGGCGCGACGGCGTTCACGCGCACCTTCGGGCCGAGCTGCCACGCCAGTTCCTCGGTGAGGCGGATCAGAGCCGCCTTGGACGCCCCGTACGCGCCGATCACGCCGGTGGACCGGATGCCGCCGATCGACGCGACGTTCACCACCGCGCCGCCGTGCTCGCCCATCCACGCCTTCCACGCGAGCTGCGTGAAACCGAGCGCTGCCACCACGTTCACGTCGAAGATCTTCCGCACGGCGTCGAGGTCGGCGTCCATCAGGAACCCGAACTGCGGGTTGATGCCGGTGTTGTTCACGAGCACGTCGAGGCTGCCGAACTCCTCCACCGTGCGCGCCACGACCTCCTGGCGCGACGCGTCGTCGCCCGCGTTGCCCTGGATCGTGAGCACCTTGCCGCCGAGTTGTGCGGCGGCCTCGGCGAGCTGGTCGGCCTTGCGGCCGGTGATCGTGACCGAGGCGCCGCGGGAGAGCAGCTCGCGCGCGATGCCCAGGCCGATACCGCGGGACGCGCCGGTGACCAGCGCCGTCTTGCCGGTGAAGTCTTCGTTCATGGCCGGCAATCTATGCGTCTGGCCACAGGTGGGAAATTCGGTGGTCGTGAGGCCGTAGACTGAACGCGTGATCCTCCTGGAGTAGGCCGAGTACGCGCCGCCCTTTGCCGTACCCGAAACCATCTGCTCGGAGTTTCTCTTGATCACCGCAACCGACATGGAGTTGCGCGCGGGCTCACGCATTCTCGTGAGCGGCGCCAACCTGCGCGTTCAGCCCGGCGACCGCATCGGCCTCGTGGGCCGCAACGGTGCCGGCAAGACCACCTCGCTGCGCGTCCTCGCGGGCGAAGGCCAGCCCTACGGCGGTGCCGTCACGCGCAAGGGCGAGCTCGGCTACCTGCCGCAGGACCCGCGTGAGGGCGACCTGTCCGTCATCGCCAAGGATCGCGTGCTGTCCGCGCGCGGCCTCGACCAGCTGCTGCGCGACATGGAGAAGGCGCAGTCGAAGATGGCCGAGCTGGTCGACCCGGACGAGCTCGAAACCGCCGTCACCAAGTACGGCAAGCTCGAAGAGCGTTTCGCGGCACTGGGTGGTTATGCCGCCGAGTCCGAGGCCGCCCGCATCTGCTCGAACCTCGGCCTGCCGGACCGCGTCCTCGAGCAGCAGCTCAAGACGCTCTCCGGTGGTCAGCGCCGTCGCGTGGAGCTGGCGCGCATCCTGTTCGCCGCGTCCGAGGCTGGCATCGGTGCGAAGTCGAGCACGGTCCTGCTGATCGACGAGCCGACCAACCACCTCGACGCCGACTCCATCATGTGGCTGCGAGGGTTCCTCAAGTCCCACGACGGCGGGCTCGTCGTGATCTCGCACGACGTGGAGCTGCTCGACGACGTCGTGAACAAGGTGTGGTTCCTCGACGCCACGCGCGGCGAGGTCGACATCTACAACCTCGGCTGGAAGAAGTACCTCGAAGCCCGTGCGACGGACGAGAAGCGCCGTCGTCGTGAGCGTGCGAACGCCGAGAAGAAGGCCGGCGCGCTGATGACGCAGGCCGCCAAGATGGGCGCGAAGGCCACGAAGGCCGTTGCGGCGCAGAACATGGCGAAGCGCGCGCAGAAGCTGCTCGACGGCCTGGACGAGGTGCGCCAGAGCGACAAGGTAGCGAAGATCAGCTTCCCGGCGCCCGCCCCGTGCGGCAAAACCCCTTTGACCGCAGAGGGACTGAGCAAGTCCTACGGTTCGCTGGAGATCTTCACCGGCGTGGACCTGGCCATCGACAAGGGTTCCCGGGTCGTCGTGCTCGGCCTCAACGGTGCCGGCAAGACGACGCTGCTGAAGTTGCTGGGCGGGTCCGAGAAGGCCGACGCGGGTTCGGTCGTGCCCGGCCACGGGCTGAAGATCGGCTACTTCGCGCAGGAGCACGAGACGCTCGACCACGGCGCCTCGGTGTGGGAGAACATCCGGCACATGGCGCCGGACGAGCAGGAGCAGCGGCTGCGGTCGTTGCTCGGCACGTTCCTGTTCTCCGGTGAGCAGCTCGACCAGCCCGCGGGCACGTTGTCCGGTGGCGAGAAGACGCGGCTGGCGCTCGCCGGTCTGGTGTCGTCGGCCGCGAACGTGCTGCTGCTGGACGAGCCGACCAACAACCTCGACCCGGCCTCGCGCGAGCAGGTGCTCGACGCGTTGCGGCGCTACGAGGGCGCGGTCGTGCTCGTGACGCACGACCCCGGTGCGGTCGAGGCGCTGGAGCCGGAACGCGTGATCCTGTTGCCCGACGGCACGGAGGATCACTGGTCCTCCGATTACCTCGAACTCGTGCAGTTGGCGTGATCTCCACCCGTCAAAGGACTACCGAGCGCACCCTGTGATCAACTGAGTGTGATCGAATCGACCGTTCGGCGATCTCTTTGCTTGATCACCTGGCGTTCTGCCGGTTCCTGTTCGATCATTGCGACGACAGGGGCCGTCGAACGGCCCGACCTGCTCGTACGGAAGGCGGGACAAGGTGGCTGACCTGAAGAAGGGTGCCCGGATCACCGGCGCCACGCGGGACAAGCTGGCCGCTGACCTGAAGAAGAAGTACGAAAAGGGCGCGAGCATCCGGGCTTTGGCCGAAAGCACCGGGCGTTCCTACGGCTTCGTGCACCGGGTTCTGTCGGAATCCGGCGTCACGCTGCGCGGTCGCGGTGGCGCCACCCGGACGAAGAAGAAGTAACCACAACTCAGACTGCTACTCTCCGGTAACTAGCTTCTAGTCCGCCGGAGGTAATGACCATGCCAGTGCCCGCCATCGACGCTGGCGTGCTCGAGCGCGGTGGCGTTCGGCTCGCACTCTCCGGGCCGCTCGCGACCATCACGCTCGATCGTCCCGACGTGCTCAACGCACAGACGCCCGCCACCTGGCAGGCGTTGCGGCACATCGGCGAACAGCTGGACCCGGACGTCCGCGTCGTGGTCGTCCGGGGTTCCGGTCGCGCCTTCTCGGCCGGCCTGGACCGGCGCATGTTCACCGGTGAACCCGTCGACGGCGAACCCGGTGGTCTCGGGGCGATGTTGTCGCTGCCCGCTGCGGAGGCGGACGCGAAGATCGCCTCGTACCAGGCCGCGTTCACGTGGTTGAGCGACCCGGCACGGGTGACGATCGCCGCGGTGCAGGGGCATGCCATCGGCGCGGGTTTCCAGCTGGCGCTGGCGTGCGACTTCCGCGTGCTCACCGAGGACGCGCAGTTCTGCATGGCCGAGACCGGGCTGGGCTTGGTGCCCGATCTCGGCGGAACGCTGCCCCTGGTGCGTCTCGTGGGGTACTCGCGCGCGGCCGAGCTGTGCGTGACCTCCCGCCGGGTTCCGGCTGCGGAGGCGGTGCGGATCGGCCTCGCGAACTCCGTCGTGCCCGCCTCCGGTCTGGACAAGGCGGTCGAGGACCTGGTCGCCGCCGTGCTGAAGCCGTTGCCGGGTGCGGTGACCGAGACGCTGGCCCTGATCGCCTCCGCGGCGACCGGCCCGTCCCTCGACGAGCAGCTGGCGCTGGAGCGCGCCGCCCAGCTGCGCCGGCTGTCGTCGCTCGCCGCCGCGATGTCCGCCCAGGGCTGAATCCTCCCAGGTCACGGAATTGTCAGACCCGTGTGCTGTTCTATAGGGCGTGGACGGTTACAGCTCCTGGCGATTCATGATGGGGGTGACCTCGGACGCGCCTGCCAAGGTGCGCCGGGGAACCTTCCGTCGCGTGCTGGCCTTCGCCCGGCCGCATCGGGCGAAGCTCGTGTTCTTCCTGTTGCTGACGGTCATCTCGTCGGTTCTCGCGGTGACGACCCCGCTGCTGGCCGGCCGGGTGGTCGACGCGATCGTCCGCGGCTCCGCGCCGTCGGTCGTGGTGTGGCTGGCGGTGGTCATCGCGGTGGTCGCGGTGGTGGACGCCGGCCTCGGCGTGGTCGAGCGGTGGCAGTCGGCCCGCATCGGTGAGGGGCTGATCTACGACCTGCGCCGCGCCGTGTTCGGGCACGTGCAGAAGATGCCCGTCGCGTTCTTCACCCGCACCCGCACCGGTGCGCTGGTGTCGCGCCTGAACAACGACGTGATCGGTGCCCAGCGCGCGTTCACCTCGACGCTGTCGGGCTTCGTCACGAACGTCATCCAGCTCGCGTTGTCGCTCGGCGTGATGTTCACGTTGTCGTGGCAGGTCACCGCTTTGGCGTTGGTGCTGCTGCCGGTCTTCGTGCTGCCCGCCAAGCGGATGGGGCGGCGGATGGCCGACATGCAGCGCGAGGCCTCGGCCCTGAACGCCTCGATGGTCACGCAGTCGACGGAGCGCTTCTCCGCGCCCGGCGCGACTCTGGTGAAGCTGTTCGGCCGTCCCGACCGCGAGGAGGTCGAGTTCTCCGACAAGGCGGCGAAGGTCCGCGACATCGGCATCCGGACCGCCATGGCCACCCGGTGGTTCATGACCGGGCTGACGCTGGTGTCGGCGCTGGCTCAGGCACTGGTCTACGGGCTGGGCGGCTACCTGGCGCTGACCGGGCACCTGGCCGCGGGCACCGTGGTCTCGCTGGCGTTGCTGCTGACTCGGCTGTACGCGCCGCTGACCGCTCTGGCCAACGCTCGCGTCGACGTCATGACGGCGTTGGTGTCGTTCGAGCGGGTGTTCGAGGTTCTGGACCTCGAACCGATGATCCAGGAGCGACCCGGCGCTCGCGCCGTGCCTGCCGGGCCTGTCTCGGTCGAGTTCGACGACGTGCGGTTCGCCTACCCGGCCGCGGACAAGGTGTCGCTGGCCTCGCTGGAGTCGGTGGCCACTTTGGACACCCGTGGCGGTGAGGAAGTGTTGCACGGCATCAGCTTCAAGGCCGAGGCCGGTCAGCTGGTGGCGCTGGTCGGGTCGTCGGGGGCCGGGAAGTCGACGCTGGCCTCGCTGGTGCCCCGGCTGTACGACGTGGACTCCGGGTCCGTGCGACTGTCCGATGTGGACGTTCGCGATCTGACGTTCGAGTCGTTGCGTTCCACGGTCGGGGTGGTGACGCAGGACGGGCACCTGTTCCACGACACGATTCGGGCGAACCTGGAGTACGCGGCGCCAGGGGCTTCCGACGACGAGCTGTGGGACTCGTTGCGGCGGGCCCGGTTGCTGGAGCTGGTCGCGTCGTTGCCGGATCAGTTGGACACGGTCGTTGGTGAGCGCGGGTATCGGTTGTCGGGTGGGGAGCGGCAGCGGTTGACGATCGCCCGGTTGCTGCTGGCCCGGCCGCGGGTGGTGATCTTGGACGAGGCGACCGCGCATCTGGACTCGGAGTCGGAGGCTGCGGTGCAGGAGGCGTTGACCGAGGCGTTGGAGGGGCGGACTTCGCTGGTGATCGCGCACCGGTTGTCGACCATTCGGGCTGCTGATCAGATTCTGGTGTTGGAGCACGGGGAGGTTGTTGAGCGGGGGACGCATGGTGAGCTGATGGCTGCTGATGGGCGGTATGCCGATCTTTACAACACCCAGTTCGCTGAGCCCGTTGAGGTTGGGCCTGGGTACTGAGCTGTTGGTGGGTGCGTTGACACCGGACGTTCCTGTTTGGAGATTTCGGGGCTCCGCCCCGGACCCCGCCAATCTGATCAAGGATCGGCCAGCGCCGCACGCGGGTTGATGGCACGCCGGTTGCATTGGGCGGCCGCCGGTTCCGTAGTTGGGTTGCCGTGTGGGGTGGTCCCGTCACGAGTCGCGCCAGGCGCGGCAAGAGCTGTGGCACGACTCGTGACGGGACCACCCCACCGGGTCCTTGTGGAAAGACGGGCTCGGCTTCGCCTTCGCGGGTGGTCAGGCCTCGCCTCTTTCTATCCCCTCAGGAAGGCTGCGGTTGTGGTCAGTGCGCTTTGGGATGAGCCTGCGTTTTCCACGAAGACTGCGAACGCCACGTTGCCCTGGTAGCCGACGAACCAGCCGTGTGCGGTACCGCCGCCCGCTTCTGCGGTGCCGGTTTTGCCTGCCAGATTCGGGATTCCCGCCAGTTGCTTGGCGGTGCCGGTGGTGACCACTTCGCGCATCATGTTGCGGAGTGGCTGCAGGACTGCTGCCGGTGGTGGGGCGGCCACGTCGTTCGGGACTGAGGGCTTGCCGCGCATGAGGGTTGGGGTCGGGGTTCTGCCTGAGGCCGCGGTGGCGGCTACCAGGGCCATGCCGAAGGGGCTGGCTACGACGTTGCCTTGGCCGAAGCTGTTTTCGACCTGTTGGTCGCCGGTGGCGGGCGGGACTTTGCCGGTGTTCGTGTCGGCGCCCTGGATGGTCCAGTCGGCGCCGAGGCCGAAGCGCTTGGCCATGTCCGGGAGGGCGTTCGGAGGGAGTTTGGAGCCCAGCTCGCCGAAGGTCGTGTTGCACGAGTAGGCGAACGCGCTGTGGAACGGGATGGAGTCGTAGCCGAAGCCGGCGTTCTTGATGGTGCGGGTGCCGATGGTGGCGGTGGCCGGGCAGCCGACTGCGGTGTTGGGCTGGGCCAGACCCGCGTTCAGGACGGCGGCGCCGGTCACGATCTTCATCGTTGAGCCCGGGGCGTAGCGGCCGATGAACGGGTTGGTGTTCGAGAGCGATTTGTTCTGGGCCACGGCCAGGATTTCGGTGGTGCTCGCGTCGATGGCCACGATGGCGGCGCCCTGTGGGAGGGCGTCCACTGCGGCTTGGGCGGCTGCTTGGCGGGCCGGGTCGATGGTGACGGTGATCTTTTCACCGGACTGCGGCTTTTTGCCGTCCAGGGCGGTGAAGGTGGTGCCTGCGGTGATACCGACTTCCCAGCCGTCGGTGCCCTTCAGGTCGCCTGCTTGGCTTGTGATCGCCTTGTAGAGGCCGTCCGGCAGGGTGCTTTGGACCAGGGGCTTGCCGTCGCGGCCCAGCAGGGCGCCGTCGGCCAGGGCCGTGCGGTAGGTGAGGGAGGCGCCCTCGGTCAGCTGCGGGTGGATGATCGTCGGGGTCCAGTGGACCAGCCAGCGGTTGCCGGACTTCTGCATCGGGATCTTGATGTCGTACTTCAGGAAGCTGGAGCTCGGCATCGTCCACGTCACGGAGGCGGCGATCTCCGCGGTGGTGGCGTCGGGCGGTGGCGGTGTGGCCTCTGCCAGGCGGGCTTGGTAGGCGGAGGTGCCCATGCCCGTCTTGGTCGCCCTGATCGCCGTGGTGGCGGCGTCTGACGCGTCGGTCATGTTGGCCGCCATGGTGGCGTCCGAGCTGAACAGTGCGTTCACGAATGTCTGGGCCACGTCGGCCGGGCGTTGTTCAGCGGGGCGTTCGGCCTGGCCGCTGGGTTTTGGCGCGTTCGTTTCCGAGATGACCGGGTCCGGGCTCCAGAGCAGGACGCCCGCCACGCCGATGATGGCGGCTGTGGCGGTGGCGCCGCTGATCAGGATCCATCTACGGGTTTTCTGCTCCACAGGTGAAGTCCCCCCAGGTAAGTGCTTTCCCCGGTGGGAGACTAACGGCCGCTTGCTGAGAAGTGCGTGAGTATTGCTACTCAACCGAGCTGCGGGATGCGGGTCTGGTAGTGCCTGAGCAGGTCGGCGTTGGCCGCGTCGCCGCCTTCGACGTTGGCGCTGCGCCAGAGCGGGAGTTGCACGCCGGTCTCGGTCGCCTTGTCGACGAGGCGGACCATCAGCAGGTTCCACAGGAACGTGGTGGCCAGGGTCGAGACGGCGGCGGTGACCGGGGCGTGTTCCGGGTAGGTGGAGTCGCCGGTCGGGACCAGGTTGTCGAGGACGACGGTGGCCACCTCGGCCAGGGTGACGCCGGCTCGGCGCGGGGCCTGGGCGCTGGCGGCCACGGAGGTGACGGCGACGACCGGGCAGCCCGCGTTGGCGGCTTCCTGGGCCAGTTCCACTGGGTAGTGGTTCACGCCCGAGGTGGAGAAGACGAAGAGGACGTCGTGCGGGGCGAGGCCCGCTTCGCGCAGGACCTCGCCCGCGAGGCCCGAGCGGCGTTCGGCCGAGGTGCTGCTGATCGCGCCGTGCATCGGGAGCAGTTCCGGGTGGTAGATCGGTCGGACGCAGGCCAGGCCGCCTGCCCGGTAGAAGGTTTCGGCGACCGCTGCCAGGGAGTGGCCGGCGCCCGCGGTGAGGATCGTGCCGTCGGCCTGCACGGCGGCCAGCACGAGCTCGGCCACGTCGTCGAGCGCCGCCGCGTTGTGCTGTTCGACGCGCGTCAGGTGCGTGCGCACGAGGTTGCCGTAGTCGGAGCCGGTCACGGTGTCGGTCGTCATGCGGGTCAGTAGTACCGGATCGTCGATGACCCCACCAGTAACCCGCGCACCACAAAGCTCGATACGTTGCGGTAAAGGGCGTGGTGACTCCTGCGGACGGGGGTGGGTTGGATCAGGCGGTACTTCTACTTCTGGGTCGTGCTGGCGGCGGTCTTCACGGCTGCGGGGGCCACGAACATCGCGCTGGCGATCACCTACTCCGAGCTGTGGCCGGTGTGGGTGGCGTCCGGGTTGCTCGTCGTCGCCGGCGGGTGCGCGCGGGCGGCGGTGCACGTGCGGCCTTAGGCCAGCAGCTCCACGCCGAGAGCCGAGGCGGTGTGCAGCACGGAGTTGCGGTGCCGTTGCGCCACGGCGAGGCCCGCGTCGCGCAGCACCGTCGCATGTGCGCTGGCCGAGGCGGCGGAGATGCCGAGCCTGCGGGCCAGTTCCGTGGTGGTGCAGCCGCCCGCGATGACCTCCAGCGCCGCGGCTCGGGTGCGGCCGAGCAGGGCTTCGAGGGCGCGTTTGCCGGTGCCGGTGACCTGCGGTTCGCGGGTGATCGGGTAGACGAGGACCGGGTCGTGGCGCTGGTCGCGGAGCATGATCGGGCGTTGCTGGCAGAAGTACGACGGGACGAGCACCAGGCCCTGGCCGTGCAGGTGGACGTCGCGCCGCGGGAAGCGGGACTCGATCGACAGCACCGGCCGTGACCACGAGATCGTCGGGTGCAGGGTCGCGAGCACGCCCTCGCAGCCGTTGTCCAGAAAGGAACGGGCGCGCACCGCGCGGTCGGCGTCGACGACGGCGCGGACCTCGGCCCAGATCGGGGCCAGCGCGTGGCGGTGGTAGGCGCGCAGCGCGTCGCCGAGGAAGTCCAAAGTGGCCGTGTCACCGCCGGCCAGCAGGTGGGTGCGCGGGTCGAGGCGTTGCTGGCAGCCCAGCTGGGCCAGATCGGCGCGCAACGCTTCGACCGGTGTGGACAGAACGGCGTCGATGCCCGCGTCGAGGGCGCAGGAACCCGCGGTGGGCGTCAGGAAGTCGGGGGAGTAACCGACGGGCGGTGCGAGCTGCATGAGCCAGCGGGCCTCGTCGGGCAGGCTCGCCCGGACGTTCGCGCGCCACCTGCCGAACGCCGGGGTGGCCGAACGCTGCCGCAGCACGTGCAGGCTGAGCAGGATCTCCCACATCGGGTCGGGACCGGGAGCGACGCGCACCCTCGCGAGGTCCTCCGCCGTGAAGTGGACACGCAGCACGGCAAGGAGAGTGGCACAGCGCTGCACGGCTCCGTACCGGAATCGGGACGACTCAGCCGAACGGTCCATTCCGCCCACGCAGAGTGGCCGCCGACGGGCCGTTGAGCACCTCCACCTGCGTTTTTAGGGCTTGGCCGAATGTGGTGGCGCGGCGTCGCGGCCTGCCAGCAAGCTTTCGCCGAGCGCCGTGCCGGGGGTTCGGCGCCACCACTGAGGGGACTGAACATGAAGCTTGCGAAGATCACTGGGGCGATCGCCGCGGCCGGCGTCGCGCTGACCGTCCTCACCGCGCCGGTCGCGCTGGCCGCGCCCGGCGAGACCGTCATCCCGGCCGCCGCCGAGCTCGGCATCCAGGGCGAAGGCGTTCTGCCGTACGAGTTCCAGGTGCAGAAGACCGGCTACTGGTGCTCCGCTGCCGCCGCCCGCATCGCCCTGACCGCGCGCGGCAAGTACGTCGAGCAGTCGACGCTCGCGTCCTACATGAAGGTCACGACCAACGGCCTGCCGAACATCAAGAACCTCGAAAGCGCCCTCGACCACTACACCGGCTCGAACTACTACCAGGTCAAGCAGTGGTCGACGGACACGCAGCTGCTGCAGAGGCTCAAGGAAGACGTGATCTACAACGCCAACAAGGGCCACGCCGTCGTGATCAACGTGATCCGGCTGAACGGCCGCAACTACTCCGGCGGCCACTACGCCACGATCGTCGGCTACCGCGCCGGCGGCAACGAGTTCGCCGTGGCCGACCCGGCCTACGCGGGCGGCCGGCTGGCGTGGGTGAGCGCGTCCAACGTGTCGTCGGGCATCAAGCTCCGCCGGTACGTCGCCTGAGGTCCTCTGGTCGATCGATGTCCGCACCGTCCGCCACGTCAGCGCATTCGACGTGGCGGACGGTGTTGGCCTTGAGGTAGTCGCGCGCGCCCTGGTCGCCCGCCGCCGAGGCCATCACGCCCGCGAAGTGGTCCGAGCCGATCAGGACCGGGTGCCCGATCTCGCCGTGGTACACCGCGCGGGCCAGCGCTTCCGGTTCGGCGAGGTTCATCAGGCGGTGCAGGGCGGCGACGGTGACGCCGGGTGTGTCCACGGGGAGCACCACGACGGCGTCGGCGATGCCGATCGCGTGCAGGCCCGTGCGCAGCGACGAACCCATCCCCGTTTCCCAGTGCGGGTTGTCGACGACGGTCACGCCGTCCAAAGAGGCCTTCGCGCGCACCTCGTCCGCCTCGGCGCCCAGCACCACGACGACCGGCTCGCACCCGGCGGCTCTGAGCAGCTCGGCCGCCGAGTCGACGAAGAGCTTGCCGTCCAGCGGGACGAGAGCCTTCGGGGTGCCGAACCGGCGGCCGGCCCCCGCGGCTAGCAGGAGGCCGGCCACGCGCATACCCGCGAACCTACCGCCTCTGGAACTGCTCGTTCATGATCAGGAACGCGCCGATGCCGTGCAGGTCGTTCACCGCCCGCGGTCGCGCCAGGTAGAACGGCAGGTCACCGACGTTCGTGCCGATGCAGATCTCGGAGATCTCGGTGTTGCCGGCCGCGTTGACCGTCACCCGGTCCAGCACGCCGCGGTAGCCCCGCCGGGCCACGACGTCGTACTTGCGCGACACGTAACCACGTTCCACGGCCCGTGAGATGGCCATCGAGTACATGGACGAGCACGACGTCTCGGTCCAGTTCTGCGGGTTGGAGCCCTTGTCCACCACCTGGAACCAGCGTCCCGTCTCGCGGTCCTGGTACTTCGCGAGCGCCGCGATCAGCCTGCCGAGGATCGCGATCAGCTTCGGCCGGTCAGGGTGGGTGCGCGGCAGGTCCTCCAGCACGTCGCACACCGTGATGGCGTACCAGCCCATCGCGCGGCCCCAGAACTCCGGCGACACACCGGTGACCGGGTCGGCCCAGCCGACCGTGCGAGACTCGTCGTAGGCGTGGTGGAACAGGCCGCTCCCGTGCTGCAGGTTCTTCGCGTAGACGAGGAGCTGCTTCACGGCCTCCGCGTTCGCCCACTCCTTCTCGGCGAACGTGTGGCCGTGCCGCATGATGAACGGTACGACCATGTAGACGCCGTCCGACCAGTTCTGCCAGTCGCGGGTGCCGCCCTCGGCGTGCCAGAAGCCGCCTTCCTTCGTGCGGGCGTAGGTGTTGAGGCGCTCGCGGATCTGCGTCGACGCGGTGCGGTACCGCACGTCGCCGGTCGCGGTGTAGAGCAACGGCAGCAGCTGGCCCGCGCGCATCGCGTCCAGGTTGGTGAAGGTGCGGTTCATCCTGCCGTCCGGCCCGACGAACCGGTCGACCCAAGCCTTGATGAAGTCGAAGTACTTCTTGTTCTTCGTGCGCTGGAAGACGAGCCACTGGCCCCACAGGTACAGGCCGCGCGTGTAACCCCAGCCGCCGAGCGTCTCCGGCGTGTACTGCCGCATCGTCGACTCGACGACCTCGACGGACCAGTCGGCGCACTCCTTCGCGGACGCGGTGCCTGTTCCGAGAGCGAGACCGCCGGCGAGTGCGCCGAGCTTGACGAAGTCACGCCTGGACGTGGTCATGCGTGTTCCCTCCAAGGGGATGCCTTGGCGGCGGCACGCACAGACCTACCAGTCGTAAAGCTCCGATGTCCAGGGTCAATGGGTGATGCGGGCGAGGTGGAAGCCGAGCGCCATCCGTGACCGAGTGCCGTAGCGCTGTTGCAGCTGGGCCACCACCGCGCGCACGGTGCGGCTGCTCATGCCGAGACGGGTGGCGACCTGGTGGTCGGTGGCGCCGTCCAGTAAAAGTCCGATGACTTCGGTTTCCCGGCTCGTCAGACCCCTGTCGCCGGGCGTGCCGTCCGGTGTGCGGGCGTCCGACCACATCAGCTCGAAGAGCTCGCCGTACGCACCGGCGAGCGGGCTGCGCAGCAGCACGGCGCCCACGTTCAGGTCTCCGGCGGCCAGCGGCAGCACGGCGACGCGGTCGTCGAAGACGAGCATGTGCCTGGCGGGCTTGGTGAGCAGGCGGATCGACACCTGGTGCCTCGGTTCGACGTGTCGCGCGAGGGCCGCGTCGAGCAACAGGCGTCCGCGTTCGACCGCGGTGGTCAGGTCGAGCAGGGTGCTGTCGATGCCGGCCTGGCTCGACAGCACGCCGCGAACCGATGCCGAGCGCACCACGAGGTTCTCCAGCACGCGGATGGCGGAGGAGCGGTCGTGCAGAAGCTCGACGAATTCGGTGCGGACTGCTGGAGATCGTCGCAACACGACTCGCCTTTCTCCCCGTATTCTCACCGGCGTAGTCATGTTGGCATTCGTCGTAGCGGTTTCTCTACCCCCATCCAGGGGATATTTCGGCCTCGAATGACTTTGCGCTCTCGACGAGGTCGCCGGCCGTGAGCCTGCCATAGAAATCATTAATGGCGAGCAACTCGTCGTGCGTGCCGTGGGCGACCACTTCGCCCGCGTGCAATACCACGACCTGGTCGGCCTCGCGAATTGTCGACAACCGGTGCGCGATGACCAGCAATGCGCACTCCTTCGCGGCACGGTGAATCGCCCGGTGCAGCGCCCGCTCGTTCACCGGGTCGAGGTGTGCCGTCGGTTCGTCGAGAAGTAGCAGTTCAGGGCGGGTAAGGAGGGCTCTGGCCAGTGCGATGCGCTGGCGTTCACCGCCGGACAACGCTCGGCCGCGTTCGCCGAGCGGGGTGTCCAGGCCGGCGGGAAGCCGTGCCACGAGTTCGCCGAGATTTGCGACTTCCAGTACTTCGTGAAGATCGAGATCGGAGGCGTCCGGTACCGAGTAGCGAAGATTGTCGCGGAGCGTGCCGTTCAGCACCGGCGAGTCCTGGTCGACCAGTGCGATTCGGCCGCGCCATTGATGGCGGGAGAATTCCCGGATGTCCGTGCCGTTTGCCAGCAGTGCACCCGAGGTCGGCTCGTAGAACCGTTCGATCAGCGAGAACAGCGTCGACTTGCCGGCGCCGGACAGTCCGGCCACCGCGACGTGTGAGTGCGGCTCGACGGTGAACGACACGCCGCGCAACACCGGGCGATCGCGGTAGTGGAACCAGACATCGCGGAATTCGAGTGCGATTCCGGCCCGCTTCGGCAACGCGCCGCCGGAGGCGTCCTCCACCGGCAGCGACTGCACCTCCGCGACCCTGCCGAGCGCGCCCATCCCCTTCTGCAGCAGGCCGATGCCCTGCAGCACCGAGGTGAACGGGATCACCAGGTAGGTCGCGTAGAGCAGGAACGCCATCAGGTCGCCCACCGAGGCCGCGTCCCGCGCCACCCGCGTGCCACCGATCAGCAGCACGACCAGCAACGACCCGCGCATCGCCAGCTCGACGGCCGGGCTCATCACCGACGTGATCCGCGCGGCCCGCACTCCCGCGGCGCACGCCTGCTCGGCCCGGCGCCCGATCAGTTCCTCCTCGCGTTCCTCGGCACGGCACGCGCGCACTGTGCGCAACGCGCCGAGCGCGCGCTCCAGGTCAGCCGTCATGTCACCGACGCCGCGCTGCATCTGCTCGCCCGCGGCCCGCAGCCGCCCGACGAGCGAGTAGACGACCACCGCCGCGACCACGACCGTCGCCAGCACCCACAGGAACAGCACCGGGTCGATCAACAGCATCAGCACGACGGTGCCCACCCCGGTGAGCGTGCCGGTGACCAGCTGGACGGAGGCGGTGGAGACCACCTCGCGCAGCACCGTCGTGTCGGTGCCGACCCGTGACATCAGGTCGCCCACCCGGTGCTCGTCGAACTCCTTCATGCGCAACCGCAGCAGCCGCGCGACCAACCGCCGGCGCACACCGAGCACGACGCGTTCTCCGGTGCGCTCCAACAGGAACAGCCCGATCCCGTCAACGCACGCCTGCGCCGCGAACAACGCCGCCATCGCCACCAGCAGCTGCCACGGCACGGATGCCGTCGCGGCCGCGTCGACGGCCCGGCGCAGCAACTGGGGCTGCAGCAGGCCCAGCCCGGACGCCACCAGGGTCGCCGCCACGGCCAGCGCGAGCGGGCGGAAGTGCCCGGAGGCCAGGCGGAAGAGGTCCGGCGTCCTCATACCGTCATCAGCGGACGGAAGTACCGCGGCGGCACGTTCTCGCCGACCGGAACACCGTCCGCCTCGACCCACGCGTGCGCACCGAACGGCGGCATGACCCGCACACCCGCGCACCACGTCGGCCAGCTCCCGGACATCCGGCACAGCAGCGCCACGGCCACCGATCGCGGCAGACATCCTTGCGGGCCAAGGCAACGCAGGCTCACCGCCAGCACCGCGTCCCGCGCGTTCGCGGCCGTGTCGTAGGCCGCGGGCCGGGCTCCGCGGCGAACCGCGGCGAGCACCTTGCGCAGCGTGCGCGGCTTGAGCTTCGTCAGCGGGGTGGCCGCGGCAACGGCGATCCGTGCGGCGATCCTGCGGCCGAACGGGACACCGGTCGGGCGGCTGAGCGCGCTCGGGGTCGTCACGCCGTCACCAGCCCGGCGTTGCGCAACCCGGTCACGAGCGCCGACACGTCCTGTCGCGCCCGTGTCTCGTCCACCTCGTAGGTGGAGATCAGCGCGCTGACGGCCGCGTTCTCATCGGCCCCGTCGAGCAACGCCCGCACCACGACCACACCGGTCGGGTTGAGCTGCCAGTAGTGCCCGGTGCGCTCGTCGAGCAGCACCTGCCCGTAGTCGGTGTCCGCCACCGAGATGTCATCGCGCAGCCGCACGGTCCGCTCCCTGGTCCAGGCTGCGCAGCCACACCTCGCAGCCGATCGTCGAGTACAAGATCGCCGAGCGGAGCTCGGGGGTGTCCGGCCGCAGCGCGAGGTCGGTGAGCCGCCGCCGGTCGACCAGCCCGAGGTCGGCGAGTTTCGAGCTCTGCCACAGCTCCACGAGGTCGCCGCGGTGCCTGCGCAGTCCCGCGGAGGCCTCCAGCGACGCCTGCGCCTTGTTGGTGCGCGCCAGGCACTCGTCCGGCACGATGCCGCGCATCGCCTCGGTGAGCACCGGTTTGTAGCGCCACGGCGTGACGCGTTCCTCCGGCCGCACCGAGAAGCACGCCTCGATCACGCGGTCGTCCAGGAACGGCGACTGGATGGGCAGCCCTGCCCGTGCGCTCATCTGCTCCCACTGCCGGATGATGCGCGAGCAGGACAGGATCGGTTCGAGGTCGGCGTGCTCGCCTCTGGTGCGCCCCAACGGTTCCGCCGTCGCCGCGGCTTCCCGCAGCGCGTCGCGGGCGAGCGCGTGCGCGTCGGGCGTGACCCAGTCGAACAGGCGTGGCCCGCTGCCCCAGCCGAGCGTTCCCGTCACGTTCGGTTCCCGCGCGGCGCACAGGTCGTCCGCCTGGTCCGCGAGCCACGCGCGGTAGGACCGCGAGTCGGCCAGCGCCGCGATCATCGGCCGCAGCGGCCAGTGGAACAACGCCCGGAACGCGCGCAGCTGCCGGATCGCGAACCACGGCCGCCTGCGCAGCAACGAGTGGTAGTGCGCCTCCGAGCACCAGGCGACGTGATCACCGCCGATACCGGTGAGCCGGACCCGGCACCCCATGTCCGCCAGGCCGTGCAGGTCTTCGAGCAACCGCTGGCGGTCCATCACCCCGATGGTCGGCTCGTCCATCGGGTCGTCGACGCCCAGCAGGTTCTCGTACACCAGCGGAATGCGTTCGGGCGGCCACACGACGTGCTCGACCGCGGGCAGGTGCGCCGCGGCCCGCCGCGCCCACGCCACGTCCTCGTCGAGCGGGTCGAGTGAAGGCCAGGTGCTGGCGACGACCCGCGCCGATGAGCGGGCGGCGAGGAACGTGATGGACGTGGAGTCGAGCCCGCCGGACAGGTCGCACGCGACGGTGCCGCCCGCTCGCGTGCGCACGTCGACCGCCTGCACCAGGGCGTCTCTGATCAGCGGAGCTGACTCGGCGATGCCGCGCACCGGTTCCGGGGGCTGCCACCACCGGGTGATCCGGGACCGGTCGCCGTCCATCAGCAGGGCGCTGCCGGGCGGCACGCAGTCCACCCCGCGCCACATCGTCCGTTCCAGCAACGGGTGGGGCGTGGGGAACAGCAGGCGCACGGCGAGGCTCCGCTCGTCGAGCTCCGCGTCACCGAGCACGTCGGCCCGATCGGCCGCGACCACGACGCCGTCGACGCGGCGGTGGAACACCAGCCGCAGGCCCGAGGCGGTGCCCTGGACCCGGCACCGTCCGCCGAGCGAGGCGACGAGGTGGAAGCTGCCGGGCAGTCTCCTCGCGAGCTCGTCCAGCGCAGCCAGGTCGCGCAACGCGAAGGCCGCGCGCTCCAGCTCCACGACGCTGATCGGGCACCATCCGATCACCGCCAGCCGGACGTCACCCCTCGCCGCGACGGTGATCTCGTCGTCGCGCCACCGCCCGACGAGCCACGGGCGTCCCGACGCGTGGGTGAGCGTTCTCGGCGCCGCACAGCGACGGGCCACGGCGAGCGCGGCCTCGTGGTCGGGAAGGACCACGAAGTGCGACTCGCCGTGACCCCGCGAGCCCTGTTCAGGCATTCGCGGTGGTGTCGCGTCAGTTCTTGCTGAGGATCAGCCGGTCGTTGCCGTGGGCCCCGAGCAGGCCCGTCTGCTCTTCGAAGGAACCGAGGTCGATCAGCTGCGGGGTCTCGTACATGGTTCGCACCTCTCCTCGTGGGGATCTTCGGTTCAGCGCGCGCCAACCGAACGTAACGAGAGGCTTGAGCAGCCGACCAGGCGGAACGACTGCCGCTTCCGGCAGTTGCCGCAAGCGGAAATCCAGGTTTAGGAGAGGTGCTCCAGGAGCAGGGAGCTCGCCGCCTCCGGGATCTCCTCCGGGATCCAGTGGCTCACGTCCTCGACCATCTCGAACCGGTACCCGCCGGTGCACCACTTCTCGGTCTCGAACGCGGCCACCGACCCGAACGCCACGTCCTCGGTGCTCCACACGTACATCGTCCTGACGCCGATCTTGTCGGCGGCGCCGGACGGCTTGCCCGCCCGGTACCAGTTGAGCGCCGCGGTGAGCGCGCCCGGTTCGCTGAGCCGCTGCAGGTACTCGTCGAGGTGCGAGGGCCGGATCTTCCACTCGAACATCTGCTTGAGCGCCTGGGCGTTGTTCTCCAGCATCCGCCGCTCGGTGCTGCGCTCCCGCCAGTCGAGCATGTACTGCGACCGCAGCCGCTGGTCCTCGTCGGTCTGCAACGCGACCTTGAGCGCGCCGGGGTGCGGCGTCGAGAACACCGAAAGCGTGCGCAGACGCTCGGGGTGGTCGATCGCCGTCCACCACGCGACCGCGCCACCCCAGTCGTGGCCGACCAGGTCGAACGTGCCCCAGCCCAGCGCGTCCGCCATGGCGATCACGTCACCGACCAGGTGCGTGACGGTGTACTCGCTCGCCTGCTCCGGTCGCACGCCGGGGGAGTAGCCGCGCTGGTCGGGGGCGACCGCGCGGAACCCGTTCGCGCCCAGCACCGCGACCTGGTGCTCCCACTCGATGGCGGCCTCGGGGAAGCCGTGCAGCAGCAGGACCGGGCGGCCGTCCTCGGGGCCGGACGCGATGGCGTCGAAGGTGCCTGCCTCGGTCTCGATGCCGATGTGGTCGATCACAGGTTCGAACACTACCGGTGTGACCTGGCTCTCAAGGTCCGAGCCGAAAGACGTGGTCGCTCGAACGTCGGGCGTGCATCCGCATGTCGACGTGCTGACCTCACCGACCGATACGAACGCTGTTGTGCTCGTGCTGCACGGCGGCCGCGAACACGGCCAGGAACCCGTCCGGCGGTACAACCTCGCCTACCTGAGGATGGTGCCGCTGGCCAGAGCGCTGCGCGCGCCTGGTGTCGAGGTCTGGCTGCTGCGGTATCGCAAGAGGGGCTGGAACGCACCGAGCCTCGACCCCGTCGAGGACGCGGAGTGGACGCTGCGGAGGATCACCGAGCTGCATCCCGGCAAGCCGGTCGTGCTCGTCGGGCACTCGATGGGCGGCCGGACGGCGCTGCGGGTCGCCGGGCATCCGAGCGTGGTGGCCGTGTGCGCGTTGGCGCCGTGGATCGAGCCGGGGGAGCCGTTCGCGCAGCTCAAAGGCAAGTCGTTGCTGATCGCGCACGGCGATCGGGAGCGGATGACGGACCCCGCCAGGTCGCTGTGGTTCGCCCGGCAGGCCAAGACGGTCACCGACCGGGTCGCGCGGTTCACCGTCGAGGGCGACGGGCACGCCATGCTCCGGCGGGCGCGGGACTGGACCAGGCTCGTCGTCGACTTCGTGCGCGGTGAGCTCGGGCTCGAACCGGTGGCACGGGACATCGCGAACGCCATGCGGGAGGTCTCGCCGCGGGGCCTCGACGTGCCCCTGGGAGGTTCGCGTGGGTGAGGTCGCCGTCATCGGAGCAGGGGTGGCCGGGCTCACCGCCGCCCATGTGCTGCAGCGCAAGCACAACGTCACGTTGTTCGAGGCCGACGACCGGCTCGGCGGCCACGCGCACACGCACGATATCGGCGGGGTGGCCGTCGACAGCGGGTTCATCGTCCACAACGAACGGACGTACCCGAACCTGATCCGGCTCTTCCGCGAGCTGGGGGTGTCCACTCAGGACGCCGAGATGTCGATGAGCGTGCGGTGCGACGGCTGCGGGCTGGAGTACGCGGGCGCGAAGAAGCTGCCGGGGCTGTTCGCGCGGCCGGACAACCTGGTCAACGTGCGCTTCGTCCGGATGCTCGCCGAGGTCACGCGGTTCTACCGGCACGCCCAGCGCGTTCTCGACCACGAGGAGGCGCACGACGTCACGCTCGGCGCGTTCCTCGCGATCGGCGGCTACTCGCGGTACTTCGTCGACCACTTCATCGTCCCGCTGGTCAGCGCGGTGTGGTCGGCCGGAGCGGCGCTGAGCATGAGGTACCCGGCCTGGTACCTGTTCGAGTTCCTCGGCAACCACGGCATGCTGTCGATCGGTGGCACGCCGCAGTGGAAGACCGTCGTCGGCGGCTCCCGCACGTACGTCGACCGTGTGGTGAAGGGGCTGCACGCCGTCCACGTGAGCACCCCGATCCGGGCCGTGACGCGCACCGGCGACGGCGTGGAGATCCGCGACGACGACAACGTGCTGCACACCGCGGACCACGTCGTCATCGCCACGCACCCGGACCAGGCGCTCGGCCTGCTCGCCGACCCGACGCGCGAGGAGAAGGAGGTGCTGGGCGCGTTCCAGTACTCGCGCAACGAGACGTGGCTGCACACCGACGCCTCGATCCTGCCGCGCGCGAGCGGGGCGAAGGCGTCGTGGAACCTCTACAAGCGGGCGTGCGTCGAGGCCGGCGACCAGGTGCTCGTCAGCTACCACATGAACCGGCTGATGCGGCTCAACGACCCGCGCGACTTCGTGGTCACGTTGAACCCGCACGCCGTGAACCCGGACCGGGTGCTCGCGCGAATGACCTACGAACACCCGATCTACACGCCCGAATCCGTTGCGGCGCAACGACGTCTGCCCCAGATCAACAGTGCCGCCACCGCGTACGCCGGCGCGTACCACGGGTGGGGCTTCCACGAGGACGGCTGCGCGTCGGGGGTGCGCGCGGCCCGGCACTTCGGAGTCGAGTGGTGATCTACGACGTCGTCATCACGCACACGCGTCGTGAGCTGATCGAGCGGACGTTCAGCCACCGCGCGTACATGTGGCTCGTCGACCTCGACGAGCTGCCGCGCCTGCCCCGGTGGGCCCGGCCGTTCGCGCGCTTCGAGGCCCGGGACCACTCGTTCGGTACTGCCGGCTCGGCCGGCGTCAGGTCTCCACATCGGAGCATCCGGGAGAACCTCGACGAGTGGCTCGCCGGTCACGGGATCGGGCTCGGCGGCGGGCAGGTCCTGATGCTCGCCAACGCCCGCGTGCTCGGCCACGTCTTCAACCCGCTGTCCGTCTACTGGTGCCACGACGCGTCCGGAGCGCTCGTGTGCGTGGTCGCGGAGGTGCACAACACCTACGGGGGACGGCACTGCTATCTGCTGCGCACCGACGACCAGGGCCGGGCGTCGGTCGGCAAGGAGTTCTACGTCTCCCCGTTCCTGCGGGTCGACGGCCACTACGTGATGAAGCTGCCGAAACCGGGAAACCGGCTGTCGGCGACCATCGCGTTGCGGCAGAACGGGAAGACGACCTTCAGCGCCACGATGAAGGGCACGCGCAGCACGGGGCTGCGCCTGCTCCTCACCCGGCCGCTGATGCCCCAGCGCGTGTCCGCGCTGATCCGCCGCCACGGCATCGCCCTCCATCTGAGGCGCCTGCCGATCGTTCCCAGGAGTGAGTAGATGAGCACGCTGTCGTTGCCCCGGCCGAACCAGGGCATCTGGCCCGGCCTGTTCACCGCGCCGCGATCGCCCCTGCGCGCCCGGATCGCCGAGTCGCTGTTCCGCAACGCCGTGCGCACGCTGCCGGTGACCGTCCGGCTGCCGGGCGGTACGACCTGGGGTGCCGGCGGACCGGTGATGCGGCTGGTGCGGCCCGCCGAGTTCTTCCACCGGCTCGGTGCCGACGCCAAGATCGGCTTCGGCGAGGCCTACATGGTGGGCGACTGGGCGTCCGACGAACTCGCGGACGTGCTGTCGGCGTTCGCGGCCCGGCTCACCACGCTGATCCCGCCCGGTCTGCAGCGGCTGCGGCGGTGGGCGGAGCGGGGGCACCCCTCGTCCGACACCAACGACGTGGCGGGCTCGCGGCAGAACGTCCACCGGCACTACGACCTGTCCAACGAGCTGTTCGCGGCGTTCCTGGACGAGACGATGACCTACTCGTCGGCGTTGTTCGAGAACCCCGGCGTCGATCTGCGCACCGCACAGCTCCGCAAGATCGACGGCGTGCTCGACTACGCGGGCGTGCGCGCCGGATCACGGGTGCTGGAGATCGGCACCGGGTGGGGCGCGCTGGCCATCCGGGCCGCCGAGCGGGGTGCCGCGGTCACGTCACTGACCATCTCCGCGGAACAGCGGAAGCTGGCGCTGGACCGGGTGAGGGACGCGGGCCTCCACGATCGAGTGACGGTGCACCTGCGGGACTACCGAGAGGAGCGCGGTCGGTACGACGCGGTCGTCAGCGTCGAGATGATCGAGGCAGTGGGTGCCGAATACTGGCCCGAGTACTTCTCGGTGCTCGACCGCGTGCTCGCGCCGGGTGGCCGGTTGGGACTGCAGGCGATCACCATGCCGCACGACCGCATGATCGCGAGCAGGGCCAGCTACACCTGGATCCACAAGTACATCTTCCCCGGCGGCCTCATCCCGTCGGTGCGGTCGATCGAGGAGTCCGTGCGCGACCACACCCGGCTGCGGATCGTCGAGACCCGCTCGTTCGGGGACGACTACGCCGAGACGCTGAGGCGATGGCGCGACACGTTCCTCACCCGATGGGACGAGGTGAAGCAGCTCGGCTTCGACGACACGTTCCGCCGGATGTGGGAGTTCTACCTGGCCTACTCGGAGGCCGGTTTCCGGGTCGGCCACCTCGGTGTCCAGCAGTTCGCCATGGCCGAAAGACTGGGCCATTAGGACCACCTTCTGCCCCAATTGGGTGCTGCTCGCCCCACCCGGCTGGACTTCGTGGTCAGCTTTGAAGCAGGCGGTATCAATCGGCTCGCTGCGCTCTCTTCTTCAGTGAAGCCCCTAGTGTCGCTGTAGAGGAGGTCGCCGGGATGGTCCAACCCACAGCCGTGCGGACCGATGACGGTGCCGGCCTCGCTGCAGTGTTGACAGCGGAGACCTGGAACCAGCCAACGGTGCCCATGCGCCGGCGGGTGCGCCAGGCACCGGTCTCCAACCAGTGGCTCGCCGAAGCCGAGTTCACCGACCTCGTCGACGCCGCTCTATCGGGAGACAGACGCGCGGTCGAGCACCTGCTCGGCCGGATCCAGCCGCTGATCGTGCGCTACTGCCGCGCACGGGTCGGCGGCCGCGAACGCACCCTGGTCTCGGCCGAGGACATCGCGCAGGAGGTCTGCGTGGCGGTGCTCGGCGCGCTGTCCAAGTACCGCTACGAACCCGGCTCGTTCCTGGCCTTCGTCTACGGCATCGCCGCCCACAAGGTCGCCGACGCCCGCCGCCGTGCCGTCCGCAACCGCGCCGAGGTGGTGCCGGAACTGCCCGACTGCCCTTCCCTGGAGGACGGGCCGGAGCAGCACGCGGTCAACGGCGAGATGATGGCCCAGGTCACCCGCCTGCTGCACAAGCTGCCGTCACGCCAGCGCGAGATCCTCGTGCTGCGGGTGGCGGTGGGCCTCTCGGCCGAGGAGGTCGCACTGGCGGTGGAGTCGACGCCGGGCGCCGTGCGGGTGGCCCAGCACCGCGCCCTCACCCGGATGCGGGAGATGATCGCCGAGGAGGGCTGAGCTCTCAGGTCGGCGGTCATAGGGTCGTGGCATGACCCGCTTCGAGGTGACGACCCGCGTCGCCGCGCCCGTGCAGCTCGTGTTCGACCTCAGCCTGGACGTCGGCGTGCACACCGCGTCAATGGCGCACTCCGGCGAACGGATCGTCGGCGGCGTCACCTCCGGCCGGATGCGGCTGGACGACACGGTCACCTGGCGGGCCAGGCACTTCGGCGTGCCGTGGCGGATGACCTCGCGGATCAGCGCGCTCGACGCGCCGCGGTTCTTCGTGGACGAGCAGGTCAGGGGACCGTTCCGGCGGTGGCGGCACGAGCACCACTTCGAACCGGACGGCCGCGGCGGCACGGTCATGCGCGACGTCGTCGAGTTCGTGGCGCCGATCGGCCATTTCGTGCTCGACCGGTACATGCCCCGGCTCATCCTGCAACGCAACGAGCACCTCAGGAGAGTCGCTGAGGCGTCCTGAGGTCGCTGAAGGCCGCGACCAGGGCGGTCAGCAGGATCAACGCGCCGAACGTCATCAGCGCGACCGCGCCACCGACGACGTCAGCGGCGAACGCGCCGAGCACCGGGGCGAGCGGGGTGAGCGCGCGCGAGGCAACGGTCAGGATCGCGTCCAACCGTCCCATCAGGTCGTCAGGCACCATCGCCGTGAAGACCGCGCTCACCGAGACGTTGAGCAACGGTGTCGCGACCGCGGTGACCATCAACGGCACGAACGGCCACCACGCGCCGAACGGCAGTGCCATCGCCAGGTTGCTCACGCCGAAGACCACGAGCACCGCGACGACGATCCGTTCGTGCGGCACGGTGACCTTCGGCGAGACCAGCGCTCCGAGCACACCGCCGACACCGACACCGGTCAGCACCAGGCCGACGAGCCAGTCGGCGCCACCGCGTTCCTTGACCAGCGCGACGACCGGGAGCATCGAGGCCACCCCGAGCAGGTTGAGCGCCAGGAAGATCGCGACGACGTTGCGCATCCCGCGCTGGTGCCACAGCCAGCTCCACGCCTCGCGGAGGTCCTGGTGCATGCGCTGACGCGGCCGCTGCTCGGTGCGCGCCGGGATCTTGGCGAACCAGGCGCAGACCGCGGCGACGAGGAACGAGATCGCGTCCGCGACGAACGGCACCGCGCGGCCGAACCCGTAGAGCAGCGCGCCGAGCGACGGGCCGGCGAGCCAGGCGACGTGGCCGCGCGCCTCCTCCTGCGCGAAGGCGGTCCTGAGCTGTTCCGGCGCCACCACGGCCTTGACCGCGGTGGAGCGGGCGGGGCCGGCGAACGCGGTGCAGACGCCGTCCACCGCGGCCAGCACGAGGAAGACCGGGATCGAGTGGACGCCGGTGACGACGTTGGCCGCCATCGCCGCGACGGCGACGGCCTGCGTGGTCTGGCTGCGGACCAGGACCCTGCCGCGGTCCCAGCGGTCCACCCACACGCCCGCGGGCATCTGGGCGAGGACCAGCGTGGTGGCGCGCACGCCCGCGATCACGCCCGCCCAGAAGAACGACCCGGTGACGGCGAGGATCAGCAACGGCATGGCGTACGTGGTGAGCTGCGTGCCCAGTTGCGAGACGGCACCGCCGAACCACAGCAGCTGGAACTGAACGTTCTTCCTGAGCGGAACCCCCATGGAGGACGTTTCTAGCGCATGATCGCCGGGGTCGGATGGCATGGTTTGTGCATGGCTGATCCGGACTACGACGTGCTGCTCACCGGCACGGTCTTCCTCGACATCATCTTCACCGGCCTGCCCCGCCCACCGGCCGCGGGGACAGAGGTGTGGGCCGAGGGCCTGGGGTCGTGTCCTGGTGGCATCGCGAACCTCGCGGTGGCGTTGCGCCGGCTGGAGCTCAAGACCGCGCTGGCGGCGGCGTTCGGCGAGGACGCGTACGGCGACTTCTGCTGGGACGTGCTGGCCGACCAGGAGGGCGTCGACCTCTCGTACTGCCGCCGGTTCTACGGGTGGCACTCGCCGGTGACGGTGTCCATGGCGATGGAGCGCGACCGGTCGATGGTCACGCACGGGCACAAGGCACCGGTCATTGCGGACGATCTGTTCTGCCCGCCCCCGTCGACGCGGGCCTGCTTCGTGCACATCCAGGGGGAGGACGAGCAGTGGGTGCGCACGGCGAAGGAGAACGGCGCGCTGCTGTTCGCCGACATCGGCTGGGACCGCACCGGGGCGTGGTCACCGGAGCTGCTGCGCCGCCTCGAAGGTTACGACGTGTTCCTGCCCAACCACGTGGAGGCACAGGGGTACACGCGCACCGACTCGCCGGAGGCCGCGGCGCGCAAGCTCGCCGAGCACGTGCCGGTGGTGGTCGTCACCCGCGGGGGAGCCGGTGCGGTCGCGGTCGACAGCGCCACCGGCGAGTGCGTGGAGGTGCCGGGCCTCAACGTCGCCCAACTCGACCCGACCGGGGCCGGTGACGTGTTCGGCGCCGGGTTCGTGATGGGCACTCTCGCCGGGTGGCCGCTGGAGCACCGGGTCCGGTTCGCGAACCTGTGCGCCGCGCTGTCCGTGCAACATTTCGGCGGGTCGCTGTCGGCTCCCGGCTGGGGCGACATCGCGGTCTGGTGGCGGACGGTGAGCAGGAGGCCGGACGAGGAGCTGACGCGGTACGGGTTCCTCGACGACCTGCTGCCCGACCACGCGGGCGTGGAGGTGCGGAGGGCCAGTCCGACGATCGGCCTGCGGCTGCTCCGGTAGGTGTGCCGTCACGAACTGGCGCGTCCTCGCCCGAGTCCGCGCCAGTCCTGTGTGAACGACGAACTGTCCTGATCGGACAGCGGCACCGGAGCCGCCGTTGGTCAGCAGTGGTTGACGTGAGCCTTCAGGTCCGCCGCGGAGCCGGTGCCGACGTAGTAGTCGGTGACGTACTGGGAGGCTTCGTTGACCTGGATCCAGAGGTTGTCACCGTTGATCGACTGGCCCTCGGTGTAGCAGATCAGCGCGACGTCGCTGCCCTTGGGAATGACGAAGGACGACGGGTAGCCGGTGCCGGGCCCCGAGCGGACGTTGAGGTCCGCGAGCGCGGGCGAGCACCAGATCCCCGGGTAGCTGCCGATGCAGTGGTAGTAGGCGCCGGCCGCGACGGCGGTGCCACCGGTGACCAACGTGATCGCCGCCGCGATCGCGGTCATCAGCATGAGCTTCGTGCGCATTGTTCCCCCAGGGATGAGTGAGCCGTGCCTGATTCGCAGTCGGTCACGTGAGGGGAGGATGAACACGCGGGTGTTGCCTCCAGGGCAATGCGCGTCCGTTGATGCGCCATCGTCCCCCCAGCGTCCGGCGTGAGCCGAATTCTTCGGATCACGCGGCTCTGACGTCAAGCGGTGGTGGGCAACTGAGCACTCGGCCGGAAGTCGTGCGGTTACCGATCAGGCGTTTCGGGTATGCAGCGCCAGTCCGACGATCGGCCGGCGACTCCGGTAGGTTGAAACCAATCGATCAGCAGACGCAACCTCACGGGGTCGCCGCGCGCCTTAATACGCAGGGATCCCTGAGTTCGGTTCGGAAGGAGTTGCGGGTTGTTCGCCGCACGCGCGTCAGGCTTGGTCAAGTTGCTGGGGTTGTGCCTGACGGCGGGCGTGCTCCTCGCCGCGATGGTGTTCCCGTTCGTCGGAGGTCTCGGGCTCGCGTCCAACCGCGCGGCCGACGAGGTCGACAAGACGTCCGGTGATCTCGCGAAGGCGGAGCTTCCGCTCGTCACGACCATCGAGGACATGAACGGCGACCCGATCGCCTACCTGTACGACCAGTACCGGATCCCGCTGGCGTCCAGCGACATCGCGGACACCATGAAGCTCGCGATCCTCGCGATCGAGGACAAGCGGTTCTACGCCCACCGCGGCGTCGACTGGCAGGGCATCGCCCGTGCCGCCGCGAAGGCCGGTGTGGACGGTGGGGCGACGCAGGGCGCCTCGACGCTCACCCAGCAGTACGTGAAGAACTACATGGCGTTCGTGCTCGGCGCCGACAACGAGCAGGAGGCCTGGGAGAAGGCCACCGAGGCGACCGTCGGCCGCAAGCTCCGCGAGGCCCGCATCGCGTTGCAGCTCGAGCAGGAGGTGTCGAAGGACGACATCCTCGCCGGTTACCTGAACATCGTGCCGCTGGGCAACCAGACCTACGGCGTCGGTGCCGCGGCCAAGGCCTACTTCAACACGACCGCCGACAAGCTGACCGTCCCGCAGGCCGCGCTGCTGGCCGCGATCGCGAACCGCCCGTCGTCGCTCAACCCCGGTTCGTCCCCGGACAAGGCGCTGGAGCGCCGCAACATCGTCATCGACAAGATGCGCGAGAACGGCGCGTTCGGCACCGACCAGGCCGAGGCCCAGAAGAAGGCCGACGAGTTCAAGGCCGCCCCGCTGGGCGTGGTCGACGACCTGAAGATCCTTCCGAAGGGCTGCGTCGGCGCCGGTGACGGCCCGATCTACGGCTTCTTCTGCTCCTACCTGCTCGACTACCTGCGCGAAGCGGGCATCACGAACAAGCAGCTGCAGCGCGGCGGCCTCACCATCCGCACCACGATGGACCCGAAGGCCACCAAGGCGGCGAAGCAGGCGGCCGAGCAGCAGGTCCCGAAGACCCTGAACGGCATCTCGAACGTCATGTCGGTCGTCGAGCCCGGCAAGGACAAGCACAAGGTGCGCGCCCTGGTCGCCTCCCGCGACTACGGCAACAACGCCGAGCTCGGCCAGGTCGCCCGCCCGGTGCCGGCCGAGGTCCTCCCGTTCGGTCCAGGCTCGGTCAACAAGATCTTCACCGCCGCCGCCGCGCTCGAGAACGGCAAGATCGGCATCGACAAGGAGATGTCGGTGCCCAACACCTACTACTCCAAGGTCTACCCCAACGGCGGCTCGCCCTGGAAGATCGAGAACGCCGCCAAGTACAGCGACAAGATGTCGCTGACCCAGGCCCTCGCGACCTCCCCGAACACGGGCTTCGTGATCCTGGAGGAGCAGACCGGCCTCGACAAGGTCGTGGACATGGCCTACCGCATGGGCATGCGCGAAACCCTCCAGGGCGTCAACCGCAACGGTGAGCCGCTCAAGGAGGACAAGTCCAACGGCCCGTCCCAGGGCGACTGGACGAAGCAGAACAACGCGGGCTCCTTCACCCTCGGCCCCGGCGCCACCAGCGTCCTGGAACTGGCCAACGTCGCCGCCACCATCGTCTCCGGCGGCACCTGGTGCCCGCCGACCCCGGTGGAGAAGGTCACCGACCGCTACGGCAAGGAGATCCCGCTGAAGGAAAAGCCCTGCGAGCAGGCCGTGAACACCGACCTGGCCAACTCCCTCGCCCAGGCCATGTCGCACGACGTCGTCGGCGGCGGCACCGCCGCGGCCGCCGCGAGCGCCTCCGGCTGGACCCGCCCGACCATCGCCAAGACCGGTACCACCGAGGAGCACAAGTCGGTCGCCTTCCTGGCCGCCACCCCGCAGTACGCGGGCGCGGTCATGACCTACGCCGACGGCAACCGCCCCGAGGTGATCTGCGCGAACCCGATCCGCTTCTGCCCTGGCGCCACGACGGGTGTCTTCGGTGGCCAGGTGGCGGCTCCGACCTGGTTCAACGCGATGAAGGTGATCCACGAGGGCCTGCCCGTGGCGCAGCTGCCACCCGCTGCGGCCCGGTACAAGTAGGGCTTGCTCGGCCGAAGGGGCCGTCGGACGCGAGATGCGTCCGACGGCCCTTTGCTTTGGGCGCGGCCGGGGGTGGGGCTGGGCTGCGAGCACACCGCTGGGCTGCCGGTGGGCACGGTTCGGGCCGGTGTGGTCGTTGACCCCGCGGTCCGCGGATAGCCGCTGACGAACTGCCCGCTCGCGAGACGCGACCAGAGCCCGTCATCGGCCCTAAAACGCCCCCCAACGCAGCGTGACCCGCGTACCCCCCAAAGACCGCCACTCAACCACGCCACTGATCTTTCACGATAAAGCGACTGACCAGTACAAACACCAAGACGAGGATTGGTCCAAAGCACGGTGACCAACCCCAAAAGCGGACGAACACGCTGAGTGACGCCCCGTGGGCCTCGTCACCCAAACCCCCACATGGCTTGCCCGGGTCGGTGACGCGAGGTTACGTTCACCGCCGCATGTCACGGTTCGATAACCGCCAGGACACGGATCAGCCCCCGAAACGGTCCAGTCCAGAAGCCGGCGGTCACCGGACTCCCCCGAGTGCATGGAGGCAAGTCTTGGCACGGCATCGAGCGAAGGGTCAGCTGGTCGACGTACTGGCCAGAGTCGATCTGGACCGCAAGAAGGCCGTAGCGGCCGTGGTGGCCGCGGGTGCCCTGGCGGGCGCCGGCTTCGCCCAGGCGATGACCACGGTCGCGCCCGTCGACCGCATCGTCCCGGTCGCGGCGACGAAGGACCTCGCGGCGGCTATGACCGGGCAGCAGCAGCCGGAGAGCATCCGCACGATCCACTCGGTGGACTCCACCTCCGAGACGCGCAAGCTGCTGCAGGCCGAGCAGATCCAGGTGCAGTTCACCGTCCGCGAGGCGCTCAAGTCCGCCGAGGCCGGCTACGCGAAGCGCCAGGAGGCCCTCCAGACCGAGCAGGCTCGTCTCAAGGCCGAGGAGGAGGCTCGCCGTCCGAAGTGCGTGCGGCCCGCGCAGGGGACGTTCACGTCCGGCTTCGGCGCGCGCTGGGGTACCAGTCACAACGGGGTCGACATCGCCAACGCCATCGGCACGCCGATCGTGGCCGCGATGGACGGCACGGTGATCGAGGCCGGGCCCGCGTCCGGGTTCGGGTTGTGGGTCCGGATTCAGCACGAGGACGGGACGATCACCGTCTACGGGCACATGAACACGATCGACGTGCCGCAGGGTGCGAAAGTCAAGGCGGGGCAGCAGATCGCGACGATCGGCAACCGCGGTCAGTCGACCGGGCCGCACCTTCACTTCGAGGTGTGGGTCGACGGCGGGCAGAAGATCAACCCGCTGCCCTGGCTGGCGGAGCGCGGCGTCACGCTCTGACCGGCCTTCGTGGACGGACGACTGCGCCCGATCGGGTGAGGTGTCCAGGGCCTTCGTGGTGACGCAAGGCGACGTCGCGGCCGGGAGCCGGCGGCGGTGGGGGTGGCGCCTTTTCCGGCGGTGCGCCAGGTTGAGCTTCGTGGCAGAGACACCGAAGTCGTTCTCCGGCAAGGCCCTGCGCGTGCTCGTCACCGGCGGCGCCAAGGAGCTGGGGCGGGCGTTCAGCGAAGTCCTTGGCGCGCAAGGGCATCGGCTCGTGATCACCGGACGCGACGAGAAAGCGCTCGACACCGCGGAGGCCGAGCTCAGGGCCAAGGGGGTCGACGTCGAGGCGCACGTCGCGGACCTCGGCGACCCCGGCGCGACGCCCAAGCTCATCGAGAGCCTCGGCGGCATCGACGTGCTGGTCAACAACGGCGCGCTCGGCGGGCCGGTCGGGCCCACCTGGCAGGTCGACGAGAACGAGTGGTGGCGCACGTTCGAGGTGAACCTGCGCGGCACCGCGTTCGCCGCGAACGCCGCCATTCGCACGATGGCGAGCGGGCGGATCATCAACGTGGTCAGCAACGCCGGTGTGCACAGGTGGCCTTACGTCACGGCGTACTCGGTGTCGAAGGCGGCCGTGATCAAGCTGACCGAGAACCTCGCGGTGGAGCTGAAACGACGGCCGATCGCGGTGCTGAGCTACGACCCCGGCATGGTCGGCATCGGGCTGATGGGCCGCGGCTGCGAGCACGACTCCGATGATCCGGACCAGCAGCGGATCGCGCGGTGGGCAAGATCTCAGCGCGACAGCGGCAGGTTCACCCCGGTGGAGCAGTCCGCCGGTCTTTTGGCCCGAATCGTGAGCGGAGAGTTCGATCACCGGTCGGGTGGACTCGTCACGCAGAACGACGCGTGAGCACGACTGCACTGTCAACCGGCAACAGCTTGCGTCGCACGCGTGAACGAGGAACCTGTAGTTCTTCGTGTAGAGCGTTTAGGCCCTTCCTCGCCGACAGGTCAACGGGGATCGTCGCGAGAGGCTCCCCGAAAATCCGTCCACAGGAGGCGTCGTGCCTGTCGGAACATCCTCCGCTGCCGTCAACCTGGCCGCGGCCCTCGAACCCGCGCACCTCGAGCTCGCGCGCGATCCGCTGCACGTCGAACTGCCCGACGAGGTGAGAGAACGGGTCGCGCGCTGCCGCGAGTTCGTGCTCGACATCAGCGGCTCCGGTCGCGCGATCTACGGTGTCACAACGGGTTTCGGCCCGCTCGTGGAGTTCGAGGGCCGCGCGGACAGTGCCGGTCAGAGCGACAACACGATCATCCACCACATCGTCGGCCACGGCGAGCCGATGCCACCCGCCGTCGCCCGCGCCGCCGTGCTGGCGCGGCTGTTCTCGTTGGCGCAGGGGCGATCCGGCGTGTCGGAGCAGGTCGTCACGGCACTGATCGCCGTGCTGGGCACGGAGTTCGCCCCCGCGGTGCCGCGGCTCGGCTCGGTCGGGGCGAGCGGTGATCTCCAGCCGCTCGCGTACGTCGCGCATGCGTTGCGGGGCAACGGGAATGCGTTTTTCCAGGGCAGGCTCATGCCCGCGGTGGACGCGCTCGGCCTCGCCGGGCTCGCGCCGCTGCGGCTGGACGGGCGGGACGCGCTCGCGTTGGTCAACGGCATTTCGGTGACCGCCGCAGCACTCGGACTCGCTGTCGCGCAGGCGGACCGCGCGCGCCGGACCGCGGAGCTGTTGTCCGCCTTGCTGACCGACGTCCTCGGGTGCGGCACCGAATTCACGTCGGTCGGCCTGCTCGCCGCGTTCGGCCACCCGGACGTCGCGGACACCGGCGCCGCCATCAGGACCTGGCTCGAAGGCAGCACGCCGTCCGGCGAACGCCCGTTGCAGGAGGCCTACAGCATCCGCTGCGCGCCCCAGCTGATCGGCGCGGCCGGCACGAGCGTGCGGCACGCGGGCGAGGTGGTGCGCCGCGACCTCAACGGCGTGAGCGACAACCCGTTGTTCTTCCCGGAGAGCGGGGAGGTGGTGCACGGCGGCAACTTCTTCGGCCAGCCCAGCGCCTTCGCGGCCGACCAGCTGAACGTCGCGCTCGTGCAGCTGGGCAACCTGGCGGAACGCCAGCTCGACCTGTTGGTCGACCCCCACCGCACCAGCGGTCTGCCGCCGATGCTGAGCCCGGTGCCCGGCCAGCACCACGCGTTGCAGGGCGTGCAGCTGTGCACGACGGCGACAGTCGCCGCGATGCGCAGGGCCGCCGTCCCCGCCTCGATGCAGAGCCTGCCGACGAACCTGCACAACCAGGACGTCGTCCCGTTCGGCACCCAGGCCGCGTTCACCGCGCTCGACCAGGCGGGCCTGCTGCGGTACCTGCACGCGGCGCTCGCGATCGGGCTGCGCCAGGCCGTGCACGTCGGGGCGCGACCGCCGAAGTCACCGCGGCTCGCGGCGGTGTTCGACCGGGTCGCCGAGGAGGTGCCGCCGATCGTGGCGGACCGGCCGCTGGACACGACCCTCGGCCGGGTCGCGGATCTGCTCGACGTCCTCGTTTCCGAAGTGGAGGGCGTGCGATGAGCGCTCCGGTCTGCGCGCCCGTCCGCGACCGCACGTCGGTCGATCTGCCGGTTCTGCGCCTGCCGATGCCGGGAGCGGAATTGATTCCGTGCGGCACCGGCTGCTATCAGATCCCGGTCGTGATCAACACCCCCGAGGACCCGGTGGATCGTGCCGTTCACCGGTGGTTTCTCGGCCATCACGGCGCATTTCTGGTCTGGAGGTTTCTTTCGGCTTCACTCGATCGGTTGATACGCGAGCCTGATTCGCAACTAGTCCGCCTCGCTGCGCTTGGATATGACGCGTACTCGGTGATGCTCGCCTATTCGGGCAGTTGTTCCCGTGAGGTGTACGAGGACGTCATCCGGCCGATGATGATGGCGTTCGACCCGGCGTTCAGCGGGCGGTGGGCACGTGACTACGAGCCCCTGCCCGGCCTGCTGCGCCGGGCCCGTACCGCACTGGGGCCCGTGGCGGCCGCACCGCTCTCCTCCGCGAGCAAGGCGAACCTGTTGGCACACATGGAGGTCATGCGCAGACTCGTGCCGGGCGGCAACTCGCTGCTGCGCGAGTCCGGGCGCACGCACGTGCCCACCACCGACGCCGAGCGCGACCGGTTCGACGAGTTCTTCCTCGTCAGCCGGGAGAACGTGTGCGTGAGCCGCTATCGCGCGCACAGCTCCGCCGTCCTGTCCGCCATCGGCCACGACCTCGCGAGGCACCCGCTGCGGCCCGAGTACGCCACCACACTCAGGACGCTCGCCACCCGACTATGAGAGAAGGCCGCGCGTGAACGACTTCAAGACCGTGGTCATGACCCCGCAGATCTACCAGTACGTGCGCAAACAGGCAGGCCAGCCCACCGCGGTGCAGGAGAAGCTGATCGCGAGGACGCTGGAGCTCGGCGACTCGGCCGAGATGCAGATCCCGCACGAGCAGGCGGTCCTGCTGTCCCTGCTGGTCCGGCTCACCGGCGCGCAGACCGTCGTCGAGGTCGGCACGTACACCGGGTACTCCACGCTCGCGTTCGCGCAGGCGCTTCCCCCGCACGGCAGGATCATCACCTGCGACATCTCCGTCGAGTGGACCGCGATCGCCGAGGAGGCGTGGCAGGCGGCGGGCGTGCGCGACCGGATCGACCTGCGGCTCGGCCCGGCCGCGCAGACGCTCGCCGAGCTGCCGGACGAACCGGTCGTCGACCTGGTGTTCATCGACGCGGACAAGGTCGGCTACGTGCACTACTGGGACCTGCTGGTGCCGCGGGTGCGTCAGGGCGGCCTGCTGCTCGCGGACAACACGCTCTACTACGGCGAGGCGGCCGACGAGCAGCCGGAGGGCAACGCCGCGGCCATCGACGCGTTCAACAAGTTCGTGCTGAACGACCCGCGCGTGGAGTCGGTGCTGGTGCCGATCGCGGACGGGCTGACGTTCGCTCGCAAGAGGTGACGCGGACCCTGCCGGCCGGTTGTGGGCATACCGACCGGTCGGTAGGGTGGGGGCCAGGTCGCTACTTGGAGGCGTTCATGGCTCGTTGGGGAATCACGCTGCCGCTGATCGGTGTGCCGGTGCTGGAGCACCGCGCTCTGGTGTCCGAGCTCGCCGGGCTCGGTTACACGGACGTGTGGTCGGCCGAGACGACCGGCACGGACGCGTTCACGCCGCTCGCGCTCGCCGCCCAGTGGTCCTCCGAGCTGCGCTTCGGTCCGGCGATCGCGCCCGTCTACACGCGTGGACCGGCCACGCTCGCGATGACCGCGGCGACGCTCGCCGAGGTGACCGGTGACCGGTTCGTGCTGGGCATCGGTTCGTCGTCGCCCGCGATCGTGCAGCGCTGGAACGCGATCCCGTTCGAGGAGCCGTTCAAGCGCACCCGCGACACCCTGCGCTTCCTCAAGGCCGCGCTGGCCGGCGAGAAGGTCACCGCCGAGTACGACACGTTCTCGGTGTCGGGCTTCAAGCTGGAGCGCCCGCCGGCGCAGAAGGTGCCGATCATGCTCGCGGCGCTGCGGCCGAACATGCTGCGGCTGGCCGGTCGTGAGGCCGACGGCGCGATCACGAACTGGCTGGCCGCCACCGACGTCGCGCAGGTGCGGGAGGAGCTCGGCGACTCCGAGCTGGCCGCGCGGATCTTCGTGTGCCCGACCGAGGACGCCGACGCGGCGCGCGCGTTGGGGCGCATGCTGATCAGCACGTACCTGACCGTGCCCGCCTACGCCGCGTTCCACGACTGGCTGGGCCGCGGCGAGGCGCTGCGCCCGATGCACGAGGCGTGGGCGGCCGGTGACCGCAAGGCCGCGTCGAAGGCCATCCCGGACGAGGTGGTCGACGCGCTGATCGTGCACGGTTCGCTGGACGAGTGCCGTGCGCGCGTCGCCGAGTACCAGACCGCCGGTGTCGACACCCCGATCATCGCGCTGCTCCCGACCGGCGGCGACCAGATCGCGCAGGTGCGCGCGCTGGCACCGCGGGCCTAGCCGTGCCCACCGCGACCGAGCAGAAGATCATCGACGCGGCCGTGCGCCTGTTCGCGTCGCAGGGCTACGACGCGACCTCGGTGCAGGAGATCGTCACGGCCGCGGAGGTGACCAAAGGCGCGCTGTACCACTACTTCCGCGCGAAGGACGACCTGCTCTTCGAGATCTACCGGCTGCTGATCACGTCCCAGTCCGCCGACATGGACCGGATCATCGGGCTCGGGTTGCCGTCCGCCGAGACGGTCAGGGAGATCCTCGTGTCGCTGGTCGTCTCGACGGCGGAACGGGTCGACGAGACCGCGGTGTTCGTGCGGGAGCTGCACCGGCTCGGCGAGGAGCGGATGACCGAGTTCCGCGCCGAGCGCCGCCGCTACCACGAGACGTTCCTCGCGGTGGTCGAGAAGGGGCAGGCGGACGGGGAGTTCAGCTCTCTCGTGCCCGCCGACACCGTGGTGCGCATCGCGTTGGGCGTCGTGAACCAGCTGCCCATGTGGTACCGGCCGGACGGCGCGAAACCCCCGGCCGTGCTGGCCGGGGAGATCGCGGACTTCGTGCTGGCCGGGCTGGCTCCGGCGCGTTAGCCGAAGACGGGTCAGGCGCGGTTCCTGAGCGCCGCCAGCGCCTTGTCGGCGTGGCTGTTCATGGAGAACTCGCTCTTGATCACCTCGATGATCCGGCGGTCCGTGTCGATCACGAACGTGTGCCGCTTGACCGGGATCGGCCCGAACCGCCGCTTCACCCCGAACTGCTCCGCGACCTCACCGTCGACGTCGGACAGCAGCGGGTAGTCGAAGTTGTTCAGCTCCGCGAACTGCTTCTGCTTCGCGACGTCGTCGGTGGAGATCCCGACGCGCTGCGCCTTCGCCTCGGTGAACTCGGCGGCGAGGTCGCGGAAGTGGCAGCTCTGCGCGGTGCACCCGGCCGTCATCGCGGCGGGGTAGAAGAAGAGCACGACAGGGCCGTTCGCGAGCAGGTCGGAGAGCTTGCGCTCGGTGCCGTCCTGGTCGGGCAGGGCGAAGTCGGGGGCGAGGTCGCCGGGCTTCATGGATCTCCAATACGCTCGGTGCCGTGACCAGCATGTCCGATGTGGCCAAGGCTGCAGGGGTGTCCGCTGCGACGGTATCGCGGGCCCTGCGCGGGGAACCGGGCGTGTCCGAGGCGACGCGGCAGCACGTGAGCGAGGTCGCACGCCGGATGAAGTACGCCATCGCGCGCGACGCCTCGTCGTTGGCCGGTGGCCGCCGGTACGCGATAGCGGTGCTGACGTCCGAGGTGAGCCCGGTGCTCGCGGGCGCGGAGGGCGCGCTGCGGCAGGCCGGTTACGACGTGCTGCTCTACGTGCTCGGCGACGCGTCCTCGCGGGAGAAGTTCTTCGACGAGCTGCCGCTGGGCCGCCGCGTGGACGGGGTGCTGCTGCTGTCCATGGCCCTGACCGAGGCCGAACACGCCGCGCTGGAGTCGCTGGAGGTCCCGCACATCACGGTCGACGACGCCGACCTCCGGCACGCCCTGCGGACCGCCGTCGCGCACCTGCTCGCGCTCGGGCATCGCGACGTGGCGCTGGTGCTGTCCGACGGGGTGGACGAGTCGTACGACGAGATCCTGGTCGAGGCCGGGCTCACCGTCCGTCCCGAGTGGACGGTCTGGTGCTCGCCGACCGTCGACGGCGGCGAGCAGGTGGTCGACGTGCTGCTCGACGGCGAACGCCTGCCGACCGCCGTGATCAGCTCGAACGGCGCGGCGGCGTTGGGCATCTACCTGCGCATGCAGCGCGACGGGCGTGCGGTGCCGGACGAGCTGTCGATCGTGTCGCTCGACGGGCAGGAGCTGACCCGTGTGGTCGGGCTGACCGCGGTGGAGGGCGCGGCGAAGGAGCAGGGGGAGCGGGCGGTCGCGGACCTGTTCACGTTGATCAGGGGCGGCGAGATCGAACCGGCCGAGCACCACGTGCGGCTGGTCGTGCGCAACTCGAGCGGACCGGTCGCCTGAGTACTGTGACGCCATGCCCGCCCAAGAGCGTCTGACCGAACTGCCCGGCCTGCCCACCACGCCCGGCTACGCCCACGCGGTGACGGCCACCGGCAAGCTCGGCTTCGTCTCCGGCCAGGTCGCCATCGACGCCACCGGCTGCGTCGTCGGGGTCGACGACCTGGGCGCCCAGACGCGGCAGGCGTTGAGCAATCTTCATCACGTGATCAGAAACCTCGGCGCCGACTGGTCGGATGTCATCAAGTTCACCTGGTACGTGCTTGATGCGTCTGAGGTTCAGACCATTCGTGATGTCCGTGACGAGATGCTGCGGCCCGCGCTGGGAGATGTGCCGAACCCGGCCAGCACGCTGGTTCAGGTCGCGGCGTTGTTCGGGCCCGATTTTCTCGTTGAAGTCGAGGCCGTGGTCGCGATTCCGGATGAAGCATCGGATGTTTGACCAAATGCATCTGTGTGTATGTGTCTCGATCGGTCTGCACCCTTTGGGTGACCAGGGACCATTTGCTCTGGTAATGCGGCCCGAGCTGTGACATAGCTTGTAGTTGTGGAGGAGTTGGTGGCGCGACTGGCGGACGCCTGGGGCGTTGCCACTCGGTACGAGAACGCGGACCAGCAAGAGGTCACCGTCGACACCGAGGTCGTCGTCAAGGTCCTCGCCCAGTTCGGCGTCGACGCGTCCACTGAGGACTCCGTCGCCCGCGAGCTCGCACTGGTCGAGCAGCGCCGCGCGGAACGCGTCCTGCCGCCCACGATCGTCATCCGCGAGTACGAGACGTACGACCTGCGTGGACCCGCCACGGTTTTCCTGGAGGACGGCAGCTCTTTCGGTGTCGAACGGCACCTGCCGGACTCGTTGCCGCTCGGCTGGCACCGCGTCGTGACCGACAAGCAGACGATCACCCTGGCCGTCGCGCCCAGGACGTTGCCGGACGTGCCGCGCACGTGGGGCTGGATGCTGCAGCTGTACGCGGCGCGGTCGAAGGAGTCGTGGGGGATGGGCGACTTCGCCGACCTCGCCACGATCGCGCGCCGCAGCAGCCTGGAACTGGACGCGGGCGTGGTGCTGGTCAACCCGGTGCAGGCGCCGTCGCTCACGCATCCCGTCGAGCGCTCGCCGTACTCGCCGACCAGCCGCCGGTTCGCGAACCCGCTGTACCTGCGGATCACCGACACCGCGGAGTTCCTGCAGGCCTGCCCGCGCACCCGGCAGCTCATCCGCGACCTGCGGCCCGACCACCAGGACCTGATCGACTACGACGCCATCTGGGACGCCAAGCGGCAGGCGCTGGAGCTGCTGTTCCCCGGCGGCGAGATCGAGATGGACGACGACCTGCGAGCGTTCGCCACCTACTGCGCGCTGGCCGAGATCCACGGCAAGGACTGGCGCGAGTGGCCGGAGGACCGGGAGGAGGCACCAGCGGAACGGGTGGCGTTCCACGCGTGGCTGCAGCACCTCTGCACCCGCCAGCTCCAGGACGTCCGGCTCGCCGCGCACGAGGCCGGCATGGCCGTCGGTGTCATCCACGACCTGCCGGTCGGCGTCTCGCCCGGCGGCGCGGACACCTTCGCGGACCCGGACGTCTTCGCCATCGACGTCACGGTCGGTGCGCCGCCCGACGCGTTCAGCGCGGACGGCCAGGGCTGGGGCCTGCCGCCGTGGCGCCCCGACAAGCTCGCCGAGACCGGCTACCGGCCGTTCCGCCAGGTCCTGCGCAGCGTCCTGAAGCACGCCGACGGCATCCGCATCGACCACGTCGCCGGGCTGTGGCGGCTCTGGTGGATCCCGCCGGGCGAGCCGCCGTCACGCGGCACCTACGTCCACTACGACGCCGACGCGATGCTCGGCGTGCTGGCCCTGGAGGCCTACCGCGCCGGTGCCGTCGTGGTCGGCGAGGACCTCGGCACGGTCGAGCCGGTCGTCACGAAGACGTTGCAGGAGAACGGCATGCTCACCAGTGCCGTCCTCTACTTCCAGCGCGACTACTACGCCGACGGCCACCCGCTGATCCCGCCGTCGCAGTGGAACCCGAACCAGATGGCCAGCATCTCCACCCACGACCTGCCGACCGCCGCGACGTTCTTCGCCGGTCCCGACGGCCCGGACTTCGACGAGCTCATGCGCCAGGAGGGCATCGACCCCAGCGACCGGGTCGCCGGCGCCCACGAGCTGCTCGCGCAGGCCCCCTGCGCGTTGGTCCTGACTTCACCTCAGGACGCTCTGCGGGACACCCGGCAGCCCAACGTGCCGGGCACGATCGACGAGCACCCGAACTGGAGAATCCCCCTGCCGGTCGCGTTGGACGACTTCTTCCCGCGAGTCAGGGACATCACCCGTCCGCTGCGCAGCCGGGATAGATGAAACTTCCACGTAACGGCAGGTCACGTGCCTGCGGAGTACTGTAAGGCCGTCACCCGACGGCGGACGACGAACGTTTTGGAGGTGGCGTACCAGATGAGCTCAGCCGTGAGCACGCGGACACCAACCGGCGTGCTTGAACTGGCCGTCGAGCAGGTCCTCGCTTCGGTGAGGCCGGCGGCACTCGGCGACCCGGTGGTCGGGGCACGGCGCGCGGAGGCATCCCTGCGTGACGCGCTGCGGGACGCAGGACCCGTGGACGACAACATCGCTTTGCAGGCCGCGCTGGCGTGCGCGGAGGCCGCCTGCGAGCACCTGAAGTACGCGGAGATCCAGGAAGCACGCACGTTGCTCACGGCGGCACGTGGGCAGCTGGTGCTGGCACACGAAAGGGCGTGATGCCGGACCGGTGTTAGGCGGATAGGGTCGTTGGGTAGCCGCCGCTTGTGACGAGGAGCATCGTGCGACCCTGGCCTGGAAGGCCCTACCCGCTGGGCGCCGGATATGACGGCGTAGGCACCAATTTCGCCCTGTTCTCCGAGGTCGCGGAGTACGTCGAACTCTGCCTCTTCGACGACGACGGCACCGAGACCCGCGTGAGGCTGCCGGAGGTGGACGGCTTCGTCCACCACGGCTACCTGCTGGGCGTCGGACCTGGCCAGAAGTACGGATACCGCGTGCACGGTCCGCACGACCCGGCGCGCGGACTCCGCTGCAATCCGAACAAGCTGCTGATCGACCCGTACGCGAAGGCCATCTCCAACGGCCTGTCGTGGGACGAGGCGTTGTACGGGTACAAGTTCGGGGCGCCGGACGAGCGCAACGACGCCGACTCCGCGCCGCACGTGCCCAAGTCGGTCGTGGTCAACCCGTTCTTCGACTGGACGAACGACCGGTTGCCGAAGACGCCGTACAACGAGAGCGTCATCTACGAGGCGCACGTGCGCGGCCTCACCATCGACCACCCCGAGATCCCGCCGCGGCTGCGCGGGACCTACGCGGGCCTGGCGCACCCCGTGATGATCGACCACCTCATCAAGCTGGGCATCACGGCGGTCGAGCTGATGCCGGTGCACCAGTTCATCAGCGATCACACGCTGGCGGAGCGCAGGCTCAGCAACTACTGGGGCTACAACACGATCGGCTTCTTCGCGCCGCACGACGGCTACTCCGCGTTGCCGTTGAACCAGGTGCAGGAGTTCAAGGGCATGGTGCGGGCGCTGCACCAGGCCGGGATCGAGGTCATCCTCGACGTCGTCTACAACCACACGGCGGAGGGCAACCACCTCGGGCCGACGTTGTCGATGCGCGGGATCGACAACGAGTCGTACTACCGGCTGGTGGAGGACGACCCCAAGTTCTACATGGACTACACGGGCACGGGTAACTCGCTGAACGTGCGGTCGCCGCACACGTTGCAGCTGATCATGGACTCGCTGCGGTACTGGGTCACCGAGATGCACGTGGACGGGTTCCGGTTCGACCTCGCGGCGACGCTGGCCCGCGAGTTCTACGACGTCGACCGGCTGGCGACCTTCTTCGAGGTCGTGCAGCAGGACCCGGTGGTGTCGCAGGTCAAGCTGATCGCGGAGCCGTGGGACGTCGGGCCCGGTGGCTACCAGGTCGGCAACTTCCCTCCGCTGTGGACGGAGTGGAACGGCAAGTTCCGGGACACCGTGCGGGACTTCTGGCGGGGTGAGCAGGCGACGCTGGGCGAGTTCGCGTCGCGCATCACCGGCAGCAGCGATCTCTACCAGGACGACGGGCGCCGGCCGTACGCGTCGATCAACTTCGTGACGGCGCACGACGGGTTCACGCTCAACGACCTGGTGACGTACAACGACAAGCACAACGAGGCCAACGGCGAGGACAACCAGGACGGCGAGAGCCACAACCGGTCGTGGAACTGCGGGGTCGAGGGACCGACGGACGACCGGGAGGTCCTCGAACTGCGGGCGCGGCAGCGGCGGAACCTGATGGCGACCATGCTCCTCTCGCAGGGTGTGCCGATGATCCTGCACGGCGACGAGTTCGGGCGCACGCAGCACGGCAACAACAACGCGTACTGCCAGGACAACGAGGTCTCGTGGGTCGACTGGTCGTTGCTGGAGACCAATGCCGAGCTGGTCGAGTTCACCGCGGCGCTGGCGAAGTTCCGCAAGGCGCACCCGGTGTTCCGGCGCCGGCGGTTCTTCGCGGGACGGCCGATCCGCAAGGGCGAGGAGTTGCGCGACATCGCGTGGTTCACGCCCTCGGGCGAGGAGATGACCGAGCAGAACTGGGAGGACGACTTCGGCAAGTGCATCGTCATCTTCCTCAACGGCGAGGGCATCCCGGACCTCGACGCGCGCGGCATGCGGGTGGTCGACGACTCGTTCCTGATGGCGTTCAACGCGCACTTCGAGGACATCGAGATCACGCTGCCCGAGGCCGAGTACGGTCCTGAGTGGACGGTGGTGGTCGACACCACGACGGGACGGGTCGGCGACGGGGAGAAGCCGGTCGTCGCCGGTGGGCAGCTGACGCTGACCGCGCGGTCGCTCGTCGTGCTGCAGCGGGTGGGCTGATGGGCGCGCCTTCCTCCACCTACCGCGTCCAGTTCACCCCCGGCTTCACCTTCGCCGACGCCGCCGGTATCGCGGACTACCTGGCGCGCCTGGGCATCGGCGCGTTGTACGCGTCGCCGATGCTCGACGCACGCGAGGGGTCCACGCACGGCTACGACGTCGTGGACCCGACGCGTGCGCGGCCCGAGCTGGGCGGTGACGAGGGCCGCAGGGCGTTGCAGCAGAGCCTGCGGCGGCACGACCTCGGGCTCGTGGTCGACATCGTGCCCAACCACATGGTCGTGCCGAACCCGTGGTGGGACGACGTCCTGCGGAACGGCCGGGAATCCAGGTACGCGCGGTACTTCGACATCGACTGGTCGTCGGGCAAGGTCCTGCTGCCGGTCCTCGCGGAGGGCTCGCCGGACGAACCGGGCGAGCACTTCGTGAAGGTCGACTGGCGGCGCGGCAACAGCGAGCTCAACTACCGGCGGTTCTTCGACATCACCGAACTGGCGGCGATCAGGGTCGAGGACCCCGAGGTGTTCGAGGCGACCCACCGCGAGGTCCTGTCGTGGGGCGTCACGGGGTTGCGCGTCGACCACCCGGACGGCCTGGCCGATCCCGGCGGTTACTTCCGGCGGTTGCGCGAGCACTTCGACGGCTGGCTGGTCGTGGAGAAGATCCTCGGGCCGGACGAGTCGCTGCCGCAGAGCTGGCCGGTCGACGGCACCACCGGCTACGACGCGTTGCGCGAGGTCTGCGGTGTGTTCATCGCGCCGACCGAGAGGTTCGGCGGCGGCTTCGGTGAGGTCGAGCACGCGTCCCGGCAGCAGGTCGCCGACTCGATCCTGGTGGCCGAGGTGCGCCGGATCGCCCGGCTGGTGCAGGGCGTGCCGTTCGAGGACGCCTGTCAGGCCGTCGCCGAGGTGATGGTCAACTTCCCGGTGTACCGGTCGTACCTGCCGGAGGGTTCACGGTACTGGGAGACCGCGGTTCAACGGGCCGAGTCGCCCGCTGTGCGCGCGCTCGACGAGCAGGTGCGCGCCGACCCGCACGGCGAGCTCGCGACCAGGATCCAGCAGACGTCCGGCATGGTCGTCGCGAAGGGCACCGAGGACACCGCGTTCTACCGGTACACGAACTTCGTGGCGCTGAACGAGGTCGGTGGCTCGCCGGACCGGTTCGGCCTGTCCGTCGACGAGTTCCACCAGCGCGCGGCGGCCCGGGAGGCGCAGACGCCCCAGGCCATGACCGCACTGTCCACGCACGACACCAAGCGGTCCGAGGACGTCCGGGCGCGGCTCGCGGTGCTGGCCGAGATCCCGGACGACTACCTGGCGTTCGAGGCCGCGATGTCCGGCAAGCACGGCATCTCGGAACCGACGCTGAACCGGCTCGCGTGGCAGTCGCTCGTCGGCGCCTTCCCGATCACCGAGGAGCGGCTCGGCCAGTACCTGGAGAAGGCGTCCAGGGAAGCCAAGATCAGGACTTCGTGGGTCGACCGGAACGCCGAGTTCGACGCCGAGGTGGCCGCGTGGCCCGCGAAGGTGCTCGACGAGCCGGAGGTCGCCGCGTTCGCCGACCGGATCAGGGCGCCCGGCTGGTCGAACTCGTTGGGGCAGAAGCTGGTCCAGCTCACCGCGCCCGGCGTGCCCGACCTCTACCAGGGCACCGAGCTGTGGGACTTCTCGCTGGTCGACCCGGACAACCGCCGCCCGGTGGACTACGCGGTCCGCCGGGAGCTGCTGGCGCGCATCGAGGACGGCTGGCTGCCGGAGGTCGACGACTCAGGCGCCGCGAAGCTCCTGGTCGTGCAGAAGGCCCTGCACGTGCGGAAACGAGGTCTGCACGGCTACCGGCCGCTCACGGCCGAGGGGCCCGCCGCAGACCACGTGCTGGCGTTCGAACGATCCGGCGTGATCACGGTGGCCACCAGGTTGCCGGTCGCGCTGGCGCGCAAGGGCTGGCAGGACACCGTTCTGCCGTTGCCGAGCGGTCCGGAGTGGACGGACGTGCTCACCGGGCGGCCGGCGGCGGAGGACCTGGCGAGCCTGCTCGACCGCTATCCGGTGGCGCTGCTCGTACGAGGGGGATGAGTGAGCTTCTCTGTCTGGGCCCCGACGCCCGAGTCGGTGCACGTGCGCGTCGACGGCGTCGACCACGAGATGAAGCGCGACGGCGACTGGTGGCACTCGGAGGCCGAAGGGACGGACTACGCGTTCGTCATCGACGGCCAGGCGTATCCGGACCCGCGGTCGCTGTGGCAGCCGCGCGGTGTGCACGAGGCGTCCCGCGTGTACCGGCACGACTTCGAGTGGACCGACCAGAGCTGGACGGGCCGCGCGTTGCCCGGCGGCGTGCTCTACGAGCTGCACATCGGCACGTTCACGCCGGAAGGGACGTTCGATGCGGCCATCGCCAAGCTCGACCACCTGGTGGACCTCGGCATCACGTTCGTCGAGGTCATGCCGGTCAACAGCTTCGACGGCGTGGAGGGCTGGGGCTACGACGGTGTCCTGTGGGGCGCGGTGCACGAACCGTACGGCGGCCCGGACGGGTTCAAGCGGTTCGTCGACGCCTGCCACGCGCGCGGCCTCGCCGTGCTGCTCGACGTGGTCTACAACCACCTGGGACCGTCCGGCGCGTACCTCGACAGGTTCGGGCCGTACTTCGCCGGTCGCAACGACTGGGGTCCGGGCCTCAACCTGGACGGGCCGAACTCCGACGAGGTCCGCCGGTACGTGATCGACAACGCCCTGCAGTGGCTCGGGGACTTCCACGTGGACGGTCTGCGGCTCGACGCCGTGCACGCGCTGGCCGACCAGCGCGCGGTGCACGTCCTCGAAGAGCTGGCGGTCGAGGTGGACGCGCTCTCCACGCGGGTCGGCCGCCCGCTGACGCTGATCGCCGAGTCCGACCTCAACGACGCGAAGCTCGTGACCGCACGCGAAGGCGGCGGGTACGGCCTGCACGCGCAGTGGTCCGACGATCTCCACCACTGCCTGCACGTCGCGCTGACCGGCGAGACGTTCGGCTACTACGAGGACTTCGCGGCACCGGGAGCGTTGAAGAACACGCTGGAGAAGGTGTTCTTCCACGCGGGCACCTGGTCGTCGTTCCGGGAGAAGCACCACGGCAAGCCGGTCGACACGGCGCTGATCCCCGGCCACCGGTTCCTGGCCTACACCCAGAACCACGACCAGATCGGCAACCGCGCCACCGGCGACCGGCTGCCCGCGACGGTCTCGACCGGGAAGTTGTTGTGCGCGGCGGCGATCGTGCTCTGCTCGCCCTACACGCCCATGATCTTCATGGGGGAGGAGTGGGCGGCGAGCACGCCGTGGCAGTTCTTCGCGTCCTTCCCGGACCCGCAGCTGGCCGAGGCCGTGCGGACGGGCCGGCGACGTGAGTTCGCGCGGCACGGCTGGGGCGAATCCGACGTTCCGGACCCGATGTCGCCGCAGACCGTGGAGAACTCGAGGCTGAAGTGGGACGAGGTCACGACCGGCGAGCACGCGAAGGTGCTGCGGACGTACCGGGCGTTGATCGCGTTGCGCCGCTCCCGGCCTGAGCTCGCCGATCCGCGGCTGGACAGGTTCGTGGTGGAGCAGGACGGGCTGTGCTTCGTGCTGCACCGCGCAACGACCCGCGTGGTGGTCAACCTCGGCACGACGCCCGTCCCGCTGCCTCAGGGCGAGGTGCTGCTGACCTCCTCGGCGAATCCGTCGTCGCTTTCGCCCGAGTCGTTCGCGGTCGTCGCGTCGACGTGATCCCACAGCGCCTGGTCGGCCGGCCTGACCGGCTGGCCGAGGTGGGCGTGCACGAACGCCGCCACCAGCCGGTCGGCGGCGACGTGCAGCTTGATGTTGTGGTGCTGGGAGATGTGCACCAGCAGCCCGAACGCCTGCTGGGGTGTGCAGGGCTTGCGTGCGGCGATCAGGCCCGTGGCCTGCCCGATGACGGTCCGGGACACCAGAGCCTTGCGCAGCCCCGCCACCTCGGCCTCGAGGGCGGTGATTCTCGCGGACGACACCGCCGGCTCCTTTCACGTCGTCATGGTCACAGCGGCATGCCGGTGAGACGACGGGCTCGGGAGCGCTCGAAAAGGCGGGACACACCCAGAGCAAGCCGTCTCATCGGCTTGCGGCTGGGTTCTCAACCGCGAGTGATCACCTTATCAACTGTTTCGGACCGTGCTCGCCGGGTAACCGATCCATGTAGCTGACCACGTACTGAAGGAGCCTGATCCATGGGTGCCGACGACAAGCTCAGCAACAAGGCCGAGGAGATGAAGGGCCGCGCGAAGGAAGCGGTAGGCGACGCCACCGACAACGAGCAGTGGCAGGCCGAGGGCCGTGGCGAGCGCGTCAAGGCCGACATCAAGCAGGCCGGCGAGAAGGTCAAGGATGCCTTCCGCTCGGACAAGTAAGAAGTCCGCCGGCGCCGCCCAGTTCGTCCCGGAGGGGAAGGACTGGGCGGCGCTGCGTTCTGCGTCGTGCGAGTGCCGCGGCTGTGACCTCTACCGGGACGCCTCCCAGACCGTGTTCGGCGAGGGACCGGTGCCGGCGCCGCTGATGATGGTGGGAGAGCAGCCCGGTGACCGCGAGGACGTCGAGGGCCACGTGTTCGTCGGCCCGGCCGGACGGTTGCTGGACCGGGCGCTGGCCGCCGCGGGGATCGACCGGCAGGCCGCGTACCTGACGAACGCGGTGAAGCACTTCAAGTTCGTCGAGCGCGGCAAGCGCAGGATCCACCAGCAGCCCCGGCGGGGCGAGGTGGTGGCGTGCTTCCCGTGGCTGCGCGAGGAGATCCGGGTCGTGCGGCCGCGGTTGGTCGTGTGTCTGGGGGCCGTGGCGGCGAAGGCGCTGCTCGGGGCTTCCTTCACGTTGACCGCGCACCGCGGTGAGGTGCTGGAGCAGGACGGGTTGCGGGTCGGGGTGACCGTGCACCCGTCGGCGGTGCTGCGGGCCGAGAACCGGGACGAGGCCTACGAGGCGTTCGTGGCCGATCTCAAGGCCCTGAAGAAGTCCCTGTAACGGGACAACCCCCGGACGACTCCCGCGCTAGCGGGCCGAGCGGGACCAGCGCTCGAAGTCCGGGGGCCGGGTGGCTGCCTGGTATTCGCCAGGGTCACCGAGGGCTGGTCCTAGCGGACAGCCACCTCACGAGTCCTGTAGCTATACAACTTCGGACCACCTCCTCTCTTGTGTACGACGAACCTATGTCGTGATCGGCTGGCGTCGCAACGGAGTTTTGCGGCAGTCGCTGACTTGCACGTTTCGCGTAGAATCCGCAGACATGGTGCGCATTCCCCTGACCTCGACGGAGCGGGAGCGCGGCAGGCGGCTCGGACAGTTGCTGCGGGACGCCCGCGGCGAGGAGAGCATGGTCGAGATCGCGGCTCGCGCCGGGTTGTCGGCCGAGACCGTGCGCAAGATCGAGACCGGACGTGCTCCCACGCCGTCGTTCTTCACGATCGCCGCGCTCGCGGGCGCGCTGGGCATCTCGCTGGACGCCATCAACGAGCTGCTGGCGCCGCAGAGCCGCTCGGCCTAGCGCTCACCAGGTGACCCGCAGCGCGAGCGGTCCGCGCATCGCCATGCCGGTCCGCCACCGCACGTCCTCGGCCAGCCGCAGTCCGGGGAACCGCGTGAGGATCGCCGTCAGCGCGACCTGGACGTCCATTCGCGCCAGCTGGGCGCCGATGCAGTGGTGCGGCCCGTGCCCGAACGTCAGGTGCCCCTTGGCGTCGCGCGTCACGTCGAACCGGTCCGGGTCGGGGAACCGGCGCGGATCGCGGTTGGCGGCGTGCTTGGCGAGCAGGACCGGTTCGCCCGCCCGCACGATGCCGCCGCTCAGCTCCACGTCCTCCAGCGCGTACCTGGGCAGGATGTCCGAGATCTCCTGGGTGGGGATCCAGCGAAGCAGCTCCTCGACCGCGCCCGGCATGAGGCCGGGGTCGGCGCGCAGCAGGTCGGCCTGGTCGGGGAACTGCAGCAACGTGTACACGGAGTTGGCGATGTGCGCGGCGGTGGAGTCGTAGCCCGCGCCGAGGAGCAACACGGTGAGCTGCACCAGCTCCTCGGCGGTGAGCCGGTCGCCTTCCTCCTGCGCCACCACCAGGGCGCTGATGAGGTCGTCCTCCTGGTGCTCACGCCGTTGCTCGGCGAGTCCGCCGAGGTAGCCCGCCAGTTCGCCGAGGCGGGCCATCCGCTCGTCCTGGGTCAGCGCGGTGATCGACATGAACGCGGCGGCCAGGTCCTGGAAGTGGTCGCGGTCCTCGTACGGCACGCCCAGCAGGTCGCAGATCATCAGTCCTGGCAACGGAACCGCGTACGTGGTGAGGAGGTCGGCCGGCGGGCCGGCCTTCTCCACGTCGTCCAGCAGCTCGCCGGCGAGCCGTTCGGCGTTGGCGCGCAACTGTTCCACGCGGCGCATGGTGAACGCGTGGGAGAGCAGGCGGCGCAAGCGGGTGTGGTCGGGCGGGTCGAGGTCGGTGAGGATCGCGCCCAGCCGCTGCGGACCCATCCTCGGCGTGTCCCGCACGGCCGCCTCCGCGAGGCTGAACCTCGGGTCGCTGAGCGCTGATCGGACGTCGTCGTATCTGGTGAGCAGCCAGCCCTCTTCGCCGTAGGGGAGTTGCACGCGGGCGAGAGGTTCCTCGTCCCGCAGCCTGCCGTACATCGGGTCGAGATCGAGTCCGTTCACCGGGCCGAACGGGTAGGAACGCGCGATCATGGGCATCCTCCAGGCTGCTGCGGCAGAGGCCATCATGCGCGTCAGGACCGCGTGATCACTACCGTGGCGTCTTGACTCGCCAACTGCGGTAAGCGGTTTCATCCGATGCCTGGCTGGCCTTGACCACCTCTGGAGGCCGTCCTAGGCTGCGAACGTAGGTACACCTCCGATCTTTGGTCACCGCCGCCGCGGACCCTGAAAGGTGTTCTGTGGAGCTGTCGCGGCGCGGGTTGCTCGGTGGAGTGGTGGCAGGGGCGGCGCTCACGGCGTTGCCGGTCGAGGCGAGCGCGGACGCGGGGAGTGCCGGGTGCGCCACGAGGATCGACTGGGAGCGGTTCCTCGGTGAGCAGGACCTGGTGTGGCAGCGCATCCCGCGCGCCTGGTACGAGGGACCGTTCCTGGGCAACGGTTTCCTGGCCACCGCCGTCTACCGGGAGCCGGGCGCGAACGCCGTCCGGTTCACCGTCGACCACGCGAAGGTGCAGGACCACCGGCCGCAGTTCGGCAACGAGTGGGGGGTGGCGCGGCTGCCGGTCGGCCGCGTGCTGCTGACCCCGGTCGGCACCATCACGGGCGTCGACCTCCGGCTCGACCTCTGGAACGCCGAACTGCGCGGCAAGATCGTCACGGACCGGGGCGAGTTGGCGGTGCGGACGTTCGTGCACGCGGAGAAGTCGTTGCTGCACCTGGAAGTGCGGCCGTCGGGCGGGGAACGCGACGCGAAGCTGGAGTTCCAGGCACTCGACGCGCTGAGCCCGCGGATCATCCGCGAGCCACCGCCCGCGACGTTCCCGCTCAACCCGAAGCCGGTGACCCGCACCGAGAACGGGCTCACGCTCGTCACCCAGGAGATGGTCGCGGGCGGCCAGACGGCCACCGCGTACCGGGTCAGGAAGGTGCCCGGCCGCACTGAGCTGCTGCTGTCGGTCGACCACTCGTTCCCCGACCGCACCGCCGAGGCGACGGTCAGGCAGACGGTCACCGCGGCGTCGCCGCCGGAGGTGCTGCGCTACCAGCACCGGACGTGGTGGCACCGCTTCTACCGCAAGAGCTTCGTGTCCCTGCCGGACGCGTTGCTGCAGAGCTTCTACTGGATCCAGCTGTACAAGCTCGCGTCCGGAGCCCGCGCGGAGGCTCCGATCATGCCCACCACCGGGCCGTGGCTGGAGCCGACGCCGTGGCCGTCGGTGTGGTTCAACCTCAACGCCCAGCTGGAGTACTGGGCCGTGCTCGCGTCCAACCACCTCGAACTCGACCCCATCCCGCGGACGATCTCGCAGAACCAGCAGATCCTGATCGACGCGCTGCGGCCGGAGTTCCGCGAGGACTCGATGGGGTTGCGGCGCAGCACCGACCCCACGTTCTCCGACGCCGGGTTCGTCGGCTCGCCGCTGCACCCCTCGCCGGACCCGGAGATCGGGAACCTGCCGTGGTTGCTGCACAACGCGTGGCTGCACTACCGGCACACGATGGACGAACGGATCCTCAGGGACACCGTCTTCCCGGTGCTGCGCAGGTCCACCAACTACTACCTGCACTTCCTGCGCAAGGGCAACGACGGCAGGCTGCACCTGCTGCCCAGCTACTCGCCCGAGTACGGCGTCGCCCCCGACTGCAACTTCGACCTCGCGCTGCTGCGCTGGTCGTGCCGCACGCTGATCGAGTCGGCCGAGCTGCTCAAGATCGACGACCCGCTGGCGCCGAAGTGGCAGGAGGTGCTCGACCAGCTCGTCGAGTATCCGACGGACGCGGGCGGGTTCATGATCGGCGCCGGGGTGCCGTTCGCCAAGTCGCACCGGCACTACTCGCACCTGCTCGCCGTCTACCCGTTGTACGAGGTCAACTGGGAGCAGCCGGAGCACCGCGACCTGATCGACCGCTCGCTGAAGCACTGGCTGAGCTTCGAGGGATCGTTGCGCGGCTTCACCTTCACCGGCGCGGCCTCGATCGCGGCCGGGATGACCCGCGGCGACGAGGCGCTGGGGTACCTGCGCGAGTTCGTCGCCAGGTTCGCCCAGCCCAACACGATGTACTTCGAGGCGGGTCCGGTGATCGAGACGCCGTTGAGCGCCGCGAAGTCGTTGCAGGACATGCTGATCCAGAGCTGGGGCGGGCTGATCCGGATCTTCCCGGCGGTGCCCGCGGCCTGGCAGGACGTCACGATCCACGACACCCGCACCGAGGGCGCGTTCCTGGTCAGCGCGGTCCGGCGCGGCGGCAGGACGCGGTTCGTGCGCGTGCGCAGCGAAGCCGGCCGGCCGTGCCGCATCCGCACCGGCATCGAGGGTCGCATCGAGGTGCGCGGGTGCGGCCGGTGGAGCGTGCGCGACGGCGTGGTCGAGCTGGAGCTGCGGCCCGGCCAGGAGGCGTTGATCCACGCTCGCGGTGAGCGCGACTTCACCATCGCGCCGGTGCGGATCACCGAGCCGGGCAGGCGGTGGGGCCTGCCCGCGCTGCCGCCCGGTGGCAGCGCGGTCCCGGTGGACATCAGCGCTGCGTTCGACAACGACGGCCTGTCCAACGAGTTCACCAGCCGCGACGGCGACTTCGACGGCCTGGGCAACACCTATCCCGCCGCGCAGCTGCCGCAGACCGGGTCGGTGACCGACGACGGCGTCCTGTTCGAGTTCCACAACGGTGACGAGGCCAGCAAGAACAACGTCGTCGCGGCCGGGCAGACGCTCGCGGTCCCGGCGGGCAGGTACGTGAAGCTGCACCTGCTCGCGGCCGCGGACACGAACAACGTCGAGGCGGACGGCGCGCTGACCTACGCCGACGGTTCCGCGCCCGTCCGGTTCCAGGTCACGGCGTGGCAGCAGCGACCGCAGTTCGGCGAGTCGGAACCCGTTGCCACGACGTTGATGCACACGCCTTCCGGTCCCGTGCAGAAGCAGGTGTCGATCTTCCACCAGACGCTCGCGCTCGACCCCGCCAAGGAGCTCTCCGCCGTCACCCTGCCCAAGACGAGCGGGCCACGCCTGCACGTCTTCGCGATCACCCTGGAGAAGCCGAAGTGAGAGCACTGCTCACCGCGCTGACGCTCGTCGTGGCGTCCGCGGTCGTCCCCGCGTCACCACCCGCCGTCGCCGCGGATCCGGCGTTGGCGCTCACGCCGCCGATGGGGTTCAACAACTGGAACACCACCGGCTGCGACATCAACGAGCAGATGATCCGCGACATGGCGGACATCTTCGTGACCAAGGGCCTGAAGGACGCGGGCTACCAGTACGTGAACGTCGACGACTGCTGGGCCGACGCCACCCGCGACCCGGCGACCGGGCGGATGCGCAACCACCCGACCCGGTTCCCCAGCGGCATGAAGGCGCTTGCCGACTACGTCCACGCCCGCGGCCTCAAGTTCGGCATCTACACCAGCGCGGGCACCATGACGTGCGCGAAGACGATGCCCGGTGCGCTGGACCACGAGGAGCTCGACGCGCAGACGTTCGCGGACTGGGGTGTCGACTACCTCAAGTACGACAACTGCAACAACGAGGGCCGTCCCGCGCTGGAGCGCTACATGAAGATGCGGGACGCGCTGCGCAGGACCGGTCGCCCGATCGTCTACTCGATCTGCGAGTGGGGCCAGAACAAGCCGTGGGAGTGGGGCAAGGACGTCGGAAACCTATGGCGCACCACGGGGGACATCAACGACACGTGGTCCAAGACGGTCGAGATCCTCAAGCTCAACGCGCCGCTGGACGCGTACGCGGGCCCCGGCCACTGGAACGACCCGGACATGCTGGAGGTCGGCAACGGCCAGCAGTCCACTGTGGAGTACCAGAGCCACTTCGCGCTGTGGTCGATCATGGCGGCACCGCTGCTGATCGGCGCGGATCTGCGCAAGGTGTCGGCCGAGCACCTCGAAATCCTGCGCAACAAGGAGATCATCGCGATCGACCAGGACCGGCTCGGCGTCCAGGGCAAGGTCATCTCGCAGAAGGACGGGCACTGGGTGTTCGTCAAGCCGTTGGCCAACGGCGACAAGGCGGTGGCGCTGTTCAACGAGTCCGAGGTGAACGCCACCATCTCCACCTCGGCCCGCGATCTGGGGCTGCCGCGCAGCGTCGGCTACACCGTGCGGGACCTGTGGCAGCACAAGAACTTCCAGTCGGCCGGCGCCATCTCGGCCGCCCTGCCGCCGCACGGTACCGCGATCTTCCGGGTGAAGGCGTCGCAGGACTGGTACCGGCACGAGCCCGCGATCGACACCTCGCTCGACATCGCGCAGCAGTACGAGGGGATTCCGAGCACGATCACCCCGGCCGGTGAGCCGTTCGTCGCGACCGTGACGGCGACCAACCAGGCGCCGGTTCCCGTGCTGAACGCGTCCACGACGTTCACGGCGCCCGCGGGCTGGAAGGTCGAGCGGCTCTCGTCCGAACGCGCGCCGGTGTTGCTGACCTCTCAGTCGGTGCGGAGCAGGTGGAAGGTGACACCACCGGCCGGTGCGGTGCCGGGAGCGCACGTGCTGAACGGCTCGTTGCGCGTGACGTGGGTCGGGCACGGGCAGCTGACGAGGCCGGTGACCTCGCCGGTGCTGGTGCCCGCCGCGCCGCCGTCCGGTGCCTCGCTGTGGGCGAGCGACGTCAGGTTCACCACCGAACGCAGCGGCTACGGACCGGTCGAGCGCGACAGGTCCAACGGCGGCTTCGTCGGCGGTGACGGCAAGACGCTGACCATCAACGGCAAGACCTACGAGAAGGGGCTCGGCGCGCACGCCAACGCCGAGCTGATCCTCTACGTGGGCGGGCGCTGCACCTCGTTCTCGTCCGACGTCGGCATCGACGACGAGCGGGACGTCAACCAGCAGGGCTCGGCGATCTTCGAGATCTGGGCGGACGGAACCCGCGTGGCGTCCAGCGGCCTGCGCACCTGGAAGGACGACGCGGTGACGATCTCGGGGTCGTTGGCAGGGGCCGAGTTCCTGCGGCTCGTGCTCAACGACGGCGGTGACGGCGTCAAATACGACCGCGGAGACTTCGCCGGCGCAAAGCTGACCTGCTGAGCCCGATCGCGGCGACGACGGCGACGAGCACGCCCGTGGACAGGATCTGCCCGCGGGCCTGCTCGTCGTTCAGCATCAGCACGATGACCGCCGCGATGCCGGCCAGCGCGAGCCAGGACAGGTACGGGTGCCCCCACATCGGCACCGTCGGGTTCGCGATGGTGCGGCGGAGCCTGAGCTGGGACACGGCGATGAACGCCCAGACGACCAGCAGCGCGGAGCCCACCGCGTTGAGCAGCAACAGGAAGACGGTGTCCGGCCAGAGGTGGTTGAGGACGACGGAGAAGAACCCGAACGCGACGCTGGCCAGCACGGCGTTGCGGGGAACGCCGTGCTGCCTGGTGAGGAGGGCTTTCGGGGCCTCGCCGCGTTCGGCCAGGGAGCAGAGCATGCGGGCGGCCCCGTAGAGGGTGGCGTTGATGGCGCTCAGCAGGGCCACGAAGATGACCACGTTCATGATCTGGCCGGCCGCCGGGATGCCCAGGCGGTTCAGCACCGCGACGTACGGGCTCGCGCCCACCTCGGAGTCGTTCCACGGCAGCAGGGTGACCACCACGGCCATGGAACCCAGGTAGAAGACGAGCAGCCTGGTCATCGAGGTGCGGACCGCCTTGCCGATGGCGTGCTTCGGGTCCTCCGCGTCGGCGGCGGCGATCGTGACGACCTCCAGGCCGCCGAACGCGAACACCACCGCCATGAAACCGGCGATCACCCCTGACCAGCCGTGGGGCAGGAAGTCCGTGAGGTTCTGGATTCCCGGGGAGTCGACGTTCGGGATCAGACCGGCGATCGCGGCCGCGCCGAGTGCGAGGAAGAGGACGATCGCGGCCACCTTGAGGCCCGCGAACCAGAACTCGAACTCGCCGAAGTTGCGGACGTTGGCGAGGTTCACGGCGGTCAGCGCCGACATGAAGATCAGCACCCAGGCCCACTGCGGGACCGCTGGGACCCAGCCCGCGGCGATCTTCGCGGCGCCCGTGGCCTCGACCGCCAGCACCACGCCGACCGTCGCCCAGTAGAGCCAGCCGACCGTGAAACCCGCCCACGGGCCGATCGCTTTCTCGGCGTGGACGGAGAAGGCACCGCCGCTCGGGTGTTCCGCGGCCATTTCCCCGAGCATGCGCATCACGAGCAGGGCCAGAAAACCGGCGAGACCGAATGAGATGAGCACGGCCGGGCCGGCCAGCGCGATGCCCGCACCCGTGCCCACGAAGAGCCCCGCGCCGATCACCCCGCCCAGCGCGATCATGGTCAGGTGCCGTTGTTGCAGGTGAGTCACGCTCTCAAGCCCCGTTCGAGTCTGCCGATGGCGGCCCGATAGTGAGTTCATGGCGGCGGAGAGTCAAATCATGTGATCGGGGTTACATCACACTCAAGCCGATAGTGAGGGTGAGATCCATGAACTCGCCTAAGGGAATGTCACCTCAGGGAGTGCTGCCGCAGCTCGACACGTTTTCCGGTGCTCTTGAGCGTTGCTCGGACTGGGGGTGGTTGGTGTTGCGGTCGGAGAACCGGCTGCTGCTGACCACTGATCATCAGGTCTCCGCGGTGGAGATGGGCGCGGGGATCGGCGGGGAGGTGCAGCACTACCTGTCGGTTCGGCTGCTGGCCGGGCCCGTTGTGGTGCTGCCTGGGGTTTCTCGGCGATGGCTCTTCCTCACCGAGTCGGCTGATGAGGCTTCGCAGGTCAACTTGATCCGGTTGCGGGCTCGGGGGGCGTTGACGCATCGGTTGGGGACGTTGGTGCCGTTGCCGCCATCGCGGATTGATCGTGGGATGGTGCGGTGGTTGGGGGACGACCCTCGGGATCGGCCGTTCTTGCCGCCGTTCTCGGCTGTGGTGGCGGCTTTGCGGGCGGTCACGGAGACTGCTGGGCTGCGCTGACCGGCGGGAGGACGTTCGCGACGAACTGGGTCAGGGTGTTGCCCCGTTCGGCGAAGTTGACGACCACGTAGGTGCCGTTGGTGCCCTGCTTGAGGCCCACGCCGACCCTGGTGGAGGACTTCCAGACCATTGCGGTGAAGTGCATGACGCTGTAGTCGATGTTGTCCGCGGTCATCTCTTCGGTGTAGTCGTAGCCGCTGGATTCGCCGTACCAGTTTTGCAGCGCTTTTGCCGCGACGGTGTCGAGGGCGCGGGTGCGGGTGCTGGTCCAGTAGAGGTTCTCGCCGTACGGGTTGTCCGGGCGGTGTTCGAAGGCGTCGGATTCGTGAAGGTGATCTGCCCATTCCTGGGCTGTTCGCGTCACCTCCGAATCGAGGGAGAGAGGTTCCACGCCGTGCTTTGCGCGGTAGGCGTTGAGGAGTTCCACGGTCTTGGCGACCGGGTCTGCGGCCAGGGCCGGGGTGGCCGGGGTGACGAGCAGCGAGGCCACGGCGATCACGGTGAGCATCGTTCGCATGGCTTGTTTTGTCCCCCGGATGGGGTAGGGAAGGCAACCCGTTGGCGCAAAACTGTCGTCTCGATAGGCGGAGCGTAGCCGTTGTGTCGCCTGCGGGTATGACGCACGTCACGCGGCGGGGGTGTGGTGGGGGTCACCCCTACGACTCCCCTGCGTTGGTGAGTGATACCCCGGTTGCGTTGCAAATTCACTCCACAGGACGCCCTCGGGGCTCTACCTTTGTGATGTCAGCCACGACGGAAGGAGCTGGGAGATGGAGCGCCACGAAATTCTCGCGGACGAGGACGGTCACATTCGCGGGTACGACTAGGAAGCACTCCGACCGGCCGCGCGAGGGAGTCGCCCGAAGAGACTCCCTCGCGGCTGGAGTGAACCTAGCTGGTGTGGGTGAGCTGTTCGTTCATGATTAGGAAAGCGCCGAGGCCGTGGAAGTCGTTCGTGTTTCGCGCGCGGCCGTAGTAGTAGTCGGCGTCGCCGACGTTGGTGCCTTCGGAGATGTCCTTGATGTTGGTCAGGCCGTCGGAGCCGACGGAGACCTTGGCGAGGACGCCCTGGTAGCCCTTGTCGGCCACGGTCTTGTAGGACGCGTCGAGGTAGCCGCGTTCCACGCCGCGCGAGAGCATGAAGGTGTACATCGACGACGCTGAGGTCTCGGTCCAGTTCTTCGAGTTCGAGCACTTGTCGACGATCTGGCACCAGCGGCCCGTCGCCGGGTCCTGGAAGCGGGCGTAGCCGGTGGCGAGGTGCTTGACGATGTTGATGAGGTCGGCCCTGCCGGGGTGGTCGGCGGGCAGGATCTCCAGCAGGTCGATCGCGGTCATGCCGAACCAGCCGATGGCGCGGGCCCAGTGTTCCGACGAGTGCTTGCCGGGGTTCTTCGCCCAGGACTCCGAGCCGTCCGCGTCGTAGGCGTGCCAGAGCAGGCCGTCGTCCGACTTGAGGTGGGCGAAGTAGGTCTTCATGTTGCGTACGGCTTCGTCATAGCCGTACGGCTGGTTGTAGGCCTTGGCGTACATGGCGATGAACGGCTGTGCCATGTAGACGCCGTCCGCCCACAGCTGGCCGACCTTGCTGGTGGCGTGGAACATGCCGCCGTCGGACGTGCGCGGGTACGAGGTGAAGCGGGCGCGGAGCTTGTCCGCGGCCTTCTTGTACTTCGCCTGGCCCGTCTCCTGGTTCAGGATGATGAACAGGGTGGCCGAGCGCATCGAGTCCAGGTTGTTGAAGCTGTTGTCGATGCTGCCGTCGGCCTTCACGAAGCGGTCCACCCAGGCCTTGATGTAGTCCAGGTACCTCTTGTCGCCGGTGCGCTTGTAGACGAGGTACTGGCCGTACAGGTACAGGCCGCGGGTGTAGCCCCAGCCGCCGAGCTTGTCCGGGGTGAAGCGTTTCATGGTCGAGTCGACCACCGCTTTCGACCAGTCCGACGGTGGTGCGGCGGCGGTGGCGTTCGCCGGGGCGATCAGTGCCAGCGACACGGCGAGAATGCCGAGGAAACGTGCTGTCCTCACGACGTGCTCCTCCTACTTGCCCATGGCGGCGGAGGCGAGGATGAGCATCCCCTGTGGTTTGGACCACGTCAAGCGGACATCGGATGTATGCGGGTGCTTGCGCGGAACACGAGCTTTGTCGGGAGTTCGCGGCTTTCGGGCTGGGCTCCGTCGAGGCGGGCGATGAGGAGGTCCACGGCGACCTCGCCGGCCTCCTCGGTCGGCATGGCGACCGTGGTGAGGGAGGGGGAGCACATGGCGGCGTAGAGGATGTCGTCGAAGCCCGTCACGCTGATCTGTTGCGGCACCTTGATCTCGTGCGCGGCCAGGTAGCTCAGGACGCCCAGGGCCATCAGGTCGTTGTAGGCGATGAACGCGGTCGCGCCGGTCTTCAGCGCCTGTTGTGCGGCGGCGAGGCCGCCGGCGAAGTTCGGTTCGAACGGGCCCAGCACCGGCGCGCGGTTCCGCAGGCCCTGCAGCCTGCGGTTGTGCGACCACGACAGCGCTGGGCCGCCGAGGTAGACGTACTCCTTGTGGCCCAACGACTCCAGGTGGGCGACGACCTGGTCCATGCCGGACGCGCTGTCCATCAGCACCGACGAGACGCCCGGCACCGTGCGGTTGATCAGCACCAGCGGGGTCAGCTCGGCCAGTTCGGCGATCACGTCGTCGGACTGCAGCGGTGAGCACAGCACCACGCCGTCGACCTGGGCCGCCATCGCGCGGACGAGCTCGGCCTCGGTCTGGGGGTCCTCCCTGCTGTCGCAGAAGAACACCGAGGCGCTCGCCTCGCCCGCGCGGGTCTGCACGCCGCGCAGCACGGCCGGGTAGAACGGGTTCTCCAGGTCGGGCACGACGATGCCGAGGTTCCCGGTCCTGCCGGTGATCAGGCTGCGCGCGGCGCGGTTGGGCTGGTAGCCGAGTCCGGCCACGACGTCGAGGACCCGTTGCCGGGTGGTCTCCTTCACCAGGCCCGGCGCGCTCAGCGCGCGCGAGACGGTCGAGACGGAGACCTGAGCCTGGCGAGCGACATCCCTGATGGTGACGGCCACCGGTGCATCATCGCAGTCAAGGTCGGGATCGACCCATTCATCGGATCTCTGCTGGACGTCGTGGGCCTGGCGGGGCGCCGCCAGGCCCACGACTCGGGGTCAGAGCTCCAGGCCGGTCAGCACCAGCACGCGGGGCTCCGTCAGGTCCTCCATGGCCGCGCGGAGTCCCTCACGGCCGATGCCGGACTCCTTCACGCCGCCGTACGGCATCTGGTCGGCGCGGTAGCTCGGCACGTCGCCGATGATCACGCCGCCGACCTGGAGTCGTTGCGCGGCGCGGAAAGCCAGCCGCACGTCGGTGGTGAACAGGCCGGCCTGCAGGCCGTAGCGGGAGGCGTTGACGCGGTCGAAGGCCTCCTCGACGGAGTCCACCCTGGTCAGCGTCACGACCGGGCCGAAGACCTCCTCGGCGCTCACCTTCGCGTCCTCCGGCACGTCGGTCAGCACGGTGGGCGCGTAGGTGCGGCCGTCACGGGTGCCGCCGGTCAGGACCGTTGCCTGGGCCTCCTGCACCCACGCCTCGACGCGGTCCGCCGCGGCGTCGTTGATCAACGGGCCGACGTCGCCGGCCACGTCGAGCTTGTGCACGTGCTGCACGATCGCTTCGGACAGCGCGTCGTAGACGTCGGTGTGGACGTAGACGCGCTGCACCGAGATGCACGACTGACCCGCCTGGTACATCGCGAACGTGGCGATGCGCTGCGCGGCGAACTCGACGTCCTGCCAGTCGGGGGCGACGATCGCGGCCGCGTTGCCGCCGAGCTCCAGCGTGACGTGCTTGCGCGGCACGCGTTCCTTGATGCCCCAGCCGACCGGGCCGGAACCGGTGAACGACACCACCGGCAGCCGCGGGTCCTCGACGAGCCGCGCGGTGTCCTCATTGGACAGGTGCAGGACGGACCACGCGCCGTCGGGCAGGTCGGTCTCGGCCAGCAGCTCGCCGAGCAGGAACGCGGCCTTCGGGGTGGCGGGCGCGGGCTTGAGCACGATCGGCGCGCCGACCGCGAGTGCCGGGGCGACCTTGTGCGCCACCAGGTTCAGCGGGAAGTTGAACGGCGCGATGCCCAGCACCGGCCCGCGCGGCACCCGGCGCACCAGGGCGAGGCGGCCCTCGGCGGACGGGTCGGTGTCGAGGCGCTGCAGCTCGCCGGAGAACCGGCGCGCCTCCTCGGCGGCCCAGCGGAACGTGGAGATCGCGCGGGTCACCTCGACGCGCGCCCACTTGAGCGGCTTGCCGGAGTCGTCGTTGATGGCCTGCGCGAACTCCTCGGCGCGCTCGGCCAGGCGCCGCGAGACGTGGTCCAGGGCTGCGGCACGGCGGTGCGCGGGCAGCGCGGCGAACTCGGGGGCGACGGCGGATGCCTTGGCGACGGCGTTCTCGACGTCTTCCGCGGTGTGGAAGGGAATCATGCGGGTGAGGCTCCTTCGCGGACGTCCAGGCCTTCGGGGGTGCGGTCGGCGGTCATGCGAGCAGGGCTCCTTCGAGCACGTCGAGGCCCTCGGCGAGCAGGTCGTCCGGGATGACCAACGGGGGCAGCAGGCGGATCACGTTGCCGTAGGTGCCGCACGTCAGCACGACGACACCCTGGTCGTGGCACGCCTTCGCCACGCGGGCGGCGACTTCGGGCGTGCGTTCGGTGAACTCGATGGCGATCATCGCACCACGGCCGCGGACCTCCGCGATGATGTCGGTCTTCTCCGCGACGGCCTTGAGCCTGCCGACCACGGTCTCCTCGATGCGGCGGGCTTGAGCGTTGAGGTCGCGCTCGCGCATCGTGCGGATGGCACCCAACGCAGCAGCACACGCCACGGGGTTGCCCCCGTAGGTGCCGCCCAATCCGCCGACGTGCACGGCGTCCATGATCTCGGCGCGACCGGTGACGGCGGCGAGCGGCAGGCCGCCCGCGATGCCCTTGGCCGTGGTGATCAGGTCCGGCACCACGTCCTCGTGGTCGGAGGCGAACCAGGAGCCCGTGCGGCAGAAACCGGTCTGGATCTCGTCGGCGACGAACAGCACGCCGCGCTCACGGCACCACTGCGCGACCGCGGGCAGGAAGCCGGGAGCGGGCGCGATGAACCCGCCCTCGCCCTGGATCGGCTCGATCACGACGGCGGCGGTGTTGTCCGCGCCGACCTGCTTCTCGATCGCCGCGATCGCCTTCGCCGCCGCCTCGGCACCGGTCAGGCCGTCGTGCAGCGGGTAGGACGCCGGCACCCGGTACACCTCGGGCGCGAACGGCCCGAACCGGTGCTTGTACGGCATGTTCTTGGCGGTCAACGCCATCGTGAGGTTCGTGCGGCCGTGGTAGCCGTGGTCGAACACCACGACGGCCTGCCTGCCGGTGACGTGCCGCGCGATCTTGACCGCGTTCTCCACGGCTTCGGCGCCGGAGTTGAACAGCACCGACCGCTTCTCGTGGTCGCCGGGCGTGAGCCGGTTCAGCTCCTCGCACACCTCCAGGTAGCCCTCGTAGGGCGTGATCATGAAGCAGGTGTGGCTGAACCTGTCGATCTGCGCGTGCACGGCCTCGGCCACCGCGGGCGCCGGGTTGCCGACGTTCGTGACGGCGATGCCGGAGCCGAGGTCGATGAGCTGGTTGCCGTCGACGTCGATCAGCAGGCCGTCGTCGGCCGACTCGACGTAGACGGGCAGGGTGCTGCCGACACCCGAGGCGACGGCTGCTTTTCGCCGCGCCTGGAGTTCCAGCGATTTGGGGCCGGGGATCGCGGTGCGCAGTCGGGTCATGTGCTCAGCATGGGCCTGGTCAGCGGCGTGCGCAGTGTCAGAAATGGCCAACGGTATGTGGTTGGTTGTACAAATTGGCGCATGCCCATCACGCTGCACGAACTCGCCCGCTCGCTGGGGTTGCCGGTGCTGGCCGGGGACCTGTCGAAGCCGGTGGCGTGGGTGCACGGCACGGAGCTCGCGGACCCCACGCCGTTCCTGGAGGGCGGCGAGCTGCTGCTGACGACCGGTCTCGCCACGATCAGCGCGGACTACGTCGACCGGCTCGTCCGCGCCGGGGTCGTCGGGCTCGGTTTCGGCACCGGGCTGAGCCACGACGTCGTGCCGCCCGCCCTGGTGGAGGCTGCCGGGGCGACCGGGCTCGGGCTCGTCGAGGTGCCGCGTGACGTGCCGTTCATCGCGATCAGCAAGGCGGTGTCGAAGGCCGTCGCCGCCGACGAGTACGCGGCCCTCACCCGCATCAGCGAGGCCCAGCGCGCCCTGACCCGTGCCGCTGTCCGCACGGGCGTCGCCGGCGTGGTGCGCAGGCTCGGCCAGTGGATCGACGGCTGGATCGTGCTGCTCGACGCGACCGGGCGGCCCGTCCACACGCACAACCCGCGCGTGGCTCCCGACCTCACCGCCGAGGTCGCCAGGCTGCGCACCGCCGGCGGCCTGGCCAGCGCGGCGTTCGAGATCGCGGGGACGCACGTGTTCCTGCAGGTGCTGGGCAGCCGGGCCAGGGGCGTGCTCGCCGTCGGCACGTCCGAACCGCTCGACACCGACATCGGCATCGTCAACACCGCGGCGTCGCTGCTGACCCTCGCGCTCGCCCAGAACGACGCCGTGGACGCCGCGCAGCGCGAGGTGCGGTCGGCCCAGTTCCGGCTGCTGCTCGCCGGGCTGCCGGTCGAGGGCCTGCCCGAGCGGTTCCGGGTGTCTCTTGTGGACGAACCGCCGGACGGCGAGGTCTTCTGGGCCGAGCACGAGAAGGACATCGTCGTGCTGTCCGAGCAACCAGACGGATTCAGTTCGTCCGAAGTGGACCAGACGTCAGTCGCCAGAGGACTCGCCGAGGCCCGCCAGGTGCGCCGGGCGGGCATCCGCCGGTGGGAGGACTTCGCCGGAGAGCTGGAGATCCCGGCAGGGTTCGCGGAAGCGCTGCTGCGCCCCCTCGACGCCGAGACCCGGCAGACGCTGAAGGTCTGGCTCTCCCACCACGGCGCCTGGGACCCCGCCGCCGCGGAGCTCGGCGTGCACCGGCACACGTTGCGCAACCGCGTCCGCAAGGCCGAGCAGGCGCTGCACCGCTCGCTGGACTCGCCCGGCCTGCGCGCGGAACTGTGGCTAGCCCTCAACCGCGAAGGTCAGTGACGCCGTGTAGCCGGACCGGACGTCGCCCGACATCGTCGCCATCTGGTGGTCGACGCCGTCGCGGAACACCATGTCCTGCTTGAGCGACGTCCGCGACAGGTTCTGGACGCTCTGCGTGTACCCGGTCGTGCCGTAGACCTCCTTGCACGTCGTCTCGGGCAGCGCGAGCTGCGAGGTCGTGATCTTGTTGCCGGCCTTGGTGGCCTCGGTGAGCGACGGGTAGACCTCGAAGTGGACGTGCGGCCAGCGCCCTGAGTAGGCGCCGGGGAAGACGCTGACGAACTTGAGCTTGCCGGCAGAGTCCGTCTCCTGCACGCCGCGCAGGAAGTTCTCGTTCTTCACGCGGTCCGAGTACATCGAGTAGTCGCCGTTGATGTCGCAGTGCCACAGGTACACGGCGGCACCGGCGTACGGCTCGCCGTCGGCCTTCTGGACGGTCAGCTCGATGTTCAGCGGCACACCTTCGGCCGTGCGCGACGACGAACCGAAGCTGGAGCGGATGTCCGAACGCACGATGCCGCTCTGGCTCAGGGCGTTGGGGCCGTTCGAGCCGTCACCGGGGTACGGCCCGGCGGTCTCCTCGGGGATCGTCTCCAGCGCGCCCCCGGAACCGGTGGTGGTCGAGGCCGTCGTCGTGGTCGACGGGGCGCAGGCCACGAGGGTGAGGCCTGCGCCGCCGAGCATCGTCAACGCCCGCCTTCGTCCGAAGAGCGTGGCGAGGTCGAACTGGAGGCCGCGGTCGTGGTTGTCCGTCATGGGAACCAGACTGCGGCCGCTTGCTGTGAGCCGCCTGTGGCGCACCTGTCAAGACGCTGGTCTCACCCCGTGGAGAGCAGCACGGTGCTGAAACCGTGTCGGGGATTGAGCTTCAGCACCGTGCCGCCGAACGTGCCGGGCGTTGAGGAGACAGACGCCCAGCCCGTTGCCTTGCCGCGCAGCTCCTCGACGGTCGACGCCGGCAGCGGCCTCCCGTCGATCACGACGCGCGTCACGTTCGCCGGCACCATCAGCTGCGACTCGGCGGGCGCGTCCCGCAGCGTCACGAGGAGGTGCTTGCCGAACGAGCGGACCTGCAGGTCGCCGAACCGGCCGTCCGCTCCAGGCGACACGAGCCAGCCCGCGCGGTCCTCGCGGTCCAGGTCGTTGACACCCCACGGCTCGGCCCAGACGTCCGGCGTGCGGAAGTTGAACGGCATGGCGGCGGAGGCCCGCAGGTACAGCGGGAACTCGTCCAGACCGGCCTCCCGCGTGATCGTGCGCCCACCGGAGACCCGCTCACCGGAGAACAGGTCGATCCACTCGCCGGACGGCAGCCACACGTCGACCGGTGTCGGCTTCCCGGCCGAGCCGTCGGTCTCGGCGCGATCAGCGGTCACCGGAGCCGCGAGCAGGTCCGGTCCCACCATGAACTGCTGGTCGGCCTTCCAGGCCTCGGCCGAGCCGGGGTACTGGAACGCCATCGGCTGGGTGATCGGTGTGCCGTCGCGGGAGGCGTGGACCGCCTGCGCGTACAGGTACGGGAACAGCTCGTAGTGCAGCACGGCGGCGCGGCGGAACCGGTCGAACGTCGCCGTGTCGTACACCCACGGCGTCGAGTTGCGCCCGGAGCTGCCGACCTGGAACACCGGCGACACCGCGGACATCTGCGACCACCGCACGAACAGCGACTCCGACGGGCCACCGCCGAGGTTGCGGTAACCGCCGGTGTCCGAGCCCTGCACGGGGTGGCCGGAGATCCACGAGTTCATGCCGCGCCGGGTGGACAGCCGCAGTCCGTCGAAGCTCATGTCCGCGTCGGCCTGCCAGAACCCGTGCAGCAGCGCGGGCATGCCGTCGCCGCCGGCCCGGAACAACGTCGTGTAGTCGTCGCCGTGCACCTTCCGCAGCGTTTTCACCACGGATTCCGCGTACAGCAACGGGTACTGGTTGTGGATCAAGGTGCCGGGACCGCCCGCGAACGTCGTCTCCTCGAAGTTGTGCTCCTCGCCGCGGTCGCCCTTGACGAAGTTCACGCCCATCCGGAACACGGCTTCCAGCTTGGCCTCGTAATGGGCGCGCGCCACCGGGTTCGTGAGGTCGATGTCCCACACGTTCGTGCGGTCGGACTGCGCGAAAGAACCGGCGGGATAGTCGTGCGGGCATTCCTTGCCGTCCGAGGTCTTGCTCAGGAACGGCGCCACCCACACACCCATGTTCACGCCACGAGAACGCATCCAGTCGATCGTGCCCTGCGCATCCGGGTACATCGTCTTGTCGAACTTCAACGCGCCGATGCACGCGTAGGTCGGCCGGGCGCCCTCCGGTCCCTGCTCCCACGGGTTGTCGACCCAGAGCGTGTTGAGCGGCACTCCACGTGCCTGGAACTGCGTGACGTCCTCGACGACCTCGTCCGAGTGGTTGTACTTGTCCCGCCACTTCGTCAGCGCGAACTGCCGCGCGGGCGGCAGCGTCGGCAGGCCGACCTTCCCGAAGTACGCCGTGTTGACCTGGGCCGGCGAGCCCGCGTAGACCTCGTAGTCGAGCCGGGAGGTCTTGAAGCACAGCTGGATCCGGTCGGGCACGCCGAACGTCACCGGGCACGGCGCGGGCTTGTCCCCGCAGTGGTCGTCGGGGAGTGCACCGGGGAACGCCGTGCGGCCGATGGCGTGAGTGTCCGCGTAGACGCCGTAACCCGCGCTGGAGATGAAGAACGTCGAAGGCGCGCCGTTCTTGTTGCACTTGCCGAACGTCGACGCACCGACGAACACGGCCTTGTCCAGCAGCACACGTCGTTGCAGGTCAACGAACATCGTGTGCGCGCCACCGCCGAGGAAGTGCTCCTCCAGCGACCCGGTGAGGTTCGCGGAGACCTGCGCGACCCCGGTGGCGGGCTCCAAGGTCCATCCCACGCGCAGGCCGCGAGGAGTGCGGGTCACGACGACGGAGGCGGTCCTGGACGCCTCCGTCGTCGCCACGACGTACCGCACGCCGCCGGGAACCCGTTTCTGCGCCACGACGTTCGTCAACGAGTGCTGAGTGCCGTCCGCGAGCCGGTAGACCGTCTCGCGCTGGCCGGTCAGCGTCCGCCGGCCGTCCTGGAAGTCCAGGGCGAACGGGCTGTTCACGGCCTTCCACGACAGCCCGGCGTGGGCCGTGGCGATCGGTGCGCCGGCGGACAGCCCGGCGGCGATCAGCAAGAGCGTCAACAGGTACCTCATGCCGGCACCACCCCGTTGATCGTCGTGTTGCGGAACACCAGGTCGTCGGTGTTCTCGATGAGGTTCGGCTCGGTGATGGCGGTGAACGCGGAGTTGGTGATCTGCACGTTCCTGATGTGCTGCTCGGGGAATCCGCGGAAGCAGGCGGCGAGCTTGCCGCCGTTGATCCGCATCCGGTCGACGGTCACGTTGTCGATCCGCGGGAAGAAGCCCTTGGTGCCGCCGTTCTGGTAGTACATCGACACGAACAGGATCTCGCGCTCGACGTTCTGCCCGAAGACGTTCCGCAGGTGCACGCCGTCGATCACGCCACCGCGGTCGGAGTTGGTCTTGACGTAGAGCGCGTGCTTCACGGGATAACGGCCGGGGAAGTCCGGCGCGTTGATCTCGCAGTCCCGGCAGAAGATCTTGGAAACGCCGCCGGACGTCTCGCTGCCGATCGTGATCCCGCCCCAGCGGCCGGAGAACTTGCAGCGCTCCACCACGACGTGGGTGGACGGGATGCCGACCCGCCGTCCGTCGGCATCCCGTCCTGACTTCACCACGACGCAGTCGTCGTTGGTGTTGAACTTCGAGTCGTGCACGTGCGCGTACGACGACGAGTCGAGGTCGACACCGTCGCCCTGCGAGTTCGTGGAGTAGATCTCGACCCGCCGCACGGTGATGTTCTGCGAGAACACGAAGTGCAGCGACCACATCGCCGGGTTGCGGAGGTGCACGTCCTCGACGAGCAGGTTGCGGCAGCGGAAGAACTGGATCATGTTCGGGCGCATGTTCCTGCCCACGCCCAGAACGCGTTCCTCGACCGGGACGCCGTCCTCGCCCCACTGTCGCAGCAACGCCGTGGAGCCGGCGCCCCAGCTCGCCCACGTGCCGGAGACGGCGTCGCCGTCGACGGTGCCGCGACCGGTGATCGCGATGTTCTTCTCCTCGAACGCGTAGATGAACGGCTGGTAGTTGTAGCAGAGCGTGCCCTCCCAGCGGGTGAGCACGAGCGGCAGGTAGTCGTTCGGGTCGGTGGAGAACTTGACCGTGGCGCCTTCGCTCACGTGCAGCTCCACATTGGACAACAACCTGATGCCGCCGGTGAGGAACGTGCCCGCGGGAACGACGACACGTCCCCCACCGGCCTGGTGGCACGCCGTGATCGCGCGGTAGAACGCCTCGGTGTTCTTGGTGAGGCCGTCACCCTTCGCGCCGTACGCGGTGACGTCGTAGTCCTTCCTGCGGAAACGTGGCGGGCAGATGCGCGCCAGGATCAGCGGCACTTCCCGCCACGGGTCCCGGCCCAGTGCGGGTGCCGCGGCCGCCACGCCTGCGGGGAGCAGGAGACCGGCGGCCGTCAGGCCGGACACACGCGCGAAATCACGACGTGACAAGGACACGGGGATGCTCTCCTCAGACCTTCTTGCCGTTGATGGTGACGTTCGTGAAGGTGGTGCCGTCCGCGTTCTTGATGCTGGGTTTGGCCGTGGTCACGTCGGTGAAGGTGCTGTTGGAGATCACCACGCCCTTGATGTGCGACTCGGTCAGGCCGTCGAGCGTGACCGCGGTCTTCTTGACCCCGTTGACGGTGAAGCCGTCGACGGTGATGTTCTGCACCTTGGGGTTCACGATCGGGCCGTAGCCGGGGCCGGTGAGGCTGTAGTTCAGCGTCACGTTGATCGCCTCGCGGTCGACGTCGCTCGCCTTGATCCGCCGCGCGTGGATGTTCTCCACGGTGCCGCCGCGCCGCTTGTTCGTCTTGATGTACAGCACGTGGAACGGTTTGTAAGACGAGCCCTTCTTCACCGTGCAGTCCTGGAAGAACACGTTGCGCACGCCACCGGACATCTCGCTGCCGACCGTCAGCGCGCCCCAGCGGCCCTCGAACGAGCAGTTCTCGATGACGATGTTCTCGCTCGCCACGCCGACACGCCGTCCGTCGACGTCGCGGCCCGCCTTGATCGCGATGCCGTCGTCACCGGTGTCGAACCGGCAGCCGGTGATGTGCACGTACTGCGAGGCCTCCGGGTCGCAGCCGTCGACCATGCCGCCGCGGCTGTAGACGAAGATGTCGCGGACCGTCACGTTGCTGCACAGCACGGGATGCACGTTCCACATCGCCGAGTTCCGCAGCTGCACGCCCTCGACGAGGATGTTCTTGCACTCGTAGAGCGTGACCATGTTCGGCTTGAGGTAGTGGCCGAGTCCGAACCTGCGGTCGGTCACGGGTTTGTTGTCCACGGCCCACTTCTGCAGCTGCTCCCAGTCGGGCTGCCGCTTGTCGTCGTAGTCGAACCACGGTCCGGACGGCCCCTGACCGTCGATCAGGCCGGAACCGGTGATCGCGATGTTCTCGGCCTTGCGCGCGTAGATGAACGACGAGAAGTTCATGCACTCGATGCCCTGCCACCGGGTGTAGACCAGCGGGAAGTCCTTGGGATCAGTGGAGAACTTGATGGTCGCGCCGTCGGAGACGACGAGGTTCACGTTGCTCAGCAGGGTGATCGCGCCGGTGAGGAAGCTGCCCTTGGGCACGACGACCTGGCCGCCGCCGGCCGCGTTGCAGGCCTCGATGGCCTTCTTGAACGCGTCGGTGTTCTTCGTCTTGCCGTCGCCCTTCGCGCCGTACGCGGTGATGTCGAACTTGGCGTTGGGGAACGTGGGCGGAACGATCTTCGCGAGGATCGCGGGCACCTGGTCCCACGGCGACTCGGCCAGCGGGGTCGCGGCGTGTTCCTCGGCCGACGCCATGGGTGCGTTGAGCAACGACCCGGACAGCATCGTCACACCGGCGGTGGCACCGGCGACTTTGAGGAAGTCGCGGCGGTTGGTCTCCATTGGCCGTCCTTTCGCACGCGTGCGTTGGTACAACAGCGAACGGCGGCGGCGAGTTCACAACGATGAAACGGCGTTGTAAACCTTTTCACGGTAGTCTGCACCTCGTTCCGGCCCCGCGTCAACGGCGACCCGAAGTCGGCATACTGGGTTGTGTGCTCGGATTGCGGCCGGCGGAACTCGCGGTTTACGAGACGCTCGTGGACTCGTACCAACTGGGTGTGACGGAGCTTTGTCTTGCCACAGAACTGACTGAGCGGCCGGTTCGCGCTGCGCTGAGGTCCTTGACCGATCTGGGTTTCGTGCACCAGGTCAACGGGCTGCACACGGCCGTCGCGCCGGACGTGGCGCTGGCGACGTACTTCCTGCACCGCGAGGACGACCTGCGCAGGGAGCGGTTGCTGGCCGGGGAGCTGCAGGTGCGGTACGAGCGCGCGGCCGGTGTGCGCGCTCCCGCGGACCTCGTCGAGGTGGTGCACGGGCCGGAGGCGATCTCGCGGCGCGTCGACCAGGTGATGCGCACGGCTCGCCAGGAGGTGTGCTTCGTCGACAAGCCGCCGTACGCCAGGCCGCCGACGTCGTTGCACCCGGTGGAGGAGGAGCTGCTCACCCGCGGTGTGCGGTTCCGCGGGATCTACGAACGCCAGGCGCTGGAGCTGCACGACCTGCGCGCCGACCTGGAAATGGGTCTGTCGCTGGGGGAGGAGGCGCGGGTCGTCGCGGTCGCGCCGACGAAGATGATCCTGGCGGACGCGAACCTCGGCCTGATCCCGTTGCACAGCACGGAGACGACGCTGGAGAGCGCGGTCATCGTGCACCGGTCGGCCTTGCTCGACTCGCTGGGAGCGCTCTTCGCGCGGCTGTGGGAGGACGCCGTGCCGCTGTCGCTGCCGGGCCAGCCCACGTCGAACGAGATGTCGATCGCGGACGCGCGGCTGCTCGCGCTGCTCGCGACGGGGCTGCCGGACCGCAGCATCGCGAAGCAGCTCGGGCTGAGCTATCGCACGTTCCAGCGGCGGCTGCACCGGTTGATGGACGAACTGGGCGCGCAGACCCGTTTTCAGGCGGGTCTGCGCGCCGCGGCCAGAGGTGCTAGTTCCCTGCTCCCACCACCTCAGCCACCGGAGTGAGTCCGGAAGGCCTTCTGCATGGTCTGCGTGACCGTGTTCCCGGCACCGTCGCGGGCGTCGGTGCGCAGCCACACGTCACCGCTGGGCTTGTCGATGGTGACCTGCCAGCGGTCGCCGTCCGGCTGGACGGCCGCCTGCCGCCACGACACGCCGTCGGCCGACCACTGCACCTTCACCACGGTCACGGGTGAGCTGTTCGTCGCGGACACGTGGTAGACGAACGGCTTGTCCGCGGGTGCGGAGTTGGTGAGGTCGAGCGGCAGGTCGTGCCGGAGTGCGATGAGCGGCTGGAACTGGCAGGCCGGCTGGCCCTGGTGGCACAGGTACCCGCGCGGCGGCGGGTTGAGCGACCGCTGCGACTTGAACGTCCACGTCGTCTCGGTGCGCGGGGCCAGGGTGAACAGGATCGGGTTGATCGCGCCCGCGACCGCTCCCGGCGCCTGGGTCTCCACGCTCTCCAAGCGGTACGTGGCCGGGTTCGGTGACATCGGGAAGGTCGGGTAGTACGCGAGCGGTTCCTGGTTCTGCGCGACCTCGCGGTCGTTCTCGAACAGCCGCACCTTGGTCGTCGTGAAGTACTTGCTGTTCTGGTAGGGGTTCGTGTAGTGGCCGGGGCTGTCGTCCGTCCACTGCAGAGCGGGGACGAACGTGTCACCGGTCCGGCAGTTCGAGCAGAGCTGCCGCCACGAGTCGCCGGCGGCGGGGTAGCGCGCCGGGTGGTCGGACTGCAGGTCGATCGCGGTGCTGTGCATCGGGCCCGCGAACCACCGTTCCACGGCGGGCGCCTGACCTGTGCGGAACACGTTCTCCTGGTACATCGTCATGGCCGCGCGGGTGCCCTTGGTGTCCGTGCCGCTCAACGTGACCGAGCGCTTCCAGACGATGCGGTCGTCGCCGGGGCCGATGTACTCGTTCCACGCGGCGGGCGGGGTGAACGAGGTGCCGCGCAGGATCTGGGTCTGCCAGAGCCCGGTCGGGAACGGGTACCACGTCTTCTGCACGGTCAGGCCGGGCTTGTCGGCGTGGTAGGAGGTCCTGCGCAGCACCAGTTTCGCCGGGTCGACGACCGCGCGGTGGTTGGCGGGGATGCCGTTGGCGTCGAGGTAGCTGAGGTTGAACACCGACTCCGGCGCGGCCTTCACGCTGAGCTTGATCGCGGTCTGCTTCGCCAGGAACTCGCCGTCGGCGTTGCTGACGCTCAACGACGGCAGCGCGGTGCCGGCGAGCCCGGTGAGCGCGAGTGCGCTCGGTTGGTCCACATAGGACACGAGCGCCTTCTTGCCCTCCTGCGCCGCGGCGGTCGCGGCGGCGTTGGCGGCCTTGACCATGTTGGCGGGTGTGTCCGGCTTGATCTTGACGACCTTGATGCCGTCGGTGAGGTCTCCCGGCCACTTCGCGGACAGCGCGGCGACATCGCTGTCGGTCGTGAGCGTCCGTCCGCCGGCGGTGAGCGTGACCGTGGCGGTCTGCAGGGTCACGTTGTCCTGCAACGAGATCGCACCCTGCTTGGCCGCGGCGGCCGGGGTCGCGCGGATCTCCCACGGCGCGGTGCCGAGCACGGCGGCGGTCTCGGTGATCAGCGGCTGCTTCTCGCCCTGGGCGGGCAGCACGCGGCGCATCGTCACGGTGCGGTCGCGCTGCTCGGCCGGACCCGGTGGCACGACCTCGATCGGCACGGTCTTCTGGCCGTCGAGCGAGACGTCCTGGGCACCGGTGACGGTCAGTTCGGGCGCGGCGAGCGCCGACCAGCGGCGGACGCCCGCGGTGTTCTCGGTCGCCCAGCTCACGGCGGAGTAGCGCCCGCTCGGCACGTTCGTGATGCCTTCGCCGTTCACCACGTCGAAGACGTAGTCCACGGTGTCGTCGAACGGGTCGTTGACGTCGTCACCGCCGTTGGAGTCGTCGATCAGCTGCCCGAACGCGGGCGCCGGCGCCTTGCCCGCGCTGTCGCGGACGTGCACCGACACCGGGAACGTCTGCGGTGCCTCGTAGACGCTGACCGGCGTGCGGAGGGTGGTGCCGGGACCGGTGGCGGTGACGGTACCGCCGTACACGCCGGCCGGACCGGCCTCGGGGTCGAGGGTGAGGGTCGCGGAGGCCTTGCCGCGGGCCGGGATCGTGAGCTTCGCGGTGCTGAGCTTGAACGCGGTGGTGGGTTTGCCGTCCCAGCCCTTGGTGGTCGCGGTGAGGTCGAGGGCCAGGGGAGTGTCGGAGTCGTTGGTGTAGGCGAGTTCGCGGGTGAGGGTGCCGCCGGTGCCCTTCTCGTACCGCTCGAAGCTCGCGGACGCGGTGGCGGTGGCCTTCTGCGTGACCGCGCGGGCCACGTCGAGCCGTCCCGCACCCTGCTCGTACCAGGACATGCCCACGTCGGCCGCGCTGGTCACCAGTGCGTTCTTCAGCTGCTGGCCGTTCCAGTCAGGGTGCTGCTGCAACAGCAACGCGGCGGCGCCCGCGACGTGCGGGGTGGCCATCGAGGTGCCGGACGCCGCCGTGTAGAGGTCGGAGACCGGAGCGCCCATGGAGGTGTCGGCGGCGCGGGCGGCCACGACGCCGACACCCGGTGCGTTGATCTCGGGCTTCACGTGCGCGTCGCCGATGCGCGGACCGGTGCTGCTGAACGGGGCCAGCTTGTTCTGCCGGTCGACCGCGCCGACGGTCAGCGCGGCCGCCGCGGCACCGGGTGAGGCGACCGAGCGCCCGGCCGGACCGTTGTTGCCCGCCGCCACCACGAACAACACCCCCGTCTCGGCGGAGAGCTGGTCGACCAGTGCGCTGAGCTCGTCGGACCCGTCGGTGACGTCGCCGCCGAGGCTGAGGTTGACGATCTTCGCGCCGGAGTGCGCCGCCCAGTCGATGCCCGCCATCACCTGTGAGGTCGCGGCCTCACCGGCACCGTTGAACACCTTGGCGATCACCAGCTTCGCCGCGGGGGCGACACCCTGGTACTTCCCGCCGGAACCGGTGCCCGTGCCCGCGATGATCGAGGCGACGTGGGTGCCGTGGCCGTGCCGGTCGACGACGTCCGGTTCGTCGGAGAAGTTCTCCGCCGCGGTGATCTTCGAGGCGACGTCGGGGTGGTTCGCGTCGATGCCCGTGTCGACGACGGCGACCGTGACGCCGGTGCCGTTCAGGCCGGCCGCCCACGCCGCCGGTGCGCCGATCTGCTTGGTGGTCTGGTCGAGCGCGAGGTGGATCGGCCGGTCGTAGAGCAGCCGCGTCCCCGATTTCGCGCTCATGTCGAGCGTGCGCCAGAACTCCTGCGCCTTCGCCTTCTCCACGCGGACGCCCGACGCGTTGAGGCTGCTGATCCTGGTGTGCGCGCTGGCGGAGAAGCCGCCGGTCACGAGCACCGGGACCGTGGCGGTGCGGTCGTCGGACTGGCCGGTGCGGACGAGCTCGGTGACGTTGAACAGGGTGCGTTCGGCGGTGCCGGACGTGACGGCCCCGATCGCGTCCGAGGGGTAGACGTAGAGACCTTTGGCCGTCGTCATGGTGTGGAAGACCGGTGGTTCGCCTTCCCGCGGCGCGGCGTGGATCTGCGCGGTCTTGCGGCCGTCGGCGCGTTCGGTGTAGTCCACGACGTCGCCGGTGATCAGCGTGATCCGGTGCGATGCCTCGGATGTTTGGGCCTGCGGTGGTGGTGACGCTGCGGACGCCGGTGGTGCGACGAGCGTGGCCGCGGCGATGGCAAGTGCCAGAACGTGTCGGAACACGGCGCCCTCCCTGTGATCAGTTCACAGCAGGATGAGGGGCCGGAATTCCTTGCGGAACAGGGGAAAGCGGCGGTTAGTCGCCGTTGGCGACTTCGCGCCACACGCAGAAGGGCGCCCTGGCCGTCGAGGGGCGACGGCCAGGGCGCTCAGGTGCACCCGCTGGACGGTTCCGTTGCGGATCTCTTAGAAGGTGCGCACCTGCAGCGAGAAGTCACGCTGGTTGTTGTTCGTGTCCTGGCTCAGGATGTTGCGCGTGTTCGATCCGCCGAGCGCGGCGGTCTGCGCGGTTTCCGGAGCAGCGTTCGTGCCTTCCTTCGGGGTGATCGCACTCGACGAGAACGCAACGCCGTCGATCTTGAAAGCGGTCGGGGAGTTGCTGCCGAAGATCGCGACACCGCCGTAGACCGGAATGCCCTCGGTGCCGAGGAAGTTCACCGGGAGAACGTGAGGAGTGCTCACCGTGCCGGAGAAGTCGGCGCCCGTCAGCACGAGCGTGCTGCCGACGTTGTTCTTGGGCGCGAGCACGATCGGCTGGCCGAGCGCGTCCATCAGCGGGATGGTCTGAATGACCTGGTTCTGCTGGTTGTAGATCTTCAACACCCAGTTGGTGAGGTCGAGTTGCTGGTCCGTGGTGTTGATGAGCTCGATCGCCTCGTCGAGCGGTCCGTTCGGGCCCATCGTGGAGACCTCGTTGATGAGCACGGCGGGCACGGCCATGACGTCGGGGCCCTGAGGCTCCTCGGCCGCGGTCGCCATGCCCGCGAACGCGATGGTGCTCGCGAATGCGAGAGCGGCGGCACCGCTCAGCAGTCGACGCATTGTTCCAGTCCCTTCGAGAAAGTGAATTCGGGGTTTTCTCGCACGCGGCACCTGGGTCGAGGGGAACGACCTGTCTTGCCGCTGGGACTGACTTTGCTCGGATTTGTTCGGACTCGAAAGGGGCCATTTCAGATAGGTTACAGATTGTTTTCGCCGGGAGAAGGAATTCGGCACGCGAAGTCGACCGAGTTCTGATCGGTGTCGCGGGAGGCGCTGTCGCGGCCGAGCGAGGAATCGGTGCAGGGCGTCGCGGCACCTGCTTCGCGGCACGGCGACGAGGTGCTCAATCCCACGCTGTCGGTGTGCGCGCCGTACCGGTTCCTGGCGATTACGCCGGTTCCGTCCACGGTGTCCACTACGAGGCCGTTGGGCACTGTTCCGCTGAACGCACTGCCCACTATCACGAAGTATTCACCCGGAGGTAGGACGGTGTTGGGTGAGATGGTGGCGAGGATTCGCGCAGCTGGGCCGGAGCAGGACTGGACCGTCCATCCTCCGATGTCTGCCGCAGTGGTGCCGGTGTTGCGCAGTTCGACGAATCCGGCAGGTCCGAGCTCGATCTCGTTGACCTTCACCGGGGAAACCCCCGGTGTGCTGCCGAACGTGCCACCGGCAAGTAGTAACAACGTTACGACCAAGTTTCCGAAGGGGATCACAGATCGCAGTTTGGCCCCCTGTGCGCGGACGCACAGGGGGCCAAAGGTCCTTCCTGCCTGGGACTTGTGGGAGGGGCGGCGCCACAGCGGCCGCAGGGCACCGCCCCTGCCAGCGGGCGGGCAGACCCCTGCCGTCTGCCCGCGCTCCGCTAGTGGGAGTGGTCTTCGTTCCTCGTCCTGCGAGATTCCCGTTCGAGCACCGCGGCCCGGTCGACCTCGGCGTGCGGCACATCGAGCGCCGCGCTGATCCAGGCACGCCAGTAGGGGCCGGGAATGCGTTTACCGCGTTCCCATCTCGACACTTCTTCACGGGTGACGCTGTCGTTTTGTGAGATCTCGCACAACAGGTCCGCGAGTTCGCGCTGGGTGAGGCCCTGCTCCCGCCGCGCCTGTGGAATCAAGGCGGTAATCGGCGGGGTGTCCTGGTGCTCGTGGGCTCGATGGACTGCCTTGAGCACGGTTCTGCTCCGTTTCAGTGAGATGGCGGGTGCGTCATCCACCATGCCGCAGAACCTGGGAGTTCGGTCCGTGCAATGCGGTGATACCGGCGGTCGTTGAAAGTTCGCGTACCGACTGAATCATCCGATCGGATGTTTGGGTGAAACGCAACTGGGCCAATGGGGTGTGCGTGCCCACAATGTGCGCCCGCCGCTAGTGTATGCAGGACCGTGATCGTTGCGACAGCAATGACCGGGGTGAGAAGGTGGAGAAAATGCTCTCGACGGTCGAAGTGGTGCAGGTGTTCCTCTCGCGGTTGGCGGCGCAGGACGCACCGGGCATCGCGCGGTTGTGCGCGCCGACCGTGGAATGGGAGTCGCCCGATCCGGGCGGCGTCAGATGGGCGCCTGGCCCGCGTACCCGCCGCGAGGTCGAGTCCCAGTTCCTGACCTTGTTCGCCACGTTCGACCTGGAGCAGCTCTCGGTGCGCCAGGTGATCGTCGACGGAGGTGACGCGGCCGTGGTCGGTTGGGCGCGGTGGCGGGTCCTCGCCACCGGTGAGCAGGCGGAAGTGCGCTTCGCCGCGGTGCTCTCGGTGCACCTGGGAGAGATCGAGCAGTACTGGCACATGCCCGACACGCTGGCGGTGGCACTGGCGACCGGCGCCGCGCGGACCGAGGCATGAGCGTCAAACGCGAGCGATCGACGCGCACTCGGGCGAAGCTTCTCCGTGCCGCGGCGGAGGTGTTCGACCGCGACGGGTTCGCGGGATCGAGCCTCACCGCCGTGTGCGCGCGGGCCGATGTGTCGAAAGGCGCGCTGTATTGCCACTTTCGCTCCAAGGAGGCGCTCGGCGTCGCCATCATCGAGGAGCAGTCCCTGCTGTGGCACCGGTTGCGCGACGAGCAGCTCGCCGTCGAGACGTCGCCGATGCAGGCGCTGATCGCGATGTCGTTCGAGTTCGTCCGCAGGCTCGACTCCGACCTCACCGTGCGGGTGAGCGCGAAGCTGTTGCGGGAGGCGGTGTTCTTCGACGTCGCGGCCGCCGCGCAGGTCGTCGGCTGGATCGCGGTCGTGCGGGACCTGCTCTCGCAGGCGCGGGAACGCGGTGAGCTGCGGTCCGGGGTGAACGTCCGGCATGCGGCCGAGCAGCTCGTCGCGGAGCTGCTCGGACTGCAGTTCGTGGCGCAGGCGTTGAGCGGCGGCACGGATCTGCGCACCCGGCTCGCCCGCGTCTGGAAGGCGTCTGCTAGCTGTCTGGTGACAGCTTCTGTCTACGAGACGTTGCGATTCGAGTGACGGTCGTCTCGGCCCAATCGAGACAGGAATGCCTGGTCACGCCACCGCTGTTGTGCTCCTCGTTCGGAAGATGTCTTTACGATCTAGAGGAGCAGTGGTGGCGAGCATCGTCGTGGTGGATCCGTACTCGGCAGGCAAGGGCATCGCGCCCGCGTTCGCCGAACGTGGCGTCGAGGCGATCGCGGTGCTGACCACTCCCGAGCCACCCGCCGGCCTCGCCGGCTCGTGGATCCCGGAGAACTACCGCGAGGTCCACGTGCTGACCGACCTCGACGAACTGGCGTCGAAGCTCGCCGTGCACGAGCCGATCGCCGTCGTGCCGGGCACCGAGACCGGTGTCGAGACCGCGGAGGCGTTGTCCGAGCTGATCACCCCCGGCCGGTCGAACGTGCTCGCCCTGTCGTCCGCGCGCCGCGACAAGTGGCAGATGGCGGTGGCGTTGAGGTCGGCCGACGTCCCGCACCTGCGGCAGATCAGCTCCGACAACGCCGCCGAGGTGGCCGCGTGGCTGCGCAGGGAAGGCCTCGCCGACTCGCCGATCGTGCTGAAGCCGCAGGAGAGCGGCGGTACGGACGACGTGTTCGTCGCGCGGCCCGGTGACGACTGGCGGGCCAAGTTCGACCGGATCCTCGGCAGCGTCAACAAGCTGAACATCCGCAACGACCGCGTGCTGGTGCAGGAGCTCGCGGTCGGCACCGAGTACGAGGTCGACACCTACTCGATCGACGGACGGCACGGCCTGGCCGCGGTGTGGCGCTACGCCAAGGAGTGCCGCGGCGACCGGCTCGGCATCTACCTGTCCAACACGCTGATGCCCGCGGACGACCCGGTGGTCGACGTGCTGTTCGAGTACGTCTGCCGGGTGCTGGACGCGACCGGCGTCCGCAACGGTCCCGCGCACGTCGAGGTCATGGTCACCCCCGACGGCCCGCGGCTGATCGAGATCGGCGCGCGGCTGGCCGGCGCCGAGCAGCAGGAGCTGACGATGATCGGCGCTCAGGAGAGCCAGATCACCCGAATGGTCCGCCACCGAGTGGATGGCGACGTTGACGTTTGGCGGTACACCCGGCACCAGCACGTGAAGTCCGTCTACCTGTCCTCGCCCGCGGCCGGTGAGCTGGGCAACGCCGTGCGGCTCGACTCGCTGCCGGAGTTGCTGCCGAGCTTCCAGCGCGCGGTGCTGCCGTACCGCGAGGGTTCGCAGGTACCGCGCACGGAGGACCTGTGGACCTCGCTCGGTTACGTCGTGCTGGCCACCACCGATACGTCAGTGCTGGAACGTGATGAGGCGTTGGTGCGGGAGATCGAGGCCGCACTGATCGTAGTTTGATCTTCAGGACGGCCGGGTAGCCGTGATTCCACGCGACCCGTTAGGTTGCTGCGCGACGAGCGGAGGCCCATGAGCGCACCCTGGGACGGCGACCTGACCGGCGCGGTGATCGACGACCGGTATGTCGTCGGTTCTCTGCTCGGTTCAGGTGGCATGGCCGAGGTCTACCGCGCCTACGACCGCTCGACGACGTCGTCGGTCGCCATCAAGGTCTTCATCGGCCCCGGCCTGCCCGACGACGAGCTGCGGTTGCAGCGCGAGGCCTCGATGCTCGCGGCGCTCGACTGCCCCGGCGTGATCCCGGTGTACGCGTCCGGCACGGTGTCGCGCCGCCCGTACTTCGTGATGCGGGAGATCACCGGCGGCACGTTGCGTCAGCGCATGCGCGAACCGCTGCCGCCCCGGTTCGTGGCGCGCATCGGCGGGCAGATCGCCGCCGTGCTGGACCACGTGCACGGGCTCGGCGTGGTGCACCGCGACATCAAGCCGTCGAACATCCTGCTCGACGACGAGGAGAAGCAGGCCTACCTGGCGGACTTCGGCCTCGCACTGGTGGCCGAGGTGACGCGGGTGACCACGTCCGGGGTGCTCGTCGGCACCGCCGGGTACCTGGCGCCGGAGCAGGTGAAGGGATCGACGGTCGGCCCGCCCGCGGACGTCTACGCGCTCGGGCTGGTGCTGCTGGAGTGCCTGACCGGACGAGCTGAGTATCCCGGTGGCGACGCCGAGGCCGCACTGGCCCGGCTGGCGCGTCCGCCGCGGATCCCCGTCGACCTGCCGTTGGCGTGGATCTCGCTGCTGACCGCGATGACGGAGATGGATCCCCGGCGCCGTCCTACCGCCGAGATGTGCGCGCGGTCGCTGTCGGCCGCGTACGAGGCGAGCCGCGGTCTGCCGGCGTTGCTGCCGGACGCGGCGGTCTCCGCCGATCCCGCCGAGGTGCCCCGCCCGCGGCGGGGCAAGCGTTTGGCGATCACCGGTGCGGCCGCGGTGGCCGTCGCCGCGGTGGCCGTGGCGGTCGCGAACCTCGGCGGTGGCGGGAGCGAGGCACCCGCGGCCGACGACAAGCCGTTGCCGGGACCGGCCACCCAGGTGATCACGGTGGGGCCGTCGACGGTGACCGTGGTGCAGACGCCGGGCGCGCCCGGTGCGCCGCAGCCCGGCAACTCCGCCGGGTTGAGCACGGCGCCGAGCAGCGGAAGCACGCAGAGTCCCGGCTCGCCGGGGTCGAGCGCGGCGCCGACGACGCAGGAACCGGTCAAGACCACCGACTCGGTGCGGCCGACCAAGGACCGGGATCCGGGCAAGCCGACCAAGAAGTCGGACACCCCCAAGCCCTGAGAGCGGTCGGGGATCGGACGCGGGGTGCTGGGGGCTCGGGTGGCTTTGGCCACCGCGATGCGGCGGTCGCTGGGAGGTGGCCGGAAGGCGCTGCCCTTCCAGATCGGAGGGGCGCACGCCGGCCCGGCAGTCGAAGGATCGTCGTAGCGGTCGCTCGTTGCGGCCTCAGGCGTTCGGTTCGCGCACCTGGGCGAACGGCAGGTCGGCCAGCTCCGCCCGCAACGTGTCCAGATCGCCGTACACCGCCGACGCCCCGCGCTCGACCAGCTCGTCCTCCCCGAACCCTCCGGTGAGCAGTCCGATCGACGGCAGCCCCGCCCGGCCGGCGGCCTCGCAGTCCCACACCGAGTCGCCGATGACGACCGCGCGCGATCCGCTGACCTCGCGCAACGCCACCTCGATCAGGTCGGGTGCCGGCTTCGAGTCCTCGACGTCGTCGGACGACGTCCAGGCGATGTCGCCGGGATCGATCAGCTTCAGGTAGTGCTCGACGTGCTTGCGCTTGCCCGACGACGCAAGCACCACCGCGAGACCCAGGTCGGTGGCCGCGCGGATCAGTCGGTGTGCGCCTTCGAACGGCTGGATCTCGTGCAGCATCTCGTCGAAGTGCCGTTCCCACGCGTCGCGCACCGCGTCACCGTGGTCCCGTTCCACCTGGTCGCCCGCGACGGCGGCGACCAGCCGGTCTCCGCCCATGCCGATCGACCGGTGCACCTTCCACGCCGGCACGGTGATGTCGGACTCGCGGAACGCGCGCAGCCACGCCACCGTGTGGTGGTAGTTGGTGTCGACCAGGGTGCCGTCCACGTCGAGGACCACGGTGTTGCTCATGAAAACAGGTTTGCCCGCGCGCCTACCTCGGCAAACCCACCAGCTCGCGGGAGTCCTGAAGGGACGACAGCTCACGGCGCAGCACACCGTCGAGCCACTGCGCGTCCGACATCCACGACTGGTTCGTGTTCAGGCAGACGTGCACGGAGGACCGGTAGACCGACAGCGCGACGCCCACCGCGTGGCCGGGGGCGACCGGTGCCACCGGGTACATCTCGCACAGCGCGGCACCGTCCAGCGACAGCGGCACGGACGGCAGCGGCACCGACGTGACCAGCGTGTCGAACAGCAGCGGCGCGCAGCGGGCGGCGACCGGTGCGGCCAGGCGGTGCAGCAGCGGCGGCACCTTGTCGGCGAGCAGCGGCAGCGCGCCCGCACCGCGGTCGGGGCCCTGGGCCTTGGCCGACTCCATCTGCTCGCGGACGTTCCGCAGCCGTTCCACCGGGTCCGCGATGCCGACCGGCAGGGCGAGCAGGAAGCCGGAGATCTGGTTGCCGGACGCGCCGTCGCCGGAGCGTGAGCGCTGGTTAACCGGGATCAGCGCGCGCACGACCGACGAGGGTTCGGCGCTGCCGTGCGCGGAAAGCCAGTGCCGCAGCGCACCGGTGACCAGCGCGAGCAACACGTCGTTCACCGTGCCGCCGTGTGCGCGGCGGATTCGGTGCACGTCCGCGAGATCCAGGCGCGACATCACCACGCGGCGCGGCCGGGTCGACGAGGTCAGCACCGGCGAGTTCAACGTCGGCGGCCGGGTGTTCATCAGCACCGACGAGGCGATGTCGAGCGTGTCCTTGATCCCGCGCAACGACGGGATCGACGGGATGATCGACCGCGAGATCGGCTCCGGAGTGTCCGGAATGGACAAACGGGATGCGTCGAACAGCTGAAGTCCCAGGCCGACGGCCTTCATGCCGTCGCACAACGAGTGGTGCAGCTTCGCCACGACGGCGAACCGGCCGCCCGCGAGACCGGTGATGACGTGCAGCTCCCACGGCGGCCGCGCGAGGTCCAGCGGCTGCGCCATGAGGTGGGAGACCAAGGTGGTGAACCGATCCCGGCCGCGCACGTGGTGCGTGAAGACGTGGTCCTCCGGCGCGAAGCCGGGGTCCTCCACCCAGCGCGCGCCGCCCAGCAACGAGGTGCGGGCGCGCTGGCGCAGGCGGGGGATCTCCTGCGCGCGGTCGCACAGCACGGCGGCGACGCGGGCCGGATGCACCGGAGTGGACGGTGCGAAGATCGCGACCGCACCGAGGTGCAAGGGATTCGCGTTGCCCTCCATGGCGAGGAAGGCGATGTCGAGGGGGGAGAGGTGGTCTGTCATAGGTGTGTCAGGCAACCAGGTCCGCGTGACGCGCGCATTTCTATGAGATGGCGGCGACTCTTTACCTGCCCAAGTACACTCGAACGGTGGTACCCGTGTGACTCGTGTGGGTGCGAACCAGGTCACACAACAGGTTCACCATCACGATCCCGAAGCCGGACAGGCCGGTGAACGAGGGCGGGAATCCCGAGCCCGAGTCGCTCACCTCGCACACCGCGGTGTCACCCTCGCGCCACATCCGCAGCACCCCGCGCCCCGACGCGTGCAGGATGCTGTTCGTCGCGAGCTCGTTCACCGCCAGCACGAGGTCCTCGATCTGCTCGCGGCGCAACCAGTCCGCGTACATCGTCACGATCTTGCGCATGTGCGCGAGCGTGCCCACGGAGAAGAGGTGCTCCTGCGCGGACGACGGCGGCGGGGGTAAGGGCACGTTGTAGATGTCGGCCAGCCCGGCCGGGTCGGTGTACCACTCGCTCGCGGCCCGCCTGGAACCCTCGATCACCACCGGATGCGTGCGCTGGGCGTCCTTCAACACGTGGCTGGGCAGCGCGCTCGCGTCGTACAGGCACAGCAAGGTGCCGCGGCGCCCCTCGAACGCCGTGTTGATCAACGCTTCGTGCTGCACGCACGCCGGGTACTCGAGCTCGGTGCGGCCCGGCCACACCGGTTCGCCCACCATGCGCACCCGGCGCTGCGGCGCGCTCGCGCTGAACGCCATCAGCACGCCGGGGATGATCCGGCCCGGGTTGCGGCCGGCCTCGGCCATGTCGATGAAGTGCACCTGGTCGGCCTGGCCGCCCAGCCGTTCGCGCAACAGGGCGATGCTCGCCTCCGACACCGCCACCAGCACGGGCTCGCCTCGGCTCACGCCGTCCGCGACGAACTTGGCCGTGCCGGCCAGGAAATCGTCCTCGTCACGGTAGAACAGGGCCTCGTGTGCGAACGGAGCAACGGAGTTCATCGGCGTCCCGGTGGGGTCGGTGGCAGAGGCAAACCTTCATTCTGCTCCCCGTAACACCGTTACGGCGGGGGCCAGGCCGGTGGTTTGTTGCCTTCACGGCGCTATCAGAACGTGTCCCGGCCGTCTCGTTTCGATCACTGGACGTTCGCGGCCTCCCGTCACTGGAACGGCCGAACCCGTCCGGCGCCGTCTCATGTGGATTCGGGGTGCGGGTGGGGAAGACCAAAGGCAGACTCCCGAGGTTGTCGGGTCTTGTGAGGAGGTGAGGCCGTGATCGGGCACTACTCGCTGACCGGGCCGGACGACGCGCCGGTGCTGGTGCTCGGCAACGCGCTCGGCACGACCACCGACCTCTGGCGCGGGTTCTCGCCGCCCTTCCGGTTGCTGCGCTTCGACCACCGCGGCCACGGCGGAAGCGCGCCGGTCGAGGGCCCGTGCACGATCGAAACGCTTGCGCGTGACGTGCTGGACCTGTTGGACCACCTGGAATTGCGCCAGGTGTACTACTGCGGCGTGTCGCTCGGCGGGATGATCGGCATGTGGCTCGCGGCCAACACCGACCGGATATCCCGGCTCGCGCTGGTGTGCACCACGGCCTGGTACCCGGACAAGTCCGTTTGGGACGAACGGATCGAGGCGTTGCGCGCGCACGGGATGGAGCCGATCGCGGACGCGATCGTGTCGCGGTGGTTCACGCCGACGTGCTCGCCGGCCGTCGTCGCGGACTTCCGCGCGCAGCTGCTGAAGGTCGACGTGCCGTCGTACCTCGCCTGTGCCGAGGCGATCCGGGACATGGACCTGCGGCCGGACCTGGCGAAGATCGACGTGCCGACCGTGGTGATCGCGGCGGCGCAGGACCACGCGACGCCCCCGGAGTGCGCCCGGCACATCGCCGACGAGCTGCCCGACTCGGACCTCTACATCGTCGGGGACGCCGCGCACCTGGCCGTCGTCGAGGCACCGAGAACGATCTCGGTGATCCTCGACGGGCACTTCGACGACTGAACCTCAGAGCTCGTCGAAGGTTTGCTGCACCCAGTCCGCCACGAAGTCCCTGACGTGCGGCAGGTGGTCCAGCCCGATGTGCTCGGCCCCGCCCTCGGCCGCGGTGAAGATCCGCAGCTCGCGCTTGGGGCTGTTGACCGCCTGGTCGTAGGAGCGGTGCGCGTACGCGAGCGGGATCTGCCGGTCGTTCTCGCCGTGGCAGATCAGGAACGGCACGGTGATCTTCTCCACCACGCCGTCGAGCCGCACGTCGTCGGCGTGGGTGAGGAACGAGTCGAGGTCGTCGAAACCCCACACCCACAGGACGTGCTCCCAGTAGTGCGGGACCGGCCGTTCACCCTCGCGTTCGACGCGGCGCCGCTGCACCGCGCCCCAGTCGTGGTTGGCACCCCAGGCGACGACGAGCGCCAGGCGCTTCTCGAACGCGGCCGCGCGCGGGGCGTAGTACCCGCCCAGCGACCACCCGGCCAGGCCGATCTTGCGCACGTCGACGTCGTCGCGGGTCTCCAGGTGGTCGACGCACGCGGCGGCCCACGTCTCGGTCTCGATGCGCGACGTGAGGCCGCCCAGCCGCAGCGCCTCGCCGGAGCCGGGGGTGTCGACCATGAGCGTCGAGATGCCGCGCGCGGCGAGCTCGTCGGAGATCCCGGACAGGTAGATGTGCTCCTTGGTGCTGTCCAGGCCGTTCCACATGATCATCACGGGCGCCGGGGCGTGGTCCGCCGCGGGTGCCTTGGTGAAGTAGGCGGGCAGGGTGGTGCCCTCGAAGGGGATCTCCACCCGGCTGGTGCGCGGGTCCGCCAGGGTGAAGGACCGCTGCATCAGGTCGAGGCACCGCTCGTAGGTGGTGATGCGGCCCGGTGACGACGCGCTCTGCATGCGTTCGGCCTGCACGAGGTAGTTCGTCGCCCGCGCGTAGAGATGGCCCGCGTTGCGGCACCGCCCGGCCTTCTCGGCCGCCTCCGCCTGACCGACCAGGGTGTCGGCCAGCTGCGTCCACGCCTGGAGGAACTCGGCGGTACCGGCGTCCTCCCCGCGCTGGGCTGCCTCGCGGATCGGCCGGCAGGCGCGGTCGACCTCGTCGATCAGCCCGCCGCTGTTGAGCGTGGCCACGACGCTCAGGTTCCACACGTAGTTGCCGGGGAAGTACTCGAACACGATTGGTCCTTTCAGGGGCGGAGGGCGTCGCTGATCGACTTCACGCCGCCGTGGGCGGTCAGGCCGCCGTCGACGGGGGATCTCGGCGCCGGTGATGAACGAGGCGTCGTCGCTGATCAGGAACACCACCAGCGGAGCGACGTCGTCGACCGATCCGGTGCGGCCCAGCGGTGTCTCGGCGATGTTCGTGGCGCGGAACACCGGGGACGCCGACGCGGTCATCGGGGTCTCGACGTAGCCGGGATGGACGACGTTGACGCGGATGCCGCGGCCGCCGAGCTCCAGGCAGGCGCTCTTCGTGAGCCCTCGCACCGCCCACTTGCTGGTGGTGTAGGCGAGCGGGTAGTGGCCGGTCAGCGCCGCCGCCGAGCCGAGGGTGACGATCGAGCCGCCGGGGCCCATCAGCGGCAGCACGGACTGGATCGCCCGCAGCACGCCGCCGACGTTGATCTCGTGGACGTGGGCCAGGTCTGCTGCATCGAGGTCGGCGAGGCGCGTGCGCAGGGTGATGCCCGCGCTGGCGACGAGGCCGTCGACCCGGCCGTACCGCCGGGTGATGTGGGCGACGAGATCGGACCAGCTGGTCGGGTCGGTGACGTCGAGCCGGTGAAAGTCCACATCGGACTGTTCGTGGTCGTCGAGGTCGACACCGACCACCTCGGCGCCTTCTTCGGTGAGCAGGCGTGCCGCGGCGGCGCCGAGTCCGCGGCCGGCTCCGGTGACGAGCACGACCTTCCCGGCCACCCGGCCCGTCGCTCGGCCCGTCACCGGGCACGCGCCCGTGATCGGATGCGGGCGGCGCGCACCGGCGGCAGCTCGATCCCGGGCACGACCCGGTTGCGGATGGTCCCGATGCCCTCGACGGTCATCTCCACGACGTCACCGGCCCGCAGCGCCGGCGGGTCCTGCTCGCCGCGCCTGCCCCACAGCTCGGCGAGGCAGCCGCCGTTGCCGCAGGTGCCGGACCCGAGCACGTCACCCGCTCGGACCCAGGTGCCGCGCGAGGCGTAGGAGACGAGCTCCTCGAAGGGCCAGCCCATGTTCGACAGCAGGTCGTGGCCGACCTCGACGTCGTTGACCGACACCCGCAGGTCCAGCGCGAGGAACCCGTCCTCGTCGCGGAACGGCGCCAGTTCGTCGGCGGTCACGAGCCACGGCCCGAGCGTGGTGGCCGAGTCCTTCCCCTTGGCCGGGCCGAGGCCCACCTTCATCTCGCGGCGTTGCAGGTCGCGCGCGGACCAGTCGTTGAGCACGGTGTAGCCGAAGATCGCGTCACGGGCCTGGGCCGGCGTGAGCGAGGAGCCGTCGCGGCCGACGACCGCCGCCACCTCCAGCTCGAAGTCGAGCAGGTGTGAACCTGGCGGCACCGGGACGTCGTCGTGGGCGCCGATCAGGGCGTACGGGTTGGTGAAGTAGAACGTCGGTGCCTCGTACCACTCCGCGGGCACGCCGGAACCGCCGGACACGCTGGCGACGACGCCCTCCACGTGCTCCTCGAACGCCACGAAGTCCCGGACGGTGGGCGGCGCGAGCGGGGGCAGGAGCCGGACTCGGTCCAGTGGCGTGGGCGGACCGGCGAGTGCGGCGGTACCGGTGGTCAGTGCCTCCGGCAGGCCGGCGCGGACGAGATCGAGGACGGTGGTGCCGGACGGCAGCGCGTGCACGTCGTTGCCCGCGACCACGCCCGCGTGCACCTTGTCGTCGAGTTCGTAGGTGGCGAAGCGCATTGGATTCCTCACACGGGCGGCGCGACGAACAGGCCCTTGTCGGGGTCGTTGAACGACTTCTGCGCGACGAACTCGTTCATCGCGTTGGCCGTGCCCCACTGGTCGGAGACCTCCGGCCGGCTGAAGTCGTAGAGGTGCGGGTGCCAGGTGTCCTCGTCGACCTCGTCCAGCTCGGTCGTGTACTCGACGGTGTTGCCGTGCGGGTCGAGGAAGTAGCTGAAGGTGTTGTTGCCGGCCAGGTGCCGGCCTGGGCCCCAGATCTTCTCGACCCCCGCCCGCAGCAGCCGGCCGGTGCCGCGCATGTACTCGTCGAGGCCGCGCAGCTCGAAGGACGCGTGGTGCAGCGACGGGTGCGGGCCGCGGGCGACGGCCATGCTGTGGTGCCACGAGTTCACCCGCAGGAACCACATCATCTCGCCCATGCGCGGGTGCATCAGCGTGTCGGACAGGCGGAAGCCCAGGTGGCGTTCGTAGAACGCGACGGTGCCCTCGGGGTCGGCCGAGTTGACGACCACGTGCGACAGCCGCACGGGCACGGACTCGCCCTCCTCCACCTTGCGGTGCCTGCGGATCGCGACGTCGGCGCTGACCTCGACGGTGCGGCCCTCGTTGTCGAAGAACCGGAAGCCGTAGCCGCCACCGGGGGTCTGCAGCACGCCGGGTTCGCTGACGAGCGTGACGCCGGCGACGGCCAGCCGGTAGGCGAGGGCGTCGACGTCGGCGGGGCTCGCGGCACCGAAGGCGATCAGGTCGATGCGCTTGTCGGCGGCCTGGCGCAGCCGGACCACGTACTGCTCGGGAGAGCCTTCGGCGGCCAGGAACGAGATGCCGGTGTCGCCGTGTTCGGCGGTCAGTCCCCACGCTCCGGTGAAGAAGTCCTGCTGCCGGGCCAGGTCGGGCACGGCGAGGTCGACGTGCCGCAGGTGGGTGATCAGGCGGTCGGTCACGATGGTCCCTCCGGAGGAGTCACGCTAGCTGGGAGACGAGGTCGCCGATGCGGTGGACGAGGCCGGGAACGTCGCCCTGCTCGTGGTCGAGCAGCCACTGGGCGATCTGGTTCGACGCCGCCACGACCTGCGCGGCGCGGTCGTGGCGGCGCGCGGTGAACGCGTCCCACAGGCTGTCGTCCAGGGCGTCGCGGTCGATCAGCAGCTCGGTCAGCACCGTCGCGTCCTCCAGTGCCTGGGCGCCTCCCTGCGCGAGGGTCGGCGGGCAGGAGTGGGCGGCGTCGCCGATGAGCACGACCCGGCCGCGGTGCCAGGGCGCCGGCAGCACGTGGGTCTCGAACGTCGTGTAGTTCACCTGGCCGGGATCGACCAGCGCCGACCGGATCTCGTCCCACGGCCCGTGGTAGGCCGAGGCGAGCTCGCACACCCGCGCCAGCCGTTGCTCGGGTGTCAGTCCACTGTGGTCAGCCGCGTCCTCGACGACGTAGGCGTAGAGCGAGTCCTGCCCGGTCGGCGTGTACCCGGCGAGGTAGCACGGACCGCCGTAGAACAGGTCGGTGCGGGTCACGCTCGCCGGGCGGGGGCCGAACACGCGCCAGATCCCCATGCCGTTCGGCTTCGGTTCCAGCTCGATGCCGAGCATCCGGCGCACGGCCGAACGGATGCCGTCCGCACCGATCACGAGGTCGTACCTGCCCGCCGAGCCGTCGGTGAAGGTGACCTCGACGCCGGTGGCGTCCTGCACGAACCCGGCCGCGGTGACGCCGAAGCGGGTCTTCACCCCGGCCGCGACCGCCTGGTCCAGGAGGATCCGCGCCAGCAGCGGGCGGGGCATGCCCATCGTCGCCGGCAGGTCGGGACCGCCACTGCGCACGTCCGGGAACTCGACGAGCAGGGTGCCGTCGCGGTCGGGAGCGCGCAGGCCGAGGCTGTTGTACGCGTACCCCGCCCTGCTGACCCGATCCCACACCCCCAGCCGCCGCAGCTCGCGCAAGGCGTTGCCCTGCAACGTGATCCCGGAACCGATGGCGGCGATGTCCGGCTTGACCTCGACGAGGTCGACGGCCACGCCGTGGCGTGCGAGCTGGATCGCCGCGGCCGTCCCGGCGAGACCGCCGCCGATCACGAGCACGTTGTTCACCGCTGGCATGAGGACTCCTTCGTCCGGCCGGGTCTCACTTGACTGCGACGGGGGCGACCGGGGCACCGACCGCGCCGGTCACCGGCAGCGGGGCGGCGGTCAGCCAGAACTCGTGGACGCCGTCCGCCGCGCAGTCCGCGGCGAGCGCGTCGAGGTCCCACATCTCGCCGAGGAACAGGCCGATGTGCGGGATCGCCACCTGGTGCAACGGCTGGAACGCGCCGTCGAACTCGTTGGGCCGCACCTCCACGCCCCACGTGTCGGTCGCGATCCCGGCGATCTCCTTGCCGTGCAACCAGTCCAGCGTGGTGAACGACAGCCCGGGGGAGTCGCCGCCCGCGTAGTCGCCCCAGCCCTCGCGCCTGGCCCTGGTCAGCCGTCCCGTCCGCACCAGCACGAGGTCACCGCGGCCGACCCGCGCACTCGGCCCGTGCGCGGCGATCGCGGCTTCGAGGTGCTCGGCGGTGATGGCGAAGCCGTCGGGCAACTCACCGTCCACACCACCTTCTTGGCCAACGCCGGACACTCGGCCGACGTCCAGCAGCACGCCGCGGCCCGAGATCAGTCCTGCCGTGGTCTCGATGCCGGTGACCTGATCGCCCTCGCTGGTGACGACGTCACCGGCGCGGCGGCCGTTGTAGGCCAGGCCGTGGTCGAAGATGTGCCCGAGGCCGTCCCACTGCGTCGACGCCTGCAACGGCATGAAGATCACGTCGTCGGCGCCGCCGATGCCGTGCGGGAAGCCCTGCGTGCCGCGTTCGGCGTCCACGCCGGTGTCGAGCATGGTGTGCACGGGGTTGGTGCGCCGCCGCCAGCCCCGTTGCGGGCCGTTCGCGTCGAACCGTTGCGCCAGCGAGAAACTCGCACCCCTGCGGACCAGTGCCGCGCCCTCCCGCCGCTTGGCGTCGGTGAGGAAGTTCAGGGTGCCCAGGACGTCGTCGGCGCCCCAGCGGCCCCAGTTGGAGCACCGCTTCGCCGCCGCCGCGATCGCGCCCTCGGGATCGTTCCGGTCCATGAGCAGACGATCGCGGCAGGTATGGGCATCAGGGAAGCTGAATTCGTTGATGCGCGGTATCAGTGACGTTGATACCGTTCTGGTCGTGAACCTCGCGCGGCTGGACTTGAACCTGCTCGTGGCGCTGGACGCGTTGCTGCAGCAGCGCAGCGTCACGCGGGCCGCCGAGCAGATGGGGCTGAGCCAGCCCGCGGTGTCGGCCCAGCTCGGCCGGTTGCGCAGGCACTTCCACGACGACCTGCTGGCGCGGTCTGGCAACCAGTACCGGCTCACCCCGCTCGCGCTCCAGCTCAAGGAACGCGTGCGGGCGGTGCTGTCCGGCGCGGAGCGGGTCTTCGCCGCCGAGCCCGACTTCGACCGCGCGTCGTCGACCCGCGAGTTCTCCGTGCTGATCAGCGACTACGCCGTGGCGACCATCGGCTCGACGGTCTCGGCGCTGCTCGCCGCCGAGGCGCCGCGGACCAGACTGCGGATGCACTCCAACACGACCTCGCTCGTCGACGACGCCGCCAGAACCCTCGTCAACACCGACCTCATGATCATCCCGCACGGGTTCGTCGAGGACCTGCCCCACCGCGACCTCTACCGCGACGAGTGGGTGTGCCTCGTCTCGGCGGACAACGACGACGTGGGTGACGCCCTCACCGTCGAGCAACTCGCGACCATGCCGTGGGTGGTCACCTACCACGGGCCCACCGCGTACACGCCCGCCGTGCAACAGCTGCGGATGTCCGGTGTCGAGCCGCACATCCAGGTGGTCACCGAGACGTTCCTGACCGTGCCGGGCCTGGTCCGCGGCACCGGCCGGGTCGCCCTGCTCCAGCGACGTCTCGCGGACCGGGTGCCGGCCGAGCTCGGGGTGCGGGTCCTGGAGTGCCCGGTCGACGTCAGACCGCTGGTGGAGGCCATGTGGTGGCACCCGATGCACGACGACGACCCCGAACATCGTTACCTGCGCGACCTTTTCGTGCGCGCGACCGCGGTCATGACCGGCGACGAGATCCACATCGACGAGGCGGATAGTTCACTTAGGCAGAAGTGATTTCCCCCGGCAGTCGTGCGGTGCCGACACTTCGGCGGTGCCGCGGGTCATCGAGGACCCGCGCCTACCCCACCGGAGAAGCCCGTGTCGGACCACACGCTTTCCGCGCGCCCGGCCGTCGCCCGTGACGCGGACACCGCAGTCGATCCCGCCACCGGCAGACCCGCCGGCACCGCCCAGGCCCTGGTGCTCCTGCTGTCCAGCTGCCTGTCGGTGCTCGGCGCCGTGCTGCTCGCGCCGGTGCTGCCGGCCATCCAGGCCGCGTTCGCCGGCACTCCCGGCGTCGCCACGCTCACGCCCGTCGTGCTGACCGTGCCCGCTCTCGTCATCGGCCTCACCGCGCCGCTGGCCGGCCGCGTCGTCGATCGCCTGGGGCGCAAGCGGTTGCTGGTCGGTGCGCTCGTCATCTACGCGTTCGTCGGCACCGCGCCGCTGTGGCTGCCGTCCCTGCCGCTCGTGGTCGCGAGCCGGGTGCTGGTGGGCCTCACCGAGGCCGCGATCATGACCTGCTGCACCACCCTGCTCGCCGACTACTTCCACGGCGACCGGCGGCAGCGCTACTTCGGGCTCCAGGTCGTCTTCACCACCGTCGCGGCGACCGTGTTCTTCGCCGTCGGCGGTCTGCTCGGCGCGAGCGGGTGGCGGACCCCGTTCTGGCTCTACGCGGTGAGCCTGCCGCTCGCGTTCCTGGCCGCCCGGCACCTCTGGCAGCCGCCGGTCCGGCAGGAGGCGAAGCTGCCGGCGTTGCCCTGGCGGACCTTGCTGCTCCCGGTCGGCGTGAGCCTCGTCGGCGGGCTCGTGTTCTACGTGCTCATCGTCGAACTGTCCTTTGTGCTCGATCACATCGGCGTGCGGTCCACCGCCACGATCGGCGCGGTCAGCGCGATCGGCTCACTCGCCACCGCGATCGCGGCCGCCGCGTTCGCCCGCGTCGCCCGGCTCGGCCCGGCGGTCACCGTCCCGGCCGCGTTCCTGTTGTGCGGACTGGGCGTCCTCGGGCTCGCGGTCACCACCACCGTGCCGGTCGCGATCGTCAGCGCGGTCGTCGCCGGGCTCGGCAACGGCCTGATGCTGCCCTCACTGCTGACCTGGGCGCTGGGCTCGCTGACGTTCGAACAACGCGGCCGGGGAACGGGAATCTGGACCTCTGCGGTGTTCATCGGCCAGTTCGTCTGCCCGCTGGTGGTGCTGGCCCTCGCCGGCGCGTTCGGCGGACTGTCCGCCGCCCTGCTGGCCGTCGGCGCGGTCGCCGTCCTCGTCGCTCTCGGCGTCCGGCTCGTGGCGTCGGCCTAGACCTTCTCGAGCGGGCGGTGCGGCTCTGGCGGCAGCTCCACGCGGATCTCGTCGCCGGGGCGCACGACACCGCCCACGAGCACGATCGACATGATCCCCGCGCGCCGGATCAGCTCACCGTCGGAGCCCTTGCTCACGACCTCCTTGAGCAGGCCCTTGGAGAACCCGTCGATCTGCACGCACGGGTTGCGCAGCCCGGTCACCTCGACCACGGCCTCCGCGCCCAGGTGCAGCAACGTCCCGGTCGGCAGGCCGAGCAGGTCGATGCCGCGCGTGGTGACGTTCTCGCCGATCTCGCCGGGCGCCACGGAGAACCCCTTGCCGCGCAGCTCGTCGAAGAGCTCGGCGTGCATCAGGTGCACCTGGCGCAGGTTCGGCTGGGTCGGGTCCTGGGCCACCCTGGACCGGTGCTTCACCGTGACGCCCTGATGGACGTCACCCTCGACACCAAGTCCCTCCAGCAGCGTGATGCTGTCCCGGACGGGCTTGGTGAACGTGTACTCCTCGCTGCGGCTGACCGCGGTCACAACCCCCATGCACCCGATTGTGCACGATCAGCGGGGTTTGGCCTCGCCTTCGCGGGCAGCGCGTTCGATCGCCCGGCGTACCTCGTCCCACGTGAGGTCACGACCCGTGCCCTGGTCCTGTTGCGCCATTCGGCCCTCCGTCCGGTAGAGCGACGCGGCGGACACGGCGCTGATCAAGGTGCGGTTCGACGTCTCGATTCGGTTCACCCGAACGGCACGACCTGCGCGGATGCGTCAAGCCGTGGAAACGCTCCCACGAACTTCCGGCAAGAGTCTTGACTAATGCTCACGTCAGGCTGTTGACTCCGTCACACCTCGTCGGAACCGGTACCGAAACCGGTTTCAGAGGCGGCGGAAGGAAGTTCGGCATGCGTGTCACGATCGCTGAGGTCGCCCAACGCGCCCAGGTGTCCAAGGCGACCGTGTCACGTGTGCTGAACGGGAAGCCGGACGTCGACGCGAGCACCGCGCAGCGCGTCCGGAAGGTCATCGACGAGATCGGGTACGTGCCGAGCGCACGTGCCGTGGGGCTGGCGAGGGGCCGGACCCGCACGGTCGGCATGCTCGCGCCGTCGCTCACCTGGCCGTGGATGGGTGAGGTCCTGCAGGGCATCGTCGACACCCTTGAGGCCGACGGGTACGGCCTGCTGCTCTACACGATCAACCGCGGGCCGGAGTCGCTGAACCAGTTCGCGAACCACGTCTCCGCCAACGCCTTCGACGGCCTGCTCGTGATCGAACCGCCGGACACGCTGCACTACATCTCCACGCTCTACCGGGCCGGCCTGCCGGTCGTCATGATCGACGACCGCGGCTCGCACCCGGAGTTCCCCTCGGTGACGACGACGAACCGGCAGGGAGGCGCCGACGTCGCGAGGCATCTCGTCGCGGCCGGCCGCCGAAGGTTCGCCGTCGTCACCGGACCACCGCACTTCGGGTGCACTCAGGCGAGGCTGGACGGGTTCCGGCTCGCTTTGGCGGAAGCGGGCCTGACGCTGCACCCGGACCTCATCGTCGACGGCGACTTCACCACCGAGGGCGGCGAGGTCGCCGTCGACAAGCTGATCGCGAGCGGGATCCCGTTCGACGCCGTGTTCGCGCACAACGACCTCTCGGCGGTCGGGGTGCTGCGGGCGCTGCGCGAGGCAGGCCGGGCCGTCCCCGAGGACGTGTCCGTGGTCGGCTTCGACGACGTCCCGGTCGCGGGACACACCGAACCGCGGCTGACGACGATCCGCCAGCCGTCGCGGGAGATGGGGTCCGCGGCCGCGCGGATGCTGCTCTCCACGCTGGAAGGACAGCCGCTGCCGGACCACCCGCTGGTGCTGCCGACCTCGTTGGTCGTGCGCGAATCCGCGCCCTGACCCACCACACCTGAACGAGTTCGCCGGACGACCGCAGTTCGCCCGGCGGGTTCGCCATGCCGTGTACGAGAGCGCTCTCATACACCGTCGTATCGGGAGATCACCCCATGCGCAGAACAATCATCGTCGCGTTGGCACTGGCGCTCGCGGCGACAGGTTGCTCCTCCTCCGGTGGCACGAGCAAGGCCTCCGGTGTGCTGACCGTGGGCATGCCCAACGGGCCGCTGACCGAGAACCACAACCCGTTCCTGCCCACGTCGGCGGCGGGTTCGCTCGGCTACCGCTACGTGATCTACGAACCGCTCGCGTTCGTGAACAACACGCGGCCCGCCCAGGAGCCCGTGCCGTGGCTCGCGACGAAGTGGGACTGGGCGGACAACTACAAGAAGATCACCTTCACGATCCGGGAGAACGTGAAGTGGTCCGACGGCAAGCCGCTCACGGCCGCCGACGTGGCGTTCTCGTACGAGATCCTGAAGAAGTGGCCGGCGCTCAACAACCGCGACTCGCTCAAGGTCGAGACCGCGACCGCGACGCCGGACGGCAAGGTCGAGGTCACGTTCGCGCAGCCGCAGTTCGTGAACCGCAACAAGGTCATCAGCGCGATGGTCGTGCCGCAGCACGTCTGGAGCACCGTCGCGGACCCGACGACCTACACCAACCCGAACCCGGTCGGCACGGGCCCGTACCAGCTGAAGTCGTTCACCTCGCAGACCGTCACGGTCGCCAGGCGCTCCGAGTACTGGCAGGAGCTGCCGAAGGTGCCGGAGATCCAGTACACCTCGTACAACGACAACACCGCGCAGACCACCGCGCTGGCGTCGGGCGCATCGCAGTGGTCGTACGTCTTCATCCCGGACTACCAGAAGCTCTACGTCGACAAGGACCCGAAGAACCACAAGCTGTGGTTCCCCGCGGGCCTCGGCATCCACGGCCTGTGGCTCAACCAGACCGTGGCGCCGTTCGACAACCCGGCGCTGCGGGCGGCGATGAGCGACGTGATCGACCGCGAGGCGATCTTCGTCCGCGGCGAGGCGCGGTTGTTCCCGAAGCTGGAGTCGCCGACCGGAATGCCGCTGCCCGCCGGTGAGTCGTTCCTCGCGCCGGAGTACAGGTCCGCGAAGTTCGAGGTGAACGTCGACAAGGCCAAGCAGAGGCTCACGGCCGCCGGGTTCACTTTGGACGGTGGCGTGCTCAAGGCGCCGAGCGGCAAGCCGGTGACGATCGAGCTCACCAACCCGTCCGGCTGGTCGGACTACCTGACGGTGCTGGACATCATCAAGAGCGACCTGAAGAAGATCGGCATCGAGGCGACCGTGCGCACGCAGACCGCGGACGCGTGGACGACCGACTTCGCGAACGGCGCGTTCCAGGGCTCGCTGCGCTGGACCAACACCGGTGCCACGCCGTACGAGATGTACCAGAACATCATGGACGGCGCGGAGATCAAGCCGATCGGGCAGACCGCCGCGGTGAACTTCGGCCGCTACCACAACCCCGAGGCCACCGCCGCGCTGGCCGAGTACGCGAACGCCGCTGACGACGCGACGCGCGCTCGCAGCCTCGCGGTGCTGCAGAAGATCATGGTCGAGCAGGTGCCGATGATCCCGACCTCCGCCGGCCCGATCGGTGCCGAGTACAGCACCAAGAGCTGGGTCGGCTGGCCGTCCGAGGAGGACCCGTACGGTCCGCCGCAGGCCACGCTGCCCAACGCGCTGCAGATCGTCATGAAGCTGAAGCCGGCGGCATGACCGGCGAAGCGGCACTGGAAGCACGGGGTCTGGTCAAGACCTACAAGCGCGTGCGCGCGGTGCAGGACGTCTCCCTCGTCCTGCGCCGCGGGCGCGTGACCGCGCTGGTCGGGGAGTCGGGATCGGGCAAGTCGACCGTGGCGAAGCTGCTCGCGCGGCTGGTGGAGCCCACCTCCGGCGAGATCCTGCTGGACGGCGAGCGGGTGCGGCGGGTGCGGGAGTACCGGCGCAAGGTCCAGATGGTGTTCCAGGACCCGTTCGCCTCGCTCAACCCGATCCACACGATCCGCTACCACCTGACCCGGCCGTTGAAGATCCACCACCGGCCGGAGACCGTGGAGGAGCTGCTGGCACGGGTGAACCTGCCCGCCGACTTCGCCTCGCGCTACCCGCACGAGCTCTCGGGCGGTCAACGGCAGCGCGTGGCGATCGCGCGGGCGCTGGCGGCCCACCCCGAGGTGCTGCTCGCCGACGAGCCGGTGTCCATGTTGGACGTCTCGATCCGGCTCGGCGTGCTGAACCTGTTGCTGGACCTCAAGGAACGGCTCAGGCTCGCCGTCCTGTACATCACGCACGACATCGCGTCGGCGCGCTACTTCGCCGACGAGACGTTCGTGATGTACGGCGGGCAGATCGTCGAGGGCGGTGACAGCGAGGCCGTGACGCAGCGGCCCGCGCACCCGTACACGCAGCTGCTGATCGAGTCCGCGCCCGATCCGGAACGGTCGGTGGCCGCGCTGGACGCGCCGGTGGAGGAGGCCGCGGCGGTGTCGGCGGGCTGTCAGTTCGCGGCGCGCTGCCCGAAGGTGCAGGCGCGCTGCTGGGTCGAGGCGCCACCGCGATCGGATGTCGGTGCCGGTCACTGGGCGGCGTGCTGGCTCTACGTGGAGGCGGCGGCATGACCTTCCTGCTGCGCCGTGCGCTGTTCTACCTGATCACGTTGTGGGCGGCGATCACGGCGAACTTCCTGCTGCCGCGCCTGCTGCCGGGCGACCCGGTGCAAGCGATGATCACCAAGCTCGGCGGCCGGTTGAACAGCGACGCCATGGCCTCGTTGTACATCCTGTTCGGGCTGGACCAGAAGAAGTCGATCTGGGAGCAGTACGTCGACTACTGGGGTGCGCTGGCGCGCGGTGACCTCGGGCTGTCGTTCACGTTCTTCCCGACACCGGTCGCCGACGTGCTCTCGCAGTCGTTGCCGTGGACGCTCGGCCTGATCGGGGTCACCACGGTCATCGCGTTCCTGCTCGGCACGCTGCTGGGCGTCTACGCGGGGTGGAGGCGCGGTTCGTGGCTCGACAACCTGATCCCGGTGACGACGTTCCTGTCGTCGATCCCGTACTTCTGGCTCGGGCTGATCGCGATCTCCGTGTTCTCCGTGACGTTCCCGCTGCTGCCGGCCTCCGGCGGCTACGCGGCCGGGCTGGTGCCGGAGTGGTCCGGCGAGTTCGTCGGCAGCGTCCTCGAACACGCCGTGCTGCCCGGGATCACGATCGTCATCAGCTCGGTCGCGGGCTGGATCCTGGGCATGCGCAACATGATGGTGACCGTCACGGCGGAGGACTACGTGCTGGTCGCGCGGGCCAAGGGCCTGTCGCAGCGGCGGATCATGTTCGCCTACGCCGCGCGCAACGCGGTGCTGCCGTCGATCTCCGGTTTCGCGCTGTCGCTGGGTTTCATCGTCGGCGGCGCACTGCTGGTCGAGATGGTGTTCTCGTATCCAGGACTCGGGTACGTCCTCTTCCAGGGCATCGGCGCGAAGGACTACCCGCTGATGCAAGGGGTGTTCCTGGTGATCACGCTGGCCGTGCTGGTGGCGAACCTGCTCGCGGACGTCGGCTACCTGCTGCTGGACCCGCGCACGCGGCGGGAGGGCTGATGCGCTCATGAACTTCAAGACTCGGCTGGGCCTCGGCATCCTGGCCTTCTTCACGCTGATCGCCGTGATCGGCTCGTGGATCGCACCCTACGACCCGTCCGCGATGAGCGACGACCTGCTGTCGCCGCCGTCCGGCGCGCACTGGTTCGGCACCACCATGACCGGGCAGGACATCTTCTCCCAGGTGCTCGTCGGCACCAGGGGAGTGATGGTCGTGGGCCTCGTCTGCGGCGTGCTCGCGACGCTGCTGTCCATCCTGGTCGGGGTGACCGCGGGATTCCTCGGTGGCGCGGCCGACGAGGCGTTGTCCGCGCTGTCGAACGTCTTCCTGGTGATCCCGGCATTGCCGCTGATCATCATCGTGGCGTCGATGCTGCCGTCCGCGGACACCGTGCTGATCGCGGCGGTGATCTCGCTGACCGCGTGGGCGTGGGGCGCGCGGGTGCTGCGCGCGCAAACGTTGTCGTTGCGGCGCCGCGACTTCGTGGAGGCCGCGCGGGCCTCCGGTGAGCGCACCTGGCGGATCATCGTGTTCGAGGTGCTGCCGAACCTGATGGCCGTGATCGCGTCCGGGTTCGTCGGCACGGTGATCTTCGCGGTGATGCTGCAGATCACGCTGTCGTTCGTCGGCGTCGTGTCCCTCTCGACCTGGAACTGGGGAACCATCCTGTTCTGGGCGCAGAGCAACCAGGCCCTGGGGCAGGGCGCGTGGTGGTGGTTCGTGCCGGCCGGCCTGTGCATCGCGTTGCTGGGCACGGCGCTGGCGCTGATCAACTTCGGGATCGACGAGTACGCGAATCCCCGGCTGCGGAAGGTGCGCGCATGAGCCCGGTGCTGGAGATCCGCTCGCTGTCGGTGGACTACGGGTCGCTGAGGGCCGTGCACGACGTCTCGCTGTCGCTGGAGGCCGGGGAGGTGCTCGGGCTCGCGGGGGAGAGCGGCAGCGGCAAGTCCACTTTGGCCTACGCCGCCACCCGGCTGCTGCAGCCGCCTGGCCGGGTGCCGTCGGGCGAGGTGCTGTTCAAGGGGCAGGACCTGCTGGCGTTGAGCGAACGGCAGCTGCGGGAGCTGCGGTGGACCGAGATCGCCATCGTGTTCCAGGGGGCGATGAACGCGCTGAACCCCGTGCTCTCGGTCGGTGCGCAGATCGACGACGTGCTGCGAGCCCACCGGCCGGCGATGACCCGTGCCGCGCGGGCCGATCGCGGGCGCGAGCTGCTGTCGCTGGTCGGCATCCCGGTGGACCGCCTGTCGTCGTACCCGCACCAGCTCTCCGGAGGGATGCGGCAGCGCGTGATGATCGCGATGGCACTGGCGCTGGAACCGGAGATCGTGATCATGGACGAGCCCACCACCGCGCTGGACGTGGTGGTGCAGCGGCAGATCCTCGGGCAGATGATGAGGCTGCGCGAGAGCCTGGGCTTCTCGGTCGTCTTCATCACCCACGACATCTCGCTGCTGGTCGAGTTCTCCGACCGCATCGCGATCATGTACGGCGGGCGGGTGGTGGAGGAGGCGCCGGCGGCCGAGCTCTACCGGGCGGCGAGGCACCCGTACAGCCAGGGCCTGCTCGGGTCGTTCCCGGCGTTGCGGGGGCCGAGGCGGGAGCTGCGGGGAATTCCCGGGTCGCCGCCGGACCTGCGGTCCATGCCGTCCGGGTGCCCCTTCCACCCGCGTTGTCCTTCGGCGATGGACGTGTGCGGAGAGCGGATGCCGTCGTTGGACGTGGTCGGCGGGCGGCGGGTCGCCTGCTGGTTGGAGGACGTGCGTGTCTGAGGTGACCGCGGGGCTGCCCGCCGGGTTCCGCTGGGGTGTCGCCACCTCGGCCTACCAGATCGAAGGGGCCTTCGACGAGGACGGGCGGACACCGTCCATCTGGGACACCTTCGCCCGGCGGCCGGGAGCGGTGGCCAACGGGGAGAACGGGGACGTGGCCTGCGATCACTACCACCGGATGCCCTCCGACGTCGCGATGATCGCTCGCCTCGGCGTCGACGTGTACCGGTTCTCGGTGTCCTGGCCGCGCGTTCAGCCCGGCGGCCGTGGACCGGTGAACCTCAAGGGGGTGGACTTCTACTCGCGGCTGGTCGACGAGCTGCTGGAGAAGGGGGTCGATCCCTGGCTGACGTTGTACCACTGGGATCTGCCGCAGGAACTGGAGGACGCCGGCGGGTGGCCGCAGCGGGACACCGCCTATCGGTTCGCCGAGTACGCGGGGCTGGTGCACGACGCGCTGGGCGATCGGGTGCCCACCTGGACGACGTTGAACGAGCCCTGGTGCTCGGCGATGCTCGGGTACGAGACCGGGCGGCACGCGCCGGGGCGGCGGAACTTCGGTGATGCCGTGCGGGCGGTGCACCACCTGTTGCTGGGGCACGGGCTGGCGGTTCAGGAGTTGCGGTCCCGCGGGGTCTCGTCGCTGGGGATCACGCTGAACATGGGGGTGCACTCGCCTGCTTCCGACGATCCCCGGGACGTGGACGCGGCTCGGCGTGCGGACGGGCTCGGCACCCGGATCTACCTGGACCCGCTGGTGCACGGGCGGTACCCGGAGGACGTGCTGGCCGACGTCGCCGAGCGCGGGGCCGAGGTTCCCGTGCGGTCCGGGGACCTGGGGATCATCGCCGCGCCGATCGACGTGCTGGGGGTCAACTACTACACGTCCCACGTGCTGAAGGCGACCGCGGAGCCCGGGGTGGCGGAGGTCGTGCCGCAGGGGCGGGCGGTCACCGCGATGGGGTGGGAGATCGTTCCGGAGGGTTTCACGTCTCTGCTGGTGCGGTTGCAGCAGGACTACGGGATGCCGATGGTGATCACCGAGAACGGGGCGGCGTTCGAGGACCTGGACGTCGAGGACGGGTACGTCGCCGACGTGGATCGCGTCGCGTACCTGGCCGCGCACATCTCGGCGGTGGCCGATGCGGTGCGGGCCGGGGCGGACGTGCGCGGTTATCTCGCCTGGTCGCTCATGGACAACTTCGAGTGGGGCCACGGGTACGCCAAGCGGTTCGGCCTCGTCCGGGTCGACTACGAGACCCAGGTGCGGACGTGGAAGCGGAGTGCGCAGTGGTACCGGGACCTGATCACCCGGTCCCGGGGGTAGCCTCCACACTGACTAAGGTATGCCTAAGTTAAGTTGGGGTTGCTTAGAGGAGGCAGGGATGACGAACCCGTTCGAGGATCCCCAGGGGCGGTTCTTCGTGCTGGTCAACGAGGAGCAGCAGCACTCGTTGTGGCCCACCTTCGCCGAGGTGCCCGCCGGGTGGACGAAGGTCTTCGGCGAGGAGAGCCGGGAGGCGTGCCTGCAGTACGTGGAGGAGAACTGGACGGATCTGCGTCCGGCGTCCATCCGGTGAGGTGAGGCTTCCGCGGCGGTGGCGACGGCCACCGCCTTTTTTTGCGTGCTATGGTTCATTACATGAGTAACGAACCAAGGAAGTAGTCATGTTCGACGACCGGAGCCCCATCTACCGGCAGATCGCGGACCGGATCAAGGCGGACGTGCTCAGCGGGGCGTTGAAGGCGGACGAGCAGGTCATGTCGACCAACCAGTACGCGGCGTACTACCGGATCAACCCGGCCACCGCGGCCAAGGCGTTTCAGCAGCTCGTCGACGAGAAGGTGCTCTACAAGAAGAGGGGGATCGGGATGTTCGTGAGCACGGAGGCTCGCGACATGTTGCGGGCACAGGGGAGGGAGACCTTCTTCGGCGAGGTCGTGGATCCGATGGTCGCGGAGGCGCGGGCCATCGGGATTCCGCTCGCCGACGTCATCCGTCGCATCGAGCAGCACCAGAACGGAGCCGTGTGATGCGCGTTGACGTGCAGGGGCTGACGGTGCGCTACGGCAGCGTCACCGCGGTCGACGACATGAGCTTCTCCTTGTCCGGCAACAAGATCTACGGTCTGCTGGGGCGCAACGGTTCCGGCAAGACGAGTCTGATGTCGGTGCTCGCCGGATATCGGAAGCCGGCCGGGTCCGTCGAGCTCGACGGGGTGCCGGTGTTCGAGAACGCCGCGGCGATGCGGCAGGTGTGCCTGGTGCGGCACACGCCCGACGCCGCGTGCAAGGGGGACAAGGTCTCGTACGTCCTCGAGTACGGCGCTGCGTGGCGGGAGACGTGGGACAACGACTTCGCGCTGGAACTGGCCGAGCTCTTCAAGCTCTCGTTGAAGGCCAAGGCGGGGGAGCTGTCGCTGGGGCAGCGGTCGGCGCTGGGGGTGGTGATCGGGCTGGCCAGCCGGTCGCCGTTGACGATGTTCGACGAGTCGCACCTCGGCATGGACACGCCGACGCGGTACGCGTTCTACGACGCGCTGCTCAACGACTTCATGGCGCATCCGCGGACGATCATCGTCTCCACGCACCTGATCGAGGAGCTGGCCTCGCTGCTGGAGGAGGTCGTGATCATCGACGGCGGGCGGCTCGTGTTGCAGGAGGAGGCCGACGTGCTGCGGTCGCGCGGCACCGAGGTGACCGGGAACGCCGCTGACGTCGACGAGTTCACCGCCGGGCTGACCGTGTTGAGCGAGAAGTCGTTGGGGCGCACCAAAGCCGCGATGGTGTACGGCACCCTGGACGACGCGCGGCTGATCCGGGCGCGGCAGCTCGGGCTGGAGCTGGGGCCGATCGCGTTGCAGGACCTGTTCGTGCACCTCACCGAACCGGTCGGGGGTGTGCTGTGAAGATCTTCCGGCACCTCACGACGACGCTGGTGACGTACTGCGCGATGGTCGCGGCCGGGACCTTCGCCTTCGCCGTGGTGGTCACGTTCGCCGTCTCGGCCTTCCGCGACGTGGAGATCAGCGCGTGGAACGTCGTCACCTCGCAGCTCGCGCGCTGGTTCCTGTTCTGGGTCGGCATCTACGTGATCCACAACGTGCTGCCGATCGCCATCGCGCACGGTCGCACGCGGCGCGAGTTCCTCCTTGCGGCGTCCGGGTTCTCGGTGGTGCTCGCGCTCGCGATGACGTTGCTGGAGTGGCTGGGGTTCCTGGCCGAGGGCGGGATCTACGCGCTGATGGGCTGGCACGCCGAGGAGCACGGCACACCGGTCGCGTACTTCCTGATGTTCCTGGTCTGGTGCGTGGTCGGGATGTTCTGCGCGGCCTCGTTCGACCGGTTCGGCGCGGGCGGCGTCTTCTCGATCCCCGTCGGGCTGGCGGCCGCGATCATCACGACGGTGCGGATTCCCGGATCGGGCAACCTGCCGTTCATCCGCAACATCCCGTCCCTGCTCGGAGCTGGCTGGCACGTCGCGTCGGCGGCGGCGTTCCTGATCGTGCTGGCCGGGACGTGGGCCGTCGTGCGGGACGCGCCGGTCCGCGTGCGCACGGACTGACGGCAGGCCCGGAAGGTGTTTCACGCCAACGACCTCCGTCCCACGCGTGCGGCTGCCGGTCGTAAGCCGCGTAACCCAACCGCTCGTACAGCGCGCGAGCGCGAGGATTGCTCTCCTCAACGCCCAGCTAGTCAGATCACGCACCGACAGCTTCACGACTCCTGATGATCAGCGTGACCACCATCGCGAACGCCGGCAACGGAACTTCCGCGAGGCGACGGCGTCAGGGCGTACCGGTGATCGAGACGCGGGCCGGCGGTGAGACGTCGAACGCCTCGCTGACCGCCTCGACCTCGATGCTCGCGGTCTCGCCCGGCGCCAACGGGATCGCGGGCACGAAGTACGCGTCACCGGTGGTCCCGCCGAGGAAGATCCGCTCGGTCCCGGTCCACCGGTGGACCCGGTACTGCCGCACGGCACCGGGCGCCCGCTCCCAGGTGAGCCGTGCCGACACCGTCGTGGCGTTGGTGCGGCTCACCTGCTCGACCTGCACGTTCGACGGCGCCTTTGGTGGCGTCATGACCGGGTCGGTGACCGCGACGCGGCCGATCAACGCGGTCACCGCGGCCCCTGGCAGCACGCGCAGGGTGATCTCGGTCAGCGTCGCGCCGGCGTGCTCGCCGAGCGGGAACACGCTGCGCCGCCACGCCCCGCTGACCCCGCCGAGGTCCAGGACCTTCTCGATCGCGCCGATCCGCAGCACCGCCTGCAGCCGTGACGGCCCGGCGCCGGTGCGGTGGACGATCTCGAACTGGCTGTCGCCGGTGAGCTTCACCGACGTGGCGAACAGCCGGACGTCGTTGGCGGACACCGGAGTGCCGGTGATCTTCAGTGCGGTGCCACCGTCGTACGGGTCGTCCCAGTCGAGCGAGGGCACCACCTTCGTGCCGGTGCCGGTGACGCTCCACCGCCACGTGGGCAGCACGTCCTGCAACGACAGGTTGTTCCACGCCTGCGTCGAGCGCACGGTTCCGTTGACCGCGAACTTCTTCCCGTGCCCGGTGTTGAAGTTCGTGACGAACGGCAGCGAGGTGATCGGCGTCAGCTCGGTGATGTAGTGGGCGACGCCCTTCCACGCGGCGGTCGTCGTGGTGTTGGCGGGGTCGCCGTTCGGGCCGACCCAGAACCTGTTGTCCCGCGCGTAGAAGTCGGCGGGGCCCGTCGCCGACTTGAACGTCCACTCCGGACGGTAGAAGCCGAGGGACGTCGTGTGCGGCCTGCCCTCGGGGAAGACGGACGTCCAGCCGACGCTCGTGTTGTACCCGTTCGCCTCGACGTCCACCCCGGACGCGAGGTCGTACGGGCTGCGGTTCAGCTGCCTGGCCAGCGCGGCGGAGCTCGCCGGGCCCTGGGTGCTCCACCAGAAGTTGAGGAACATCTCGTCGGACTGCTCGAAGAACATCCGGTTCCGCGCGGTCAGCGCGTTCTGCCAGGAGACGCTGCCGGTGTCGGTCATCGCGTCGTACCAGATGATCCGCAACCCGCTCTTGCGGATGTACCCGATGAAGTCGCGCATGTCCTGCGCGAGCTGGGTGTTGCCGCCCGCGGTCTCCTGGTTGAGGAACCAGCCGTCGAACCCGTAGTACCGCGCGGCCTGGATCATCTTGTCCGCCACCGGGAACCGGTCGCCCTCGCGCTTGACGAAGTCGCGCACCCACTGGAGCTGGCCGCCATATGCCGTCGGCGGGAGGAACACGTTGCCGAGCACGCGCACGCCGTTGCGGTGCGCGGCGTCCGTGACGGTCGGGTTCGGCGCGAGGATCAGGCCCTCGGACGCGGAACCGCCCCAGAACACCAGTTCGTCGATGTACTGCCAGTAGTTCGTGGCGTAGTAGTTCATGTCGAGCGAGCCCTGGGACGGGTTGTTGCTCGTCGGCGCGTACGCCACCAACGCCTGCACTCGCGCCTCTCCGGCGTGGGCGTGCGCGTTGGCCGGTCTGGCCGGGACGACACGTTTCGCCAGTGGCACCGTGCTGCGGTTGTACTTCGCGTCGCGGTCCGTCGCCGGGTCCCAGTCGAGGATGGTGGCCGGGTGCCAGTACGACGCGTACGGCTGGGCGACCGCCTCGGCGGACGCGGGAGTCTCGGACAGCAGACCGGTCAACGCCGCCGTCGAGCTCAGAACGAGGAACTGTCTGCGAGTGGGCACGCGGTTCACCCTTGTGCGCCACGGGATTCGTCGCATACCGCCTCTACGGTGACTGCACCGGACGACAATTCGCCGATCTGCTGCTCTCGGTAACCGAGTTCACATCCATGCAACATGACCCTGGTCTTACCTACTCGCGAGTAGGTAGCATGTGATCGCCGTCGCACTTGGTTCCCTGCCAACCAATCGAGGTGTATTAGTCGTGCGCGTCAAAGCTGTGCTTGCGGCGCTCGTGCTGGCGCTGGTCCCGGCCACCGCCAACGCGGCGGCCAACCCCTACGAAAGAGGCCCGGCTCCCACCGCGGCCTCGGTGGAGGCCGCCAGAGGCACCTTCGCCGTCACCCAGGTCACCGTTCCCGTGCAGACGGGGTTCGGTGGCGGCACCATCTACACCCCCACCAGTGACCTCACCTTCGGTGCGATCGCGGTCTCACCCGGATTCCTCGCACCCCAGTCGGCCATCGCCCACTTCGGCCCGCGGCTCGCGTCGTACGGGTTCGTGGTGATCACCATCGACACCCTGTCCGGCTGGGACGACCCGGACAGCCGGGGCCGTCAGCTCCTCGCGGCACTCGACTACGTGGTCGCCCACGACACCCACGTCGACGCCTCGCGCCTCGCCGTGATGGGCCACTCCATGGGCGGCGGCGGCACCCTGCGCGCCGCCGCGACGCGTCCCGCCCTGCAGGCCGCCGTTCCGCTGGCTCCCTGGAGCGTCACCAAGAACTGGTCGACGGTCAAGGTGCCGACCATGGTGCTCGGCGGCCAGAACGACGCCGTCGCCCCGGAAGCCCAGCACGCGTTGCCGTTCTACAACTCGATGACGGCCGCACCGGAGAAGGCCTTCCTGGAGTTGCGCGGCGGCAACCACTCCGCCCCGGCCAGTGACAACGTGACCGTCCGCAAGTACACGCTGTCGTGGCTGAAGCGGTTCGTGGACGACGATCTGCGCTACGACCAGTTCCTGTGCCCGCCGCCGGCACCGAACACCGCCATCTCCGACTACAAGGACACCTGCCCGCACGCCTGACCCGATGCGAAAGGGCCGCACCGGAGAAGGCCTTCCTGGAGTTGCGCGGCGGCAACCACTCCGCCCCG
>NZ_JBSGBE010000025.1:0-122692 GCF_053601075.1 Lentzea sp. NPDC004789 | reverse complement strand
ACCCCACACACCACGAGCCGCGCGTGAGCGAGCCTCGTGACGGGACCACCCCACCAGGCCCTTTCGGAAGGACGACTCGGCTTCGCCGTCGCGGATGATCAGGCCTCGCCTTGGCTGTCGGTCCTACAGGTGTTCCTTGCTCAGCTTGCGCCACAGAGCCGGGAGCTCTGCCTCTGTCTTGTGCGCGAGTTCGACCTCTCGGCCGTAGAGCAGGCCGAACGTGAAGCCGTTCTCGTCGCCCCGGCCCAGGTCGAGGAGGACGGGGCGGGCCACCACCGAGTCCTGGTGTTCGCCGAGGAGGGTTTGGACGTCCTTGGCTCGCTTGCGCAGGCTCTTGGCGTGCTTGCCGAGGGCGGGCTCGGCCACCTCGGCCGAGTAGCGCAGGCGTTTGGCGGCCTTGCGGGCCTCGTGCAGGGCTTCGTCGCCCTTGGCGGTGGTGAGGGCGGCCTCGATGCGGACGTCCAGGCGGTGCCTCGCCTTTTCGACCAGGCGGGGAAGGACGTCCTTCGCCTTGCCAGATGCGAGAGCGGTGAGAGGCGGGGAGGCGAGGAGGGCGTCGATCGAGTTGAGCAGGGTGAAGTAGCGCTGGTCGTCCAGGGCGGCGACGGAGGCCTGGTGGGCCTTGGCCTCCAGCGGGGCGAAGTGGCGCGTCAGGCGGGCGGCCACGTCGCCGAGGGCGAGTTCGACCGGGAGGGAGTGGAGGGCGTCCTCGAAGCGGCCGCGGAGGACCTCCAGGTCGCGGGACGTGCCGAGGACGGAGGCCAGCCACTTCAGTTCGTCGGTGAGGGCGCGGGTTGCCTCGCGGTCGATGACCTTGCCGTAGGCCTGGAGGGCCGAGCGCATGCGGCGGGTGGCCACGCGCATCTGGTGGACGGCGTCGTGTTCGTCGCGACGGACTCGCGGGTCCTGGTTCTGCAGGGCCGCGCGCTGTTCGTGGAGGTAGGTGAGGACCACTTCGCCTGCGGTGGGCTTCTTGCCGAGGGTGGGGATGGCGTCTCGTTTCACGCCGATCACCTGGGAGAGCTTGGACTTCGACGAGGAAGGGGTGATGCCTGCTTCGCCGAGGTGTTGTTCGACGGTGTCCAGGAGGGCGCGGTCGCCGCCTTCGCCCAGTTCGACCTCGATTTCGCGCCAGGACGTGGTGGTGGTCGAGGAGCCCATGGTCTGGGCGGTCACGACGTCGTCGACGACTTCGGCGAGGAGTTCGCCGTTGCCGTTGGTGAGTTGCCAGCGGCGGCGGTTGGTGCGGATTTCGGCGATGGGGCCGAGGCCTGAGCCTCGGGTGTGAGCGCGGACCAGGGAGGAGAGGTCCTTGGGAGGGGTCTTCACCGCTCGGCCCAGTGGGACGTGCACCTCCTGGCGGGAGTCTTCGCCCGCCGGGAGTTTCAGGTGCCAGCCCTCGTCCTCGCCGCCCACCCGGCGGCGCAGGGTCACGCCGGCGCGGGCCAGGCGGTAGTCGTTCGTGTCGAAGTACGTGGCTTCGAGGTCGAACTCCTCCGGGCCGGTCGCCACGCCGGTGATCCCGGTGAGGTCCGGCAGGCTCGCGTCCGATGGGGCCTCGTACTTGCGTTCGGTCTCAGTAACTGAGGTCGCCATTCACTAGTCATACCTCGTTTTGTCGCAGTTCACCCACTGTGGTGACGGTGGGTGAGGGGCGGTTGCCACGGCCGGGCGGAATCCCGGTCTCGAATGCGTGCAATCAGTGGTGATCGCCTTGGCGGTGTTCGGAGTGTCCGGTTCGCTGGTCGCGTGCCCACGGAGAAGGAACGGCTCGATGTGGTCGAGCCGCAGGTCGCCACGTTGATCAGTCACGTCGGTCAGCTCGCGGCGGAGCTGGAACGCGTCACCGCCCGGCTGACCGTGCTGGAACGGCGGTTGTCGGGGGCCGGGGACGGGCCGCTGGTGGATCTCGACGCGGTCGCCGGGGACATCGCGCCGCTGGTCGAGGCGTTGCGCAAGGCGTGGGACGCCGAGCAGGAGATCCTCGCCGACCCGGCTCGGGTGGAGCTGAAGCAGGAGGTGCTGGAGTTCGAGGGGCTCAAGGCCCGGCGGGACGACGCGCGGTCCAAGCTGGACGGCGGGCGGGTGCCGCGGTTCGAACGGGACGCGCTCTCGCACGAGGTCCGGCAGATGGAGTGGCTGATCAACGCCAACGAGGCGAGCGCCAAGCGGGCCGCCGAGCGGTTGGCGGCCGACGAGGACGCCACCGCCGAGGAGTGGCGGACCGAGGCGGTGCTCGCCGGGGACAAGGCGCGTGGGGAGATCAAGGACGCGGCCGCGCGGCGCATCTCCGAGGCGCTCGGGCAGTACGCGCGGATGCCCGTGTGGTTCCGGGTGGGGCTCGGGGAGATTCCGACGCCGGACCCGTCGTTCTGGCTGGAGTCGGCGATCGCCGTGCTCGCGTACCGGCTGGAGTACGGGGTGACCGACGCGGTGTCGCCGCTCGGCACGCCGCCGTCGGCGTCGAGCGGGTGCCAGAACTGGGTGCGCCGCACCAACGTCCACGCGGACATCACGGACCGGCTCACGACGCTGGCCGCCACGTTCCACCTGCAGTAGTCTTTCCTGCAACCGAGCGGTTGCAGGAGGGTCAGGGGAAGTGGGTCAGGTCGACGACGTGCTGGCCGCGCTCGCGGATCCGATGCGGCGCAGGGTGCTCGACCTGGTGGCCGCGCGCGGGCCGATCTCGGCGTCCGCGCTCGCGACCGAGCTGCCGGTCAGCCGCCAGGCCGTCGTGAAGCACCTGGCCGTGCTGGAGAAGGCCGAGCTGGTGGCGTCCGAACGGGCCGGTCGGGAGAACAACTTCTCCGTCCGGTCCGGTGCGCTGGACGCCACTGCCACCTGGATGGCCTCGCTGGCTTCCCAGTGGGACCGGCGGCTGGCCGCGATCAAGAAGATCGCCGAGGGGTAGTTCAGCGCTGCGGCACGAGGGTGCCGCCGACCATCGTGGCCAGCACCGGGATGTCCGCGATCGCGTCGCTCGTGCGCGGGTCGTCGCCCAGCACCACGAGGTCGGCGAGCTTGCCCGGCGTGAGGCTGCCCAGCACGTGCTCCTTGCGGCACGCGTAGGCAGCGCCCAGCGTGTACGCGCGGATCGCCTCCTCCACGGTGATCGCCTCGTCCGGGCCGACCTCCCGGCCCCCGGACGACCGCCGCCGCACCATGAACTCGATGGCGCGCAACGGCGCCCCGTCCGCGACCGGCCGGTCCGAGCTGCCCGCGACGGTGATCCCGCGGTCGAGGAACGACCGCCCGCGGTACAGCCAGGGCGCCCGTTCCTCGCCCATGATCTCGCTGTAGTCGTCGCCGTAGGACCAGAGGAACGTCGGCTGGACGACCGGGATCAGGCCGAGGGCCGCGATCCGTTCGAGCTGGTCGGGACGCACGAGACCGCAGTGCTCGATCCGGTGCCGGGCGTCGGCGCGTGGCCGTTGCCGCTGGGCCTGCGCCACCGCGTCCAGGGTGAAGTCGATCGCGCGGTCGCCGATCGCGTGGATCGCGAGCTGCCAGCCGGCGTGGTGGCCGTCGACGATCGCCGCCCGCATGAACTCCTCGGACTCGGCGAGCTGTCCGGAGTTGGCGGTGCCGGCGTAGGGCTCGGACAACGCGGCCGTGCGCGCGATCATCCCGCCGTCGGTCCACAGCTTCATCGCACCGATCGACAGCATGTCGTCGCCGAACCCGGTGTGCAGGCCGAGGTCGATCGCGCGCGGGATTCGGTCCGCCGGGTCCGCGGCGACGTCGTGCAGCACGTACGCGGACACCATGAGCTGCACCCGGATCGGCAGCCGGGCGTGTTGGTACGCGGCGGCTTCCAGCGGACTGCTCGCGATCAGGCCGGCGCCGATGCCCGCCTCCGCGCACATCGTCACGCCCTCGCTCAGCACCTGCCGCGCGCTCTCGTGCAGTTCGGCGGTGATCTCCTCGAGCGAGTACGGCAGCCGCAACGACCGCGCGGCCAGCTGGTCGTTCTCGGTCAGCCAGCCGTCACCGGTGATGCCGGGCAGCTGGTTCAGCACCGCGGAGTTCACCACGCACGCGTGTCCGGAGATGTCCGCGAGGTAGAGCGGCCGATCACCGGTGACGGGGTCGAGGTCGGCGGCGGTGAGCGGCCGGTCCATGATCCGCCGGTCGTAGCCGGACGCCTCGATCCAGCCCTCACCGGGCGCGTTCGCCAGCCGTTCGAGGATCTGGGCGACGGTGGTCAGGCCCGCCACGTCGACGGTGCGGCGCCGGCGGCCGTTCCACGCGAGGTGCGTGTGCGCGTCGATGAACCCTGGCAGCACCACGGCGTTGCCGAGGTCGACGGTCTCGGCGGCCGGCAGGTCCGCGACCTGCTCGTCCAGCCCGGCGATGCGGCCCTGCCAGATGCCGATCGTGTGCGCGGCCGGGCGGGCCGGGTCCATCGTGAGGGCCCGGCAGCCCGTCAGCTTCAGGTCGAGTCTCATGCCGTCGCGAGGACCGGCACAGATGTGTTGGTCAGCACAGAAGTCAGGATCTCACCCGACCGCACCGCGACGTTGGACAGAAGTGACGACGTGATGCCGTGCGAGTGCTCGGTACCGCCCTGCAGATAGATGCCACCGCGCAACGACGACTGCACGCGGTAGTCCCGTGCCACGACCAGACGGCCGTTCTCGTCCCGTGCGCACGTTTCGTCCAGTGCGCCGAGGACCGGCGCGGCCTCGTCGTAGCCGGTCGCGAGCAGCACGAGGTCGGCGTCGAGGAGCTCCTGCTCGCCGGTCACGAGCGACTGGAGCACGGCACGGGGGCCGGACGCGGTCTCCTCGACCGCGACGAGCCGGGTCAGGTTCATCATCTTCAGCCGCTGCCGGCCGAGGACCTTCTCCTGGTACGCGGTGCGGTAGAGCTGTGCGATGAGGTCGACGTCGACCACCGAGTAGTTGGTGTTGCGGTGGTAGTCCATCAACCGCTGCTTCACGGCGTCAGGTGCGTCGTAGTAGTGGTCGACGGCCTCGGGGTCGAAGATGCGGTTCGCGAACGAGCTGTCGTCCGCGGGGGAGTAGCCGTAGCGCGAGAAGACCGAGCACACCTCGGCGTTCGGGAACTCGCGGTGCAGGTACGCGACGGCCTCCGCCGCGCTCTGCCCGGCGCCCACGACGACGCAGCGCTTCGGGTCGGCCAGCTCGCCGACGCGGTGCAGGAACTGGCTGTTGTGCCACACCCGGTCCGACAGCTCGACGCCGTCCGGCACGGTGGGCCGCAGTCCGGTGGCGAAGACCAGGTTCCGCGCGTGGTACACGTCACCGGTCGCCGTGGTCACCTCGAACAGGTCGTCCTGGATCGCTTGCACGCCAACGGCTTCCGTGCCGTAGGCGACCAGGTCGTCGACCTGCGCGGCCGCCCATTCGAAGTAGTCGTGGAACTCGACCCGCAACGGGAAGAGGTTCTTCTGGTTCACGAAGTCGATCAGCCGCCCGCGGTCGCGCAGGTAACAGAGGAACGAGAAGCGGCTGGCCGGGTTCCGCATCGTGACCAGGTCCTTGAGGAACGACACCTGCATGGTGGCGTCGTCGAGCAACATGCCCCGATGCCAGCCGAACGTGTCCTGACGTTCGAGGAACACCGCGGTGACAGGGGTTTCGGCCTGCTCGTTGTGCTCAGTCAGAGCGATGGCGAGCGCCAGGTTCGAGGGGCCGAACCCGATGCCGACGATGTCGTAGATCGGATGCATGAGCACCTAACTTAGGGAAGCCTAAGCTTGCTTTGCAAGCCCTTGGTTAGGTTAGCCTGACCGTATCGCAGTCGACTAGAGGAGGGCACCCCATGCGGGTCGTCATGTTCGGGTTCCAGACCTGGGGTCATCGCACCCTGCAGGCACTTTTGGCGTCCGAGCACGAGGTCGTCCTGGTGGTGACCCATCCGAGGGGCGAGGGGGCGTACGAGAAGATCTGGAGCGATTCCGTCGAAGACCTGGCCCGCGAGAACGGCGTCGAGGTCGTCGTCCGCGAGCGCCCGGAGGACCAGGAGCTGCTCGACAAGCTCAAGTCCGTCGACCCGGACGTGATCGTCGCCTGCAACTGGCGGACCTGGATCCCGCCGCAGGTCTTCGCGTTGCCCAAGCACGGCACGTTGAACGTGCACGACTCGTTGCTGCCCAAGTACGCGGGCTTCTCGCCGTTGATCTGGGCGCTGCTCAACGACGAGAAGGAGGTCGGCGTGACGGCGCACATGATGGACGAGACGCTCGACGCCGGCGACATCGTGCTGCAGCGCTCGGTCCCGGTCGGCCCGCGCGACACGACGGCCGATCTGTTCGCGAAGACGCTGGAGCTCTTCGGCCCGATCACCGTCGACGGCCTCGCCGAGATCGCCTCCGGCCGCACGGACTTCGTGAAGCAGGACCGTTCGCAGGCCTCGTTCTTCCACAAGCGCTCCGAAGAGGACCTGCGGATCGACTTCACCTGGACCGCGGAGGAGCTGGACCGGCTGGTGCGCGCGCAGTGCGCGCCGTACCCGAGCGCGTTCTGCTTCCACCGCGGCGAGCGCCTGGAGATCATCGAGGCGGACGTCTCCTCCGAGGTCTACGGCGGCACTCCCGGCCGGATCTTCTACCGCGAGGGCGACGGCGTGGCGATCGTCGCCGGCGCGGAGGCCCGGCGCGGCCGCAGCAAGGCGTTGCTGGTCAAGAAGGTCCGCACCGCCGACGGGATCGAGCTCAAGGCGCACGAGCACTTCAAGACGATGGGTGGTTACCTGACCTCGCGTCCGTAACGGTGACATGCCGATCCCGGGCCGGTTGACCGGTCCGTGATCGGCATGCCCGATCATGAGCGCATGAATCGCGCGGCGGTGACGTCACTGGTGGTCTTCGTGCTGCTCGTGGCCGTGGGCTGGTACCTGTCGAACCATCAGTCCTCCCAGCAGAATCCGTCGACGCCCGCGCCGACCGGTCCGGTGCCGACGGGGTCGAAGGACCTCGAAAGCCTCAAGATCGCGCCGGAGGGCAAGATGGCCGGCTACAGCCGCGACCGCTTCCCGCACTGGGCCTCGCAGGGGAACTCCTGCGACACCAGGGAGCTCGTGCTGCAGCGCCAGGGCACCGACGTGAAGTCGGACAAGGACTGCAAGGTCGTCTCCGGCACCTGGAACAGCCCCTACGACAACGTGGTGATCAAGAACGCCGCCGACGTCGACATCGACCACATGGTGCCGCTCGCCGAGGCCTGGCGGTCCGGTGCGGACAAGTGGACCGACGACGAGCGCAAGGCGTTCGCCAACGACCTCGGCGGCATCCAGCTGCACGCCGTGACCGCGAAGTCCAATCGCGCCAAGGGTGACCAGGATCCGGCCAAGTGGAAGCCGCCGGCCGAGTCGTACTGGTGCACCTACGCCCAGTACTGGATCTCGGTGAAGATCACGTACAAGCTCACCGCGGACCAGGCCGAGCACGACGCGCTGGCCGTCATGCTGGCACGGTGCTGATCACCGCAACGGTGATCGGCTCGACGTAGCCGTCGGCACGCAGCGCCCGGCGGAGCTTCTCCTGGAACAGCGGGCGGTCCCGCGGTGACGGCAGGGTCTCCGGCGACATCGCGGAGAACAGACTGCCCGCCAGCTCTTCGATCGTGTGCTCGTGGGTGTGGCTGATCGTCCACTCGTGCGGCGTGTACCCGGCGGCCTCCAGTGCGGCGGCGTACCGGCGGCGCGCATCGGCGTCCGTCCCGCAGTCGGCGGTCACCGGGTGGCCGAACCACTCCTGGAGCACCTGCCGGATCGCCGGGTGCTGGCGCCACAGGGGCGTGCCGTTCGCGATGATCGCGAACTTCGCCGTGTCCGCGTCGCGGAACAGCTTCTCGTGGTCCATCCAGTGCAGCGCCTGCCCGACCACGATCGCGTCGAACCGGCCGAGTCCCGGCACGTCCGCGTCCGATCCCAGCCGCCACTCGACGTTGGGGAGCCTCGGCCCGTGCGCGAGCATGTCCGGTTCGGGATCGACCGCGACCACGCGCCCGACGTGCGCCGACAGCGGCACGGCGAGCTGGCCGGTGCCGCATCCGAGGTCGAGCACGCGGTGCTTCCCGGTGAGCCCGAGCTCCTGGACCAGCGCGTCGATCACGGGCGGTGGGTAACCGGGACGGAACCTCGCGTAGTAGTCGGCTACTTCGCCGTTGAAACCGAGTCCGGTCGTGCTCATGGCTTCGACACTGCCCGAGCCGCCGCACCCGTGCCGGGAACTCCGCCGACAGCAGAACGACACGGCCCGACCCCCCGGACGGGCCGCGTCGCCGGCCGTCCTAGACGGCGCGCACCGACTCGAACAGCCCGGACAGCTGCCAGTGCGTCACGTATCCCATGGCCTCGGCCGCGATCAGGACGTCGAGCTTGCCGAGGTTCGTCCGCACCGGCATCTGGTACGCCTTGCCCCGCCGCGCGTCGAGCACCATCGGCGTCGCCCCCGGCAGCGTCTCGTCGATCGTGTGCTGCAGGATCCGCAGCCCGACGTTGGCCGCTTCCCTGGTCAGCGGCACCTCCTTGGTGTGGACGAGCACGGCGTAGGTCGACCCGTCCTTCTTGCGCAACCCCAGGTGCGGCCGGACCTTCAGGGTGAGGTCGCCGACCCGGTAGGTCGCCGGTTCGACCGGCACCCCGGTGGCCCTGAACGACGCGAGCCACGGCAGGAACCCGTCGGCGATCTCCTCGAACGCCCGCGGCTGACCCGTGCGGTTGGCGTTCAGGATCGCCTTCTTCAGCTCCAGTTCGGGTTCGGTCGAGTTGACCGCTCGGCGCATGGCGTCGCGGATCGGGTTGTAGAACCCGCACACCTTGGGGTCGTCGGTCAGGTACATCCCCCGCTGCTCCGACACGATGTTGATGCGTCCACGCTGGCCGCTCATGACGTACTCGGTGAACGACAGTGCGGTGACGCTGACGTTGTTGTCCGGCAACGCTTTCTCCCCTCGTACCGCTCTCTGTCCCTGACGTTATCCGAGGGGTCTGACAAAAACGGTACTGCTCCGAACGGTGTAACGACTACGTAGAGTTGAGCGATACATCGGCAGGCACCACTCAAAGTGGTGGCCTGGGCCTCATTCGGTAAACGGACGGTGACGGACTGGCAGCCGATCACGCCGATGACCGTTCGTCTGCCGTTCGGCGATGCTCACGCAACGCTCACCGCACGACGAGCGGAAGTAACCCTCCGTAGAAGATCAACTCAGCAGAATAGGTCCAGCAGGAGTAATCGCGGCGAGGGAGTGAGATGGCGGTCAAGGCGGAGCGTTCACCCGATAGAGCGGGTGACGTGGAAGTTCCGCGGCCGCGGCAGCCGATGGCGTGGCTCGTCCACCCCGCTCACTGGCCGCACGCGCTGCAGCTGACGGTCATCTGGGTGCTGATCGCGTTGCTGCTGTGGGCCATCGCCGTCACGCTCGGCCCCGACCAGGCGTTCATCGTCGGTTCCGCGGGCGTCGCGGCCAAGCTGATCTGCATGTACCTGGACACCCGCGTCCGCAACTAACGTCCGTACCGTTCCGCGGCGCGTGCCTTGGCCTTGGCGGCCTCGACCTCCCGGTCCTTCGGCGGCGCCGTCGTCACCAACGCGTCGAGCAGCTCCTGGGTGGCCGCGGCCACGGCGGCGACCGCCTTGTCGAACGCGGCCTGGTTCGCCGCCGACGGTTTCGCCGCCCCGCTCACCTTCCGCACGTACTGCAGCGCCGCGGCCTGCACCTCGTCGGAGGTCGCCGGCGGTTCGAAGTTGTGGAGCACCCGGATGTTTCGGCACATGGCTCCACTATGACCGCTGCGACGGAGTCGCACTACGACCGCTGTGGCGGCGCGGCGCGGGTGTGGATGCGTTCTCCCTGCTTGCCGAACAGGCTGATGATCTCGGCGGGGCTGCCGTCGGCGCTGCTGAGCGCGTGCGGCTGCCGGCAGTCGAACTCCGCCACCTCGCCGGCGCGCAGCACGACCTCCTTGTCGCCGATCCGCAGCCGGATCCGCCCGCTCAGCACGTAGAACCACTCGTAGCCCTCGTGCACGCGCGGCTCGTGCAGCTCGGCGTCCTTGATGATCATCTTCCACGCCTGCAACGGGCCGATCGACCTGGTCAGCGGGATGCCGACGCGGCCGTGGTCCAGCTCGCGGGGCTTCATGACGACGCGCGGATCGCCCACCTCGGGCGCGCCCACGAGGTCGTCGAGCGACACCTGGTACGTGCGCGACAGTGGCAGCAGCAGTTCCAGCGTCGGCTTGCGCTGGTCGGTCTCCAGCCGGGACAGCGTCGACTTCGAGATGCCCGTCATCTCGGACAACGTCGCCAGCGTCAGGTCGTGCTCGGTCCGCAACGCGGCGAGCCGTTGCCCCACGGTTGTTGCCATAACAGCAACTTACTTTGCCAAAACCGGACTGTCGACCGCACCCTCGAACCATGAGCTACGAAGTGGTGATCATCGGAGGAGGAGCGGCCGGGCTGAGTGCCGCCCTGATGCTGACCAGGGCGCGCCGGAGCGTGCTCGTGGTCGACGGTGCCGAGCCGCGCAACAAGCCGGCCGCGCACATGCACAACTACCTCTCTCGTGACGGACTCTCGCCGTTGGACCTGCTCAAGCACGGTCGTGCCGAGGTCGAGGGGTACGGCGGAGAGATCGTCAACGACACCGTCCGCGGCGTCACGAAGACCGACGGCGGGTTCGCGGTCGAGCTCTCCGGCCGCGTCGTCACGGGCAAGCGCCTGCTGGTCGCGACCGGCCTCGTCGACGAGGTGCCGGACTTCCTGCGCGAACGCTGGGGCCGTGACGTCTTCAGCTGCCCGTACTGCCACGGCTACGAGGTCCGCGACCAGAAGCTCGTCGTGTTCGGCGAGGAGATGAAGGTCGCGCTGGTCCGGCAGTGGTCCGCCGACGTCACGCACGTTCCGTCGGTGGACGGCATCGAGGTGCGGGACGACCGGCTGGTCGCGGTCATCTCCGGCGGTGAACGAGTGCCCGCCGACGCGCTCGTGTACTCGGCGGCGGTGAGGCCGCGCGACGAGTTCCTGCTCTCGCTGGGGGCCGAGACGGAGGAAACGCCCTTCGGTCCGTTCGTGCGCACGGACGCCAAAGGCCGCACCAGCGTGCCGGGCGCTTACGCGGCGGGCAACGTCACGGACCCCGCGGCCATCGTGATCGTCGCCGCCGCGCAGGGCGCCCAGGCGGCCGGAATGATCAACATGGACCTGGTCAGCGCCGGTCTTTGAATCAACGCTGGTACCTGAGCATGACGACCCTGCCGTCGAACACCTTCGACTCGGCGAGCTTGAGGTCGAAGCGCTTGGGCTGCGCGAAAACAGGCTTGCCGCCGCCGAGCACGACCGGGTGGACGAAGATCAGGTACTCGTCGATCATGTCCCGCTCGGTCAGGCTCGCGGCCAGCGCCGACCCGCCGAACAGGATCATCCGCTCGTCCGGCAGGTCCGCGGGGTCGTTGAACACGCGGGTGTTCCAGCCGGCCTCGGTGAGCGTCCGCGACACCACGGCCTTGGGCGACTCCCGCCAGATCGGCGCGTACCGCAGCGTGTGCTCGGACTGGTCGAGCTGCTCGGCCTGGGGCCAGAAGAACGACATCATGTCCCAGACCTTGCGCCCGTACAGCAGCGTGTCGGCCTGGCCGGAGAGCTCCAGCGAGTGCGCCGACATCTCCTCGCCCATCAACGGCCAGTCGAACTCGCCGTTCGGGCCCTCGATGAAGCCGTCCGCGGACTGGTGGACGAAGTGCGTGATCATGGCTGCCTCCTGGGGTTCGGTGCGAGGTAGACCGCCGTGCTGAGCGGGACTCATCGGTGTCGTGCGTCACAACGGCAGGGTGATCCGGAACGTCGAACCCTCGTTCAGCGTGCTGGTCACCGACACCGTGCCGCCGTGCGCCTCGACCAGGTGGCGGGTGATCGCGAGACCGAGGCCGCTGCCGCCGGTGGTGCGGCTGCGGGACTTGTCCGCGCGCCAGAACCGGTCGAACACGTGCGGCAGGTCCTCCGGTGCGATGCCGGTGCCGGTGTCGCGCACTTCGAGGACCGCGTTGTCCCGGTCCTCGTACAGCCTCACGACGACCTCTCCGCCGGGCGGGGTGTAGCGCACGGCGTTGGCGACGAGGTTGCCGAGCGCCTGCCGCAGCCGCACCGGGTCCGCCGTCGCGTGGACCGGCGCGGTTTCGGCGCGCAACAGGATCTCGCGGTTCTGCTGCGCGTTGACGACCTGGTCCACCACGTCGTCGAGCGCGATCGGCTCGGGGTGGAGCCTGAGGGTGCCCGCGTCGGCCTGGGCGAGGTCGTGCAGGTCGTCCACGAGTCGTTGCAGCAGAAGGGATTCCTCCAGCAGCATGCCGATCAGGTGCGGGTCCGGTTCGGCCAGCCCGTCCTGGGTCGCCTCCAGCCAGCCGGTGATGTTGCCCAACGGCGTGCGCAGCTCGTGCGCGACGTCGCTGACCATCGCCTGCCGCTGCCGTTCGGTGTCGGCGAGCTTCTCGGACATCGCGTTGAACGACTTGGCCAGCTCCCCGATCTCGCCCGCGCCACCGTCCACCCGCGCGGTGCGGTCACCCTCCGCGGTGCGCCTGGTGGCGGCGGTGAGCGCGCGGATCGGCCGCACCAGCTGCGTCGCGGTGAGCCAGGACGCGAACCCGGCGAGCGCGAGAATTCCCAGCGCCACCAGCGTGATCCGGTACGCGCCGGTCGTGGACAGGTCGATCGACAACGGCTCGCCACCGGTCGGTTCGGTGATGAACGCGTACGCGTAGGGCGCCACCCACGGCCGGAGTTGCTCCCGGCGGGCGTTGTCCATGCACTCGACGATCGGCGGGTCCTGGTACTGGGCGGCCAGCACCTCCCAGTCGAGCGAGATCGCCCGCTCCCTCGGCGCGACCGCGTACTTCTCGGGCAGCCGGCTCACGCACCCGCTGAACAGCCGGTAGAGCTCGGCGTACGCGGTCTTCTCGGTCAACGTCAGCTGGTAGAGCAGGTTGCCGACCTCGCAGCTCTCCCAGAGCGACAGCTTGCCCGGCTCGTCGGTCGCGAGCCGCGGCCTGCCGTTGGCCGCCTCCACGATGGTGATCTTGTCGTTGCACTGGAGCAGCTGGTCCGCGTACCCGCGCAACGTCCGGTGCTCCTCGTCGGTCAACCGGAACGGTCCGACCGCCCGCGGATCGATCTTGCCCGCACCCGGCTTCAGCCACGAGTCGACGTTCAGCGGGTCGACGGACACCTTCGGGTTGACCGGAAGCGGCGGCGAGCCGGCGTTGCCGGTGTCGAGCAGCTTGTTGCTGTCGCGGTCCGTCAGCGCGATGCGCCGGTTGAACCGCTGCGCCAAACGATCCACATCGGACTTCGCCTCCGCCCAGGTCCGGTGCGTCGCCGCGAGGTTCAGCAGCTCGTCGTAGATCTGCGCGTCGGTCGCGAGCGCCTCGCCCTGCTCCTGCCGGATCGCACCGGTGGTGGCCTGGCTCGCGAGCCACGCGGTGAGCGCGATCGAACCGGCCGCGATCACCACGGAGAACAGGAAGAACCGGACCAGCAGGCTTTTCATACGAGCTTGTACCCGATGCCGTAGACGGTGAGGAGCCGTTCCGGCCGCCGCGGGTCCCGTTCGATCTTGCGGCGCAGCTTCATCATGTGCACGTCGACCGTCCGCGCCGTGATGAACCCGTCCTCCAGCAGCTGCTCGCGCGTGAACACCCGTTGCGGCTGCGCGGCCATCCGCGCCAGCAGCCGGAACTCCGCCGGTGTGAGGTTCACCGGCTCGTCGTTGATCCGCACCTCGTGCCTGATGGGGTCGACGACCAGGTCACCGACCTTGAGCACGGTCGCGTTCGTCTCCCGCGCCCGCCCGGTCCTGCGCAGGATCGTCCGCACCCGAGCCACCATCTGCCGCGGCCGGAACGGTTTGGTGATGTAGTCGTCCGCGCCCAGGTCGAACCCGAGCAGCACGTCGTCCTCCGTGGACCGCGCCGTCAACAGCACGATCGGCACGTCCGACTCGGTCCTGATGGCCCGCATCACGTCGATGCCGTCCACCAGCGGCATCATCACGTCCAGCACCAACAGGTCCGGATTCCGCCGCCGTGTCTCGTCGATCGCCGCCCGCCCGTCGTGCACGACCACCACGGAATGCCCGTCGTGCTCGAGGTACCGGCGCACGAGCTCCGCCTGGTGAACGTTGTCCTCGGCGACGAGGATGTGGGCACACACGTTCCGCAGTATGCAGGCCTTCACGACAGTCAAGCGGGACGTAAACAGGTTCTTCATCAGTTCCGGCGAGCGTTGCCGTCATGAAGGTGCACCTGGTTCTGGCGTCCGCCGCACTCACCGCACTGCTGCTCACCACGTCCCAGCCGGCGGCCGCCCCGACCGCGGCCTCGTCGCCCGTCGTGGTGTCGTCGTCGTCCGTGGCCCCTCCGCCTCCGCCACCTCCGCCGCGGGTGTACACCTCCAGCGCCGACCTGCCCGACGGCCCGCCGTTCCCCACCTCCGGGGCCGCCAGCTTTCACGTCGTCCCCGGCTCGGGCCCGGTCGTCGGCACCGGCCCGTTGCGCACTTACGCCGTCGAGGTCGAAGACGGCATCACGGTCGACGAACAGGCCTTCGCGTCGTTCGTCGACGCCACACTCGCAAACCCGCACGGCTGGACCGCGAAGGGCGAGCGCGCCGTACAACGCGTGGACGGCCCTGCGTCGCTGCACATCAGGCTGACCTCACAACAAACCGCACGTGCCGTCTGCGGCTACGAAATCCCGGTCGACGTCTCGTGCCGCAACGGCAACCTCGTCTTCCTCAGCGCGGCCCGCTGGTTCCGCGGCGCCGTCGCCTACCTGCCCGACCTCACCGCGTACCGGCAGTACATGGTGAACCACGAGGTGGGCCACGCCTTCGGCCAGTCCCACCGCCCGTGCGGCGCCGCGGGCGCCCCGGCCCCGGTGATGATGCAGCAGACGTTCAGCGTGTCCAACGACGAGATCGTCCGCATCACCGACGGCGCCCCCCAAGGCGCCGTCATCCCACCGGACGGCAAGGTGTGCACCCCGAACCCGTGGCCGTACCCGTGACCTTCCTGGCCACGACCACCGCCGTCGAACCCCGCGATCCGGCGGTAGGCCGCCCGCAGGAACCTCGCGTCTTCCTGGCCAGCCGCACGTCGAACACGAACAGCCGCCCACCCGGTTTCAGCGCCTCCGCGGCATTCGCAGTCGCCGCCGGCACGTCCGTCATGGCGCTGAACGCCCCCAACGTCACCGCCGCGTCGAACTCCCCGGCCTCGTGATCGGCGTCGCCCGCATCAGCCCGGCGCACCTCGACGTTCGGCCACATCCGCGTGCGCTTCCTGGCCACGGCCACCATCTGCGGACTGACGCCCATCGCGACCACACGCCTTTACGCCCCGACGGCTTCCGCAAGCGCGGAAGCTCCCGTCGTGGCCGCGTTCCTGGCCCAGGCAGTCGTAGAACCACGCCTGGCCGAACCGTTGCGCTCGGGCGGCCCGCAGATGGCGGCGTTCGTGGCGAGCTTCACCCCTCAGATCCGCCCGGGCGGTGACGCGGAACAGGACGCGATGGCGCCGTAGAACTCGTAGATCACCAACTCCGTCATGCGCTCATGGCGCCGCCATAAGCCGTTGGCGCAACACGGCACCTACGGCACCATGCAGTCGTGAAGATCAACGCGTGGTGGGCGGGCGACCCGGCCGAGCGGTACTGGATGGAGATCACCGACCGTCCTGACCCGGGAACCGATGTCAACGCGCCGCAGCGGAACGGCGCGGGGATCGAGGAGTGGTCGTACTCGCTGGTCACCGAGCTGCGGCCGGGCGACGTCGTCTTCCACTGGCACCGCACGCTGCTCGGCCGTCCGGCGCTGGTCGGCTGGTCCGAGGTGACCGGACCGCTGTCGGAGGAGGACAACTACGTCTGGCAAGCGCGCGGCACACGCGGCCGTGCGCGTGGTGTACCGACAATCGGCCGTGGCTGGCGCATGCAGTGCGGAGGTCTTCACCGTCTCGAACATCCGCTGGACCGGTCGCGAATCGCCGAGCTGCGGCCGTTGCTGGAGGAGGTCTTCGCGGACCTCAAGGAGCGCTTCGGCGACCCGCTGTACCTGCCGTTCATCTTCTACAGCTCACACGAGGTGCGCGCGGCCCAGGCGTACCTGACCAAGTTCCCCGCGGAACTGGTGCGCAGGATCCCCGACCTCGCCAACCTCGGCGCCGTCGAACCCGCCAACATCGACCTCCGCGCACCCTCGACGCACGGACGTCTGCAGGACGTGACGCTGAAGCTGGCCATCGAGCGCTACTCCGTCGACATGGCCAAGCAGCACTACTTCGACCAAGGCGCGACCCGAATCGACGAGCTCGGCAAGCCGTACGACCTGCGGGTGCTGGGGATCGGACCGGAACGTCACGTCGAGGTGAAAGGCAGCACCTCGTGGCGGACCGGTGTGGAACTGACCGTCAACGAGGTGTACCACGCCCGCAACCACCCCACGGATCTCGTTGTGGTGGACCAGATCCGCGCGGTGAACGAAGGAGTCGGCCAGTGGGCGCTGTCCGGCGGGCAGCTGCGCGTGTGGTCCGACTGGAGTCCCGACGACGACCAGCTGGCCCCAACCCGGTACCGCTACACGCTTCCGGAGTGATCCAGGAGTTCATGCCCGTCCAATACCCGGCTCCATAACCTGACGACATGGACGTGGACACGAGACTGCTGCGGTACTTCGCCGCCATCGCCGAGGAAGGCAACCTCACACGCGCGGCGCATCGGCTCTTCGTGTCACAACCGTCGCTCACAAAACAGCTCAAACATCTGGAATCGCAACTGGGCGTGCGACTCTTCACCAGGTCCAACACCGGCATGAAGCTCACCGAAGCCGGCCACACCCTGGCCGCACGAGTGCCACCGGTGCTCGCCGGCTGGGACACCGCCGTGCGCGACACGAGAAGCGCCGCCCGCGTGCTGCGCGTCGGTTTCCTGGCAGGCACGGAGGTCGCGCAAGCCGCCGTCGCCGAGTTCGGCAAACGCCGGCCGGGCTGGCAGGTCGACCTGCGGCCGGCGCAGTGGACCGACCCGACCGCGGGCCTGGCGAGCGCCGAAGTGCCGGTCGCCTTGCTGCGCCTGCCTTTCCCGGGCGAGGAGTCCTTCGGCGTGCAGCCGCTGTTCGACGAACCGCGTTGCGCGGCCTTGCCGTCCACGCACCCGCTGGCCGAACGCGACCGCATAGCCTTCCCGGAGCTGTGGGACGATCCGATCGTCGTAACCCCGTCGCTCAAGGGAACGTGGTGCGACCACTGGCCGACACCGTCCGAAAGGGACGGTCGCGAGCTGCACGTCGGTGCCGTCACCGAACGCCCCGACGAGTTCCTCAGCGCGATCGCCAACGGTCGCGGCATCGCACTCGTCCCGGCCTCCGCCTCGCGCCTGTACAGGCGGCCGGGCGTCGTCTACGTGCCGGTGACCGGCGTGAGGCCGAGCGAGGTGGGCGTCGCCTGGTCGCCGGACGCCGGTGACGCGGTGGCCGACTTCGTGCGGTGCTGCCTGGAGGTGACGCAGTCGCGCCGCACCGGCTGCGACGCCGGCCAGGGTTCACGCCCGTGATCCTCGGAACAGAAAGGTCCCGCTGCGGATGATCTCCACAGCGGGACCTGCTTCGAGCGCCCCCGGCAGGATTCGAACCTGCGACCTCGGGATTAGAAGTCCCTCGCTCTCTCCACTGAGCTACGGAGGCTTGAGGAGACCAGGCAGCCACGATGTGTGGTCGCCGGAGCCCCCACCGGACACATCGTCCGGAGTCGATCGTCCGTTTCCGCCCTACGTCCGAACGGGTGACGAAAACGCCCTAAACGTGACGCTTATCACTTCGGCGGGGCCGTGGAGGCTCTCTGAACGAGCGAGACGTCGAGTCTGGTGGGCCGGGGCGGTCTGCCTCCGGCCAGTAATTTCAGGGCCAGTTCGCCCGCGCGGCGGCCCTTGTCGGCCAGGGGTTGACGCACAGTAGTCAACGGCGGGTCGCTGTAGGCCGCTTCGGGGACGTCGTCGAAGCCGACGACGGATATGTCGCCGGGGACGGTCAGGCCCAGATCGCGGGCCGCCTGCAGGCAGCCGAAGGCCAGTTGGTCCGACGCGCACAGCAGTGCGCTCGGGCGCGGCGTGCGGGTGAGGAGCCACCGCGCGCCGAGACGTCCGAGTTCGCGATCACTGCCGCGGGTCTCCCACACCGGAACATTGTCCGGTTTCACCCCGGCTTTTTCCAAAGTGTCGAGGTAGCCGCCCAGCCGGTCGCGGCTCACGCGGAACGGCACGTCCGAACGGCGCTCAGGCGAAACCGGTCCGGATGCTCCGTCCGGGCGCAGCGCGAACATCAGCACGCCGAAACGGGTGTGGCCCAGGCTCAGCAGGTGTGACGCGGCCTGTGACGCGCCGAGGTGGTCCTGCACCTCCACTCGTGCCGAGTCCGGCAGCACCGGCTGGTCGATCACCACCAGGGGCAGTCCGCGGGCGGCGACCGCGTCCAGGGCCGGGGCGGAGTCCGGCAGCGAGTAGGCCACCATCACGTCCGCTTGCGCGCGTGCCACGATCGAGGGGCGCGGACCGCCGGTGGCGTCGCCGGGCATCAGGACCAGGCTGTGGTCGTGGCCGTCCACGGTCGAGGCCAGGCCGTCGAGCACGATCGACAGCGCCGGATCGGAGAACGCGCCGGACAGGCCCTGCGGCAGCATGAAGCCCACGGCCGCTGACGAGCGTGTGGCCAGTGAGCGGGCAACGGGGTCTGGGCCCGCATAGCCCAGAGAGCGCGCCGTCTCGAGGATGCGTTCGCGCAACGACGACGACAGCTGGTCTGGTCGGTTGTACGCGTTCGACACCGTGGCCCTGGAAACCCCGACCGCGGCGGCGACGGTGTCCAGCGTCGGCCTGCGTCGGCGATCGGAGTCCACGAACAGCATCGTAGGCGAGAGATCGGACCCAAACCGCTGGCGTTACTGAAGCGCTTCAGTCATGCTGGGATGCATGTCCCCACGGCTGGCCACGTTCGTCGTCTTCCTGTTGAACGGCGCCGTCTTCGGCACCTGGGCCGCTCGCGTGCCCGCGCTCGCCGAGCAGGTCGGCGCCGAACCCGGCAGTCTCGGCCTGGCACTGCTCGGAGCCAGCGTCGGCCTGGCCCTCACGGCACCCTTGGCAGCACGGATCTGCGCTGTTCACGGGTCGCGCAAGGTGCTGATAGCGAGCAGCCTCCTCAGTCCGCTCCTTTTGCCCGTGCTCGCGTTATCGCGGTCACCGGTGCAGCTCGGGCTGATCCTCATCGCACTGGGCGCGAGCGTCGCCGCGATGGACGTGTCGATGAACATGGCCGCGGTCGTCGTCGTCCGCGATCTGCAACGGCCGTTGATGCCGCAGTTCCACGCCGGCTTCAGCTTCGGCGGCCTCTTCGGGTCGTTGGGCAGCGCTGCCGCCGCTCAGGCGCACTGGACGCCCATGCACCACTTCCTCACGGCGGCACTGGCTGGTGTCGTCGTCACCGCATTCATCGCGAAGGACGTCCCCGGAGGAGTAGGGGAGCGCCATAGGGAAGAGGTCACCGAACGCACCAATGTGCTGAAGAGCCCGGTCCTCTGGCTGTTGGCGAGCGTCGCACTGTGCAGTGCCATTGCGGAAGGGGCGGCGGCGGACTGGTCGGCGTTGTTCATGGTTCGTGAGCGCGGCATGGGTGACGCGGCGGGTGCATACGCCTATGCGGGCTTCTCCGTCGCGATGGCACTGGCACGCTGGTTCGGGGAACCGATTCAACGCACGCTCGGCCCGCACCGCCTCCTCGCCGCGGGTGGTGGGCTCGCGGCAACGGGTCTGACGCTCGCGGTCGTGGTGCCGTTGCCGGCGTTCGGCTACCTCGGGTTCGGGCTGGCCGGGCTGGGGCTCGCGTTCTCGTTCCCCGTGGTCATGGACCTCGCGAGCGAGACCGGCAAACGTGCGGACGGCAGCGGTGGCGAGCGCGAGCTGGGCCTTGTGACGACGATCGCCTACACGGGGTTCCTCGCGGGTCCGCCGATCGTGGGCGGGCTGGCGCACGTGAGCTCTCTCGTGGTGTCCCTCGGGTTCGTGGCGCTGGTCACCGCGCTGATCATCCCGGCGTCCTGGATGGCGAGGCGCGAACGTCTCACACGGCGCGTTCACCGGGGGTCGTAGGCTCCTGGACGTGGCAATTGAACGCTCCACCAGAACGGGACTGGTGCCCCTCGTCGTCATCGGCTTCGCGGTGGCGGCACTCGCCGCCGTCGGGCTGAGCGCGCTCTCGGGCAATCCTCCGGCTGGGCTGCTGGTCGTGCGCGTGCTGACCGAGACCGGCGCGGTGGTGACCATCGGCTCGTTGCTGCTGGCGGCGTTCCTCGTGCCACCGCAGAAGTCCGGCACTCTCGCAGCCGACGGTTACGCGGCGATGCGCACTGCCGGGTGGTTCGCGCTCGTGTGGCTTCTTGGCGCCGTGCTGTCCGTACCGTTCACCACGGCGTCCGCGATCGACCGGCCGGTCAACTCGTTCACCTTCAGCCAGATGATCGCGACGACGATGCTGCTGGAGCAGTCGAAGGCGTGGCTGCTGACGGCGATCATCGTGGCCCTGATCGCGCTGGGCTGTCGTCTGGTGCTGACGTGGGGCTGGACGACGGTCCTGCTGTTCCTGGCGGTTTTCGCGCTGGTGCCGGTCGCCGTCACCGGCCACTCGTCGTCTGGCGGCTCGCACGACATGGCGACGAACAGTCTCTTGTTCCACCTCATCGCCGCCGTGTTGTGGGTCGGTGGCCTCATCGCGTTGCTCGCGCACGGCCGGCGTGGCGGTGCTCATCTGCCCCTCGCCGCCGCGCGGTTCTCCAGGTTGGCGCTGGTCTGCTGGATCGTCATGGCGGTCTCGGGTGTGGTGAACGCGCTTGTGCGCGTCACCCCGGTCGACCTCGTCACCTCGACGTACGGCTGGCTGACGCTCGGCAAGGTGGCCTGTCTGCTGCTGCTCGGCGTGTTCGGCTACTTCCAGCGCGAACGCGGCGTGAAGGGCGTCGCCGACGGCAGGCCGCAGGCGTTGCTCAAGCTCGCCGGCCTCGAAGTCCTGCTGATGATGTTCACCATCGGGCTCGCGGTGGCGCTGGCTCGCACGCCTCCGCCGAGCGGCACCCTCGAACTGCCCAGCCGCACGGAGATCGCCATCGGCTACGACCTCGACGGGCCTCCGACGCTGGCGCGCATCCTGTTCGACTGGCGGTTCGACCTGATCTACGGCACGGCCGCACTGGCGCTCGCCCTGTTCTACGTGCTCGGTGTGCGCAGGCTCGTCAAGCGCGGTGACACCTGGCCGGTCGGCCGGACCGTCGCGTGGCTGTGCGGCTGTTTCGCGCTGCTCTTCGCGACGTCGTCGGGCATGGGCCGGTACTCGCCGGCGATGTTCAGCGTCCACATGGAAGCGCACATGGTGCTGTCCATGCTGACGCCGATCCTGTTCGTCCTTGGTGGACCGGTCACGCTGGCGTTGCGCGCGTTGCCGGTCAACAAAGAGGTGCCGGGGCCACGAGAGTGGGTGCTGGCGTTCGTGCACTCACCGGTCGCGCGTGTGCTGACGAACCCCTTTGTGGCGCTGGCGTTGTTCGTCGGTTCGTTCTACGCCCTGTACTTCTCGGGGCTGTTCGAAGCCGCGTTGCCGTTCCACTGGGCGCATCTCGCGATGAACGCCCACTTCATCCTTGCCGGGTACGTCTTCTACTGGCCCGTGATCGGTGTGGACCCCGCACCGAACAAGCTGCCGCCGCTCGGCCGGTTGGGGCTCTTGTTCGCGTCGATCCCGTTCCACGCGTTCTTCGGCGTCGTGCTGATGAGTTCGCAGACCGTCATCGGCGAGCAGTTCTACCGCGGGCTCGCGTTGCCGTGGGTGCAGAACCTGTTGGAGGACCAGCGACTCGGCGGCGGCATCGCGTGGGCGGCGGGGGAGCTTCCGTTGCTGGTGGTGATGGTGGCCCTGCTCGCGCAGTGGGCGCGGCAGGACACCCGTGAGGCGAAGCGGTTGGACCGCAAGGCCGACGCCGATGGCGACGCCGACCTCGAGGCCTACAACGCGATGCTCCGGAAGATGGCCGGAAAGGACTAGATCGACAGCGGCCGGCGGAACCCGCGGATCGCCATGAACGCGCCGACGGCCGCGATCGCGCCGCTCGTGACCAGCGCGCCGACCACACCGGTGACCGGGTGGGCGAGCGCCAGGCTGCGGGCGGCGTCGACCGCGTAGGTCAGCGGGTTGACCTTCGCGACCGCCTGCAGCCAGCCGGGCAGGCCGCCCACCGGCACGAACGCGCTGGACGCGAACATCAGCGGGAACATCGCCAGGAAGCCGACGGTCTGCATCAGCTCCGCCTTGCGCACCCAGGCGGCGATCGCGATGAACACCCAGCTCAGCGCCCATCCGACGACCAGTGCGAGGCCGAGCGCGGCGAGGGTGCCGAGCATGCCGCCGTCGGGCCGGAACCCGAACACCAGCACGCCGAACGTGATCATCAGCAGGAGCTGGAACGCGGTCCGCACGGCGTCGGAGAGGTTGCGCGCCAGCAGAACCGTGCTCGGGCGGATGGGCAGTGAACGGAACCGTGCGAGCACACCGTTCGACATGTCCTGCACCAGTCCGATGCCGGACGCGAGAGAGGACTGCATCGCGGTGTTCACGAGGATCGCGGGCAGCAGGAAGTTGATGTAGGTCATGCCCGGCGGGAAGTTCGCCGTCGACGTGATGCTGCTGAAGATCTGGCTGAACAGCGTCAGCATGATCAGCGGCTGCAGCACGCTGAAGAAGACGAGTGCGGGCGTGCGCAACAACGCTCTGAGTGAACGGCCGGTCAGCACGAGCACCTGTGTCGGGTAGCTGCTGCCGTGCCAGGTCAAGGTCGCCATGGTTCCCCCTAGTTCGCGGCGAGAGTGAGGTAGACGTCGTCCAAGGTGGGCTCGGCGAGGCCGATTTCGTGCGCCTCCAAGCCGTTGTCGTCCAACGCGCGCACGACGGTCGCGAGGTCGCGTGACGCGCTCACGGGCGTGGTGAGCGTGAGGCCCTCGGCGACGGGGTGGAGTCCCACCGCGTTGATGGCCTTCAGCGCCGTGTCCACATCGGACGCCGAGTCGAGCGTGACGGTCACCGTGCGCTGGCCGACCTGCGCCTTGAGCTCGGCCGAGGTGCCGGACGCGACGACCTTGCCGTGGGACAGCACGGTGATCGTGTCGGCGAGCCGGTCGGCCTCGTCCAGGTACTGCGTCGTGAGCAGCACGGTGGTGCCGTCCGCGACGAGCTTCTCGACGATCTCCCACATCGCCAGGCGGCTGGCCGGGTCGAGGCCGGTGGTCGGCTCGTCCAGGAACAGCACCTCCGGGCTGCCGACCAGGCTGGCGGCGAGGTCGAGCCGGCGCCGCATGCCGCCGGAGTAGGTCCTGGCGTTGCGCTTGGCGGCGTCGGTGAGGTCGAACTGCTCCAGCAGGTCGTCCGCGCGCTGGTGGGCCTGCTTGCGGCTGGCGCCGAGCAGGCGGGCGATCAGCACGAGGTTGTCGTGGCCGCTGAGCTGCTCGTCCACGGCGGCGAACTGGCCGGTCAGGCCGATTCGGCTGCGGACCTCGTGGCTCTGCTTCACGACGTCGAACCCGGCGACCCGCGCGCTGCCGCCGGAGGGCGGCAGCATCGTGGTGAGGATGTTGACGAGCGTGGTCTTGCCGGCGCCGTTGTGGCCCAGCAGACCGAGCACGGAGCCCTTCTTCGCGGTGACGCTGACGCCGTCGAGGGCGTGCACGTCACCGAACCTCTTGCTCACCTCGGTGGCTTCGATCATGAGCTCAGACATCTGCTCCCCCTGATTTGAGTGCGCCGTGCAGGAACAGCTCGACGAGCTGCGGCGCTTCGACGGTCGTGTCGCCGAAACCCCTGCCCTGCAGGCGGTTGGTGAAGACGAAACCGAGCAGCAGACGGGCGGCGTGCTCGGCGGTCGTGCGCATCTCGGCGTCCCCGAAGATCCCCGCGACGGCGTTGGAGATCCGCTGCATGCCGACGGGCGGGCCCTTGTGCTTCTCGTGGTCGTCCTGGCTGGGCTGCCAGCCGGACTCCCGCAGGGCGCCCATGACGCCCCACATGCGGTCGAGGTAGCCGAGCACCGACTCGACCGCCGCCACCAGACGTTCCTCCAACGGCAGATCTGCCGGGATCGCGCTGATGGCGGCGACTTCGTCGTCGGAGAGCAGTGCGCGCTGGATCACCGCGTCGAGCAGCTCGGCCTTGTCCTTGAAGACGCGGAACACCGTGCCTTCCGCGATGCCGGCCGCGGTGGCGATCTGGCTGGTGGTGACGTTCGCGCCGGCCTTCACGACGAGCGGCAGCGTGGCCTGGACGATCGCTTCACGGCGATCCTCCGGGCTCATCGCGGGGGCGCGGCGGCGGCGTGGTTCCTCTGACACGTCCGCCACTGTATGAGTGAGTCCTCACTCATGTCAATGAGTGGGCGCTCACTCATTCGTCTGGTTCGAGCGCCGCCCTAGCACACAGGCCCGACAATTTCGCGGTTCGAGGCGCCTCAAGATCGCGACCTGTCCACAACCCGCGAGTAATCCACAGATCCCCGTCCACCCCGCCCGCCCGACCCGCTCCCCGGAGCAACCTGGACCGGCACCCCGCACCCCTGGAGGCGAACCGATGTCCTGGAATTCCACCGTGATCACCGTTGTTGGCACTGTCACGAGCGACGTCACGTACAAGCACGGCGAGGACGGCAAGTCGAACGCGTACTTCCGCGTCGTGTCGACCGAGCGCCGCTACAACACGTCGATGGGCGACTGGGAGGACGGCGAGTCGGTGTGGCTCGGCGTCTCGTGCTGGCGCAAGCTCGCCGACAGCGTGAAGACCACGCTGTCCAAGGGTGATCCCGTGATCGTCCAGGGCAAGCTGCGCATGCGTTATTACGAGCAGGACAACGTCAAACGATCATCGGTCAGCCTCGACGCGCTGCACGTCGGGCTGGATCTGAGCCGGGTGCAGTCACTGGGCTCGGCTCCGGTCGTTGAACCGCGGGTCGGGGAAGATCTCGCCGAGGAAGCCGTCCCGTTCTAGTTCGTTCCTGCGCCGTTCGGGGCAAACGAACACCGGGAGTTCCCGAACCCACCCGATCCGGCAGCGCGGCCGGTGAAGATGTACGCACTGCGATCCACGAAGGAGGGAAGCTCGTAGGTCGGGGCCGCTGAGGACCGATCGCCGAGGGTCGTTCACGTTCGAATGGAACGGGCTGGTCACCGAGCCGCGTGACGCTCGTTCCGGGGGTGAACGCGCGCTTGTCGGCGACCGAGGTCAGGAGCCTCTGAGCACCGCTCTACGATCGCCGCCATGGCCGAGTTCATCTACACCATGAAAAAGGTGCGCAAGGCGCACGGTGACAAGGTCATCCTCGATGACGTCACGATCATGTTCTACCCCGGCGCGAAGATCGGTGTGGTCGGTCCCAACGGCGCCGGCAAGTCGAGCGTGCTCAAGATCATGGCGGGGCTGGACACACCTGGCAACGGTGAGGCCTACCTGTCCCCCGGTTACACCGTGGGCATCCTCCAGCAGGAACCGCCGCTCAACGAGGAGAAGACCGTCCTCGGCAACGTCCAGGAGGGCCTGGGCGAGATCAAGGTGAAGCTCGACCGCTTCAACGAGATCGCCGAGCTGATGGCGACCGACTACTCCGACGAGCTGATGGAGGAGATGGGCAAGCTCCAGGAGGAGCTCGACCACGCCAACGCGTGGGACCTCGACTCCCAGCTGGAGCAGGCGATGGACGCGCTGCGCTGCCCGCCGCCGGACGCCGACGTCACCAAGCTCTCCGGTGGTGAGCGCCGCCGTGTCGCGCTGTGCAAGCTGCTGCTGAGCAAGCCCGACCTGCTGCTGCTCGACGAGCCCACCAACCACCTGGACGCGGAGAGCGTCCTGTGGCTGGAGCAGCACCTCGCGCAGTACCCCGGCGCCGTGCTCGCCGTGACCCACGACCGGTACTTCCTCGACAACCTGGCCGAGTGGATCCTCGAGCTCGACCGCGGCAAGGCCCACCCCTACGAGGGCAACTACTCCACCTACCTGGAGAAGAAGGCCGAGCGCCTCGCGGTGCAGGGCAAGAAGGACCAGAAGCTGCAGAAGCGCCTCAAGGACGAGCTGGAGTGGGTGCGCTCCGGCGCCAAGGCCCGCCAGGCCAAGTCCAAGGCGCGTCTCGACCGCTACGAGGAGATGGCGGCCGAGGCGGAGAAGACCCGCAAGCTCGACTTCGAGGAGATCCAGATCCCGCCGGGCCCGCGTCTGGGCAACGTCGTGGTCGAGGTCGACAAGCTGAAGAAGGGCTTCGGCGAGCGGGTGCTGATCGACGGCCTGTCGTTCACCTTGCCGCGCAACGGCATCGTGGGTGTCATCGGCCCGAACGGTGTCGGTAAGACGACCCTGTTCAAGACCATCGTGGGCCTCGAGCAGCCCGACGCCGGCACCGTGAAGGTCGGCGAGACGGTGCTGCTGTCGTACGTCGACCAGAACCGCGGCGGCATCGACCCGAAGAAGAACGTGTGGGAGGTCGTGTCCGGCGGACTCGACTACATCCACGTCGGCAACGTCGAGATGCCGTCGCGCGCGTACGTCAGCGCGTTCGGCTTCAAGGGCCCGGACCAGCAGAAGCCCGCGGGCGTGCTGTCCGGTGGTGAGCGCAACCGCCTGAACCTCGCGCTCACGCTCAAGCAGGGCGGAAACCTGATCCTGCTGGACGAGCCGACGAACGACCTCGACGTCGAGACCCTGGGCTCGCTGGAGAACGCTCTTGAGCAGTTCCCCGGCTGTGCCGTCGTGATCTCCCACGACCGGTGGTTCCTCGACCGCGTCGCCACGCACATCCTCGCGTGGGAGGGCACGGACGAGAACCCGTCGCAGTGGTACTGGTTCGAGGGCAACTTCGAAGGTTACGAAAAGAACAAGATCGAGCGTCTGGGTGCCGAAGCGGCCCGTCCGCACCGTGTCACGTATCGCAAGCTGACACGGGACTGAGAGGGCAACGGCGACGTCGTGGCGGCGAGGGGCGAGACGCAGGCGGACGTCGAGGTGAGCACGCTGGTCGTGCCCGCCTGGCGGCTGCGTTGGCGGGCACCGGAGCTCGCTCTGGTGCTGGGTGAGCGCGCACTTGCGCTCGCCTCCGCCCGGCACGACGAGGCCGACCGGCTCCGCGCCGAGTCGTTGGTGGTCTTCGCGGGCAACCGCGTGGGCCGCGGCGTCCGCATCGCCGACCGGGCGATCGACGCGCTGAAGGCGGCCGAGGCCGCCGGTGAGCACGAGACCGCGTGGCTGCTGCGGGTGGAACTCGCGGCGTGCGCGCGGTCTGTAGGCGCACCGCTGACGGGCTTCGCCGCGGTGACGCCCGTGCTGGAAGCGTCGGACGTGCCCGCGGAGCTGCGGGCTTCCGCTCTGGTGCAGGCCAGCGAATGCCTGGTCACGGTCGGCCGCGGCGACGAGCCCACCAGGGCGCTCGCCGAGGCGGACCAGCTCTACGTCGCCGACACGACGCTCGACGAGGACACCCGCCTGCTGCTGCGCGGCCTGATCCGCGCGGTGCAGGCAGCCCAGCACCGTCGCTGGGGCGACATCGCGGCCGCCATCGGTGCCGCCAGGGAAGGTCTCGACCTGCTCGGCAGGTTCGCCGACCCGTCGGCGGACAGCGGCCAGGGCGTCGGCCGGCTCACGCTGGAGCTGGTGCTGTCGCTCATGGACGCCAACCGCCTCCTCGACGCGAGCGAGGTCGGCACCCCGCTGCTCGACCGCCCGGTGCGCGCTCCGTCCGCCTCCACCTCGGGCTGGCTGCGTCTCGCTCTCGCGACGCGCGTGCACCTCCCCGCAGGCCGCGTCGCGCTCGCCCGCGAAATGCTGCGCGACGCCGCGGCCAGCGCCGAACGCCATCAGCTCGACACCCTTCTCGCGGAAAGCCTGCTCGCGCTCGCGCACGTGCACGAGGTGTCCGGCGAGCTGGCCGACGCACTGACGAACCTGCGCTCCGCCCACGCCGCCGAACGCCGCAGGGCCCGCGCCGTCTACGCGGTGCGCGCCCGCCTCGCCGCCGAGTTCTCCGGCGTCCACCGCCAGCCCGCCGATCTGCACCAGCAGCTGGCGAGCCTGCTCCGCCCCGTCGAGGGCATGCAGGTGGTGACCGACGGCGTCCTGTCCGCCGCCCTGAAGCAACAACTGCGCCAGTGGCGCCCGGTCCAGGTCCGCAAGGGCGACGGCCTGAAGGTCAAGCGCGTGCGCCGAGCTGCCGAAGACATGACCGTGGAGGGACTGTCCGCGGCACGCCAACATGCCGCCGATCGCTGGCGCATGGTCCAGCCGTTCGGCGAGCCCGACGACAAAACCCCGGAGCCCTTGGAACCCCCACCCGCACCCCAGCCGTCTTCCGACCGCACCGTCCCGGCCTCCGGCCTGATCGCCTCCGCAGGCGCCATGGTCAGCGGCCGCCGCCGCGCGGCCCGAGTGGCCGCGGGCGAGATCGACGAGGACCAGCCCACCACCGTCGCCGAATCATCGGCCGCCCCCGAGCCGCAGCTCACCCCGGACCAGGAACGCAAGCGCAAGGTCGAACAGCAGCTCATGGAGCTGCAGCGCGAGGCCCGCCGCCAGATCGAGGCGGAACGTCAGGCCCGCGCAGAACAACGCGCCCAGGCAGAACGCGACGCCGCCGAGGCCGCCCGCCAAGCCGCTGCCCGAGAAGAAGCAGCGCGCCGGGAAGCGGCGGCCCGCGAGGAGGCCGCCCGCCAAGCTTTCGCCCGTGAGGAGGCTGCCCGCCAGGCCGCCGCCCGTGAGGCTGCCGCCCGAGAAGAGGCCGCGCGCGAGGAAGCCGCGCGCCAGGCCGCTGAACGTGAAGCCGCCGAGCGCGAGTCCGCAGCCCGTGCGTCCGCCGGTGAAGGGTCCGCCCGCGAAGAGGCGTCGAGATCCCAGCCGGAGAGCGTGCTGGACATGCTCAAGGCCCAGGGCCTGCGCGCGGGCGGCCGCCGCCGAGCGCCGGACGCCGAAGGTCCCGCGGACTCCTCGTCGTGGCGGGTGGAGCCGCCGTCCCGCCTGCGCCAGGACGACACTTCGCAGTCCACGGCGTCCCAGAGCTACTACGGCGGCGCAGACCAGGACGCCCCGAACTACTTCGCCGACCCGAACACCGGCGACCGCGCGGCCCGCCCAGGCCTGTCCGCGGCGTTCAACCGCGCCCCGGCGGCCCCGGACTTCGGCCCGCACCTGGACGACCCGGCCCCGGCCTACCCGCTGTACACCCCGGCTGCGGGCTTCCCGGCGGCCCCCGCCGACCCCGACGAGCGCAAGCTCCCGGACGGCGACTACAGCAGCGTCGACTTCAACGCCTCCCGGTGGTCGACGGCGTCGATCCCAACGCCCCCCACCCCGGCGGAGCACCCGGACCCGAACTCCGAACCGGACCCGGAGCAGCGGCCGTTCCCGCCCGTCCCGGACCCGATCCCGTCAGTGCCCACCCCTCACGAGATCCCGCAGCCGCCAGAGCCGGACCTGCTGTCGAGCACGTTCCTGAGCCGTGCGGACGTGGAACCGGAGGACGACACCTCGAACGTCCCGACCACCCCGGTCCGCGTGACCCCGTCCCAGGACCAGCCAGGCTTCGGCGGCCCAGCCGGTCCGGGAACGCAGCAGGGGTTCGGCACCCAGGCGAGCTTCGGCACGCAACCGACCTTCGGCGCTCAGATGAGCTTCGGGACTCAGCCGACTTTCGGCACGCAACCGAACTTCGGCATCCAGACGGGTTTCGGCACCCAGCCCGACCCGTCGGCGCCAGTCGATCCGGCGAGCGACACCGGATACGGCCGGCCCGCCACCAGCCCGGCCGACGAGGAAAACCGGCCGGATCCGGCGGGATGGGCCAACTTCGAGATCGGGCCGGACTTCGACGTCGACCCGATCGTGAGGATGTCGACCGGCCCGACGACCGACCCGGCCACCCGGCCCGACTACGCCGAACCGTCAGGCCTGGGCACCTCGTCACAGCCGGCGGACCCGGCCGCGGACACCGGACTGGGCCCGGCGACGACCACCGCTGCCGCTGCACCCGCGGACTCCAGCGCGGGTGGAGGCTTCGGCTCGGGCAGGCCGTCCGACTCCGGCGGCGTCGTCGAATTCGGTTCGGACATGTTCTCCGACTCAGGCGCGGACGCCGGCTCCAGCGAGGACATGTCCGCCGGTGCCGGCTTCGGCGCTGCAGCATCCGCCGAACCGGACTCGGCGGTTCCGGCCCAGCCCGGTTCGACGCCGCAGTACGACTTCTTCGCCGCGGAGTCCGAGCAGACCCCACCCCACGGCTCGGCCCAGCTCGGTGCCACCGAGGCAGCCGAGCACCAACCCGCCGAGACCAAGGACGAGTCCGGCGCACGGGCAGGTCGTCCGAGCAGCAGGCGCAAGCCGAGCGATCTGAGCCTCGCTGACCTGCTCGCGGAAGCGCTCGTCGCCTACGAGACCGGGCGCCGCTCGGACGAGCAGCAGTTCGAGGCCGCCGACCTGGCCGCCCCGGAGTGGTCCGGCCCGCGGGACCAGAACGCCGAAGCCCCGGAAAGCACGGACTCGCTCTTCAACCCCGGATCAGAACCTGGAGCTGATTCCCTCTTTCGGGCAGGCGAGCCGCCGGAGTTCGCGCGGCCGGCGGACTCCTACTTACTTCCGGAACAGCCGTCCGCGGCGGGTCCGGAGGCGCCGGAGGAGAAGACCGGCCCGATCGTTCCGGTCGGCGTGTCGGACAGTGAGACGACCGGGCCCATCCGTCCCGTTACGGGGGACGGCCCTCCCGGTTGGACCTTGCCCGGAGTGTGAGGTCCGGCACGTGCGAGCGTGCCGCTTTCCCGGTTCGGCGGTGGCCGGGCCCATGATCGGATGTGCCGCAGGACAGGCCTGGTGGCCCTCGGGGCCACCGGGTGCGTCCACGATGCGGAATGCCTTGGAACCACTGATGATGTGACTCGATTCAGCCCTCGATTCAGTGGTCCGTCAGTGCCCCTCCCGTTGCCGGTGACGGCCGCCTTCCCATCTAGGGTGGGGTCGGACCCGGCACACAGAGGTGCCGGATAGCGTGGAGTCGCCTGAAGATGACCTCGACTGGAGCCCCGACCCGTATCGACGACGCCTCCGCGGCCCCGACCGCGGACGGTGGAAGTCGACCGGCCAGTCCTGAGCAGGTCCGTGACGAGCTGATCGAACGGGCCGCCGCCAATGCCCCCGAACTCGCTGATCTGATCCGCCTCTTCTACCGGCACGTGCCCGCCGAGGAAGTCAACGACGACGACCCGGTGGACCTGGTTGGAGCGGTGCGGTCGAACTACGAGCTTGCCGCGAGCCGCGTTCCCGGACGTGCCGCCGTGCGCATTCTCAATCCGACACGGGCCACTGATGGGTGGCAGTGTCCGGTCACCGTGGTCCAGGTCGTGACGGACGACATGCCGTACCTCGTGGACTCGGTCGCCTCCGAGCTCACGCGTGGTGGCGTGCAGGTGCAGCGCGTCGTGCACCCCATCGTCGTCGTGCGCCGTGATCCGGTGACCGGTGAGCGCATCGAGGTGCTGCCCACCGCCGACCCGGCCGACCCGCCCGCCGACGCGTTGGCGGAGTCGTGGATGAACATCGAGGTCGACCTCATCACGGACGCCGATCGGGCCCGTGAGCTGGAGACCCGGCTGCTGACGGTGCTGACCGACGTCCGCGAGGTCGTCGAGGACACCGACCGCATGGTCACCACGGCGACGCAGCTCGCCGAGCAGCTGGAGAAGGACTCCTCCGAGGCCACCACGGACGCCGCGAGGCTGCTCCAGTGGCTCGCGGACGGGCATTTCACCTTCATGGGCTACCGGCAGTACGAGCTGGTGCAGGAGGACGGCGAACCGGCGCTGCGGGCCGTGCTCGCGAGCGGTCTCGGCGTGCTGCGCCAGGACAGCCTCGCCGCGCGCAGCCTCACGGCCGGACCGGACAACGGCGCGCAGGCGCTGAGCCCCGAGCTGCTCGTGCTGACGCAGGCGAGTGCGCAGAGCAGCGTGCACCGCAGCGTCTACCCCTACTACGTGGGCGTGAAGACGTTCGACTCCGAGGGCAAGGTCTCCGGTGAGCACCGGTTCCTCGGCATCTTCAGCACCACGGCGTTGCACGAGGACGTGCTCGACATCCCGGTGATCGAGCGCAGGGTGCGCGACGTGATCCACCGCGCCGGCTTCCCACTGCAGTCCTACTCGGGGCAGCGGATGCTCGAGGTGATCCAGAACTACCCGCGCACCGAGCTGTTCTCGGTGGACGCGGACACGCTCTACCAGACGACCACGGGCGTCATCGCGCTCGCGGAACGGCGGCGGCTGCGGCTGTTCCTGCGGCGTGACCCGTACGGCCGCTTCTTCTCGTGCCTGGTCTACCTGCCGCGCGACCGCTACACGACGACGAGCCGCCTCGCGATGCAGGAGGTGCTGCTCGCCGAGCTCGGCGGCCTGAACCTCGAGTACAGCGCGCGGATCGGCGAGTCCGCGCTGGCCCGCGTGCACTTCATGGTGCACACGGATCCGGCGCGCACGCTGGAGCCGGACACCAACGCGATCCAGACCAAGCTCGCCGAGGCCGTCCGCAGCTGGGACGACCGCATGGTCGAGGCCGTCGTCGGCGACAGCTTCGAGCTGGGTGCGGAGTCGGCGACCGAGCAGGGGCAGCGGTTCGCCTCGGTCTTCCCGGAGGCCTACAAGGAGGACTTCCCGGCGAGCATCGGCCTCGAGGACTACCGGCGCATCGAGGCGCTCGCCGAGGGCGACCTCGACATGGTGTTCTACGTGCCCGAGGACGCCGAGGCGGGGGAGCGGCGGTTCAAGCTCTTCGTGACCGGCGACGGCATCACGCTGTCCGACGTGCTGCCGATGCTGCAGCGCATGGGCGTGATCGTGGTCGACGAGCGGCCGTACGAGATCGCGCGCGAAGACGGCGTGCAGTGCTGGATCTACGACTTCGGCCTGCGCATCGACCAGAAGTCGCTCGAACAGCTGTCGGAGTCCGACCTCGAGAACGTGCGGGTGCGGTTCCAGGACGCGTTCGCCGCCGTGTGGCGCGGTGAGGCCGAGGTCGACCGCTTCAACTCGCTGGTGCTGCAGGCCGGGCTCACCTGGCAGCAGGCCGCGATGCTGCGCGCGTACGCGAAGTACCTGCGGCAGGCGGGCACGCCGTACTCGCAGGACTACATCGAGGACGCGGTGCTCGGCCACACGAGCGTGGCGATCGCGCTGGTCGCGTTGTTCGAGGCCCGGTTCGACCCGCGGCTCGACGAGCACACGCGCGCCGACCGCACCGAGACGATGGTCACCGAGATCGGCAAGCTGATCGACGACGTGACGAGCCTCGACGCGGACCGGATCCTGCGCAGCCTGCTCACGCTGATCAACGCCACGCTGCGGACGAACTACTTCTTCCGCGACGCGGACGGCAACGCGCGGCCGTACCTGTCGGTCAAGCTCGACCCGCAGGCGATCCCGGACCTCCCGCTGCCGCGGCCGAAGTTCGAGATCTTCGTGTACTCGCCGCGCGTCGAGGGCGTGCACCTGCGGTTCGGCTCGGTCGCGCGCGGTGGTCTGCGCTGGTCGGACCGCCGCGAGGACTTCCGCACGGAGATCCTCGGCCTGGTCAAGGCGCAGGCGGTCAAGAACGCCGTGATCGTGCCGGTCGGCGCCAAGGGCGGCTTCGTCGTCAAGCGCCCGGTCCCGGCGACCGGCGACCCCGGCATCGACCGCGAGAACTTCATGTCCGAGGGCATCGCCTGCTACAAGATGTTCATCTCGGGCCTGCTCGACCTCACCGACAACCTGATCAACAACGAGGTCGTGCCCGCGCCGCAGGTCGTGCGCTACGACGGCGACGACACGTACCTGGTCGTGGCCGCGGACAAGGGCACCGCGACGTTCTCCGACATCGCGAACGGAGTGAGCCAGAGCTACGGCTTCTGGCTGGGCGACGCGTTCGCCTCCGGTGGCTCGATCGGCTACGACCACAAGGCCATGGGCATCACGGCCAAGGGCGCGTGGGAGAGCGTGAAGCGGTCGTTCCGCGAGCTCGGCCTGGACACGCAGACCGAGGAGTTCACGGTCGTCGGCATCGGCGACATGTCCGGTGACGTGTTCGGCAACGGCATGATGCTGTCCGAGCACATCCGGCTCGTGGCCGCGTTCGACCACCGGCACATCTTCATCGACCCGAACCCGGTCGCGGCGAGCTCGTTCGCCGAGCGCGTGCGGCTGTTCAACGTGCCGCGCTCGTCGTGGGACGACTACGACCGCTCGCTGATCAGCGAGGGCGGTGGCATCTTCCCGCTGACGGCGAAGTCGATCCCGATCTCCGAGCAGGCCCGCGTCGCGCTGGGGCTGCCCGAGGGCGTGCAGAAGCTGTCGCCGCCGGAGCTGAAGAAGGCCGTCCTGCTCGCGCCGGTCGACCTGCTCTGGAACGGTGGCATCGGCACCTACGTCAAGGCGTCGACCGAGTCGCACGCCGACGTCGGCGACAAGGCCAACGACGCGATCCGCGTCAACGGCGCCGACCTGCGGGTCAAGGTCGTCGGTGAGGGCGGCAACCTGGGTCTCACCCAGCGCGGCCGCATCGAGTTCGCGCGCACCGGCGGCAAGGTCAACACCGACGCGCTCGACAACTCCGCCGGTGTCGACTGCTCCGACCACGAGGTCAACATCAAGATCCTGCTGGACCACCTGGTCCGGGAGGGCTCGGTGGAGCAGCAGCAGCGCAACGAGGTCCTCGCCGAGATGACCGACGAGGTCGGCGAGCTCGTGCTGGCCGACAACTACTCGCAGAACAACGTTCTCGGCGTCAGCCGGGCGCACGCCGCCCCGATGCTCTCGGTGCACGCGCGTCTGGTCGCGGACCTCGAGGAGCGCGGCGCGCTCGACCGTCAGCTGGAGGCGCTGCCGAGCGCCGCGGAGTTCAAGGCGCTGGAGAAGGCCGGCCAGGGCCTCACCTCGCCGGAGCTCGCCACGCTGCTCGCGTTCACCAAGCTCACGTTGAAGGAAGAGCTGCTCGCGAGCGACATCCCGACGATCGACACGTTCAAGAACAAGCTGCCGGACTACTTCCCGACGCTGCTGCGCGAACGTTTCGGCGCCGCCATCCCGAACCACCCGCTGGCGAAGCAGATCATCACCACGGTGGTCGTCAACGAGGTCGTCGACGGCGGTGGCGTGTCCTACGCGTTCCGCCTGGCCGAGGAGATGAGCGCGTCGGCGACCGACGCGGTCCGCGCCTACGCCGTGGTCACCGAGGTCTTCGACCTGCCGGCGATCTGGCGGGAGATCCAGGCGCTGGACAACGCGGTGGCGACGGAGGTCCAGGACAGCATGGTCCTGGAGACCCGGCGGCTGCTCGACCGCGCGTCCCGCTGGCTGCTGTCGAACCGGCCGCAGCCGATCGCGGTGGGCTCGACGATCAACCGCTTCCGCAAGGTGGTCGAGGAGCTCAGCCCCTCCGCTCTGGACCTGTTGCAGGGCAAGGAGTACGACGTGGTCGCCGGCAAGGCGGACCGGTACGTCGAACAGGGCGTCCCGGCGGAGCTGGCCCGCAAGGTCGCGGCGCTGCTCTACATGTACGGCCTGCTCGACGTCACCGAGATCGCCGAGCTGGCCGAACGCGAGATCGGCCCGGCCGGTGGCATGGGCCCGGAGCGTTCGCACCGGGAGACCGCCGAGCTGTACTTCGCGCTGTCCGACCACCTCGACATCGACCACATGCTGGATTCGGTGACGAGCCTGGAACGCGGCAACCGCTGGCACGCCCTGGCCCGCCTGGCTCTCCGCGACGACTTCTACTCGTCGCTGCGGGCCATCACCCTCGACGTGCTGAGGGCGAGCGACCTGGGCGACACGGCGAGCGAGAAGATCACCAAGTGGGAGCAGGCCAACGCCTCCCGCCTGGCTCGCTCGCGCGGTGCGCTGGAGGAGATCAACCGGGTGCACCAGCTGGACCTGGCCACCCTGTCCGTCGCCGCACGTCAGGTGCGGAGCATGGTCAGGTAGTGCGGAAGAGCTGGAGCAGGTCAGACGACCTGCTCCAGCTCAGCACGCTCGGCGATCGCGAGACGGTGCCAGTACCGCACCATCAGGAGCAGCAATGCGAGACCGGCCGCGACGAGCGTGCCGGTAGCGGTCGCCATCCACAGGGCGACGAGCTCCATGCCGTCGAAGGGCGTGGGAATGTCGGTGGTCAAGACATAGCCGCACACCCAGCCGAGCACCGCGGTCGCGGCGGCGACAGCTCCGACCAGGGTGTTCGTCCACCGGAGCGCACCGGACGTGAACAGCGTGCCCTTGCCCGCCCGGTGCAGCACGCCGCCCAACGCCAGCGTCACGACCTGACCACACGCGACCAAGACGGTCTCGGCCGTCACAAAAGGCACCCGTACGGACTCGTAGGGCGGGAAGAACGCGACCGCCTTCGCCGCGTCCGTCGGGATCACCACCACCTGCACGTACAGCCCGGCGAAGAACGCGAGGGCGAGCAGGGCCTGCAGAATGATCACGAGTGCGCGGTACACAGATCGAGTATCGAGAGCTGGATATCGACTTTCAATCGGCTGGCGTGGAGATCCCGTGAAGGTTCGCGGGCGGTAGGGTCCCTGCATGGGTGTCTTCGTCACTGGTGTGCGGCCGCGATGGTCGGACATGGATGCGTTCGGTCACGTCAACCACGCGAACACGGTGACATTGCTGGAAGAGGCCCGCATCGAGCTGCTCTTCACCGAGGCCGCGCGCCACGGCGTGAAGGAGATGGCCGAGGGCATGGTCGTGGCGAAGCTGTTCGTCGACTACCTCGCGCCGATCGTGTTCACCGGCGAGGAGATCCTCGTCGAGATGTCCGTGCGCGAGCTGAAGTCCGCGTCGTTCACGCTGGACTACGTGGTGCGCAGCAGCAGGGGAGCGGGTAGCCCGGTGGTGACCAAGGCGGAGACGCTGATGGTGCCCTACAACGTGACGACCGCGCGGCCACGTCGGTTGACCGAGGCCGAGCGCGACTTTCTCGCCGGGTGGCGGGCAGGGGGTAATGGTGCCTGAGCTGGTGCTGGCCGACGCGGCCGAGAGAGACGACCTCGGGGCGTTCGCCGCGCGGGCGGTGCGGTTGGACGGGCAGTCCGTGGTGCGGCTGCGCAACCGCAACGCCGAGCTGCTGGACGCGTGGGTCGCCACGCCGTTCGACACGCTCGCCACGCGAACCGTTGCGGGACAGGCGAATCCGGCCGACGTCACGGTGTCGGGCTCGGAGCTGCTGACCGGGCTCGCGGTGATGCGGGACGAGCGCATCGATCCCGGCCCCGCCAAGGACCTGATGTGGCGTTCGGCCCTGCCGCCCGCGGAGGGCTGGCTGCTGGTCGACCGGCTGCCCGTCGAGGTCGTGGCGAAGCTCGCGGACGAAGGTGTCGCCGTGGCGCGGGAGAACACCGGCCCGCACGGCACGCCGCCCGCCTCGTTGCTCGACCAGACGGTGCTCACCGTCAGCGGGTCCGGGTTGGACGTGAAGATCCCGCTGCGGTGCCTGTTCGCGTTGTCGGGCATGGGTTTCCTCGGCGAGGACGGCGAGGTGCGGGTGACCGCGACCGACTCGTGGCTGCGGATCGACGCCAAGTTTGGCGCGGTGGTCCGGCGCCGGCACTCGATGCTCCCGCTGCTCGTGTGACCTCCAGTTAACTGAAGGTTCTCCTTTGGCGAATTCGCTGCGCCGCAAGCGGATGCGCGTGGCACGATGTCGCGCGTGTCCGCCGAAACCTCCGAGACAGTCGTCGGGGAGACAGCCGAACCCGAGTACCGGGTCTCGACGCTGGAGCTCTTCTTCGACCTGGTCTTCGTCTTCACGATCACGCAGCTGACCAGCACGCTGGCCGCCGACACCTCGCCGCTGGGGTTCGCCAGGGTCGTGATCATGCTGTCCGTGATCCTCTGGATCTACCTCGGGTACCTCTGGCTCACCAACACGGTGCCGCCGAACACGACCTCCCGGCGGCTGCTGATCATGGCCGGCATGGGCGGGTTCCTGGTCATCGCGCTGGCGATCCCCAACGCCTTCGGCAGCGCCGGGGTCGCGTTCGGTCTCGGCTACCTGATCGTGAACCTGGTGCACTCCGGCCTGTACATCTCGGCGGGCGGACCCGGCTCGGCGAAGGCGATGGCCGCGCAGGCGCCGTTCAACATCGGGTCGGCGGTCCTCATCCTCGCCGGCGGCTTCCTGCCCAGCACGTGGCGAGCGGTGGCGTGGGTCGCGGCCGTGGTGATCATGGTCACGGCGCCGTACCTGAACCGGCGGCACGGGGAGTTCCGGATCAGGCCGGCGCACTTCGTGGAACGGCACGGTCTGGTGGTCATCGTGGCGCTCGGCGAGTCGGTCATCGCGATCGGCATCGGCGCGGCGGGTCTGCCGCTCAACCTGCAGCTCGTCATCGCCTCGTTGCTCGGTCTGACGCTCGTCTACCAGCTGTGGTGGTGCTACTTCGGCCACGAGCAGGACGTGCGCGCGGAGCACAGCCTCCAGAGCATGACGCCCGCCCAACGAGCGAAGGCCGCCCTGTCCGCGTTCGGCTGGGCGCACGCGCCGATCCTGCTCGGCATCGTGGTCGTGGCGGTCGGCGTGAAGAAGACGATCGGGCACGCCACCGAGCACCTGCACCTCAGCGGAGCGCTGGCGCTGGGCGGCGGCGCGGCGATCTTCCTGCTGGGTGAGATCTACTTCCGCGCGCAGCTGAAGATCGGCACCAACACGTGGCGGATCATCGCTCTGCTCGCCGCGCTGGCGACGGTGCCCATCGGGCTGTGGCTCGCCATCGCTCAGGTCGCCGCGCTCGTCGCCGTCTTCGGTGCCTTGCTGGCGGTCGAGGCCAAGCTGCGAGCCTGACGCGCACGCTGACGCAGGGGTACCCCCGTGCTGGGAACCCCTGCGTTTCAACGTACTCAGAGGGTCTGACAGTTTCGGGTTCGGAGCCGTGGGCTTTGCCGGCGCCGGCCGGTCCAGGAATCCACGCCGAGATCGTCAGCAGGACCTGCAGGGCGGACGCGTCGGACACGCCCGCCCCAGGCCACGAGGGTCACCGAATCGGGAGAACCCAACGTGGTCAGACGGTCTGACAGTCCGCTCAGACCAACCAGACCGCGGTGTCGGGCGGCAGCTGGTCGCCGTCCATCGAGCCGGACGACAGCAGCACCTGACCGGGCGGAAGCGGCACGGACGCACCGGACGTGTTCAGCGCGCAGATCAGACCACCGCCCTTGCGCCTGAACGCGAAGCAGCCCGCCGGGGCGCCGTACCACTCCAGCTCGTCGCCGGAGAACGCGGCGTTGGTCTTGCGGTGCTCCAAGGCCTCCCGGTACAGCGACAGCATCGAACCGGGGTCCTCCAGCTGCGCTTCGGCGGTGAGGTGGTCCCACTCGTTCGGCTGGGGGAGCCAGGTGTTGACCGCCGAGGAGAAGCCGAACGGCGGCGTGGTGCCCTCCCACGGGATCGGCACGCGGCAGCCGTCGCGGCCGCGCTCGGTGTGGCCGGAGCGCTCCCACGTCGGGTCCTGCAGGGCCCAGTCCGGCAGCTCCACGTTCGGCAGGCCGAGCTCTTCGCCGTTGTAGAGGTAGATCACGCCCGGCAGCGCCAGTTCGACCAGCGTCATCGCGCGGGCCCGCTGCTCGCCCAGCGCGCCGCCGCCGTAGCGCGTCACGTGCCGCACGACGTCGTGGTTGGACAACGTCCAGGTGGCGGGCGAGCCGGTCAGGGCCACGGCGCCCAGCGAGTGCTCGATCGCCGAACGGACCGCGTCGGCGTCGAAGTCGGCCTCGACCAGGCGGAAGTTGAAGCCCAGGTGCAGCTCGTCGGGGCGGACGTAGGCGGCGAACCGCTCGTCGTCCTTCACCCAGATCTCGCCGACGGCCATGGTGCCGGGGTAGCCGTCCATGACCTTGCGGATCATGCGGTGGATCTCGTGCACGCCGTCGTTGTCGAACCGCGGGTCGTGCGCGTCGTCGGACAGCACGCCCGGCACCTGGACCCGGATCTCCATGTCCGGCAGGCCTTCCGGCTTGGCCATGCCGTGCGCCACGTCGATGCGGAAGCCGTCGACGCCGCGGTCCAGCCAGAACCGCAACGTGTGCTCCAGATCGGCGCGGACCTCCGGGTGCTCCCAGTTGAGGTCGGGCTGCTCCGGCGCGAACAGGTGCAGGTACCACTGGCCGTCGGGCACGCGGGTCCAGGCGGGGCCGCCGAAGACGGACACCCAGTTGTTCGGCGGTTGGGAGCCGTCGAAACCGCGGCCCTCGCGGAAGATGTAGCGCGACCGCTCCATGCTGCCGGGACCGGCCTGCAGGGCCTCCTGGAACCACTCGTGCAGGTCGCTCGTGTGGTTCGGGACCAGGTCGACGGTCACGCGGATGTTGTGCTCGTGGGCGTCCGCGACCAGCCGGTCGAACGCGGCCAGGTCACCGAACAGCGGGTCGACGTCGCGCGGGTCCGCCACGTCGTAGCCGTGGTCGGCCATGGGGGAGCGGTAGAACGGGGTGAGCCACAGGGCGTCGACACCGAGCAGTTCCAGGTAGCCGAGGCGGGACCGGATGCCGTCGAGGTCGCCGACGCCGTCGCCGTTGGAGTCGGCGAAAGAGCGCACGTAGACCTGGTAGAAGACGGCGTCACGCCACCAGACTGACTCTTCGGCGATCTCGGGGGTGAGGTCGGAGGATCGTCGCACGGGGGGTCATCCTGCCATTCGTCTCGCTGCGAAAGGACCCGATCGGGTGATGGTCGATCAAGACCAGCTGTTCATCAGGCTGTTCGCGGCCATCTCCAGGTAGTCCCAGAGCTGCTTGCGGTGGGCCTCGTCCAGGCCGGCCTCGTCGACGGCGATCCGCATGCAGCGCAGCCACGCGTCGCGCTCGATCGGTCCGATCTTGAACGGCACGTGGCGCATCCGCAGTCTCGGGTGGCCCCGGTTCTCCGAGTAGGTGTGGGGGCCTCCCCAGTACTGCATCAGGAACAGCCGCAGCCGCTCCTCCGCAGGTCCGAGGTCGGATTCCGGGTACAGGGGCAGGAGGATCTCGTCGGCCTTCACCTCTTTGTAGAAGCGCGCGACGATGCGGTGGAACGTCTCCTCTCCACCGACCTGTTCGAAGAAGTTCACGGGGTTGCCCACACGACCATCCTGACTCACGCGGGCCACCGCGTGCAGGGCGCCCCGGCGATTGGCCGTCTCGAATGGGTGTTCGACGCCGCTCGGCCGTCACTTGGCCGTGAAGCCGGCCTCCTCCAGAGCGGGCATGAGCTGCGCACGGAGGTTGCGCTGGACCGCCCACTGGCGGCCGGGCCGCGTCTTCACGGTCACCCGCAGCGTGATGTTGTCCGGTGTGAACTTCTCCACACCGAGCACCTCGGGCTTGGCCGTGATGTCCGCCTTGACCGGATCCATCTCGGCGACCTCGGCGACCTTGCGCTCCAGCACCTTGGTCGCCTCGGCGAGGTTGGCGCCGTAGCTCAGCGGCAGGTCGACGACCGCGACCGCGAAGCCCTGCGACGAGTTGCCGACGCGCAGGATCTCGCCGTTGCGGACGTACCAGACGGTGCCGCCCGTGTCGCGGATCGTCGTGGTGCGCAGTGCGACCGCCTCGACGGTGCCGGTGATCGACGGGCCGAGGTCGACGACGTCGCCGACCCCGTACTGGTCCTCGAGCAGCATGAACATGCCGGACAGGAAGTCCTTCACCAGGTTCTGGGCACCGAAACCGATGGCGACGCCCAGGATGCCCGCCGAGGTCAGCACCGGCGTGATGTCCATCCCGACCACGATCATGATCTCCAGGAACGCGATTCCGAAGATCATGAGCGTGACGAGCGACTTCAGCACCGAGCCGATCGTCTTCGCGCGCTGCTCCCGGCGCTCGGAGACCAGGTTCCCGAGCGCCTGAGGTGCGCGTTCGCGCAACGGCTTGAGCAAGCCCGGCTTCTTGCCCTCCTTGCCGGGCGTGGTGATCCGGTCGATGATCTTGCGCAGCACGGCCCGCAGCACGAAGGCGACGATCAGTATCACGACGATCTTGATCGCGCCCGCGATGATGTCCGGACCGTGCTGCTCGAAGAACGTGACCGCACGGGTGGTCTTGTCTCCGATGTCATCAACGGGACTCGTCGTCAGCACGTGGTCGTGCCCTCCTACAACTCCATGCCGGTGGCATTCGCGAGAAACGTCAGCTGGTCCACGGCGAGAGCGACCGTCCGGCTGACCGATCGGCCCGCGTGACCCACTTCGGTCTCGCGCCTGATCAGCACGGGGTGCTTGGCCGGATCACTGGTCGAAGCGTGCTGCAGTGCCGCGCACATCTTCCTGGCGTGGTTGGGGTCCACACGAGAATCCGACTCGAACACCGTGAACAACACGGAAGGGTACTCAACATCGGCTTCGACGCGGTGGTACGGAGAGTAGGACAACAGCCAGTCCAGCTCCTCGGAAACGCTTGCGCTGCCGTACTCCTCGGCCCACAACCGTCCGAGCAGGAACTTCTCGTAGCGCACCATGTCGAGCAGTGGCGCTGAGCACACCACGGCCGCGTACAGCTCGGGGCGCTGGGTCAGCGCGGCGCCGACGAGCAGGCCGCCGTTCGAGCCGCCCATGATCGCCAGCTGCTGCGGTGTGGTCCAGCCGTCGCGCACCAGGCGTTCCGCGGCGGCGTGGAAGTCGTCGAACACGTTCTGCTTGTTGGCGCGCATACCGGCGACGTGCCACTCCTCGCCTTCCTCGTCGCCACCTCGCAACGACACGTGCACCCACACGCCGCCCGCCTCGACCCACGCCAGCGTCGTCGCGCTGTAGCCGGGGCCGCGGCCGATCGCGAAGCCGCCGTAGCCGGTGAGCAGCGCGGGACGGGGCAGGTCGGGCTTCTGCTCGCCGCTCACCACGAACATGCGGACCGTCGTGCCGTCCTTGGACGTGTACGCGATCTGCTGCGTCGTCACCGCGGGCAGCTCGACGCGCCCAGGTGCGGCCTCGTGCAGCACGGTCTCGCCAGAGGACTTCGAGAACCGGTACACCGACTGCGGCGTCACGAAGTCCGTCCACCCGAACCACACCGTGTCCTGGTCGTGGTCGGTGGCGGCGTCCACAACGGACATGCCGTGCAGCGAGCCCGTGCCCGGCAGCGGGATTTCCAGCTGGTGCGCGCCGGTCGCGGCGTCGTGCAGGTGCAGCTCGGACACCGCGTGCCGGGTGCGCAGAACGACCAGGTCGCCGTTCAGCCAGCGCACGCCGTCCAGCACGGAGTCCTGCTCCTCGCTGATCAGCTCGGTCCACTCGGTGGGGTTCGCCGGGTCGGCCACGCAGAGACGTTGCCGGGGTGCGTTGTGGTTGGTGTGCAGGTACAGCCTGCCGTCACGGGCGACGAAAGCCGAGCACTGCACGCCGGCCTCGGTCAGAATCACCGGCTTGAGCGCGCCGTCGCCGTGCAGGTCCGCGATCCACACGGAGTCGTGCTTCATCGTGGTGGGTGCGCCGCTCACGACCAGCCAACGGCCGTCGTGCGAGACGTTCAGCGTGTAGTAGAAGGTGTGCGCCTGGCCGTCGCCGTGGACGTTGAGGTCGGTCTCCGGGTCCGTGCCGACGCGGTGGCGCCACACGCGGCGGTGGAACAGCTTCTCGTCCTCGGGCAGCAGCGCCGGGTCGAGTTGGCGCACGTAGAAGAACTCCTCGCCGCCGGGAAGCCAGCCGATCGCGGAGTAGCGGCACCTGTCGATCGGGCCCTCGATGAGCTCGCCCGAGTCGACGTCGATGACGTGCAGCAGCGAGTGCTCGTCGCCGCCGACCGACACCTGGTACGCGAGGCGCTCGCCTTCGAGGCTCGGGGACCAGCTGTCGAGGGTCGTGCGGCCCGATGGGTCGAGCGCGCTCACGTCGAGCAGCACGCGTTCGGTGCCGTCGGTTTCGCGCACCATCACGACGGGATGGTCCTGCTCGGGGCCGCGGCGGGTGAAGAAGGCCCTGCCCGCGCGCCAGGCCGGGGTGGAGACCGAACCCGTGCGCATCAGCTCCTTCAGCCTCGCGTCGAGGCGGGCGCGGCCGGGCATCGCGTCCAACCAGGAGCGTGCGAGCACGTCCTGCGCCTGCGACCACGACTCGGTGCGGGGATCGCTCGTGTCCTCGAGCCAGCGGTACGGGTCGGCGACGTCACGACCGTGAATCTGCTCGACGAGGTTTAGCCGCTCGGCGATCGGGTAGGTGATCGTCGCAGGCAGTGGTGTGGAAGGAGCCTCTGTCACCTTGTCAAGAGTAGCGGGCGATGAAAACCATCTCCGATACGGAGCTGGTTAACCCCAGGTTTGATCACACATCCATGACGCGTCACTTATCACACGTGATTTTTTGCTGGTAAGTGTGGTCTCCTATGGCTGAACCGGTGGAGGTGGTCGCGTGCCAGACCGACAACCGACCCCTATCGGCGCCTCGTCACCTGGCGAGACGGCGCCGACGGTCCCCCCATGCCGAAATCAGCCCGAGCTGCGGGCGGTGCCGGATGGAGATCGAGACGGGGGAGGTTCCGGTCCGACGCCGGCGGTTTTCCCCTGGGGAAGACGCAAAGTTCTGCTGCTGAACGCCACGTTCGAGCCGCTCACGGCCCTGTCACTGCGCCGGGCGGTCGTGCTGGTGGTGTGCGGCAAGGCCGAAGTCGTGCACGGAGACGCCTCCGGGCTGGTGCTGCACTCGTCGAAGTCCGAGGTGCTCGTGCCGTCCGTGATCCGGCTGAGCACCTATGTCCGCGTTCCCTATCGCGGTCGCGTGCCGATGACCCGTGCCGGGCTCATGCACCGTGACCGTTATCGCTGCGCCTACTGCGGCGGGCGGGCCGAGACGATCGACCACGTCGTGCCTCGCTCGCGTGGCGGACCTCACACCTGGACCAACTGCGTGGCCTGCTGCGCGAAGTGCAACCACCGCAAGGCGGACAAACTGCTGTCCGAACTGGGGTGGCGGCTGCGCGTCGTGCCCGCGGCGCCGCGTGGACCTCACTGGCGGCTGCTCGCCGGGGTGGCCGAGGCTGATCCTCAGTGGTTGCCGTACCTGGGCGAACCCGCGGCCTGATCCGCCTTCCGGCTGGGTCAGGCCGCGAGGCTGAAGTCGTTCTGGCGTGCCGTGATGCGCACGGAGTCGTCGAGTGCCGTGATGCGGACGCTGTCGTCGTGCGCGGTGATCCGCACGGAGTCGTCGCGCTGGGCGGTGATGCGGACGCTGTCGTCGTGCGCCGTGATGCGCACGGAGTCGTCCATGGTGATGCGGACGCTGTCGTCCTGAGCCGTGATCCGGACCGAGTCGTCCATCGTGATGCGGACCGAGCCCTCACGCGCCGTGATCCTGACCGAGTCCTGCCGGGCGGTGATCCGAACGGAGTCCTCACGGGCAGTGATTCGCACCGAATCGGACATGGTGATCCTGACCGAATCGCTCGCCGTGATGCGAACGGAGTCTGCCATCGTGATGCGCACCGAGTCTGCGGCAGTGATGCGCACCGAATCGGCCGCGGTGATCCGAACGGAGTCACGCGCCGTGATGCGAACGGAGTCACTTGCCGTAATGCGCACTGAATCGTCCTTGTACTTCGGAAGAGTGACGGACAGGGCCTGGGGGCGGGTCATCGTGAACATTTTGTGTCCTCCAGGACGCTCGGTACGGCTGCGCAAGAGCCGTATAGGTGAAAAGCTAAGAGGTGGGTGTTCCGGGAACAAGACCCCAAACCGGCACCCGTTCGCATCCGACCGGGTGAGGCCTGACCGGGTGTAACCGCTGCGCCGCACGAGAGCACTCATTGCCCTTACTGGCCGGTATGGACACGCTCTGTAGCGTTCAAACTGATGGAACGTGACATGCGTCATACCGCTGGAGGCGTGCGCGGACGCGGGTTCCGAGCCCTCACCGCTGCCTGGGCGGTGTCGCTCGTCGGGGACGGCGTGCGCATCGTCGCGTTGCCGTTGTTCACCGCCGCGAGCACGCGCGATCCGCTCGCGGCGTCCGCCGTGGCCGTCGCGACAACGCTGCCGTGGTTGCTCGTCGCGTTGCCCGCTGGCGCGTTCGTGGACCGCTGGAAACCGCGAACCGTTGTCGTGGTGGCACATTGGCTGCGCGGCGGGGTGACCGGACTGCTCGCCCTGGCGGTCCACACCGGACACGCCACGGTCGTCGTCCTGTGCGCCACGGCTTTCGTGCTGACCTCCGCCGAGACGTTCGCGGACTCGGCGTCGCAGGTGCTGCTGGTCGAACTGGCGGGCCCGGACGAGCTGGAGGCGGCGAACGGCAGGTTCGTCGCGGTCGAGACGATCGGCATGGACCTCGCGGGCCCGCTGGCCGCCGCCGTGCTGTTCTGGTGGGCGCCCGCGGCCTGCTTCGCGCTGGACGCGGCGTCGTTCGTCGTGGCGGCGGTGCTGGTGTCCCGCGTGCCAGACGTTGCTCCGGACCGCTCAGGCGGTGATCTCCGCGGACGGCTGGCGGAGGGCGCGCGGTTCCTCGTGCGGACCCCTGGCCTGCGGTCACTGGTAGTTGCCGTGGCAATCACAGCTGTCTGTGCGGCCGCGGTCAACGCCATGCTGGCGCTCTACTCCATCCAGGTGCTGGGCCTCGCCGAACCGGTGGTTCCCGGCCTGGTCGTGTGCATGGCGGCGGGTGCTCTGCTAGGCGCCTGGCTGTCGCCGCGGCTCGCGTCGCGGTGGGGTGCCGGCCCGGTGATGGTCGGGTTCCTCGCGCTGCTGGGCGCGGCGTTCGCGTTGTTCGGTCTCGTGCCGTGGCTGGTGGTCGCGGTGGCGGCGTGCGTGCTGTTCGGCGTGGCGTCCGCGGGCTGGAACGTGCTGTCCGCGACCCGCAGGCAACGCCTCACACCAGGCCCGATGATGGGCCGCGTCACGAGCGCCTACCGGGTGCTCGCGTGGGGCCTGTCGCCGCTGGGTGCGGGCCTCGCCGGTCCACTCGCGTCGGCGACCTCGCTGGGTGCCGTCTACGTCGTGGCGGGCACGATCGTGGGATTGACCGCGATCACGCTGGCCCGGCCGCTCACGCGCGGCTGAGTTCGGCTACCGTACCCGCCGTGACCATCGTGGAGACCGTCCTCGTCTTCGCGCTGATCCCGCTGGCTCTGTACGGCGTGATCGCGCTGCTGACGGTGAGGCCAAAGGCCACCCGGATTCCCCGGTACCGGCCCGGCCAGGAGTGGGGCTACGCCCCGGTGTGGTGGAGCGCGAACCCTGCCGGGTTGAGCTCGGACCACCACAGCACCGCCGAGCCCGCCGCGTCGGGCTCGACCGCCAAGGGAGGCGCCCGTGGCAACTGGTAAGGCGATCGAGGCCGTCGACCCGTCGACGCTGCCCCTCGGCGCGGTCGTGACGAACAGCGGCCGCGTGTCCGCCGCGAAGATGTACGAACCGCACGCGCCGGAGCTGCCGTTCACGCCGACCCAGCTCGCGCAGCTGGACGAGGCGCTGACCCTCTCCAGCCGTGTCACGGGCCTGGACTTCAGCGTGTACCTGGGTGAGCTGGGCGCGTCCTCGCGCGAGCGCGCCGAGGAACTGCACGCCTCCACCAACCGTCCGGCGCACCACGTCCTCGTGGCCGTGTCACCGGGCGAGCGCGTCGTCGAGGTCGTGACGGGCGAGGAGTCGCACCGCCGCCTCCCCGACCGCGGCGCCAAGCTCGCCGTGATGAGCATGGTGGCGTCCTTCAAGGAGGGCGACCTCGCGGGCGGCCTGGTGTCGGGCCTGCGCATGCTGACCGACCAGGCGGGCAACGCACCGCGTTCCTGACTCAGCTCGTCGGCAGGCCCTCGGCTTCCTGGCCGAGGGCCTTCGCGTTTCGCGCCACGACCAGGTCGGAGATCTTCTCCCAGCCCAGCGTGCGGTACAGGTGCACGCCCTCGGTGGACGAGAACAGCAACCCGGTCTTCGCGCCGGCCTTCACCGCCTCCCGCACCAGCGCGCCCATCACGACGCTGCCGAGCCCACGCCGCCGGTGCGCCTCCACGGTCCCGATGCGGTGCGCGACAGCGTCTTCGCCCACGACGGCCATGAGCCCGCTCGCCGCCTCCTCGCCGTCCTTGAGCACCTGAACGCCGATGACCGGCGTCCGCCGCACCTCCACGACGTAGCCCGCGGGCGGTTCCGGTGCCGGGTGGTCGGCGAGGAGGCGCTGCATGAACGTCTCGTCCGGCCTGGCCACGGTCATCCCGGCCGCTTCGACCGCCGCGGTCACCTTCTGCGGCGCGTGCGTCAACACGCTGAGCCAGTTCGGTTCCGCGGTGGTGGCGACGGCCCCGGCCACCGCGGTGACGTCGTCCTCGTCGGTGATGATCCACTCGAACTGCCGGCGCGACCGGTTCACGTGGACGACCAGGTGGCCGTCACGGCGTTCGGAGGTGAGGCCGTCGGCCGCGATCCAGCCGCGGTGCCAGCGTTCGGCCAGAGCGCTGATGTTCATGGGTTTCCCTCAGTGGTTGAGCGCTGTCACGATGTCGGCTTCGTCCCGCCAGCCGGACAGGGCCGTTGCGGAGATCAGCAGTCCGGTGGTCGCACCGTCGGCCAGTGCCTCCCGAGCCAGGACGCCCATGAGCACGTCCGCCGGTTCGCCGCTGACGTCGAGAAAGGCCGCGTCCTGGTGGAACACGGCGGCCCGGCCGCGCGCGATCTCCTGGCCGGCACGGGTGATCCGGGCCTCGATGAGATGGGTTCGGGTGACGGTCAGTGCGCAGTCCTCCGGGACCGGTGGCGTCGGGTGCCCTGCCAGTGGGCGGCTCAGGAGCTTCTCCCGCGGCAGCACGCGCAGGCCTCGCTCATGAGCGTGGGCGATCGCCTTCTCGGCCCTGCGGGTGGGGATGGTCAGCCTGGACGGCTGGTGCTCGTGCAACGAGATCTGGCTCAGGTGGAAACGGGTCGCGCCGTCGTTGGTCACGAACAGGTGGAGAACGTCGTCCAGGTGGGCGCGCAGGGCGCTGTGCCCTTCCGGTGACCGCGGCAGCTGCCACGCCGTCGTCCAGCACCTCTGCCAGCGTCGCAGCACTTCTCCCAGGTCCAGGAAGTGTCTTTGGTCGCGATGGCGCTCGTCGTTGATCGCGACGACGACGTCCGCCAGCTCGTGCCAGCCCAGTTTCGCGCAGACGTGCGCGCCGTCCTCCGACGCGGCCAGGGCTCCCGTCGTGGCGCCGGCCGCGAGAGCTTCGCCGACGAGCGCGCCGATCACGACGGTCGCGAGACCCAGACCCTCGCGGTTCCGGGACGTCCCGAAGTAGTGCAGTGCCGCGTCCTGTCCCTCGACCGTCACGAACCCTCGGGCAGCGATGACGCCGTGGTGCGTCACGCACACCTCGATGGCGTCGTCCTGCAGGACCTGCAGCTCGAACCCGGCGGGCACCGGTGGCGCCGGGTGGCCTGCCAAGTCTCGTCGCAGCAGCACCTTCGGTGGCCGCACCACCAGGCCGTGCCGGCCGAGGCGCGCAGCGACGTCCTCAGAGGAGCGGGTCGGCACGAGCAACACTCCGCAGTCCGCCGACCGCACTTCGGACGCCGCCTGCTCGATCTCACCGGGTGAGTCGCCGGTGAGGATCCGCTCGCTGCACCTGCTGTGCTTGAAGCCGGGTGTCCGGGACCAGAGCGAGGTCAGCGCGGCACGGCGGTCTTCGTCCCGGATCGGCACGGTGCCGACGTTACGCGGAGGCCCCGCAACACGCGAACGCGTTGCGGGGCCTCGGGAAACGTCAGGAGCGGTCGAACTCCTGCGCGGCCAGGGCGCGCACGATGCCCGCACGTCCCTCGGACACCAGGCGGCGCAACGCCGGCGGGTGCTCGTCCGCGAGCCACGCGTCCGCGGCCTCCACAGTGGACGGCGCGATCGCCCAGGCGGGGAACATGCCGACCACCATGGACTGCGCGCGTTCGGACGTGCGCCGGTCCCACACGCCCTTCACGTCGGCGAAGTAGCGCTCGACGTACGGCGCGAGCAGCTCCTTCTGACCGGGGTGCGAGATGCCCGCGATGATCGCCTCGCTGACCGCGTTGGGCAGCTCGTCGTCGTTCACCGCGCGGTCCCAGGCCTCGTCCTTGGCCTCGACCGTCGGGCGCAGCGCGCGGGCCTGCTGCGCGCGGCGGTGGCCGGTGGAGGTCGGGTCGCGCTCCTCCTCGGCGTTGATCTCCGGCAGGTCCGCCTTGCCGTGGGCCACGAGGGCCTGCAGCAGACGCCAGCGCAGGTCGGTGTCGACGTCGAGGCCCTCCAGCACGGCCGAACCGTCGTACCAGCCGCGCAGGACATCCAAAGTGGACTCGTCCAGCACCGAGGAGGCCAGTGCGTTCACGAACGCCAGCTGGTGGTCCGATCCCGGCTCCGCGGACTTGGCCAGCTCCAGGGTCTTGGCGACGAACCGGCGCCAGCCCTCGGCACGCCACGAGTCGTCCGCGTAGGAGGACAGCGAGGTCTGGGCCTGCAGCAGAAGCCGTTGCACGACACCGACCTCGGACTCGGCGTGCAGACCGCCGAGCACCAGGTTCACGAAGTCGCGGGCCTTCAGCTCGGCCTCGCGGGTCATCTCCCACGCGGCCGACCAGCACAGCGTGCGCGGCAGCGGCTCGGCGATGTCGGAGATGTGGTCGATCAGCCCGGCCAGCGAGTCCGGGTCGAGGCGCATCGTGCAGTACGTGAGGTCGTCGTCGTTGACCAGCACGATCTTGCCGCGGTGCACGCCGACGAGCTCCGGCACCTCGGTGCGGTCACCGGTCACGTCCAGTTCGTGCCGGTGCGTGCGGACCAGCTTGCCCGAGCCGTCGTCGTCGTAGATGCCCACGGCGATGCGGTGCGTGCGCAGCTCGCCGGCACCTGGACGCGCGCCGCCCTGCAGCACGGCGAACTCGGTGAAGCGGCCGTCGGCGTCAACGGTGAACTTGGGGCGCAACAGGTTCAGGCCGGTCGTCTCCAGCCACTGCGCGCTCCACCACGACAGGTCGCGGCCGGACGCCTCCTCCAGCGCGCCGAGCAGGTCGGCCAGGGTCGCGTTGCCCCAGGCGTGCTTGGCGAAGTAGACCCGCAGGCCCGCCAGGAAGTTCTCCAGCCCGACGTACGCGACGAGCTGCTTCAGCACGGAAGCGCCCTTGGCGTAGGTGATGCCGTCGAAGTTGACCTCGACCGCCTGCAGGTCGGAGATGTCCGCGGCGACCGGGTGCGTCGAGGGCAGCTGGTCCTGCCGGTACGCCCACGACTTCTCGATCTTCGCGAACGTCGTCCACGCCTGCCGGTACTCGGTGGCCTCCGCCTGCGCGAGCACGGACGCCCAGGTGGCGAACGACTCGTTCAGCCACAGGTCGTCCCACCAGCGCATGGTCACCAGGTCGCCGAACCACATGTGCGCCATCTCGTGCAGCACGGTCTCCGCGCGCCGCTCGTAGAGGTAGCGGGTGACGCGGCTGCGGAAGACGTAGTCCTCCAGGAACGTGACGCAGCCCGCGTTCTCCATCGCGCCCGCGTTGAACTCCGGCACGAAGCACTGGTCGTACTTGCCGAACGGGTACTGCACCCCGAACGCCTTGTGGAAGAACCCGAAGCCCTGCTTGGTCTCGGTGAAGAGCCGCTCGGCGTCCATGTGCGGCGCGAGCGAGGCGCGGCAGTAGATGCCCAGCGGGATCCGGAAGTCGCCCTCCACGAACTCGTCGCGCCACTCCGCGTACGGCCCGGCGACCAGGGCCACGATGTAGGTCGACATCGGCTTGGTGGTGGCGAACGTGTGCACGTCCGCGCCGCCCTCGCCGTCCTCGGTGGCGATGATCTCGCCGTTCGAGATGACCTTCCAGTCGTGCGGCGCCGTCACCTTCATCGAGTAGACGGACTTCAGGTCGGGCTGGTCGAAGCACGCGAACATGCGCTTGGCGTCCGCGGTCTCGAACTGCGAGTACAGGTACACGCCGCCGTCGACCGGGTCGACGAACCGGTGCAGGCCCTCGCCGGTGTTCATGTACCGGCAGTCGGCCTCGATGGTGAGCTCGTTGGTCTCCGCGAGGTCCGGCAGGTTGATGCCGTCCTCCTCGCGGTAGGAGGAGACGTCGAGCTCGCTGCCGTTGAGGACAGCGCGGTGCACGGTCGCCGCCACGATGTCGATCCACGAGGAAGCACCCGGAGTCCGGCTGCGGAACACCACGGTGGTGGTGGAGCGGAACGTGTCCGTACCCGGCTTTCCGCCGCCGTCGGTCAGGTCCAGCTCGATCCGGTAGGACTCCACTTCCAGCAGCTCAGCACGTTCCTGAGCCTGGTCGCGGGTGAGGTTGGGCGCGGCCACTGGTCACCTCGTCTGCCGCGCGTGTGGTTACGCGCTGACGTCGTCGGGAATGGTTATGACTCCCGCATCCAATCACGGAACGGGCGTGCGGGAAGAGATGAGAGGGTGATCTCGTTGGGCTGATGGGGCGATAAGCCCACCTACTGTGACTGAAGGGGCACTCATGGCTGAGAAGGCCAAGGTCGACTTCTACTTCGACCCTCTTTGTCCGTTCGCCTGGATCACCTCCCGGTGGATCCTCGAGGTGGAGAAGGTCCGCGACATCGACCTGAGCTTCCACGTCATGAGCCTCGCCGTGCTGAACGAGGGCCGCGACCTGCCCGAGCAGTACCGGGAGCTCATGACCAAGGGCTGGGGTCCCGTCCGCGTCGCGATCGCCGCCGAGCAGAAGTTCGGCAACGAGGTGCTGCCGCGCCTCTACACCGCGATGGGCACCCGGATCCACAACGAGGGCAACAAGGACTTCGCCGAGGTCATCAAGCTCGCGCTGGCCGACGCCGAACTGCCGGCCGAGCTCGCCGAGGCCGCCACCTCGACCGAGTACGACGAGGAGCTGCGGGCCTCGCACCACCGCGGCATGGACCCGGTCGGCATGGACGTCGGCACCCCGACGATCCACATCGACGGTGTCGCGTTCTTCGGCCCGGTGCTGACGAAGATCCCGCGGGGCGAGGAGGCGGGCACGGTCTTCGACGGCGCGCGTATGCTGGCCGGCTTCCCGTACTTCTTCGAGCTCAAGCGCACCAGGACGGGCGAGCTGGACTTCAGCTGACCGTTTTTTGTCGGTGGTGCTCGCTACCGTCTTGAGACATGGCACACCACCGCATCGAAATCGCAGTTCAGGGCCCCTGGTCGCTCGCGACGTCCCGGCTGTTCTGGGAGGGCTTCACCCCGTCCGCGCTGCCCGAGCGCGAGGGCGAGGCGCTGCAGTCGACGTTCCTGGTCGAGGGTGAGTGGCGCCGTGCTTCGGTCTCCGTGACCCAGCGCGGCGCCACTGCCGTTCTAGCGCTGTCCGGAGCCGGCGACCTCGACCTGGCGGCGGCGCAGGTGTGCCGGTTCCTGGCACTCGACGTCGACGGACGCGCGTGGCCGGACGTCGGTGCGCGCGACCCGGTGATCGCCGCGGCGCAGGAGGAGCTGCCCGGCTTACGCCCGTGCGGGTTCTACTCGCCGTACGAGGCCGCGGCGTGGTCGGTGCTGTCGCAGCGGACCAGCATGGTGCAGGCGGCGAAGGTGAAGGCGCAGCTGGCCGTCGACGGCGTGTTCCCGGCACCGGCCGTGCTGCGGTCGATGGACCTCGACCTGCCCGGCCGCAAGCCCGAGTACCTGCGGGCCGTGGCAGAGGCGGCGCTCGACGGTCTCCTCGACGCGGCGACGTTGCGCGCGATGAAGCCGGCGGCGGCCGTGCTGGCGGTGCAGCAGGTCAAGGGCCTGGGGCCGTTCGCGGCCGAGCTGGTGGTGTTGCGCGGCGCGAACGCCCCGGACGCCGTGCCGCACAACGAAGCCCGGCTCACCGACGAGGTCGCGCACCGGTACGGCAGACCGCTGGCCGAGGTGTCCGAGGCGTGGCGGCCGTATCGGACGTGGGCGGCCGTGCACCTCCGGGTGCTGCGTGAGCGGCGGCTGGGAGGTGTGATGGCAGCTTCGGCCCGTTGAGCGCCGCTGGGCCAGGTGGATCGCTGCCGCGTGCCATCGCGCTGTGCCGCCGTGCGCCTCGGTCGCGTATTTTCCCGTGCCACCCCCTCTCGAACGTGACCCCCGCCAGCCGATGTGACAGGCTGACCCGTTGTCAGCTGATTGGTGTCACATCCGCCTGGAGGACTCTCGTGATCGAGGTCGTCAACCCCGCCACCGAGGAAGTCATCGGCACGCTCACCGAAGGCACACCGGCCGACGTCGACACGGCCGTGGCCGCGGCGCTGGCCGCCTTCCCTGCGTGGTCGCAGACCTCGGTGGACGAGCGGGCGAAGATCGTCCGAGCGATCATCGACGGGCTGAAGGAACGTTCCGACGAGCTCGCACGGACCATGACGGCGGAGATGGGCACGCCCATCACGTTCAGCCAGAAGGTGCAGGTCGCGAACCCCGTCGCCATCGCGCAGGGGGTCGCGGACGTGCTGGAGAGCGGCTACTTCGAGCCGGAGGAGATCGGCAACTCGCTGATCTTCCGCGAACCGATCGGCGTCGTCGCCGCCATCACGCCGTGGAACTTCCCGCTGCAGCAGATGGTCGCCAAGGTCGTGCCGGCGCTCGCCGCGGGCAACACCGTGGTGCTCAAGCCGAGCGAGCTCGCGCCGAAGACCGCGGACCTGCTCGCCGAGATCGTCACCGCGGCCACCCCGGAAGGCGTGTTCCACGTCGTCCACGGCACCGGGCCGGTCGTCGGTGAGGCGCTGGCGGCGCACCCGGACGTGGACATGGTGTCGTTCACCGGGTCCACGCGTGCCGGACGACGGGTGTCGGCGGTGGCGTCCGAGACGGTCAAGCGGGTCGCGCTGGAGCTGGGCGGCAAGTCGGCGTGCATCGTGCTGGACGACGCCGACCTCGGGCGTGCGGTGAAGATCGCGGTCGCGAACTCGTTCATGAACAACGGCCAGGCGTGCAGCGCGTGGACGCGGTTGCTCGTGCCCGCGGACCGGCACGACGAGGCCGTGCAGCTGGCTGCCGCGGCGGCGGGCAAGTACGCGCCGGCGGACCCGAGCGAGCCCTCGACGCGCATCGGGCCGGCGGTGTCGAAGGCGCAGCGCGACCGCGTCGTCGGGTACATCCGCAAGGGGGTCGAGGAAGGAGCGCAACTGGCCGCCGGTGGGCCGGAAGCGCCGCTGCCCCACGGGTTCTACGTCGCGCCGACGGTGTTCGGCGGCGTCACGCCGGAGATGACGATCGCCCAGGAGGAGATCTTCGGGCCGGTCCTGTCGGTGATGCCGTACGTGGACGAGGACGACGCGGTGCGCATCGCGAACTCCACGATCTACGGCCTTGCGGGCGCCGTGTTCTCCGCCGACGGCGACCGGGCGATGCGGGTGGCGAAGCGGCTGCGCACCGGCCAGGTCGACATCAACGCGGCCGCGTTCAACACGAGCGCGCCGTTCGGCGGCTACCGCCAGTCGGGCAACGGGCGTGAGTTCGGCAGGTTCGGCCTGGACGAGTTCTGCGAGATCAAGTCGATCCAGCGGTAATTGAGCTGCGAGGACGGCCGTGGCGGCGTATCACTGCTGCCATGGCTGACTCGGCGCTGAGCATCAGGACCGTCACCGAAGCCGACATCCCGGAGCTCTCGCGGGTGATGGCGTGGGCGTTCCTCGACGACCCCCGAGGCGTGGACAGCAAGTGGCTCAAGGTCCTGGAACACGACCGGGCGCACGCGGTCCTCGACGGTGCCGAGATCATCGGCACGGCGGGGATCCTGACCAGGGAGATCACCGTCCCCGGCGGCCTGCAGGCACCTGTCGGCGCGGTGACCGTCGTGACGGTCAAACCGGGCCACCGGCGGCGCGGCGTCGCGTCGTTGCTGATGAGGACGCAGCTGCACGGCATGCACGAGTCGGGTGAACCGATCGCGATCCTCTGGGCGTCGGAGGGCTCGATCTACCGCCGGTTCGGCTACGGCGAGCTCGCCACCAGCATCAACCGGATGACGATGCCGACGCGGATGCCGTTCCACCCCGGCGTCTCGGTGAGCGGCACGCGGATCCGGCAGGTGACCCGCGAGGAGGCGCTGCCGTTCATGCGCGAGGTGCACGACCGGGTGCGGCGCACGCGGGTCGGCTGGCTGAGCCGGGTCGAGGCGACCTGGGACGTCCAGCTCGCCGACCGCGAGATCGACCGCGACGGCCTGACCTCCTACCGGTACTGCCTGCACCCCGAGGGGTACGTGGTGTTCCGGGTCAAGGGCGGCGGCAGCTCGCGCGGGCCGGCTGACGAGCTGCACGTGCGGGAGCTGGTGTGCGAGACCGAGCAGGCGTACGTCGACCTGTACCGGTTCCTGCTGGACATCGACCTGGCGGCGGAGATCTCGTTCTACACCGCCACCGACGACCCGATCCTGCACATGGTCGACAACCCGCGGCACGTGAGCCGCGACCTCGGCGACGCGCTGTGGCTGCGGATCGTCGACGTCGACCGGGCTCTGCCGCTGCGGCGCTATTCGTCCGATGTGGACACCGTGCTCGCTGTCGAGGACTCGTTCTGCCCGTGGAACACCGGCCGTTGGCGCTTCACGGTGAAGGGCGGGGAAGCGGTCGTGTCCCGCACCGAGGACCCGGCGGACGTGTCGCTCGACATCGCGTCGCTCGGCAGCGCTTACCTCGGCGGGGTAAGGCTTTCCGTCCTCAGGCGGGCACATCGTGTGGTTGAGCACACACCAGGACATGTGGATGCGCTGACGATGGCGTTCCTCGGTGCGTATGAGCCGCATTGCCCTGAGGTGTTCTGACGGAACTACGGCCAGCGTCTACTCGTTGACGGTTTACCGGGTGTGGGAGGTAAGCCGTGGGCACCATCGTGTGGGTGGTTGTACTCGTTCTGCTGATCGCGGGCGTGTTCTACCTGGTCAGCCAGAGCAACGCGCGCAAGGCGCGGGAGCTCGACGACGCCAAGGCGGAGGCCCGCCGGTGGGTCGAGCGGCTGGGCGGCCAGGTGATGAGCCTCACGGGCTCGAACGCCGCGTCCACGCAGGCGCTGGCCGACGCGTCCGAGCGCTTCACCGCCGCCGGGTCGCAGATGGAGCAGGCGCGCACGATCCCGCAGGCGCGGCTCGTCACCGAGACCGCGATGGAGGGCCTGCACTACGTCCGCGCCGCGCGTGAGGCGATGGGCATGGACCCCGGTCCGGCGCTGCCCGAGAACGCGGGCCAGAAGCAGGCCGGTGCCGTCAGCGAGGACCGTCAGGTCACCGTCGAGGGCCACCAGTACGCCGCGTCGCCGCACTCCGGTGCCGGCACGCCCTACTACTACCCCGGCGGCATGGTCGCCGGACGTCCGGTGCCGCGTGGCTGGTACTCCGAGCCGTGGTGGAAGCCCGCGCTCGTGGCCGGTGCTTGGGGCGTGGGCACGTTCCTGCTGATGGACGCCATGTTCTCCGGCATGCACGGCATCGGTGACTACGGCATGGGCGCCGGGGACTTCGGCGGCGACACGTTCGGTGACTTCGGCGGTGGCGACTTCGGTGGTGACTTCGGGGGCGCGGACATGGGTGACGCCGGCGGCTTCGACTTCGGCGACATGGGCGGTTTCGACTTCTGACCGGTTTAAGTGCTCATCAAATGAGCACTTTCCAGCCGGCCCCCAACCCACCCACCGACCAAAATTTCAGGGCTGGCAGACCGGGCACCAGAAGAGGTTGCGCGCCGCCAGTTCCGCGGTCAGGACCTCGGTGCCGCAGACCAGGCACGGCTCCCCGGCACGGCGGTAGACGTACACCTCACCGCCGTGCCGATCCACGCGCGGCGCACGCCCCATGGCGCGCGGCATGTGTTCGGGGCGGACGGTGTTGATCTGCCCGACCTTGACGCCGTCCTTCATCAGCACGACGAGGTCGTCCCACAACGCGTCCCAGAGCTCACGGCTGACCTTGTTGCCGACCAGCAGCGGGTTCACGTTGTGCCGGAAGAGGACTTCGGCGCGGTAGACGTTGCCGACGCCCGCGAGGACCTTCTGGTCCATCAACAGCACGGCGAGCGGCTGCTTCGACCGGATGATCCGCTCGTAGGCGCGGTCCGAATCGGCGTCCTTGCGCAACGGGTCCGGCCCGAGCCGCTCGCGGATCGCCTTGACCTCGTCCCTGTTGAGCACTTCACACGCCGTCGGGCCACGCAGGTCCGTCCAGTGCGTCTCACCGACCATGCGCATGCGGACCTGGCCCACGGGGAGCAGGACCGGCAACGGCGACTCGGTGAACGTGCCGTACAGGCCGAGATGCACGTGCACGATGGCGTCGGGGCCGTAGACGTGGAACAGGTGCTTGCCGTGGGCCTCGGCGCGGACCAGCTTGCGTCCGTCCACAAGGGACGCGGAGAAGCGGCCCTGTGGACTCGTGACGGACACCGGCTTGCCCGCGTAACGGCGCTGGTGCAGCCGCGCGAGGCGGTGCAGCGTGTGGCCCTCAGGCACGCTTGCTCTCGTAGTCACCGACCTGGTCGATGCGGCGCTGGTGCCTGGCATCGCCGGAGAACTCGGTCTTGAGGAACGCCGAGACGATCTCGGTCGCCTCCTCGGCGGTGTGCTGCCGGGCACCGATGCCGACGAGGTTGGCGTCGTTGTGCTGGCGGGCGAGCTGGGCGGTGTCGACGTTCCACGCGAGTGCCGCGCGGGCGCCCTTCACCTTGTTCGCGGCGATCTGCTCACCGTTGCCGGAGCCGCCGATCACCACGCCGAGGCTGCCGGGGTTCGCGACGACCTGCTCGGCGGCGTCGATGCAGAACGACGGGTAGTCGTCGAGGGCGTCGTACTCGTGGGCGCCGACGTCGACGACCTCGTAGCCCTGCTCCTTGAGAGCCGTGATCAGGTGGGACTTCAGCTCGAAGCCCGCGTGGTCTGCTGCCAGATAAACGCGCACGTCCGGGAGTCTGGCACGCTGGCGGACATGTTTGCTCAGGAGGGGTACCAGCTGAAGCTGGAGTGGGGGCCTGAGGGCGTCGACGTGCTGCGGGGCTGTGACGTGCTGGTCGTGGTGGACGTGTTGTCGTTCACGACCTCCGTCGACCTGGTGGTCGGCAACGGTGGCCAGGTCCGGCCGTCGCGCTGGAAGCCGCGGAACGGCACGCTGCGACCAGCATCACTCGTCGACGCGACCGGCCTGGTGGAGCTGCCGTCCCCGAACGGGTCGAACCTGTGCGCGCTGGCTGCCGAGACCGGCGCGCACGTGCTCGCGGCCTGTCTGCGCAACGCTCCGGCGGTGGCGAAGCGGGCGCAGGAACTGGGCGGCACGATCGGCGTCATCCCCGGTGGCGAGCGGTGGGGCCTCAACATGGCGGGAGTGGGGGAGACGTTCGGTCCGCTGCGGCCGTGCGTCGAGGACTACCTGGGCGCGGGCGCCGTGCTGGCCGAGCTGTCCGGTTCCGCCTCGCCCGAGGCTCAGCTCGCGGTGACGGCGTTCCGCAACACCGACGTGGCGGCTGCCGTGCGGGCGTGCGGATCCGGGCAGGAGCTGATCGCGCACGGGCACGCGGCGGACGTGGAGCTGGCGGTGCAGCTCGGGGTCAGCGCTGCGGTGCCGGTGCTGGTCGACGGAGTGCTCGGGTGACCGAGGCGCTGATCGAGATCGCCGATGGGGTGTTCATCAAGCGGCACAGCGAGCTCGACCTCACGCTGGGACTCGTCACCGGATCCGGTGATGCGCTGCTGGTGGACTCCGGGATGGACCCGGCGCTCGCCGCCGAGCTGCGTTCGGCAGGGGTGCATCCGTCCCGGATCGTGTTGACGCACAACCACTTCGACCACGTGCTGGCGACCGAGGCGTTCCTGCCGTGCGAGGTGTGGGCGCACGAGGACTGCGTGATCGACGAGTCGCTGCTCGACAGTCGCGCGGTGTACTACCCGGAGCCGTTCGAGGGCACGCTGATCGCGCCCACGCACACGTTCCGCGACACCGTCACGCTGGACGTCGGCGGGCGCAGGGTCGACCTGCACCACTTCGGTCCCGCGCACAGCTCGCACGACGTGGTCGTGCACGTGCCGGACGTCGGGGTGGTGTTCGCGGGCGACCTCGTCGAGGAGGGCGCGGAGGCCCAGGCGGGTTCGGACGCGACGCCGTCGAACTGGCGGCACGTGCTGGATCTGATGCTGGAGCTGAACCCGCGGATCGTGGTGCCGGGCCACGGCAACCCGGTCGACGTCCGGTTCGTCCGGGAGATGGCGATCCCGGCCGCTAACCCGGAGGCCAGGTGAGGCCGCGGCCGCCCAGGACGTGGCAGTGCACGTGGAAGACGGTCTGGCCGCCGTCCCTGCCGGTGTTGAACACCAGCCGGTAGCCGGACTCGTCGATGCCCTCGGCCTTGGCGACCTGGTGCGCGGTGGCGAGGATCTGCCCCGCGAGCACCGGGTCGACGTCGCCGATGGCCCGGTGGTGCTCCTTGGGGATCACCAGCACGTGCGTGGGCGCCTTGGGGTCGATGTCGCGGAAGGCGAGCGTCGCGTCGGTCTCCGTCACCACGGTCGCCGGGATCTCGCCCGCGACGATGCGGCAGAACAGGCAATCAGGGGCGCTGTCGGTCACCCCCGGCACGGTAGTCGGCCGGGGCCATCAGCACGGTATTGGGCCCGTTGGGCTCTGTTGTTCTGGCCCGCCAGGGATGAATCATGGCTGGGGTGAAGGGCGCCAAACTGCTGGTCATCGTTCGGTGCCTCATCAGTTTCGCGATCGGCGTGCTGCTCGTGATCCTCGCGATCCGTTTCGGTGAGGCGCTGTGGCGGGCGGTCCAGTAGCCCTCGTTCTTCCTCAGTGGACGAAACAGAACTCGTTGCCCTCGGGATCGCGCATCACCTGGAAGCTGCCCTGCTCGTCCGTGACGACCACGCCTTCGCGGGTGGCGCCGAGGTTCACCGCCTTCACGACGGCGGCCTCGATGTCGTCGACCTCGAAGTCGAGGTGCAGCCGGTTCTTGACGTCCTTGCGCTCCGGCACGGGCTGGAACGACATCCGCGGGCAGCCGGGCGGCTCGACGTGGGCCCACCCGTGGGCGCGCTCGACGGGTTCGCCGCCGAGCAGCTCGGCCCAGAACCGCACGAGGCGGGCGGGCTCGTTGCTGTCGACGACGATCTGTTCCAGCCTCACGTCTTCACCAGGTTCTCTCGGGCCCACTCGCAGCAGAGGTCGAGCAGTCCCAGCAACTTGCGCCCCTGCTCGGTCAGCTCGTACTCGACGCGCGGCGGGTTCTCGTCGTACTCGGTCCGCGTGACCGCGCCATCGCGCTCCATGGCCCGCAACGTCTCGGTGAGCACTTTGGCCGTCACCACCGGCATCTCCGCACGCAACTCCGTGAACCGCCGACGCCCGCCGTGCAGCCCTCGCAACACGTGCGCGGTCCACTTGTCACCGATGCGGTACGGGAGTTCTCCGTGCTCGCATTTCACCTGCTCACCCCCGATATCGTTGCGGAAACCGGACACCCGCACCCTACCGTCGCGCTCATGGCGAAGATCGTTGTTTTCGGCGCGTACGGACAGGCCGGCCGCGAGATCGCGGCAGTGGCGGAGGCGCGTGGCCACGAGGTCACGAAGATCGGCAGGAATCCCGGCGTGCAGGCCGCGGCCGAGGTGGCCGCGGGCTACGACGTCGCGGTGAGCGCGGTGTTCGACCCGTCGCGAGATCCGGCGGAGTTCTACACCGAGGCGGCGCGCGCCCTGGTGGCGTCCGGTGCCGGCCGGATCATCGTGATCGGCATCTACCCGCTCCTGGAGACCGCACCGGGCGTGCGAGCGGTGGACTCCCCGGACTTCCCACCCGAGCACCGCCCGTTCTGCCTGGGCCACGCAGCCGGCGTGCAGGTGCTGGCGAACTCCGCCGCGAACTGGCTGGTGATGAGCCCAGTGGGCATGTTCGGCGGCACCCCCACCGGCCGCTACCGCCTGGGCAAGGCCAACCCGTCCGACCAACTGACCTACCAGGACTTCGCCCTGGCCGTCCTGGACGAACTGGAACACCCCACCCACCACCAAACCCAACTGGGCGTCTCCTCATCCTGACCCAGACCTCAAGCCTGACGGAACGGGCACGGCGCGCCAGCCTGGTTCGACGGCGTGGTGTAACGACACGGTCGACGGTGATGGCGTCCCGCGGCGCTGGCCGAAGGCGTTGCGTGGCGCTGTGTGGTTGGGCGCTGTGGCGACACGGCGTCACAACCCCATCCGCCACCAACCGAAATCCCCAGCCGACCCGAGCCGGGACGACCGCATGCCTTAAGGCGACTCGACCGCGAAGGCGGCCGGATCGCCCAAGGCGATTCGAACAGCCAAGGCGACTTGTCCGCCCAAGGTGACCACGCACCCAAGGGCGATCCACCCGCCAAAGGCAACTCGTCCACCCAAGGCGCCCCATCACCAAAGCCCCAGCCAAAGGTGACCCCCGCCAAAGGCGACTCAATCTCCCAAGTTGTGACCCAACTCATATGGGGGTCCGGGGGCGAGCCCCCGGCTGGGGGTCTGGGGGCTCGGCCCCCAGATAAAAACACGAGAGGCCGACGGGGGTCTGCGCTCTCCGCAGACACTCGTCGGCCTCGGCCGCGAGCGGGCGACGGGAATCGAACCCGCGTAGCTAGTTTGGAAGACTAGGGCTCTACCATTGAGCTACGCCCGCGTTGCCGCCCCTGGTAGGGGCTGCGGTCAATACCTTAGCGGAGGGCGGTAAGCTTGTTCCAACCGGGGCGTGGCGCAGTTTGGTAGCGCACCCGCTTTGGGAGCGGGGGGTCGCAGGTTCAAATCCTGTCGCCCCGATCGGTTGGCGAAACCCGTGGCGTCTTGCGCTGCGGGTTTTCGCATCTCAGGGCGTGCGGGGCGGCAGGTAGCGGCTGGCTCAGGCGGCGAGCACTTCGGCGACGTAGGTGGCGTCCGCGCGGGTGGTCAGCAGGTGGTCGGCGCCGTCGAGTGACACGAATGACTTGGGGTGGCGGGCGGCGTCGAAGATGATGCGCGCGTTGTCGATGCCGACCAGGTCGTCCTGTGGTGAGTGCATGACGAGCAGTGCGCGGTTGAGGCCTGCGATGCACGCGGTTTGGTTCTGGTGCTTGATGTCGTGCAGGAAGTCGTTGCTGATCCGGAACGGTCGTCCGGCGAGCTGCACTTCGGCGCTGCCGCGGGTTTCGATCTCCGCTGTGGCCGGGCCGAGCAGGTGTTGGACGTGGGTGGTGTCGGCGGGTGCGCCGATGGTGACGACGGCACGGGTTTCCCGGATGCGGGTGGCGGCGGCCAGGACGGCGGCGCCGCCGAGGGAGTGTCCGATGAGGACGCTTGGTGCGGCGATGGTGTCGCGCAGGTGGTTGGCGGCGCAGACGAGGTCGTCGCGGTTGGACGTGAAGGTGGTGTTGGCGAAGTCGCCGCCGGACTGGCCCAGGCCGGTGAAGTCGAAGCGCAGGACGGCGACGCCGCGGTCGGCGAGGGCGCGGGAGATGCGGGTGGCGGCGACCGAGTCCTTGCCGCAGGTGAAGCAGTGGGCGAACACCGCGGTCGCCGTGATGTCTCCTGCGGGCAGTTCGAGGCTGCCTGCCAGCGGCTGACCGTGGATGCCCGCGAAGACGGCTTTCCGGTTGTCCATGACCTCTATGGTGCGTCACGTGCGCTACCAGTACCTCGATGCCCGGTTGCGGCAGGCCTTCGACGATGCCGGGCTCGACCGCGGGCAACGGGCGTTGCTGCAGGGTGTGCTGCGCGCGCTTGATCCCGATGCGCATCTCGGTGAGCACGTGGCGGGGCTCAACAGCGCGTTTCTGGCGGTGACGCGGGCGCGGACCGCGCTCGACAGTCACGTGACCGAGGATCAGCCGCGGTGGAATCTGTTGCGGCGCATCGTCACCACGTCGCTCGCGTGCGTCGACGCCGCCAAGCCCGCGTATGCGCATGGTGGCGCCGCGGAACTGAAGGAGGCGCGGCGGACGCTGTTGGAGGTCGACGCGGCCATCGTGGCGGACGGGCAGAGGTTCGATCCTCAGGTCGCGGCCGCGGCGGCGCGGAAGCTCGACCCGCGGGCGCTGGAGGCGGCGGTCAAGCAGTGGATCACTCCACTGTGGAACGGGGTGGAGCTTCCGCTGCGCGCCAGGATGATCGCGGAGGTGGCGGTCGTCGTGGCGGTGCACGGCCGGGATGGGAGGCATCTGCGTGCCGACCTGTTGCGGTGGCTCAAGAATCCGACGGATCTGCACGAGGTGCTCTGGCCGCGGCCGCGCAGGCACGTGGTGGCGTTGGTGGTGCGCGGCGCACGGGTGTTGCGGCATTTGGACGGGTTGTTGCCGGAGGCGAGGCAGGAACCGTTGCACCGCAACAGGTTGCCGAAGGACGACTTCCTCAAGGACGCCGTGGACGGCTCGTCGGTGCTGGTGCGGCTGCCGGTCGAGGCGGCGGACGCGCACACGGCGGCGTTGCTCGGCAGGCGGGTGCTCGGTGAGGTGCTCGACCAGTACGCGGCGGGGGAGCGGCTCACCGAGCTGAGCATCGCGCCGCTGTGGCAGGTCAGCGGTCCGACCGGGCGTGTCACGCGCGGTACCGAGCATCAGCGCACGCTCAACAACGCCTACCCGCTCACCGCGTACTGGCCTGCTGAGCTGCGCAGTGCGATGCGGGTGGCGAACCTGGCCAGGCAGGTCCAGGCGAGCAGGGCGCCGATGGCCAGCGCGGGGCTCGCGTGGAGTGCGCTGGAGGCGACCGGTCTGGATCCGAGCAGGATCGGGTGGCTGGCGAAGGCGTGCGCGCTGCAGATGTTGCGGCAGCACCTGGTCAGCCTGCACGTGATCGTGACCAATCACGACAGCCGGCTGCGTGCGGAGCTCGACGCTCACGTTCCGACGACCGGGGTGAAGCACCACCTGAGGTCCGTGGACGCCTGGCTGGAGGTGCTGATCCCGCACAACCGCCCGAAAGGACAGCTCAAGGCCGCGCAGGACGCCGTCACGGCGCTGGCCGAGAACGAGGGTGGACTGGTGCGGGACCTGGTCGAGCTCTGGCGGGCCAGGCTCGCCGACTCCCGTGCCCTCGCGCGGTGGTTGCAGGAGCAGGAGGACACCGCCGCGGCGGTGCTGGAATGGCTTTACGTCACGCGGAACCTGGCGTTTCACGCGGGCCGGTTCGCCACGCCCGTCGACGAGCTGACCGCTCAGGCCGGTCAGGCCGTCGCGGATCTGACGCTCGAGTTCCTCGGGAACTGGCGGACCGTGGAAAGACAGCGGGGCGAGCCCGAGACGGCAGTCGTGGAGATCTACCGCAGGCTCGCCCAGCGTTGCGACCAGCTGGAGGCCCGGCTCAAGCGAGCCGGGTCCGTCCGCAGGCTCAGCGTCGAGGACATCTCCGGCCCCGACGAGAAGTGGTGGTCAAGGGTGGTGCGCGGCTAGGGCTTGGCCTTGGTGAGCCAGTCCTCGACGCGGTCGGGGTTGGCCTCGACCCACCGCTTCGCCGCCTCGTCGGGCGACATCTTGTACTTGGCGATGAACGACGCGACCGTGTCCTGCTCGTCGTTGCTCCACTGGAAGTTCTGCACGAGCCTGGCCGCGGGGCCGCCCTTGTCCACGAACTTCTTGGAAGCGATCTTGTCGAGCTCGTAGCGCGGGTAGTCGCAGGCGACCTTGGCCGCGTCCGCGTCGCAGCCGGCCTTGTACTCGGGCAGGTCGACCTTGACCAGCTCGATGTCGAGGTGCAGCCACTGCGGTTCGAAGAAGTAGCCGATCAGCGCGGTCTTCTTCTCCTCGGCCTGGCGGAACGCCTTGATCAGCGCCTGTTCGCTGCCCGCGTAGACGACCTTGTAGTTGAGGCCCAGGTTCTTCACCAGCGCTTCGTCGTTGGTCACGTACGAGGGGTCGCCGTCGAGGACCTGGCCCTTGCCGTCGGACTGCGCGGTCTTGAACATGTCCGCGTACTTGTTGAGGTTCTGCCAGTTGGTGATGTCCGGGTACGTCTTCTTCATCCACGGCGGCACGTACCAGCCGATCACGCCCTTGTTGCCGGACGGGCCGATCCGCACGGCGGTGCGCTTCTCGTCGATGTACTTCTGCTTGAGGTCCTCGTGACCCCAGTTCTCCAGGATCACGTCGATCTCGCCGGAGTCGAGGCCCTGCCAGGCGGTCTGCTCGTCGACTTCCTTCTTCGTCACCTTGCAGCCGAGCCGCTTCTCGGCCAGGTAGGCGATGACGGCAGCGTTGGCCTCGTACCCGACCCACGGGTTGACCGCGATGGTGATGGAGCCGCAGGGTTCGGTCGGTGCGGTGGAACTGGTGCGCGGTGCCGACGATGACGTCGATCCGCTGCCGCATCCGGCAATTGTCAACACGAGTGTCATTGCCAGAGCGATTCTGGGGGCTTGCACGAACAGCTCCTCGTCGAGGGGACAGCGGTGCAGGAGACCGCTCAGTTCAGCTTTTCCCGTTCGATCGACGACAGTCAAGTCATGGGATGATTGGTTGTCCACAAAGGATCGAATTTGTATCGGCCCTTGACCGTATCCGTGCGGAGGGCGATGCTGTCGCGCATCGAGAAACGTTGTGCGCAGTCCGCAACAGCCCGCAAGTGTTCCGCAACAGGTTCGGAGTGGTTTGGCGTGGATCCCGTGATTTCGGTCAGGGACCTGTGGAAGGTGTTCGGCTCCAACGCGTCTCAAGTGGTGGCATCGGACGAGCTGAAATCGTTGTCACGCTCGGAGCTGATGGACCGCACAGGTTCGGTCGCCGCCGTGCGCGGAGTGGACTTCGAGGTCGCTCCGGGTGAGATGTTCGTGGTCATGGGCCTGTCCGGCTCCGGCAAGTCCACACTGGTCCGTTGTCTGACGAGGTTGGTGGAACCGACCTCGGGCACGATCATGTTCGAAGGCGAGAACATTCTCGCAGCTGACGCCAAACGTCTGCGTGACCTGCGCAGGAACAAGTTCTCCATGGTGTTCCAGCACTTCGGGTTGCTGCCACATCGGACCGTCGCGGACAACGTCGGTTACGGGCTGGAAATCCGCGGGGTACCACGGGCGAAACGTGGGGAGCGATCGCAGGAAGTGATCGACCTCGTAGGTCTAACGGGCTACGAGAAGTCCTATCCGGATCAACTGTCCGGCGGTATGCAACAGCGCGTTGGTCTTGCTCGCGCGCTCGCCGGTGATCCTGATGTTCTGTTCTTCGACGAACCTTTCTCGGCCCTCGACCCGTTGATCCGCCGCGACATGCAGTCGGAGGTCATCAGGCTGCACCGCGAGGTCGGCAAGACGATGGTCTTCATCACCCACGACCTGAGCGAGGCGCTCAAGCTGGGCGACCGGATCCTGATCATGCGCGACGGCCGGGTCGTCCAGGTCGGCACCGGTGACGAGCTGGTCGGCGCGCCCGCGGACGACTACGTGCGCGACTTCGTGAAGGACGTGCCGCGTTCGCACGTGCTGACGTTGAAGTGGATCATGCGTCCGCCGCGTCCGGACGACGAGCTGGACGGGCCGGAGCTGTCGCCGGAGACCGTGGTGCGCGAGGCCGTGCGCAGCGTGCTCAGCGCCGACAAGCCGGTGAAGGTCGTGCGGGACGGCGAACTGCTGGGTGTGGTGGCGGACGAGGAGATCCTCGGGGTCGTCGCCGGGGAGGCGTGATGGTCGCCGTTGCGGCGCCGCGGCAGGTGCCGCGCAAGGTCGTGGTGGTCGGCGGGATCGTGCTCGCCTGGCTCGTGCTGTGGCTGGTGCTGCGCAACTTCGGGACGTTGCCGCTGGACGCGTCCGAGCTGACCCCGCTGCACCGGTGGATCAACAGCGTCAACGACGCGGTCGGCGCGTCCAGGAACTCGAACCCGGTGTTCCTGTACTTCTTCAACGAGATCCGGCTCGTCATCGACGAGTTCGTGACGTTCGTGCAGGCGTTGATCGCGCAGCCGTCGTTCGGCCGGCCGGTGCCGGTGATCGGCTGGCTCGGCGTGGTCGGGATCGCGGGTTTCGTCAGTCTCGTGGTCGCCGGTTGGCGGGTCGCGCTGCTGGCCGTCGCGGGCTTCGTGTTCCTGGGTCTGCAGGGTCTGTGGCAGGAGAGCATGGACACGCTCGCGCTGACGCTGGCCGCGGTCGTGATCTCGTTGCTGTTCGGCATTCCGCTGGGCATCTGGGCGGGTCTGTCCGATCGGGCCAACCGGGTCATGCAGCCGGTGCTCGACTTCATGCAGACCATGCCGACGTTCGTCTACCTGGCGCCGCTGACGCTGTTCTTCCTGATCGGTCCGGCGTCGGCCACGATCGCCACGCTCGTCTACGCGGCGCCGCCGGCGATCCGGATCACCGCGCACGCGATCCGCTCGGTGCCGCACAACACCGTCGAGGCGTCGGAGTCGCTCGGCGCGACGCGGACGCAGACGCTGGTCAAGGTGCTGCTGCCGTCCGCGCGCAAGACGATCGTGCTCGGCGTCAACCAGACGATCATGGCTGCGCTGTCGATGGTGACGATCGCCGCGCTGATCGACGCGCCGGGTCTCGGCAAGACGGTCGTGAAGGCGTTGCAGACGCTCGACGTCGGCACGGCGTTCAACGCCGGTCTGGCGATCGTGGTGCTGGCGATCGTGCTGGACCGCGTGACCACCGCCGCGACCGAACGCCGCACGTTGCCGCGCTGGGCGTTGTTCGGCGGTCTCGGCGTCACGGCCGTCACCGTCTACTTCTCCTACACCTACCTGTGGGCGGCGGAGTTCCCGGCGGACGTGGAGTTCGGCAGCTCGATCCGCAAGGGCGCGACCGCGGTGACGGAGTGGGCGCAGGACTCGCTGCCGTTCATCACCGGTGGTTTCAAGGACTTCGTCACGTTCGCGTTGATCAACCCGTTGCAGGCGCTGCTGGCCGAGTCGCCGTGGTTCCTGGTGGCGCTGGTGATCGTCGTGCTGTCGTTCCTGATCGGCGGCGTCCGGTCCGCGATCGTGTCCGCCGTGTGCGTCGGTCTGCTGGTCGCGACCGGTCTGTGGCAGGACTCGATGATCACGCTGGCGTCCACTCTGGTCGCCACGATCATGGTGATGGTCCTCGGTGTCGTGGTCGGCGTGTGGATGGGGCGCAGCAGGCGCGCGGACCGGGTCATCCGGCCGGTCCTCGACGCGGGTCAGGTCATGCCGGCGTTCGTGTACCTGGTGCCGTTCCTCGCGCTGTTCGCCGCCACCAGGTTCACGGCGATCATCGCGGCCGTGGTGTTCGCGGCGCCGGTCGCCATCAAGATCATCGCGGACGGTGTGCGGGCTGTCTCGCCCGCGACGGTGGAGGCGTCCACGGCGCTGGGTTCCAGCTCGTGGCAGACGATCGTGAAGGTGCAGCTGCCGATGGCGCGCGGGGCGTTGACGCTCGCCGCCAACCAGGGCCTGATCTACGTGCTCTCGATGGTCGTCGTCGGTGGCCTCGTCGGCGCCGGTGCGCTGGGCTACGACGTGGTGGCTGGTTTCTCGCAGAGCAATTTGTACGGCAAGGGGCTTGCGGCCGGCGTGGCGATCGTCGTGCTGGGCGTGATGCTCGACCGCCTCACCCAGGCGGCCGCCAAGCGGTGGACCAACTAGGAGGTTGTGGAAGTGGCAAGGCACAGCGTGCTGGGAGCAGTGCTCGTGGGAGCGCTTGCGCTGGCCGGTTGCAGTGGCGCCAAGGTCGGCGACTCTTCAGCGGGCGCGGCCGGCGACTGCGGCACGTTCAACCTCGCGGTCAACCCGTGGGTCGGTTACGAGGCGAACGCGGCAGTGCTCGCGTACGTGGCCGAGAAGGAGCTCAAGTGCAAGGTCACCAAGAAGGAGCTCAAGGAAGAGGTGGCCTGGCAGGGCTTCGGCACCGGTGAGGTCGACGCCGTGGTCGAGAACTGGGGCCACGACGACCTGCGCAAGAAGTACATCGACGAGCAGAAGACCGCGGTCAGCGCGGGCTCGACGGGTGTGAAGGGGCAGATCGGCTGGTACGTGCCGCCGTGGCTCGCCAAGGAGCACCCCGACATCCTGGACTGGAACAACCTCAACAAGTACGCGGACCAGTTCAAGACGTCCGAGTCCGGTGACAAGGGCCAGCTGCTCGACGGCGACCCGTCGTTCGTGACCAACGACGAGGCTCTGGTGAAGAACCTGAACCTCAACTACAAGGTCGTCTACGGCGGCAGCGAGACCGCGTTGATCCAGGCCTTCCGCCAGGCGGAGAAGGACAAGAAGTGGGTCATCGGCTACTTCTACTCGCCGCAGTGGCTGCTCAACGAGGTCAAGCTGGAGAAGGTGAAGCTGCCCGAGTACAAGGCGGGCTGTGACGCCGACGCCGAGAAGGTCGCCTGCGACTACCCGGACTACGACCTCGACAAGATCGTGTCCAAGAAGTTCGCCGACGCGAACGGCCCGGCGTTCAACCTGGTCAAGAACTTCAAGTGGACCAACCAGGACCAGAACACCGTGGCGAAGTACATCGCCGAGGACAAGATGAAGCCCGAGGACGCGGCCAAGAAGTGGGTCGAGGCCAACGCCGACAAGGTCAAGGCGTGGACGGCCAAGGCCTGAGCCGGCCGGTAAGGCCCAACAAGGCTCGGTAAGGGCTTGTAAGGGTCTCGTAAGGGCTGAACGGTCGTAGGGGTGGTTCCTGGACGAGAGGAACCACCCCTACGACTACCCCCGGCATCATGCAGCCTGTTGTCCGCTGGGGACCTCAGGCTCGTGCCGATGCGTCATGCGGTGCCACCACGACCGCGGCTTGCCGCCGTTGCGGTAGAACTCCTGGACGCGGCGGGCGTCCTCCCGCAGGGCGGCCTGCCGGTAGTCCATCTCCGCCTTGATCGCCTCGGGCGTCCACTCCATCTGACTCACTCCTCAGTTCGTTCTCCGACGAGGATGAGAGTGCTGCTGAGGGGTGACCCCTGGCATCGGAAGATCACCTAAGGCTGGCTCGCGAGACCCCTTACCCCGGCGCCCGGACGCACCGTCGTGACGGCGACCAGCTCGTTGTCCTTCGGGTTGTCGTCACCGTCGTACCGGTACCTCAGGTTCGCGACGACCTTGAACGTCACCTTGCCCCGGGCCGCCTCGGCGGCGGTGAACGTGTGGGCGAACGGGAACTCGACCTTGCCGGTCGGCGAGGCCGCGACGTGCTGGGTGAGCGTGCCGAACTCCTCGTAGTAGCCGCTGTCGGACTGCACCTGCAGCGTCACGGTGACGTCCTCGTCGTAGCGGGTGTTGCCCACCGAGACCTTGAGCCGCTTGGTCTCGCCCGCTCGCGCGGTGGTGGGGACGGAGAAGCCGGACAGCGTCACGTCGTGCGTCTGGACCTTCAGCACCCGCTCGGACGAGCCGGAGCGACCGTCCTTCGTGGACCCGGACACCTTGATCCGGTAGTCGCCGTCCGCGGCGTACCGGTGGTGGATCGCGTCCCTGCCGGTGATCGGCGCGGAGGTGCCGTCACCGAACTGGATCTCGCCGCTGACGAGGTCCTTGCCGAGCTGGTCGCCCGCGTACGGGGAGAAGGCGATGTCGTCGAACACCGACGGCTCCGCGGGGTAGTTCGACGACGACGGGGTGATCGCGGGCGCGTTCACGAGGCTCAGCTTGTAGAAGCCGGCGGTCTCGGGCTCCCCGGCGACGCGCATCAGGTAGGACTCTCCCGCGGTCGCGGTGAACACCGAACCGCTGGACGAACCGGTGACCGCGCAGTCCACTTCGGACAGATCGCTCGCGCGGAAGACGCTCAGCGCCGAGTAGTGGTAGTCCAGCCGCTTCAGGTAGACCGAACGCGTGCGGTCGGGCGTGTAGCGGTACCAGACCGACCGGTCCGCGCCGGGCGCGCAGCTCGACCGCGGCTCGTCGGGCTCGGAGGAGGCCCGCCGCAGGTCGCCCTCCAGCGTTGCCGGGAACCCGGTGGTCGTCGCGGCGGCCCTGTCGTCGTTGGGTTCGGCGGGCACGGTCATCACGTCGATCGTGAAGTCCTTGCCGTAGCCGGCGTAGTACTCCGCGAGCGCGAAGTAGTAGGTCTCGCCGGCCTTGACGTGGAAGGTGGCGTTGTTGCCCTGCGTGGACGCGCAGGTGCCCGGCACCATCGCGAGTGAGCCGCGTGCACCCGTGTACACGGCCAGGAAGGGCTGGCCGGTGACGGTCGTGCGCAGGATGGCGTCCTCGGGTGCGGTGTACTTCAGCCACACGGAATCCGTGCCGTAGTAGTAGCACGCGGTCGGGTCGTCGGGCGCCTTCGTGGCACCCGCGGTCGTGAGCGTTCCGCGGTACGGCAGCGACGTGATCGTGGTGGCGTTGTCGAAGTCGTCGTTCGCGGGTGGTTCGGCGGCGTGGGCCAGGCCTGGCGCGAAGGCCGTCACCACGGCCGTCAGCAGGGCCGCGATCATGATTCTCATCGTTGTTCCCCCGGTTCAGTTCGCGACGGCGCTGGTGACGGCGGCGGGGCGCACGGTCGTGGCGAGCGAGATGACCTCGTTGTCCGCCGGGCGCGCGTCCTGCCTCGGGTAGTCGAGCGAGACCACCGCCCGGAAGGACACCTTGCCGACCACCGCGTCCTGCGGGGTGAAGGTGTAGGAGAACGGGACCTGCACCTTGCGCGTGGGGTGTGCGGGCACTTCGAGCGCGGAGGTGCCGACCTGGGTCCACGACGTACCTTCGCTGCGGTACAGCGTCACGGTGGCCTTCTCCAGGTACCGCGTGTTCGCGACCTGGACGGTGATGGGCTTGCTCTGGCCCGCTCGCGCCGAGGTCGGCACGGAGAACTTGGTGATGCCGACGTCGTGGGTCTCGACGCCGACCGATCCGGTCCTGGTGGCGGTGCGGCCGTCGGCGCTGGTAGCGCGCATGGTGACCTGGTAGGTGCCGTCCGCCTTGTACAGGTGCCGCACGGCGTCCTTCGTCGCGGGGGCGGTCGTGCCGTCGCCGAAGTCCCACGACGCGGTGATCTCGCCGTCGATGCTGCCGTACGAGCCCGCCTGGAACACGGCCTCGCCGAACACGGTCGGCCGGTTCGGGGTGACGATCATGTACGGGGTGAACGCCGGTGCCTCGGTGAGGCTGAAGGACACCTGCTGGTAGTTGCGCGGCGTGGCGGTGAAGCGGAGGTAGTAGGTCGTACCTGGGGCCGTCCGGAACACCGCGGGCGGCCAGGTGCTGTCCCGGACGCAGGCGACCTGCCTGAGGGTCGTGATGTCGTTGCCGGTGTACACCGTGACCGCGGCGCTGTCACCGGTCGCGTTGGCCACCAACGACATCGCGTCCCCGGTGGGCGTGTAGGAGTACCAGACGGACGGCGTCTGCTCGTCGTACACGCACGTCGAATCGGGCTCGTCGGCCTCGAAGGACGCGACGGAGACGTCCGGTGTCGCCGTGAACGGCAGGGCGGCGACGGGCTGCGCGGCCGCGAAGTCGTCGTTGGCCGCGGGCGCGACCTCGTCGAGCGAGAACTTCAGCGCGCCGCCGGGCGAGTCGTAGCCGCTGATCATGAAGTAGTAGGTGGTGCCGGCCGTGACGCGGAAGGTCATCGGGTACCGCGTGCCGGTGCTGCAGGCGCCGTCCACGCCGCGCAGCTCACCGCGCAGGCCGGTGTGGGCGGCGAGGATCATGTCCCGGTCGCTGCCGGCCGACGTGGCGCGCAGGATGGCGTTCCTGGTGGCGGTGTAGCGGTACCAGACGGTGCCCCGCACGTCGTAGGACTGGCACCAGTACGGGTCGTCGGCGGCCTTGGTCGCCTCGGTGGTGTTCTGCTCGGCGGTGAACGGCAGTGCGGTGATCGCCGTCGCCGCGTCGAAGTCGTCGTTGGCCGGTGGTGCCGCGTGCGCGATGCCGGGCGCGAACACCCCCAGCAGAAGTGCGGCGGCCAGCGCGACCAGGCCGCGCGATCTCAGGGCAGGCATGCGAAACGTCCCCCTCTTCCGTCCTCGCCTCCCACTGCGAGGACACCTGCCCCCTAACGCACCGGGGCGGGTGCCGGTTGCCCACCCCGCCCCGATTTGCTCCGATCGGCCTACCGCGTGAACCGCAGGGTGATCACCTGGAACGGGCGCAGCACGAGTTCCGCCGACGCGTCGGCCAGGGGCCGTTCCAGCAGGTCCGTCTCCTGAATCCCCGCGTAGGAGAAGGAAGTGCTCAGGGACGTCCGGGCACGGCCGCCGTGGGCCTCGTAGAGCCGGACGACGACGTCACCTGACCGGTCGTCGGCCAGTTTCACGGCCTCGACCCGCACCGCCGGGTTGCCGGTGCGCACCAGCGGTTGTGGTGCGCGGGAGCCGCGGACGGTCTGAGGTGGCAGGTTGACGCGGTACCCGGCGTCGATGGCCTCGGGGATGCCCGCGCCGACCACGAGGGCGTAGCGGAAGCGGTGCTCGCCCTGGTCGGTCTCGGGGTCGGGGAACCTCGGCGCCCGCAGCAACGACAGCCGCACGGTCGTGGTGGTGCCGCCGTCCTCGCGGGTCGTACGGGTGACCTCGTGGCCGTAGGTGGAGTCGTTGACCACCGCGACGCCGTAGCCGGGTTCGCCGACGTGCAGGAAGCGGTGAGCGCAGATCTCGAACTTCGCGGCCTCCCACGAGGTGTTGGTGTGCACCGGGCGGTGCAGGTGACCGAACTGGGTCTCGGCGGTGGAGACCTCGGCGCGCAGGTCGAGCGGGAAGGCGATCTTGAGCAGCTTCTCGCGTTCCTGCCAGTCGACCTCGGTGTCGAAGTCGACCTGTCGGGCGCCCCGCCGCAGCCGGATGGTCTGGGTGAGCACCGAGTCGCCGAACTTCGCCCGCACGACGACACCGTCGTGGGCGTCGACGCGCTCGGACGGCATCAGGTCGGCCTTCCAGTTGCGGTAGAAGGGGTCGATGTCCCAGGCGTCCCACTGGTTCGGGTTGTCGCGGTGCAGCTGCGGCAGGCCGGCGAACCCGTGCGGCGGCAGGACCTCGCGGTCGTTCTCCAGGTCCAGCACGGACAGCACGATGCCGTCCTCGTCGACGGTGACGCGCAGCAGGCCGTTGTCGAGCACGCCGTTCTCCGGCGCCACGAACGGCTGCGGCGCGTCGCCACCGAGGACGTCGAACGTCAGCTCGTCCTCTCCATCGCCCTTGATCGCGTCGATGGCCTTCGCCGTGATGGCCTTCAGCTCGGTGGCGACCTTCGCGTAGGTGGCCTCGGCCTCGCGGTGCACCCAGGCGATCGAGCTGCCCGGCAGGATGTCGTGGAACTGGTGCAGCAGCACGGTCTTCCACAACCGGTCGAGCGCGTCGTAGGGGTACTCGTGCCCTTCCAGCGCCGCCGCGGTCGCCCAGTGCTCGGCCTCGCGCAGCAGGTGTTCGCTGCGGCGGTTGCCCTGCTTGGTCCTGGCCTGGGTGGTGTAGGTGGCGCGGTGCTTCTCCAGGTACAGCTCACCCGCCCACACCGGCGCGTCCGGGTACTCGTCCTGCGCGGCCTGGAAGAAGTCGCGCGGCGGCTCGACCTCGACCGTCGGCGAGCCTTCGAGGTTCGCGACGCGGTGCGCGGTCTCCATCATCTCGCGGGTGGGGCCGCCACCGCCGTCGCCGTAGCCGAACGGGACGAGCGACCGGGAGGCCTTGGCGTGCTCGGCGAACTGGCGGGACGCCCGTGCCAGCTCCTCGCCGCTCAGCGACGAGTTGTAGGTGTCGACCGGCGGGAAGTGCGTGAAGATCCGGGTGCCGTCGATGCCCTCCCACCAGAACGTGTGGTGCGGGAAGCGGTTGATCTGGTTCCACGACAGCTTCTGGGTGAGGAACCACCTGGAGCCGCTCAGCTTGATCAGCTGAGGGAGCGCGGCGCTGTAGCCGAACGAGTCCGGCAGCCAGACCTCCTCGGTCTCCACGCCGAAGTTGTCCAGGAAGAAGCGCTTGCCGTGCACCAGCTGGCGGGCCATCGCCTCGCCGCCGGGCATGTTCGTGTCCGACTCGACCCACATGCCGCCGACCGGCACGAACTGTCCACTCCGGACCTTCGCGCGGATGCGGTCCCACACGTGCGGGTGGTGGTCCTTCATCCACGCGTACTGCTGCGCCTGCGAGCACGCGAAGTAGAAGTCCGGGTACTCGTCCATCAGCCTGGTGACGTTGGAGAACGTGCGCGCGCACTTGCGGACGGTTTCGCGCAGCGGCCACAGCCAGGCGGAGTCGATGTGCGCGTGGCCGATCGCGGAGATCCGGTGCGCGGAGGCCGTGGCCGGCAACGAGAGCACTCCGGCGAGCTCTTCGCGGGCCAGGTCGGCGGTGGCGGCGACGTCGTTGAGGTCGAGCGCGTCCATCGCCCGGTCGAGCGCGTGCAGGATCTTGTGCCGGCGCGGGTCGTGGTCCGGCAGCTCCTTCATCAGGCCCTGGAGCACCTCGATGTCGAGCATCAGGTGCCAGACCTGTGGCTGGAACACCGCGAGCTCGGCCTTGCGGATCCGGTACAGCGGCTCGGTGCCCGCCGTTTCCTTGTCGCCCAGCGGGGTCGGAAGGAACGGGTGGAAGTCGAGGATCGTCGGGTTGCCCGCGGCTTCCAGGTAGTAGTGGACCTTTTCGCCGTCGACGGGCAGGTAGGTGTTGCGCGGTTCGACGCCCTTGATCGGCTCGCCCTGCGCGTTGTAGGCGAGGCCCTCGGACTGGAAGCCGGGACCGGGGTGGGTGAAGCCGAGGTCGAGCACGACCTCGACCTGCCTGCCCTGCCACGCCGGCGGAACTTCGCCGGTGAGCCGGAACCAGCTGGTGCTCCACGGCGCCCCCCAGGCGTCGCCGACGCTCGCCGGTTCGTAGGTGGCCCGCAGGGCCTCGGCGACCGGGACGGGCTCGTCCGGCACGTGCCACACGGCCAGGTCCAGCGGCGCGGTCTCGCCGTAGATCGCCGGGCGGATGCGTTCCTTCAGCGTGCGGTTGAGTCGCTCTTCCAGCAGCGCGCGTTCGTCGTGCACGTCTTCACCCCAGCTCGATCGAGGCCCGCACGCCGTCGCGTGCGAGGGTCATCCACTCTTCGAAGAAAGCTCCGCCAGGTCCCCACGAGGGCCGGTCGCCGTGCAGCTTGATCGGCGTGCGCTCGGCCGGTGCGGGTGTCGCCTCGCGCACGATCCTGGCGATCGCCTCCCCGAGCGGCTTGACCTCGCGTTCCGTCGTCAACAGGCCCAACTCGTACTCGCGTTCGGGGAAGTCCACCAGCGCACGGTCGACGTCGTGCGAGCACCACCACGTGACGCCCCACAGGTTCGAGCAGGTCAGCACGTTCGCAAGCGTTTGCTCGGCGAACCGCGGTGCCTGCTCGGCGCTGATCTCCGGCTGGGCGGCGCCGACCTCCTGCAGCCACACCGGCCGGTCCGGGTCCTCCGCGTGCGCCTTGGCCAGTTCGACCAGGTACTCGGCGTGGTGGACGCTCTCGGGGGAGAGCGGCCCGTAGCGCTGTGCCGTGCCGTTGAAGACCCACGAGTGCACGGTCGTCATCGCGCCTTTGGTGGCGGCGTGCTCGGGCAGGAACGCGTGCTCGCTCTCGTACCAGACGGCGTCGTACTCGGAGTGCACGTGCGGGTGGTTCGGTGCGGCCTCGGCGCACTCGGCGAGGAGCGCGTCGATCCACTCACCGGCCTGCTGGGGTGTGCAGGGGTTCGACTCGGTCAGCAGGTTGACCTCGTTGCCCAGCGTGAAGCCGAGGAAGTTCGGCTTGTCCCGCAGTGCTTCGGCGAGCGTGCGGACGTAGAACCTCTGCCCGCTGATCACGCCGGGGTCGGTGAAGATGTTGCGGCGGTGCCAGGTCTGCACCCACGACGGGTAGAAGTCGAAGCTCGACAGGTGCCCCTGCAGGACGTCGACCTGCACGTCCAGGCCGCTCTCGCCGGCCGCGTCGAGCAGCTGGGCGAGCTGCTCGACCGCTTTCGGGCGGACGAGGCCGCGGTTGGGCTGGAACACCGGCCACAGCGGGAAGACCCGCACGTGGTCGAGGCCCAGCGCGGCGATGGACTCGAAGTCGGCTTTGACGTCGTCGATGGAGAAGTCGAGCCAGTGGTGGAACCAGCCGGTCGACGGGGTGTAGTTCACGCCGAAACGCACTTGTCTCTATCCCTTGATCGCGCCTTCTCCGACTCCGCGGAAGAAGTGCTTCTGCAGCAACAGGAACAGCAGGATCAGCGGGAGGACGGCGATGATCGTGCCCGCCGCCACCAGCCGCTGGTTCTGCACGAACGTGCCCTGGAGGTAGGCCAGACCGATGGTGAGCGTGTACTTCTGCTGGTCGCTCAGCACCACGAGCGGCCAGAGGAAGTCGTCCCAGCTGAACATGAACGAGAACAGCGCCACCACGACCAGCGTGCCCTTCACCGACGGCAGCGCGAGGCGGGTGAACCGCTGCCACGCGTTGGCGCCGTCGATGATCGCGGCCTCCTCGACTTCGGCGGGCAGTGCGAGGAAGGCGTTGCGCAGCAGCAGGACGTTGAGCGCGGCGATCGAGCCGGGCAGCACGACGCCGGTGAGCGTGTTGGTGAGGCCGAGCCCGCGCATCACCAGGAACAGCGAGATGAGAATGGCCTCGAACGGCACCAGGATGCTGCTCGCGAAGATCACCGCGGCCAGTTTCCGGCCCCGGAACTTCAGCCGTGCCAGGGCGTAGCCGGCCATGGCCGCGCCCAGGCAGTTCGTGACGACGTTGACGCTCGCCACGCCGAGGGAGTTGAGCGCGAACGTCCAGACCGGCACGACGTCGGCCACGGCCGCGTAGTTGCTGAACGTGGGGTCGTCCGGGATGAAGTCGGGGACGAAGACGTCCTCGTCCGGTCCCTTGATGCTGGTGGCGAACTGCCACAGGAACGGGCCGATGCTGATCGCGAGGATGCTGAGCAGCCCGAGGTAGCGGAGGGCGAAATGTAACCGGGCGGGCTTCACAGCTGGTCCTCCCGGCGGTTGAGCTTGAGGGTGATCAGCAGCAGGCCCAGCAGGATCACGAACAGCACGAGGCTCAGCGCCGAGGCGTAGCCGACCTCGCCGGTGAGGCCGCGGCCGACCGACTGGATGAGCATCACCATCGTGGTGCTCGCCCCGCCAGGTCCGCCGGTGCCGCCCGACAGCAGGTAGATCTCGGAGAACACGCGGAACCCGTTGACCGCGCTCAGTGCCGCGATCAGCACCATCGTCGGCCGGAGCGCGGGCACGGTGACGGACCAGAAGCGGCGCACCGGTCCCGCGCCGTCGACCATCGCGGCCTCGTGCAGGTCCTTCGGCACGTTCGCGAGCGCGGCCAGGTAGATCACCATGTAGTAGCCGAGGCCGCGCCAGACCGTCACGAGCATCGAGCTGAAGAGTAGCAGCGTGGAGTCGGTGAGGAACGGGATTCTGGTGCCGCCCAACGCTTCCACGACGCTGTTCACCAGGCCGCGGCTGTCCAGCAGCCACGTCCAGATGAGGCCGACCACGACCGCGGACGCGATCACGGGAGTGAAGAACGCCGTGCGGAAGATCCCGATGCCCGGCACGACCTTCTGCGCCAGCATCGCGATCAGCAGCGGCAACAGCACGAGTGGCGGCACGACGCACACCATGTAGAGCAGGCTGTTGCGCGCGGCCACCCAGAACTTCGGGTCCCCGGCCATGCGCACGAAGTTGTCCGCACCGGTGAACCGGCCGCCGCCGAGCGCGCTCGCGTCGGTGAACGAGAGCACGATCATGTTCAGGAACGGGAAGATCGTGAACATCAGGCAGACGGCCAGCCCCGGCAACAGGAACAGCCACGGCGTGTAGGGCCTGTGCGTCATTTTCCGGGCGTCACTTGAGCAGCCGGTTGCACTCGGCGACGGCGTCGTCCAGCGCCTGCTTCGGCGACTTCTTGCCGAGCATGGCGTCGGCCAGCTGCTGCAGCAGCGCTTCGCGCATCTGGTCGCTGAACTGCACCGGCGTGTAGTTCACCGCGGTCTTGAGCTGCTTGGCCGCCGCGACGCGCACGCGTGCCTCGTCGCTGCCGTCCTCGGTGGTGAAGTACGGGTCGTCGCCGCCCTTGGAGGTGCTGGGGAAGATCGAGGCGAGCTTGGCGAACTTCACCTGGTTCTCGGCGTTGGTGACGAACCGGCCGAACGCCAGCGCCGTCGCCTGGTTCCTGCTGCTCTTCGGCACGCTCACGCCGTGCAGGAACATGTTGGCGCTGCCCGTGTTCGTGATGGGCTTGGTGATGCCGATGTTCGCGTAGAGGCTCGGCGCGTCGGTCTTGAACTTGCCGAGGTCGTAGGCGCTGCCGGGGTTGAGCGCGGTCTGCTGCGCCATGAACTTCGCGCCGGCGCCGGTGTAGTTCTGCGTGAGCGCCTCGGGGATGAGCGCGCCCGCGTCGTACATCCGCTTGTAGCTCTCGACGAACTCGACGCCCTTGGGCTCGTTGAAGGTGAACTTGTCGTTGTCGAACACCTTCACGCCGTAGAGCCCGAAGTCGGCGATGCTCGGGGTCTGGCCGAGCATCGCGATCTTCTTCTCGGCGAGCTTGAGGGCTTGTTCTTCGAGCTCCTTGAAGTTCGTCGGCGGCTTGTCCGGGTCCAGGCCCGCCTGGCTGAACAGCGCCTTGTTGTAGAAGATCGGCCCGGTGTTGAGGTACCAGGGGAAGCCGTAGCAGCCGCCCTTGCCGGGGATCTCGAACGCCTGCCAGGCGTTGCCGAGGTACTCGGGCTCGGCCTCCTTGAGCGCCTGGTCGAGGTCGACGAGCTGACCGGCCTTGGCGAGCGGGAAGCTGAGGTCCGGCGGCACGTTGATGACGTCGGGCAGACTGCCCGCGCTCGCGTCGGCCATGACCTTGGCCAGGTACCCGTCCGCGGGCTGGTCGACCCACTTCACCGAGGTGCCCTGGTGCTGCTTCTGGAACGCGTCGATGACACCGTTGACGTAGTCGGTGTACTTGGGCTTGAGCGACCACGTCTGGAACGTGATCTCACCGGTGACCTGCCCGCTCGCGGACGAGTTGCTCGCGGTGTTGCCGGACAGTCCGCAGCCCGCCGCTGACCCTGCGACAGGCAGGGCCGCCAGGCCCGCGAGGAACGTGCGCCTCTTCATTGACACCCACCTCCTTGGTCGCGGACCCTAGCTAAACCGGTTTATCTCCGGCTAGCCTCCGGACGTCTTGTTGTCCTGTTCCGGACAGGGCGTGGGTGCGGAAAGGGCGTTGCGTGAAGAGGCCGACCATCAAGGACATCGCGGCCGCGGCCGGGGTGTCGAAGGGGGCGGTGTCGCTCGCCCTGAACGGTCGGTCCGGGGTCTCCGAGACCACCAGGGCCCGCGTGCTGGAGGTGGCCTCAACCCTCGGCTACCGGCCGTCGGTCACCGCCCGCGCGCTGTCGTCCGCCTCGGCCGACGCGGTGGGTCTGGTGCTGGTGCGGCCGCCGCGGGCGCTGGGGGACGAGGCGTTCTTCTTCCAGCTGATCGCCGGGATGCAGTCCGAGATGTCGTCCGCGTTGCTGCTGCAGGTGGTGGGGTCGCGGGCGGAGGAGATCGAGCTCTACCGGCGGTGGTGGGCCGAGCACCGCGTCGACGGCGTGTTCCTCGTGGATCTGCTGGTGTCGGATCCGCGGGTCGAGCTGATGTCCTCGCTCGGACTGCCGGCGGTCGTCGTCGGCGGGGCCGGCCATCACGGGGCGTTGGCCTCGGTGTGGGCCGACGACTACGCGGCCATGACCTCCGTGGTGGAGTACCTGAAGTCGTTGGGGCACCGGCGGATCGCCCGGGTGGCCGGGTTGTCGTCGTTGTTGCACACCGTGCGCCGCGATGCCGCGTTTTCCGCGTCCGTTGTGGACGGTGTGATCGTGGCGGGGGACTACACGGCCGAGTCCGGGGCTGCTGCCACTCGGGAGTTGCTGGGCTCGGACGTGGTGCCGACCGCGATCGTTTACGACAACGACGTGATGGCGGTGGCCGGGGCTGAGGTGGCTGCCTCGTTGGGGGTTTCGGTGCCTTCGGAGTTGTCGATCGTGGCTTGGGACGACTCGGTGCTGTGTCAGCACGGGCGGTTGACCGCGTTGTCCCGGGACACCTTTGCGTTCGGGGCTCGGGCGGCTCGGGCTTTGCTGGCGGTGTTGGAGGGGGCTGCGCCGGTGGATGTCGAGGACGTGTTGCCCGAGTTGGTGGTTCGGGGGAGTACTGGGGGTGCGCCGGTTGCGTAGGTGGGCGCGTGGCGTGGGGCGGTCCCGTCACGAGTCGTGCCTGATCGTGACGGGACCACCCCACCGGGTTCGTGTGGAAAGACGGCTCGGCTGCGCCATCGCCGCTCGCCTTCGGCTTCGCGGATCAGGCGCCGTCGCGAGGACCCCGGTCAGGTCAGGGAGGCGACCTGGTCGCTCACCACCTGGGCCGCGGCGGACACGAGGGCCGTTACCGCCGGGTTCGTCGAGTTGTCCTGGCGCCAGCCGAACTGCGTGTAGACGCGGAAAGCCGGGGACCAGGGCAAGCGGACCAACCTGCCGTCGGAGAGTTCGTTGGCGACGGTGACCTCCGGCATGAGGGCGATGCCGAGGCCTGCGGCGACTGCGCGTTTGGCGGCGTCCACGGAGTCGAGTTCCAGGACGGGGGCGCGAGTGTCGTCGTAGCCGAGGGAGTTCTCGAAGAGTTCGTGGTAGGAGGCGCCGTTCTCGGCTCGGATCAGGGTGCTGCTCGTCAGGTCGTCCTCGGTGAGGGACTGGCGTTGGGTGAGCACGTGGTTCGGGCCCGCGACCATGACCAGGGGCTCGGGGCAGAGGACGGTTGTCTCCAGGCCTTCGCGGGGTTCGATGGCGCCGATGAAGAACGCGCAGTCGAGGGCGCCGTCGCGGACCGAGTTCAGGTTGTTCAGGGTGTTGCGCGAGTGCAGCGACAGTTGGACGGACGGGTAGCGCCAGCACATGTATTCGATGAGTGGTAGCAGACGGTAGTCGGTCAAACTCTGTGCGGAGCCGATGACGAGTTTGCCGTGCGGCTCACCGTTCATCGTTATGGCTTTTCGGGCCTTTTCGGTGAGGTTGATGATGTTTCGCGCGAACGGGAGCAGTTCTACGCCCGCGGACGTCATCTGGATACCGCGCGGGAGGCGGCGGAAAAGGACGACCCCGAGACCCTCCTCCAGGGCCTTGATGCGGGTGGTGATGGTCGGCTGCGAGCAATTGAGCGTGGCTGCGGCCTTGGTGAAGCTGCCGGTCTGTACCACGGTTGTGAACGCGAGAAGCTGGCGTGTCTCCATCAGGCGGATCCTCGGAGTAAATCGGTGCGACGACTTTTTCTCGTTCGTTCCCGTGGTCCTGTTACGCATGGTGCGGGCGTAGCAACGCTACCTGTCGGTCGCGCGCGGGAGATTAGTGCTAACGGAGTCATCTTGATCGGTCGGGAATCGTGGTTGCGGCCGAAAGAGTGACATTGTGAAGGCCGGTTTTACGGGCCGTAGCTGGGTGACTCTTTTCCGTGAAGCCTTTCGCCACGCGAACAAAAACGCCGCCGCCCCTGGGGAGGTCGACGGCGCTGAGCGGTGGAGACGGCTAGCAGGAGACGGCGCCCGCGGCGGCGAGCAGGCGGTAGGTCTGCGTGGCGCCGGAGTCGACGTGGCGCTGGGTCAGGACGATCTCGTAGCCGCTCGCGCGGAACCGCTGGCGGCCCGCGTACTTCGCGAAGGGGGCGTACTGGGTGACCGGGGTGGTGGCCGTCACCGGCTTGACCTCCACCGACGTGCGGTACCTCGTGGCGTCGGTCGCGCTGTCGGCCGAGGTGACGCCCTCGGCGTCCGCGGCGACCCACGGGTCGGCGGCCTCGTGCAGTTCGCCGTCGAGCTTGCGGACGAACAGCCTGGGGCTGATGAGGGGCACCTCCTCGAAGCCCTCGCAGACGACGTTTCGGCTCGGCAGCTTGACGACCACGAACGGCACGTCGGTGGTGTTCTGGTCGATGATCGAGAGGAAGCCCTCCGCGCCGGCGTGGATGCTCGGTTCGGTCTGGCCCGCGCGGGCCCGGAAGTCCTGCCTCGGCAGGCCCGCGCCCAGCCTCTCGTCGGAGAGGTGGATCGACCAGCCCTGGTGGGCGGGCGTGCGGCCGGAGACGTGCTCGGGGACGTTCCAGCGCTGGTTCTCGATGGTGATGGCTTCCTGGCCGTTGGTGCCGATGAACGCGTACGGCGCGGCGGTCGCCTCACGCGGGTCGGCCGCCTGGGCCGGTGCGGTGGTGATGCAGAGCAGGGTCGCGGCGGTGATCGTCGCGGCGAGAAGTCTTGTGCCCGTGAGCTTCATGGTGTTCCCCCTGTGAACCGGTCCTGGTCGTCGTCCCGCAGCCAAGTGGGGGCGGCTCACAGTCCGGTCACGGCGTCCGAAAGCGGGGTGGCGGCGGTCACAGCGCGGCTCTCGCCTAGACTCGCTGGGAATCCGGGCGCCTGCTGAGGCGGTACCGGCTGTCTGCACGTTCTTGTTCGTTACGAGGAGTCCACGTTGAAGAGCACCGTCGAGCACCTGAGCCCGACGAGGGTCCGGATCAACGTCGAGGTGCCGTTCGACGAGCTCAAGTCGAACTTCGACCAGGCGTACCGGAAGCTCGCGAAGCAGGTTCGCATTCCCGGTTTCCGTCCGGGCAAGGCCCCGGCCAAGGTGCTGGAGAGCCGCATCGGCCGCGCACCGGTCCTGGACGAGGTCATCCAGGAGGCCATCCCGGCGAAGTACCTGGAGGCGGTCTCCGCCGGTGAGGTGCGCACGCTCGGCCGCCCCGACTTCGAGGTGACCAAGATCGAGGACGGCGAGACGCTCGAGTTCACCGCCGAGGTCGACGTTCGTCCCGAGATCACCGTGCCCGCGTTCGGCGAGCTGGAGGTCACGGTCGACGAGCAGGAGGTCACCGACGAGGACGTGACCACGCAGCTCGACGAGCTCCGCGCCCGCTTCGGCACCCTGACCGGCGTGACGCGTCCCGCCGAGACCGGTGACTTCGTCATCGTCGACCTGTCCGCCACGGTCGACGGCGAGGAGGTCGAGGAGGCGCGCACCAGCGGCCTGTCCTACGAGATCGGCTCCGGCCAGCTCGTCGAGGGCATCGACGAGGCTCTCGTCGGCGCGTCCGAGGGCGAGACCAAGACGTTCAACACCACGCTGGTCGCCGGCGAGCACCAGGGCCGCGAGGCCGAGGTCACCGTCGTGCTGAACACCGTCAAGGAGCGTCAGCTCCCCGAGCTCGACGACGAGTTCGCGCAGCTCGCGAGCGAGTTCGACACGCTCGACGAGCTCAAGGACGACCTGCGCACCCGCCTGGGCCGCGTCAAGAAGATGCAGCAGGGCGTCCAGGCCCGCGACAAGGTCCTCGAGGCGCTGCTGGAGACCACCGAGGTCCCGCTGCCCGAGGGCATCGTCCAGGGCGAGATCGACGCCCGCAAGCACGACGCCGTGCACGCGTTCGACCACGACGAGGCCAAGTTCGCCGAGTGGCTGACCGAGCAGGGCCAGTCGGAGGAGGAGTTCGACGCCGAGCTGCGCAAGGCCGCCGAGCAGGCCGTCAAGACGCAGCTGGTGCTCGACTCGATCGCCGACGCCGAGCAGGTCACGGTGTCCGACGGCGAGCTGACCGAGCGGATCATCTACCAGGCCCAGCGCTTCGGCATCAGCCCCGACGAGTACGTCAAGCGCGCCCAGCAGTCGGGCCAGCTCGGCGCGATCTTCGCCGACGTCCGCCGGGGCAAGGCGCTCGCGAGCGTCGTGCGCCAGGCCTCGGTGAGCGACACCGCCGGTCAGAAGCTGGATCTCGACGAGCTCTTCGGCGAGACCAAGTCCGATGAGGACAACGCGGGCGAGTGATCCAGGCTGCTCTCCCGCCAGCGGGTGAGCGCCGAAAATACTGCCTAGAGCGAACGCGGGCGGTGTCGGGCATCTGACGCCGCCCGCCTTCGTTAAGGTCGGTCGCAGAGAGTTTTCGCATCCAGATTCGTTCCACCTGGAGTTAGGCAGGCAGACGTGACGCAGCACTCCTTCCCGACCCCCGAGATGCGGTCGGCCACCGCCGGGATGAACCTCAACGACTCGGTGTACGAGCGGCTGCTCCGCGAGCGGATCATCGTCCTGGGATCGCAGGTCGAAGAGGGCATCGCCAACCAGATCACCGCTCAGCTGCTGCTGCTGGCCGCTGAGGACCCCGAGAAGGACATCACCCTCTACATCAACTCGCCGGGTGGCTCCGTCACGGCGGGTATGGCCATCTACGACACGATGCAGCTCATCGAGCCGGACGTGGCGACGGTGGCCATGGGTCTCGCGGCCTCGATGGGGCAGTTCCTGCTCTCCGCGGGTGCCCCCGGCAAGCGCCAGGCCCTCCCGCACGCGCGCATCCTCATGCACCAGCCGTCCGCCGGTGTCGGTGGTACCGCCGCGGACATCGCGATCCAGGCGGACATGCTGACGCGCACCAAGCGCGAGATGGCCGAGCTGATCGCCGAGCACACCGGCCAGCCGGTCGAGCGCATCATCCAGGACTCCGACCGCGACCGCTGGTTCACGGCGCAGGAAGCGCTGGAGTACGGCTTCGTCGACAAGGTCGTTACCCGCGCGCAGCCGGTCGGCTCGAGCAACTGACGTCAGCTAGGAGACCTCAAGTGAGCCAGTTCCACATGCCTCAGTCGCGGTACGTGCTGCCGTCCTTCGTCGAGCGCACCAGCTACGGCATGAAGGAGTCGAACCCGTACAACAAGCTGTTCGAGGAGCGCATCATCTTCCTCGGCGTGCAGGTTGACGACGCCTCGGCCAACGACGTCATGGCGCAGCTGCTGGTGCTCGAGTCCGAGGACCCGGACCGCGACATCCTGATGTACATCAACTCGCCGGGTGGCTCGTTCACCTCGCTGATGGCCATCTACGACACCATGCAGTTCGTGCGCCCGGACATCCAGACGTACTGCCTCGGCCAGGCCGCCTCGGCCGCCGCGGTGCTGCTGGCCGCCGGCACGCCCGGCAAGCGCCACGCGCTGCCGAACGCGCGAATCCTGATCCACCAGCCTTCGATGGAGGGCGCGTACGGTCAGGTGTCCGACCTGGAGATCCAGTCGAACGAGATCCAGCGCGTGCGCCGCCTGATGGAGTCCACCCTCGCGCGGCACACGAACCGGACGGCAGAGGAGGTCCGCGAGAGCATCGAGCGCGACCGGATCCTCACGGCCGACGAGGCCAAGGAGTACGGCATCGTCGACTCGGTGCTGCCCTACCGCAAGCTTTCCGCCAAGTCCTGAGGGCCCGTCCCGAAGGCTGGGAACCCAGCCTTCGGGCATTCCGTGCCCACCCGACACGCCGATGTGACCGGTTAACTGGCCTGATCGGCGCGTCGGGGGGACGCTGGTCCTCCCCTGAAACGGGGTAGGCCAGGTACCGTCAGGAGAACGGGCTCAGCACCCACAGCCAGTGGGACTGCCACAGCAAGTCAGCAGGCGCACTACAGCAGGTGTGCGCCGGAGGGGACATAGGTCAGCGGTCATGGCGCGTATCGGTGACGGCGGCGACTTGCTGAAGTGCTCTTTCTGCGGAAAGAGCCAGAAGCAGGTGAAGAAACTCATCGCCGGCCCCGGCGTCTACATCTGCGATGAGTGCATCGATCTCTGCAACGAGATCATCGAGGAGGAGCTGGCCGAAGCCGGCGACGTGAAGCTCGACGAGCTGCCGAAGCCCGCCGAGATCCACGAGTTCCTCGACCAGTACGTCATCGGCCAGTCCGAGGCGAAGCGGACCCTCTCGGTCGCCGTCTACAACCACTACAAGCGCATCCAGGCGGGCGACCGCGGGCGTGAGGGTCGGGACGACGGCGTCGAGCTCGCGAAGTCGAACATCCTGATGCTGGGCCCCACGGGCTGCGGCAAGACCTACCTCGCGCAGACGCTCGCGAAGATGCTGAACGTGCCGTTCGCCATCGCCGACGCGACCGCGCTGACGGAGGCCGGGTACGTCGGCGAGGACGTCGAGAACATCCTCCTGAAGCTCATCCAGGCCGCCGACTACGACGTGAAGCGCGCCGAGACGGGCATCATCTACATCGACGAGGTCGACAAGATCGCTCGAAAGAGTGAAAATCCGTCGATCACGCGCGACGTGTCCGGTGAGGGCGTCCAGCAGGCGCTGCTCAAGATCCTGGAGGGCACGACGGCGTCGGTGCCTCCGCAGGGCGGCCGCAAGCACCCGCACCAGGAGTTCATCCAGATCGACACGACGAACGTGCTGTTCATCGTGGCCGGTGCCTTCGCGGGCCTGGAGAAGATCATTCAGGACCGCGTGGGCAAGCGCGGCCTGGGCTTCGGTGCCGAGGTGCGCAGCAAGGCCGAGGTGGACGCGGCGGACTACTTCGCCGACTCCATGCCGGAGGACCTGATCAAGTTCGGCCTGATCCCCGAGTTCATCGGGCGTCTGCCGATGGTCGCCTCCGTCACGAACCTCGACAAGCCGTCCCTGGTGCAGATCCTCACCGAGCCGAAGAACGCGCTGGTCAAGCAGTACCAGAAGCTCTTCGAGATGGACGGCGTGGAGCTGGAGTTCACCAAGACCGCGCTCGAAGCGGTCGCCGACCAGGCGATCCTGCGCGGAACCGGTGCCCGGGGCTTGCGCGCGATCATGGAAGAGGTCCTGCTCCCGGTGATGTACGACATCCCGAGCCGCACGGACGTCGCCAAGGTCGTGATCACCGAGCAGACGGTGAAGGAGAACGTGAACCCGACGATCGTGGCCCGGCAGCCCTCGCGCCGGGAGCGGCGGGAGAAGTCGGCCTAGCGCGCTCGCCGAGTCGGCGTAGTTGATCGTTCCGAAAGGGCGTCCGGTTCCGGCCGGGCGCCCTTCCGGCGTTCTAAGGTGGGGGCATGTCGCTGCCTCACGTGCTCATCCTCCACGGCTGGACCGGCTCCGGCCCCGACCACTGGCAGAGCTGGCTCGCCCGCACGGTCTCCGAGCACGGCGGCCTCGCGGACATGCCGCACTTCAGCGATCCGGACCAGCCCGACCTGACCACGTGGCTGCGTGAGCTCGACACCCACCTCGAAGCCGCGCCGACCGACCGCGAACGGGTCGTCGTCGCCCACTCGCTCGGTTGCTACCTGTGGCTGCACCACGCCGCCCGCGAGAACATCGGGCACGTGGACCGCGTGCTGCTCGTGGCCCCGCCCGCCCCGAACTACCCCGAGCCGGCCATCAAGTCGTTCTTCCCGGCCCCGCTCGACCCCGCCGGCCTGCGCCGCGCCGCCACCGACACCCGCCTCGTCGTAGGCGACACCGACCCGTACTGCTCGATGCAGGAGTCCAAGCAGCTGGCCGAGGCGTTGCGGATCGAGGTCGACGTGCTGCCGGGCGCGGCGCACATCAACACCGACGCGGGCTACGGGGAGTGGCCCGCGGTGCTGAAGTGGGTGCGGTCGAAGACGGTGCCGCTCTCGCCGCGCTAGGAACGTCATTTCTGGGGGGAACGTGCACACCACAGCCGAGTGGCTGCGCCGCAGGCTGCCTGAGCTCGTGGCGGAACACGGCGTCGTGGGCGCCCAGGTCGCCGTGCTGGCCGATGGCGAGGTCTGGGACGCGTCCGCGGGCGTGCTGAACGTCGAGACCGGCGTGGCGGTGAGCTCGGACTCGCTGTTCCAGATCGGCTCGGTCACGAAGATCTGGACCGCCACGCTGATCATGCAGCTGGTCCACGAGGGCCTGCTCGACCTCGACCGGCCGGTGCGGGACGTGCTGCCGGAGTTCCGCCTGGCCGACGAGCAGGCGGCGAAGGTCGTCACGCCACGTCAGCTGCTGACCCACACCGCGGGCTTCGAGGGCGACAGGTTCGTCGAGGCGGACGCCGACGGTCCCGACACGATCGCCGCCTACGTCGCCCAACTGGCGCAGGCCGCGCAGGTCAGCCCGCCGGGCGAGCTGCACTCGTACTGCAACGCCGGCTACGTCGTGCTGGGCCGGCTCGTGGAGGTGGTGCGCGGCAAGCCGTTCCACACCGCGCTGCGCGAGCACCTGGTCGAGCCGCTGGGCCTCACGCACGTCGCGACGCATTACGCCGAGTACGCCGGACACGAGGTCGCCTCCGGCCACCTCCGCGGGCAGCCCGTGGGTGAACGGTTCCGCGAGTGGGACGCCCCAGCGGGCCGCGTCCTGGCGATGAACGCCCGCGACCTGCTCGCGTTCGTGCGCATGCACCTGGAGACGACGACCTTCGCCGCCATGCGCGAGGCCCAGGCCACGCCGTCGGACTTCGGTTTCGGCGGCCACCAGGGTCTCGGCTGGATGCTGCTCGACTACGCGGGTGGGGTGCGGGGCATCGGCCACACGGGCCTCGTCATGGGCTATCAGTCGGTCCTGCGCGCCATCCCCGCGGCGGGCGTGGCGGTGGCCGTCCTGACCAACGGCGGCCGTGCGGTCCCGCTCGTGCAGGCGATCTACGACCACCTGCTGGCAGAGCTGGTCGGCGTCACCCTGCCGCCGTTCCCCACGCCGCCGGCCACACCTCTGCCCGTGGACGTCGACAAGGTCGTCGGCACGTACCGCTCGGGCCACCTCGACGTGCACGTGACACCGGGCGCGCCCGGTCGCGTCCGCGTGCGCCACGAGCCGCGCAACCGCGTGGCGGAAGCCTTGACGGCACAAGAAGAACGCGAGTACACGGGCCTCCGCGCGGATGCCCTGATCTCGGTGGAACCGGTGGGCGGGCGGCATGCGGTGCTCGTCCTCTGTGGACAGGACGAGCACGGGCGGGTCCGCTGGCTGCACCACGGCCAGGCCGCGGTCCGGGTCTGAGAACCTCTGGGGGGGAACATGATCAGTGAGTGGATCGAACGCAGGCTGCCGGAGCTGCTCGACGAGCACGGCGGCGTTGGTGCACAGGTGGCCGTGCTGCACAACGGCGAGATCGTCGACGTGGCAGCGGGTGTGCGCAACAAGCTCACGAACGAACCGGTGACGAGCGACTCGCTGTTCCAGATCGGGTCGATCACCAAGGTGTGGACCGCCACGCTGGTCATGCAGCTGGTGAACGAGGGACTGCTGGACCTCGACCGGCCGGTGCGCGACGTGCTGCCCGAGTTCCGGCTCGCGGACGAGCAGGCGGCGAAGGTCGTCACGCCACGCCAGTTGCTCTGCCACACCGCCGGTTTCGAGGGCGACTTCAGGTTCGACACGGGTTCCGGTGACGACATGCTGGCGCGCTTCGTCGACGGGCTCGCGGACGCCGGCCAGGTGACCCCGCCCGGCGAGCTCTACTCGTACTGCAACAGCGGGTACGGGGTGCTCGGACGGATCGTCGAAGTGCTGCGCGGCAAGCCTTTCCGGACCGTCCTGCGCGAGCGGCTGGTCGAGCCGCTCGGGCTGCGCGACGTCGCGGTGTCACGTGCCGAGTACGACCGGTACGAGATGGCGGACGGGCACCTGAAAGGTGAGCCGGTGGCCGAGCACCTGTTCGAGTCGGAGGTGGCGGCCGGGTCGGTGCTCGCGATGCCCGCCCGTGAACTGCTGGAGTTCGTGCGGATGCACCTGGAGACCACCGAGTTCGACGCCATGCGGGAGAAGCAGGTCACTCATCCCGACTTCGGCACCGGCGAGTGGTGGTGGGGTCTGGGCTGGGAGCTGTCCAACTTCGAGGGCGGCGAGGTGATCGGCCACACCGGCATGACCATCGGGTACGTGTCGGTGCTGCGCGTTGTTCCGGCGGCAGGGGTCGCGGTGGCGGTGCTGACGAACGGCGACACCGAGGCGGCGCCGTTGTTCGGGGCGGTCTTCGACCACCTGCTCGGGGAGCTGGCGGGTGTGCGCAGGCGGAAGCTGCCCGAGACACCGGCGCAGCCGAAGCCGGTCGATCACGCGAAGGTCGTCGGGGTCTACCGCAGCACCGCTGTCGACGTGCACATCACCCCGGCGGAGCACGGCAGGGTGAAGGTGCGGCGGGAGGGGCGCGACCCGCTCACCGCGCCGCTGGTCCCGACGGAGGAACGGGAGTTCGAGCACCTCACCGACGACCTGCTGATCGCCGTCGACCGCAGCGGCGTGCTCCCGCTGGGCGGCCGCGACGAGCACGGCCGCGTCGGCTGGGTGCACTGGAGCCGGGCGGCGCTGCGGGTCTAGACGGCGCGCTTGGCGTACTTGGCGAGGAACTGCACGACGTCGGGCGTCACCTTGCGGTAGAACCCGTCGTCGTGCCCACCGGACTTCACCGTGCCGACCTCGGGCCGCACCTCGCGCATGAACTGCCGGGTGCCGTCGATGAACCGGTCGTGGTCGCCGATCCACACGCCCAGCGCGGTCGGGCCGGTCGCCTGCAGGTGGCGCAACGGATCGAGCGAGGCCCACTCGCCCTCGTTCTTGAACGCCTTGCGCTTGGCCATCTCCGGCCACGTGGTGATCAGGCCGGGGGAGATGGCGGCGGTGGCCGCGATCGGGTCGCCGCGTTCGGCACGGCGGCGCGCGTAGAGCAACGCGCCGAAGCCCCCCATGGACACGCCCGTCACGGCGAAGGGCTCGCCGTAGCCGCGTTCCTTCAGCCAGCCGGGCAGCTCGTCGAGCAGCATCGCCATCGGGTCGTCGCCGGGGACGTTCTCGTGCCAGTAGTTGTCGCCGCCGTCGACCGCGACGAAGCCGAACGCGGGCACGGAGCCCTTCGCGACGGCCGAGGCCAGCACGTCGGCCAGGTCGCCGATGGCGGCGTGCCGGGCGTCGCCGTGCAGGCCGTGCAGCAGGATCGACATCGGCAGGCCGCGGGGGCTGGCGCCGGCCGGGAGGTAGAAGGCGAGGGTGACGTCGCGGTGGCGGGCGGCCGAGTACACGCGCTCGACGCGGATGGTCGGCTTGGCTCCCGGCACGCGGTTGATGCGGTCCGAGGTCGCGATCTGCTGCGGAGTGGCCGCAGGGGACGACGACACGTACGTCGCGGCGCCGGCGGCTGTCGCGATGATCACGCCGATGGCCGCGATGAGGCCGCGGCGGCCGAACTTCTGGTCCCCCATGCTCACCTCATCGCGTGGGCACCGTTCCTCGTTTCCTTCTCAGAGGACGGAACGCACGCGTAAGGCAGACAGTTCCTCACCCGAATAGCCCAGCCAGCTCAACACGTGATCATTGTGCGCGCCGAGGGCCGGCACCGCACCCGGTGACCACTCGAACCCGGTCACGGGCGGCGGCAGCATCCTGGCCGTTCCGCCGGGAACCTGCACGTCAACCCACGTGTCGAGCTGCGGGTGGGTGGGCAGGTCGGTGATCGGCCTGGTCAGCGCGGCAGGCACGTCGGCGGTGTCCAGAGCGGTCAGCAACTCGGCCGCGGTGAGGTCGCAAAACGCCCGTTCGAGGATCTTTTGCAGCTCCGCGCGATGCTCCACGCGGGACGTCACTGTGGCGAACCTCTCCTCGGGCTCCAGCCCGATCAGCGCGCACAGCCGCTGCCACTGGCCGTCGTTCTGCACGGCCAGGTGCACCGCGCCGTCCGCGCACGCCACCGGCCCGTACGGCGCGATGCTCGGGTGGTGCGCGCCCGAACGCGGGGCGGAGACACCCGTCCCGGCGGCGTAGAGCATCGGCTGGTGCATCCACTCGGCCATCGCCTCGAACAGCGACAGCCGCAACCGTGCTCCCTCGCCCGTGCGCGACCGCCGCAGCAATGCCGCCAGCACCGCCGCGTGCAGCTGCACTCCCGCCGCGATGTCCGCGACCGAGATGCCGGCGCGGGCCATCACGTCGCCCTCGCCGGTCAGCGACACCAGCCCGGCCTCGGACTGCACCAGCGCGTCGAACGCCTTGCGGTCCGCGTACGGGCCGTCCCAGCCGTAACCGGACAGCTCGCCCACGATCAGCGTCGGGGGCGGCTCCAGCGCCAGGCGCGCCCAGACCCGCGGCGACAGGTTGCACAACAACACGTCGGCACGCGCGACCAGCCGTTCGAGCACCTCACGGCCGTCCGGGTGGAAGAGGTCGAGCGTCACCGACTCCTTGCCGACGTTCGTCCACGCGAAGTACGACGACACCTCTCCGCACGCCGAGTCGTAGTGCCGGGCGAAGTCACCGACGCCGGGTCGTTCGACCTTGATCACGCGTGCCCCGAGATCGGCCAGCAGCCGCGTCGCGTACGGCACGGCGACGGCCTGCTCCAGGCTCACCACCACGACGCCGTCAAGCGGTCTCAAGCACGCGCTCCCCTCCGGTGTAGACGTTCATCGAGTCGCCGCGCAGGAAGCCGACGAGCGTCATGCCCTGCTCCTCGGCCAGCTCCACGGCGAGCGACGACGGCGCCGACACTGCGGCGAGCACCGGAACCCCGGCCATCGCGGCCTTCTGCACCAGCTCGAACGACGCCCGTCCGGACACCATCAGCACCGCGCCGGTCAACGGCACCAGGTGCTGCAGCACGGCCCAGCCCAGCACCTTGTCAACGGCGTTGTGCCGGCCGACGTCCTCACGCACGACCAGCAGCTCGCCGTCGCGGAACAGCCCGGCCGCGTGCAGCCCGCCGGTGCTCTCGAACACCTTCTGCCGTTCCCGCAAGGCGTCCGGGAAGCCCGTCAGCGCCTCCGCGGTGACCTGAACCGGGTCGGCGGCGGGGGAGTACCGCGTCTTGAGCTTCACGGCGTCCAGCGCGGCCTTCCCGCACACCCCGCACGACGACGTGGTGTAGAAGTTCCGCTCCACGCCGGTGTCCGGCGGCGGCACCCCGTCGGCCAGCGCGATGTCCAGCACGTTGTAGGTGTTCATCCCGTCCGGCCCGGTGCCCTCGCAGAACCGCGCGACCGAGACGTCCTCCGCCGAGCCGATCACGCCCTCGCTGAGCAGGAAGCCGTGCGCGAGCTCGACGTCCTGGCCCGGTGTGCGCATCGTGACGGCCAACGCCTTCCCGTCGACCCTCAGCTCCAGCGGTTCCTCGGCGGCCAGTGCGTCCACCCGGCGGCGCCGACCGTTCGGCGACAGCCGTTCCACCGCTCGGCGCACCGTCACTCGGCCCATGTGCACATCTCCTTCGGACCGCTATGTTCCCCACCGACCAGGCTACGTGGGAGGGATCTCGGGGCATGGACGACGTCGTGATCGTGGGAGGCGGCCACAACGGGCTGGTGGCGGCCGCGTACCTCGCACGGGCCGGCAGGTCGGTCAAGGTGCTGGAGAAGCTGCCGCACGTCGGCGGCGCGGCCGTGAGCGCGTCACCGTGGGCAGGCGTCGACGCCCGTCTTTCGCGGTTCTCCTACCTGGTGTCGCTGCTGCCCGACCGGATCGTGTCCGACCTCGGGCTGAACCTCGCGTTGCGGTCCCGCGCGGCGTCCTCCTACACGCCGAACGGCAGCTCCGGGCTGCTGGTCGAGCGGTCGCCGGGCGAGGCGACGGTGGCGTCGTTCGAGGCCGTCTGCGGGTCGCTGGACGACTGGGAGCGGTGGCAGCGCTGGTACGCGGACCTGGAGCTGATGGCCAGGGCCCTGGCGCCGACCCTGTTGGAACCGCTGGTGTCGCGGGAACACCTGCGGGTGCACGTCGACGCGGTGGCGCGCGGCCGGTTGTGGGACCAGGTCTTCGAACGGCCGATCGGCGCGACCTTGCAGGAGCTGTTCGACAACGACCTGGTGCGCGGTGTCGTCGCCACCGACGCGTTGATCGGCACGCACACATCGCTGCATTCGTTGCGCGCCAACAAGTGCTTCCTCTACCACGTGATCGGCAACGGCAGCGGTGAGTGGAAGGTCCCGGTCGGCGGCATGGGCGCGGTGACCGCCGAGCTGGAACGGGCCGCTCGCGAGGCCGGGGCCGAGATCGTCACGGGCGCGGAGGTGACGTCGATCGAGTCGGACGGCAAGAGCGCATCGGTGGTCCACGGCGACACCACGGCAGAAGCCCGGTTCGTGCTGTCCACTGTGGCGCCTTCGGTGCTGGGACGGTTGCGGGGCAAGGAAGTCCACGACACACCCGGTTGTCAGCTGAAGATCAACATGCTGCTGCGCCGGCTGCCGGAGCTGAAGTCCGGAGTGGACCCCCGGCTCGCGTTCGCCGGCACGTTCCACCTCGACGAGTCCTACGACCAGCTGGAGACCGCGTACCTGGAGAGCGCCGCCGGTCAGGTGCCGTCGGTGCTGCCGGGTGAGATGTACTGCCACTCGCTGACCGACCCGTCGATCCTCGGGCCGTCGCTCGCGGGGCACGAGACGTTGACGTTGTTCGGGCTGCACCTGCCCGCGTCGTTGTTCGAGGGGCGCAACGACGAGCTGCGCGACGAGCTCGTTCAGCGCTACCTCGACCAGCTCAACGCCCACCTGGCCGAGCCGATCCAGGACTGCCTGGCGCGCGACGCGAACGGTGAGTTGTGCATCGAGGCGCGCACACCACTGGACCTGGAGGAGGAGCTCGGACTGCCGGGTGGCAACATCTTCCACGGAGATCTCGACTGGCCGTTCGCCGAGACCGGCGACGAGGTCGGCAAGTGGGGCGTCGAGACCGACGTGGACAACGTCTTCGTCTGCGGTGCCGGCTCCCGGCGCGGCGGCGGGGTCAGCGGCATCGGCGGCCACAACGCGGCGCGGGCCGTTCTGGAACGCGGCTGACATTTTTGCAATGATATTTTTGATGACAGGCGCCGTAATCTCTGGTTACAGTAGTGGGCGTGGGGGACTTTTACGGGATCGCGGAGATCGCCGACGCCATGGGCCTGAGCCGGCAGCTGGTCGCGGTGTGGCGCAAACGCCGCTCGCACGGCATTCCCGAGCCGGACGCGGAGCTCGCGTCGGGCCCGATCTGGCGCAGGGAGACCGTCGAGCCGTGGATCGAGCGCACCCGCGGCCGGCTGGGCCTCGCGGGCGGGCGCGAGTCGGCCAGCCGGAGCCTGCGCCTGCGCGTGTGCCGGCGGGTGCTGCGGCTGGCGGCGCTGATGCTGGAGGAGCCGCAGCGTCCGCGGATCCTCAACGACGCCGCGGATCAGCTGCGCGACCTCATCCACGAGGTCGACCAGACCGCTGACGACGTGGTCGGCGCGCTGCTGCGCGAACTCATCGAACCGGTCCGCGACCCCGACGTGCCCGCCGAGCTGCTGCGCGTGCCGGTCATCGAGTCGCTGCCACTGGTGACCGCCGTCGCGCGTAACTCACCAGACTGGTGACCAGCGCTGTGACGAGCGCACCGAGTGCCGCGATCGCCATGTCGGCGTGGGCGTCCCACATGTCGCCCTGCTGGCCGTTGTAGGCCTCGGCGACGTCCGGGGCGAGCGTCATGGCGATCGCCCACTCCAGCAGCTCGTAGGCCGCGCTGGTCGCCAGCACGGTCTCCAGCGAGCGCCACCACTTCTGCCGCAGGACCGCCGTCAGGCACACGCCGTACGAGAAGTGCACGAGCCGGTCGAAGTTGTTGCGGTGCCAGGAGAACACCTCCGACAGTCGCACGCCGAACACCGCGTTCGTCCACTCGTCGTACGGCACGTACGAGTAGAGCCACCGCGCCGCGATCGTGTGCAGGGCGAGGAAGAGCAGCGCCCACGCCCACCGTGCGGTGTCCAAGCGCTTCCTGAGCAGCCACAGCGCGATGAGCGCCACGGCCGTCAACGAGCTGTGCAACGCCTGTTCGGCGGGCCACCGCGGGTTGATCCACGTCACCGCGACCAGCGCGCCGAACGCCCCCAGCAGCCACCACTTCCCCCGTGTCATGCGCGATTTATATCAGGATTTATATATCAAGGAACCTTGCTAAAGGTTTGTTGATACGCGTACGGTGGAGGCATGACGGAGTCTCCGATCACCGACCCCAAGGCGCTCCGGGCGCTCTCGCACCCCTTCCGGTGGAAGCTGCTCCAGCTGCTCACCGAGGAAGGGCCGCGGACTGCGACCCAGTGCTCGGCGGCGCTCGGCGAGAGCGTCGCGAGCTGCTCGTACCACCTGAACATGCTGTCCAAGTACGGCTTCGTGGCCGAGGTGGAGGGTCCGGGCAGGCAGAAGCCGTGGAAGATCGTTCCCAAGCGTCAGTCGATCTCGTCCGAAGGGCTTGAGGGGGAGGCGGCGATGGCGGCCGAGGCGGCCTCCATGGCCTATCTGGACCAGGAGTTCGAACGCACTCGGGAGCGTTTGCGGCAGTGGGAGCACCTGTCCGCGGAGTGGCGCCAGGCGGTCGGAACGGAGGGCACCGTCAAGTTCATCACCGCCGAAGAGGCGGTCGCGTACGTGGCCGAACTGCGGGCCTTGCTGGACAAGTACGACGAACGCCGCCTGGACCCGTCGTTGCGGCCTGAGGGTGCGCGGGCGGTCAGGTTCTTCCTGAGTCACACGGTCGGAACCGAGTAACTGCGAACTGAGGGGATTTGTCATGTTGTCGTACGACCAGGCGTTTGCTATCGCGAAGATGAAGCAGGCCGAGCTGGAGGCCGACGCTGCCGCCCGACGGCTCGTTCGCGCACCTGAGGAGCCCGAAGGCCGGGTCGGCGGAGGACTGCTCGCGTCAGGTCGTCGCCGCTGGAGGCTGTTCGGCCGCGTGCGACCGGCGTAGCGTGTGCACTCGCCGCCGCTGTAAAGGTTTTCACCCGCGTTTCAACCGGGGAGGACAAGCGTGTTGCGCAGACTCGGCATGGCGGTGACGGCAGCGCTGTTGGGCATCGCGGTGCTCGCAGAACCCGCTCAGGCGGCGGAGTTCAACGTCAAGGACTACGGCGCCGCCGGCAACGGCAGCGCCAACGACACGGCGGCCATCGACAAGGCGATCACGGCGGCGAACGCGGCAGGTGGCGGAACCGTGCGGTTCCCGTCCGGCACCTACCGCTCGCCGAACTCGATCCACATGAAGAGCAACGTGACGCTGCAGCTCGACGGGGGTGCCACGATCATGGGCGCGAGCGGCAGCGGCTACGACAAGCCGGAGCCCAACCCGAACGACAAGTACCAGGACTACGGGCACAGCCACTTCCACAACGCGATGATCTGGGGCGACCGGCTGACCAACATCGGCTTCGTCGGCGCCGGCACGATCGACGGCGGCGGCGCGCTGATCACCGGCAACCCGGACAGCGGTCAGGCCGACAAGATCATCTCGTTGACGCGCTGCGAGAACCTCACCGTGAGCGGCATCAAGCTGCGCCGCGGCGGGCACTTCGCGATGCTGATCAACGGCTGCAAGAACGTCGTGTCGGACCACCTGACGGTCGACACCGCGAGCGATCGCGACGGGTGGAACATCATCAGCACCACCAACGTGACGATCACCAACGGCAGCTTCGCCGGCAACGACGACGCCCTGGTGTTCAAAAGCGACTACGCGCTCGGGCAGAAGCTGCCCAACGGCAACGTGAAGGTCTACGACACGAAGCTCAGCGCAGGGTGCTGCAACGCGTTGATGTTCGGCTCGGAGACGTGCGGTGACTTCACCGGCTACGACTTCCAGCGCATCGACATCAAGGGCTCCAACAAGTCCGGGCTCGGCCTCGTGTCGATGGACGGCGCGGTCATCTCCGACGTGCACTACAAGGACATCACCGTCACCAACGTCAAGTCGCCGATCATGATCAAGGTCGGGGCGCGAAAACGGTGCGGCAACAGTCCCGGTGTCGGCACGGTCAAGAACATCACCTACGACAACATCACGATCAACGGCGCCTCGGGCGGGTTCAGCCCCACGATCCACGGTGACCAGGACGGCCACGTCACCGACGTGACGTTCCGCAACGTGAAGATCAACGTGCCCGGTGGCAGCGGCACGACGTCGACCAACCCGCCGAGCAACGACCGCACCAACTACAACCCGAACAGCATCGGCACCCGGCCCGCGTACGGGTGGTACATCCGCTACGCCGACCGCATCAAGTTCCTCAACGGCAGCGGGGTGTCGTTCACGAACAACGACGGCAGGCCCGCCGTGATCACCGACAACTCCACCGACATCACGTTCGACACGTTCGCCTTCGAGCGCGGCACGAACAGCCCGACCGACTTCCTCTTCCGCAACACCAACGGTTTCTGCGTGCGCAACTCCGGCTCGCCGCGCATCCAGAACACGTCGTCGACCGAGAAGTGCGGCGTCGGCAACGACTTCAGCCTCACCGTCGACCCGGCCGCGCGGACGATCCAGCCCGGCCAGACCGCGTCGTTCGCGATCCGCACGAGCGGCACGGGTTCGCCCGGCCCGATCGCGCTGGACGCCTCGAACGTCCCGCCCGGTGCCGTGCTGCAGTTCAACCCGGGCACGGTCGACCCCGGTGACACCTCGGTGATGACCGTGGCCACACTGCCGGACACCCCGGCGGGCACGGCGGACATCACCGTGACCGGCACGGCGGGCTCGATCACCAAGTCGGCCACCGCGAGGCTCACCATCGGTACCGCGCCGGACGAGCTGCAGCTCAGTGCGCTTTCGGTCGCGGACACGGGGAACGCGGGCGACTGGTCGTTGCAGACCGGCCTGCGCACCGGTGTCGCGCAGTACGGCGACCGCGACTTCACGTTCAGCGCGGTGCCGGCCGAGGTCGCGGGCGCGCAGTGGATCCGCACCGCCAACGACTCGAAGTCGGCGACGCAGAACCCGTTGGCGCGCTTCACGATCAACCGCGACGCGGTGGTCTACGTCGCGGTCGACACGCGGCTCGGCAAGCGGTCGTGGATGGACTCGCGGTGGCTCGACAGCGGTCTGCAGCTGGTCAACACCGAAGGGTCCCCGAAGACCTTCCGCCTGTACGCCAAGGGTTTCCCGGCGGGGGAGGTCCAGCTGGGACCCAACGGTGGTGGCAGCAACTACACAGTGATCGTCAAATAGAAGAGAAGCGCGACCGTGAGTTGCGGCGGTCGCCCTTCGGGGGACCGCCGCCACTCACGGTGATCGTCAAATAGCGGCTTCCAGGCGCACGATCACCGACTTGGAGGTCGGCGTCCCCGAGATGTCCGCCTTGGAGTCCAGCGGCACCAAGGGGTTCGCCTCGGGGAAGTACGTGGCCACGCACCCGTGCGCGGTCGGGTAGGACACGATCCGGAACGACTCGGCGCGGCGTTCCACAACGCCCGTCGGGTCGTCCTTCCACTCCGACACGATGTTCACCATCTGGCCGTCGGTGAACCCGAGCCGTGCGATGTCGTCGGGGTTCACGAACACCACGCGCCGACCGTCCTTCACGCCGCGGTAGCGGTCGTCCAGGCCGTAGATCGTGGTGTTGTACTGGTCGTGGCTGCGCAGGGTCTGCATCAGCAGGCGGCCCTCGGGCACCTCGATCACCGTCATCGGCGACGCGGTGAAGTTCGCCTTGCCGGTCGCCGTCGCGAACTCCTGCGAGTCGCGCGGCGGGTGCGGCAGCACGAAACCATCAGGCTGACGCACACGCGTGTTGTAGTCGGTGCAGCCCGGCACCACCCGCGAGATGTGCTCGCGGATGACGTCGTAGTCCTTCTCGAACTCCTCCCACGCCACCGGATGCGCGGCGCCGAGGACCTTGCGGGCGAGGCGGCAGACGATCGAGATCTCGGACAGCAGCTGGTCGGACGCGGGCTTGAGCCGGCCGCGCGAGCGGTGCACGACCGACATCGAGTCCTCGACCGTCACGAACTGCTCGCCCGAGTGCTGCACGTCGCTCTCGGTGCGGCCGAGCGCGGGCAGGATCAACGCAGTCTTCCCGTGCACCACGTGCGAGCGGTTGAGCTTCGTGGAGACGTGCACGGTCAACGAGCACTGCTCCAGCGCCTTCTCCGTGACCGGGGTGTCCGGGGTGGCGCTGACGAAGTTGCCGCCCATCGCGATGAACACCTTGCCGCGGCCGTGGCGCATGGCGTTGATGGCGTCGACGGTGTCGAAGCCGTGCTTGCGCGGCACCGGGATGCCGAACTCGTTCTCCAGCGCCAGCAGGAACTTCTCCGGCATCTTCTCGTAGATGCCCATCGTGCGGTCGCCCTGCACGTTCGAGTGGCCGCGCACGGGGCACAGGCCCGCGCCCGGCTTGCCGATCATGCCGCGCAGGAACATGACGTTCGCGACCTCGCGGATCGTCGGCACGCTGTGCTTGTGCTGCGTGAGGCCCATGGCCCAGCAGGCGATCGTGCGCCGCGAGTCGACGAACATGCCGGCCACGCGGGTGATCTGCTCGCGGGTCAGGCCGGTCGCGGTGAGCACGGCGTCCCAGTCGAGCTCGGCGAGGTGCTCGGCGTAGGCGTCGAAGCCGTGGGTCTTCGCGCTGATGAACTCCCGGTCGACCTTGTCCCACTGCAGCAGCAGGTGGCCGATCGCCTGGAACAGCGCCTGGTCGCCGCCGACGCGGATCTGCACGAACTCGTCGCACAGCGCGGTGCCGCGGCCGACGACGCCCGCGACGTTCTGCGGGTTCTTGAACCGCATCAGCCCGGCTTCCGGCAACGGGTTGACGGCGATGATCTTCGCGCCGTTCTTCTTCGCGTCCTCCAGCGCGCTGAGCATGCGCGGGTGGTTCGTGCCGGGGTTCTGGCCGATGACCACGATGAGGTCGGCGAGCTCGAAGTCCTTGATCGACACCGAGCCCTTGCCGATGCCGATGGTCTCGTTCAGCGCGGCACCGGACGACTCGTGGCACATGTTCGAGCAGTCCGGCAGGTTGTTGGTGCCGAACGAGCGGACCAGCAGCTGGTAGAGGAACGCGGCCTCGTTGCTGGTGCGGCCGGACGTGTAGAAGATCGCCTCATCGGGTGACGACAGGGCGTTGAGCTCCTCGGCGACCAGCGTGAACGCGGCGTCCCAGCTGATCGGCGCGTAGTGCGTGGCGCCGGGCCTGAGCACCATCGGCTCGGTGAGCCTGCCCTGCTGGCCGAGCCAGTAGTCGGTCCTCGTCCGGAGGCTCTCGACGGAGTGCTCGGCGAAGAACTCCGGCCCGATCCGCCGCTTCGTCGCTTCCTCGGCGACCGCCTTGGCGCCGTTCTCGCAGAACTCCGCCATCTTGCGGTGGCCCTGCGGCTCCGGCCACGCACAACCGGGGCAGTCGAACCCTTCGCGCTGGTTGAGCAGGCGCAACGTCTTGACCGTCCGGCTGACACCCATCTGCTCGACCGCGCGGTCGAGCGACACGAGCACGCCGGGGATACCCGCCGCCCATGTCTTGGGGGTGCTGACTTCGAGCGCGGACTCGTCGACGTCGTGCTGCGGGGGCTTGCTGCTCATGGCTTCATTCTTCGCTGATCGACGTCGGCGCCGCCAGCGCCCCCGAAGAACGCGGCGGCGTCGTCGTCACGGGCCCCAAGGGGTTGAACGGTCCGTGACGGCAATTGTGATCGCCGTCACCTTCGTGCGGCACCTCTGAAAGAGTGATCACTTACAGCCACTGGTGGTGGGGATCGGGGTGTCCGCCGCGAACCACTCCTCGGGCTTGCGCTTGGCCTCCTCGGCGGTGGGCAGCTGCCGCTTCTCGGTGAACAGCGGGGCGAGGAAGCCCTGCTTCGACGCCTCGCACGCCATCGAGTAGAGGAAGCCGTTGCTCGCGACGGTCCAGACGCCGTCCTCGGCGAGCTGGTAGTCCGTGTCGGAGCGGACCAGCGCGACGATCTCGTACTGGTCGAAGATCGACTTCTGGTAGCCGGGGTCGAAGGCGTAGGCGAACCGGTAGCTCGTGTGCACGAGCGGGCGGCCGTACTGGTCGCGGCCCGGCCACATGCGGCCGTCGACCTTGATCCCGTTCGGCAGCAGCTTGTTGCCCTTCTTCAGCCGGGTCACCACGGAGCCGTTGTTCGGGTTGTTCCGCCAGGCGTCCCGCAGCGAAGGGGCGAGCATCGACACGAACGGCTCCACGTCGTGGTCGACGAGCACTCTCGGGTCCAGGTGCCCCACGACGAGAGCCTTGCGCGCCGCCTCGTAGCCCGCCGCGTACTCCGGGTTCTGGTCGGGCACGACGATGCCCTTCTCGCCGTCGGCCCACTGCTCGGCCGGCGTGCCCGCGAACGGGTGCTCGACGTCGACGCCCTGGCGCTGCGTGGTGATCGTGGGCACCAGTGCCTGGGGCAGCGCGGCCTGGCTGAACGTCCCGGCCTTGTACAGGCCGAAGACCGCGGCGCCGACGGCGACCAGTGCGACGGCGATGACGACCGTGCGGCCGTGCCGGTGCATGCGCGCCTGGCGGCGTTGCCTGCGGATCTCCCGCTTCGCGCGTCTGTTCGCGGCGCGAAGCCACGCCGCGTCCTTGAGGTCCGGGTGGTCCTCGATGTCGTACGGCACGTTCTCCCCCAAGCGGTTCGGTACACCGAACACCACGCACGTGGAGGCGTCCGGGTTGTCCGCGATTCCCCCCAGGCGGTACCGCGGTGCGGGGATGCTACGTGCTGCTCCGCCCGTTAGCAGGTATCTCGTTTCAAGTCGATACCCCCGCCTCCGTAGACTTGACAGCTGTGACTGAACTCGACACCGCAACCCAGCGTCCTGACCTCCCCGCCGCGTGGACTCCGGCGGAGGTAGAGGCGGAGCTGTACCAGCGGTGGGTCGACCGGCGGTACTTCGAGGCGGACGTCAAGAGCGACAAGCCGCCGTTCACGATCGTGCTGCCCCCGCCGAACGTCACCGGCAGCCTGCACATGGGGCACGCCATGAACCACAGCGTGATGGACGCGCTGACCAGGCGTCGCCGCATGCAGGGCTACGAGGTCCTGTGGCTGCCCGGCATGGACCACGCGGGCATCGCGACCCAGAACGCCGTCGAGCGCGACCTCGCGAAGCAGGGCATGTCGCGGCACGACCTCGGGCGCGAGAAGTTCGTCGAGCGCGTCTGGGAGTGGAAAGAGGAGTACGGCGGCAAGATCCTCGACCAGATGAAGCGGCTCGGCGACGGCATCGACTGGTCGCGCGAGCGCTTCACCATGGACGAGGGGCTGTCGCGCGCCGTCCAGACGATCTTCAAGAAGATGTACGACGACGGCCTGATCTACCAGGCCGAGCGGATCATCAACTGGTGCCCGCGCTGCCAGACGGCGCTGTCGGACGTCGAGGTCGACCACAGCGACGACGACGGCGAGCTCGTCTCGATCCGCTACGGCGACGGCGAGAACTCGATCGTCGTCGCGACCACGCGCGCCGAGACGATGCTCGGTGACACCGCGGTCGCCGTCCACCCGGACGACGAGCGCTACCAGCACCTCATCGGCACCGAGGTCGAACTGCCGCTGACCGGCCGCCGCATCCCGATCGTCGCGGACACGCACGTCGACCCGAAGTTCGGCACCGGCGCGGTCAAGGTCACGCCTGCGCACGACCCGAACGACTTCGAGATCGGCCAGCGGCACGACCTGCCGAACCTCACGATCATGGACGGCCGCGCGACCATCACCGCGCACGGCCCGTTCGAGGGACTCGACCGGTTCGAGGCCCGTCCGGCGATCGTCGCCGCGTTGCGCGCCGAGGGCCGGATCGTCGCCGAGAAGCGGCCGTACGTCCACGCCGTCGGGCACTGCTCGCGGTGCGACACGGTCATCGAGCCGCGCCTGTCGCTGCAGTGGTGGGTCAAGGTCGAGGGCATCGCCGCCAAGGCCTCCGCCGCCGTCCGCGACGGCCGCACCAAGATCCACCCGGCCGAGCTGAACAAGCGGTACTTCGACTGGACCGACAACCTGCACGACTGGTGCATCTCGCGCCAGCTGTGGTGGGGGCACCGGATCCCGGTCTGGTACGGCCCGAACGGCGAGGTCGTCTGCGTCGGACCGGACGACGAGGTGCCCACCGGTGAGGGCTGGCGTCAGGACGAGGACGTCCTCGACACGTGGTTCTCGTCGGGCCTGTGGCCGTTCTCCACGCTGGGCTGGCCGGACTCCACCGAGGACCTGAAGAAGTTCTACCCGACGTCCGTCCTCTCGACCGGCTACGACATCCTGTTCTTCTGGGTCGTCCGGATGATGATGTTCGGTCTGTACGCGATGGACGACGTCCAGCCGTTCGACCACGTCTTCCTGCACGGCCTGATCCGGGACCAGTTCGGCAAGAAGATGTCGAAGACCAAGGGCAACGGCATCGACCCGCTGGACTGGATGGACCGCTACGGCGCGGACGCCACCCGGTTCACGTTGCTGCGCGGCACGAACCCCGGTTCCGACATGGCCGTCGCCGAGGAGTGGGCGGCCGGTTCCCGCAACTTCACCACGAAGCTGTGGAACGCCACCCGGTTCGCGCTCGCCAACGGTGCGACGGTCGCCCGTCCGCTGCCCGCCCGCGACGAGCTGACCGCGGCCGACCGCTGGATCCTGGACACCCTGGACGAACTCGTGTCCACTGTGGACTCGAACTTCGAGGCGTTCCAGTTCTCGCGCGTCTGCGAGGCGCTCTACAGCTTCACGTGGGACGAGTTCTGCGACTGGTACCTGGAGATCGCGAAGGTCCAGATCGCCGACGGCCGGGTCTCCTCGACGCAGTCCGTCCTGGGCCACGTCCTCGACGTCCTGCTGCGCCTGCTGCACCCGGCGATCCCGTTCATCACCGAGACGCTGTGGACCGCGCTGACCGGCGAGGAGTCGCTCGTCATCGCCGCGTGGCCGCAGGCCTCCGGCGGTGAGCGCGACGCCGACGCGCTGGCCCAGATCGAGGGGCTGAAGAAGCTGGCCACCGAGATCCGCCGGTTCCGCTCGGAGCAGGGCCTCAAGCCGGGCCAGAAGGTCGCGGGCAAGGTCCGCGGCGCGTGCTGCGTCGGCCTGGTCGACCAGGTGCCGTCGGTCCGGTCGCTGACGCGGCTGACCGAGCCGGGCGACGAGTTCACCGTCTCGGCGACGCTGGAGGTCGGTCTGCCCAAGGGCGCGGTGAAGGTCGAACTGGACCTGTCCGGCGCGATCGACGTCGTGGCCGAGCGCAAGCGTCTGCTGAAGGACCTCGCGGTCGCGCAGAAGGAGCTCGACGGCACGACGAAGAAGCTGGGCAACGAGGCGTTCCTCGCCAAGGCGCCCGCCGACGTCAAGGCCAAGATCGAGGAGCGCAAGGCCACCGCCGAGGCCGACATCGCCCGCATCAACGAGCGCCTGGCCGCGCTGTAACCATTTTTAGGCGGAGGCGTTTCCTTTGGACGTGAACCTCGACGAGTTCTTCGACGTCGAGAACGAGCTCAACCAGCGGTGGCCCGAGACCAAGCTCGAGCCGTCGCTGGACCGGATCAAGGCGCTGGCGCACGTGCTGGGCGACCCGCAGACGAACTACCCGGTGGTTCAGCTGACGGGCACCAACGGCAAGACGTCGACGTCGCGCATGGCCGATGCGCTCTTCTCGCGCATCGGCCTGCGCACCGGCCGGTACACGAGCCCGCACCTGCAGCTCGCGACCGAGCGCATCAGCCTCGACAACCAGCCGATCAGCCCTGATCGCTACGTCGAGGTCTACCGCGACATCGAGCCGTACGTCGCGATGGTCGACTCCCGCTCCGAGATCCGGATGAGCAAGTTCGAGGTGCTCACCGGCATGGCCTACGCGGCCTTCGCGGACGCGCCGGTCGACGTCGCGGTCGTCGAGGTCGGCCTGGGCGGCACGTGGGACGCGACGTCCATCGCGGACGCGAAGATCGCCGTGCTGACGCCGATCGGCCTCGACCACACCGAGTACCTCGGCAACCGCATCGAGGACATCGCCACCGAGAAGGCCGGCATCATCAAGCCGGGCGCGGTCGCGATCGTCGGCGAGCAGACGCCGGAGGCCATGAAGGTCATCCTGGAACGCGTGGCCGAGGTCGACGCCACCGTCGCCCGCTTCGGAAGCGAGTTCGGCGTCGTCTCGCGCTCGGTGGCCGTGGGCGGCCAGCTGATCACGTTGCAGGGCCTGGGCGGCGTCTACGAGGACATCTTCCTGCCGCTGCACGGCGAACACCAGGCCGCGAACGCCGCACTGGCACTGGCCTCCGTCGAGGCGTTCTTCGGTGCCGGTGCCGACCGCCGGCTGGACGTGGAAGCGGTCCGCCAGGGCTTCGCCACGGTCATCACGCCGGGCCGCCTGGAGCGGGTGAAGTCCGCGCCCAACATCTTCGTCGACGCCGCGCACAACCCGCACGGCGCCGCCGCACTGGCCCGCGCGCTGGACACCGAGTTCGGCTTCCGCAAGCTCGTCGCCGTGGTGGCCGTGATGTCCGACAAGGACGCCGAGGGCATCCTCTCCGCCCTCGAACCGGTCGTGCAGGAACTGGTGATCACCACCAACTCGTCCCCGCGCGCCATGGACCCGGACGTCCTGGCCGGCCTCGCCGTCCCGATCTTCGGCGAGGACCGCTTCGAGGTTCGCCCGCGCCTGGACGACGCCATCGAGGAAGCCATCCACCTCACCGAGGACGAGCTGTCCGGCGGCGGCGTCATCGTCACCGGCTCCGTCGTCACCGCGGGCGAGGCCCGCGCCCTGTTCGGAAAGGAGCCGGCATGACCACCCCGGCCCCTCTCAAGAAGGACCCGCTCAAGGCCTTCCGCGGCATCATGGCCGGCACCCTGATCCTCGAGGTCATCGTCGTCGCCCTGGCCCTCCCGGTGATCGCCAAGCTGCACGGCGGCGTGGGCACCCTCGTCGGCTGGGTGGCGTTCGGCTTCATCGCGCTCTTCATCGCGATGTGCGCCTTCGTCCGCCGCCCGTGGGCGATCCCCGCTGTCGTGGCCCTGCACGTGCTGCTGATCGCGACCTGGCTGCTGCTGCCCGCGCTCGGCGTGATCGGCGTGATCTTCGCCCTGGTGTGGGTCTACATGCTGTGGCTGCGCAAGGACCTGCTCAAGCGCATGGCGGAGGGCCGCCTGCCGGCCCAGCAACAGCCCGCCGAGTAGGTCACGCCGCGTTTCCGGGCCCACAGGGCGAGAGATAACCGGAAAGGCAGCGGTGAATGCCGTTCGTGGCGCCTGCGCGCAACTATTTGAAAATGAAACTTGTTGGTGGTGGCTTTCGCGGCGCTGACGAAAAGCGTCGTTGAACGACGCAGATCGCTCTTCGTACTCGTGCTTGTCGCAATGTCGCGCTGACACTTCGCCTTGTTCACTCGATCGTGCTTTGAAGCCCGGACAAGGCCGCTGACCCGGCGCTATGCTCCTGGACGCACGAATCTGCACGAAGGGGTACTGGGGATGAGCGGGACCAAGGTTGATCTCGACACATTGCGCGCTGCCATCAAGGAGTACGAGTCCATCCGCGATGAGGTGAAGAAGGCCCAGGCGGCCGGCGACGCACTCGTCAAGGTGCAGGCCGCGGGCAAGGACGTGCCGAGCCAGGTGTACGCACAGGCCGCGGTGACGGCGGGCAGGATGCACCTGCAGTCCAACCAGCAGCTGGTGGACGCGCTCACCACCCGCATCGACAACCTGAACGCGACTCTCCGGCAGTACGAGCAGACCGAAGAGGGCAACCAGGCCAACCTCAAGCCGAAGGACTGAGCTGTTGCGCATCCGAACCACTGCCATCGGTATCGCCGCTGCCCTTGCCGTTCTGGCCGGTTGTGGCGGTGGTGGCACCACCGGTACGCCTACGCAGACGCCGTCGAGCACGCCTGCCTCCTCCGGTGACACCACGCCGAACGGGGCGCCGAAGGTCAAGACGCCGCTGGCGTACGAACGCTCCGAGGCCGACCCGTGCTCCGTGGTCACGGCGGCACAGCTGGAGGCGCTGGGACTGCCCGGGATCAAGGGTGAGCCGAACCCCGGTGCGCCGGGCAAGGCGTGCATCTGGCTCGGCAGCAAGACCCCGAGCAAGGCGAGCCCGAGCGTCGTGTTCCTGCAGGGCGTCGAAGGGCTCGACGCGCTCTACGGCGCGAAGGCGAACATGGAGCTGTGGGAGCCGCAGCCGCCCGTCCAGGGTTACCCCGCGGTGCTGAACTCGGCCGCTGACCTGCGCAAGTCGGGACAGTGCTCGCTGGACGTCGGCGTCACGGACAAGCAGGTCCTCTCCTTCCTGATTCAGATCGACAAGGGCGGCACGCGCTACTCGGAACCGTGCGCCGCCGTCACCGACTTCGCCAACCAGGTCATCACGACGATCAAGGCAGGTGCGAAATGACACGGCCCGCGCCGAACTGCTTCTCCGAGGACAACACCCGCGCGGACGCGTTGTCCGGGCACCAGATCTACACGTTGATGACCTCAGGGCCGGGCACCACCAGCACGCAGCTGGCGTCGGACAAGGCGGCTGAGCTCGAAAGCACCTACGCCGGGGTCGAGGCCCGCCTCAGGCGGGTCGGTGAGACGCTGGGCGAGGCGTGGGGTGGCGCCAGCGCCGATGCCGCTCAGGCGGCGGCGAACCCGATCAGCCAGGCCATGGTGCAGATGCAGGAGTCGCTGCGTCAGGCGGACCGCTCGCTGGCCAACCAGGTCTACCAGTTCAACTACAACAAAGGTCAGTTGAAGAACATCCCGGAGAACAAGCCGGAGACCGGCTTCTGGGACGACATCACGCCGTGGGACACCGACACCGAGGACGCGGCCAACCAGTACAACAGCGACGAGTCGCACAACCGTCAGGTCTACTCCCAGTTCCAGGGCGCGGCCCGCACCAACAAGGGCGAGCTGCCGCAGCAGTTCCCCGGCGTCACGGCAGACACCCTCAACATCGAGATCGCCGACACCGGCGGCGACGACGGCCAGGACAAGACCGGCAACAACGTCGGTGGCACGAGCCGCCCGCACAGCAGCTCGAACTACCCGAGCTCGACCGGCACCGGTCAGCCGAGCGGCGGCAACTGGACCCCGCCCACCAGCCACACCGGCGGCAACGACACCACGACGTCCCAAGCCGTCGGCGCGGACCTCAACGGTGGCCTCAAGACCGGTGACCTCCCCGGCGGCGCCGGCAAGCCGCCCGTCGGCGGTGTGATCGAGCGCCCGCCGAACACGGGCATCCCGCCCATCGGTGTCCCCGTCGGCCCCGGCGGCCTGAACGGTCCCGGTGGCGGGCGTGGTCCCGGTGGCAGTGCGGCCGGGAAGTTCGGCGGCGGCGCGGGCAAGGTCGGTGGCGGCGCCGGCAAGTTCGGTGGCGGGGCCGGGTCCGCGTCCGGTCGCGGTGGTGTCGGAGGCTTGGGCACCGGCAGCAGCAGCGGGCAGCAGCCCGGTGGCAAGGCCGGGGTGTTCGGCGGCATGGGCGAGAGCGGGCCGAACGCGGCCGGGCGTGGTGCGGCCGGTGCGGCGGGCCGGGGTGGCGCCGCCGGCATGGGTGGCATGGGCGGCCACGGGCAGAAGGGTGAAGGGGAGGACGACCTGGAGCACAAGTCGGCCGACTACCTCGTCACCGAGGAGAACACCAACGAGATCATCGGGGACATGCCGATGGTCGCGCCGCCGACGATCGGGGGGTGACGTGCTGCGGTCGTCCATCCAGCTGTCCGACCTCGCGTTCGACGTGCTCTGGAAGCAGGAGCGGCTCGGGGACTACCACCCGGCGCTGTCCGTCGACTCGCCCGGCGAGACCGAGGACGAGCGGGCGGTCATCGAACGCGACGTGATCGGCGAGCTGCGCCGGGTCGGGCTGGATCACCCGGACGTGCGGGGCACGCTGCACCTGATCGCCAAGGCGGACCAGGACTACTCGGCGTGGATCGCGCTCACGCCGAGCGAGACGCGGCCGGTGATGGTGGCGGCGAACTCGCAGCACGGCGTGCTCGCCGTGCACGAAAACGGGTTCGTGCAGCTGCACCCGATCCGTCCGGAGAACGCGCCGGAGGTGCTCGCGATGCAGCTGCCGGACGTTCCTCCCGGCCGCGGCGCGTCGATCAACGTGCACGCGTCGGAGATCAACGTGCACCAGCCGGGCAAGGCGTCGCCGTCGACGTCGTTGCGGCAGCTGCTCGCCCAGCCCCGCAAGGGCACGGCGAAGCTGTACGCGGCCAGGCGCAACGGTGAGGGCAGGCAGCGCGCCAAGACGTTCCTCACCACGATCGACTTCGAGGACGGGCGCTGGCTCGTGGTCAAGTACACCGACCAGAACCACCAGACGTGGGTGCACGCCACGCCCGCGTCGCGGCAGATCATCACGGACTGGCTCAAGCGCCTGACGTGACCGCCGCTGGGCGAGCTGCGGCGGTCGAAGTTCATCTGCGGTTTCACCACCGGCCAGAACGGCCGACTAGAAACCGCGCATGACCTTCGACCGTCGCACGTTGTTCAAGGCAGGCGCATTCGGCACGGCCGCGGCGCTGGTGCCCTCGGGCATCGGCCTCGCCAAGACCGACCGTCCGATCCTCACGCACGGCGTGCAGTCCGGTGACGTCACCTGGGACGGCGGCATCGTGTGGACTCGCGCGGACCGTCCGTCCCGGATGCTCGTCGAGGTGTCCAACGACCCCGGGTTCCGCTTCTCCCGCCGCTTCCGCGGCCCGCTGCTCACGCCGGAGACCGGCGGCACCGGGCAGGTCAGGGTCGGTCACCTGTTGCCCGGCCGCACCGCCCACTACCGCGTCACGGCCGAGGACCTGCACGGCCGCACCTGCAGCGAGCCCGTCACCGGCAGCTTCACCACCGCCCCGCTCGGCCGGGAGCAGGTCCGGTTCGTGTGGTCCGGTGACGTCGCCGGCCAGGGCTGGGGCATCAACCCCGACATCGGCGGCATGCCGGTCTTCAAGGCCATGGCCGACCGCAAGCCCGACTTCTTCATCCACAGCGGTGACAGCGTCTACTCCGACGGCCCGATGAAGGAGTCGGTGACGCTGCCGGACGGCCGGATCTGGCGCAACCTCGTCACGGCGGAGAAGTCCAAAGTGGCCGAAACGCTCGACGAGTACCGCGGCCAGTTCGCCTACAACCTGCTCGACGAGAACCTCAAGCGCTTCGCGGCCCAGGTACCCACCTACGCGCAGTGGGACGACCACGAGGTCCTCAACAACTGGTACCCCGGCGAGATTTTGGACCTCCCGCAGTACACCGAGAAGCGCGTGGACGTGTTGGCGCAGCGGGCTTTCCAGGCGTTCCACGAGTGGATGCCGATCGACCGGCAGCGCGCCGTCGACGGCCGCGTGTACCGCAGGTTCTCCTACGGCCGCAACGTCGAGATCTTCGTGCTCGACATGCGCACCTACAAGGACAAGAACACCGCGCCGCGCGACCAGCCGGGCCACATCCTCGGTGCGGCGCAGGCGAAGTGGCTCGTGGAGAGCCTCGCCCGCAGCACCGCCACGTGGAAGATCATCGCGGCGGACCTGCCGCTCGGCCTCGTCGTGCCGGACGGCCCCGACATCGAGGCCGTCGCGAACGGTCTGCCCGGCGCGCCCAACGGCCGAGAGCACGAGCTCGCGTGGGTGTTGCGCGAACTGAAGAAGCGCCGCGTCCGCAACACCGTGTGGCTGACCGCCGACGTCCACTACACCGCCGCCCACCACTACTCGCCGGACCGCGCGGCCGTGGGCGACTTCGACCCGTTCTGGGAGTTCGTCTCCGGTCCGCTGCACGCCGGCGCGTTCGGCCCGAACACCCTCGACCCGACGTTCGGCCCGGAGGCCGTGTTCGTGCACGCGCCGCCCGCCGCCAACACCTCGCCGCTGGACGGGTTCCAGCACTTCGGCGAGGTCGAGGCGAACCAGCACGAGCTCACGGTCTGGCTGCGTGACGCGACCGGCGCGTCGCTCTGGTCCAAAACGCTGAAGGCGCTCTGAGGTTCGCCGTAGGGTCGGTGGGTGCCCATCTCGTTCGACACCACCGGCTTCCGTCAGGTCAACCGGAACGTCTGGCAGCACCCGAGCGGTGACCAGGCGGAACTCACCTACTACAACATGGTGCCGGACCTGCCGGCCGGGCTGGACGACCTGCCCAAGCTCAGGCACGACCTCGCCAGGATCGACGGCGAGGTCGGCTGCCTGATCGAGGCGCACGTCGTCGGGCTCGCCGGGGTGCCGGCGCTGCTGCGGATCGTCAAGATGCCGCTGCCGAACCAGCAGGGCGGGCAGCTCTTCCACTGCTCCTTCACGGTCCCCAAGGCCACCTGCAGCGCCGTGCTGCAGCTCGGCGCGATCGAGCGCGGCACGACCGGCATCCGGGAAGGCGTGCTGGCGGCGGAGATCGGCTTTCAGAACTGGGTCAGGCCGCACCCGTACGCGCCGGAGCTGCAGGGCGTGCTGCCGTTCCACGCGGGCGATGATCCGCGGTACGACGCGAGGTTCCCCGACCACCCGTTGTCGCGCGTGCGGGCGTGGGCGCACCACGTGGTCCGCACGGCACGGCTGGATCCACAGTTCGCGGCTCTTCCGCCGTTCCAGGTCCAGCCGCCACCACCGCCGGTCGCACCCGGCCAGCGGCTCATGACCGCACTGCCCAGCCTCCCGGTCAAGGACTTCGTCGGCCTGCAGATCGGTGAGCAGACGACGTACTGGCGGATGACCGATCCGAAGCTCAGGGAGATGCTCGGCCGCGGTCTCATGGGCCGGTCGCCGCTCGCGGCCACCCGGTTCCGCGACATGCTCATGATCGACGTCGAGACCGGTGAGGCGATGATCCCGGACCGGTTCACCACCAACGGGGAGATGACCGCGCACGGCACGCGTCTGGTGCCGGTGACGTTGCCGGAAGCGGACGCCCAGCTCTCGAACGAAGATGTGTCGGAAGCCTTCGCGTGGGCGGGCCGGATGGCCGGTGTCGCGGCGGAACGAGGCGAGTACCTTTCGCTCGAACCGATCGAGAGCCAAGGGGAGCAGGCGAACCCGCACGTCCTGCTGGCCGTGCAGCAGCACGAGGGACAGCAGGTCGCCGTCGCCCAGTTCTCGCCGCCGCCAACCGAAGGGCCGCTGGCGGGGTCGCCGAGCCGCGCCGCGCCCGCGACACCGGAGAACGTCGAGGGCATCGGCATGATCGCGGGAGTGGCGGTCAACGAGTGGCGGACGCACCCGCTCAGGCTGGCGATCACGTACAAGCGTCCGGCAGGCTGATTGCAAATATTTGCGAAGCTCGACGTATTGTTTACCGCTGTTTCTCGTGGTTTCGTGCAGCAACCCTGCAAGAAGTTGCGACAAGGAGGTCGCGATGCGTCGGGTCGTCGCCGCGCTCGCTGCACTGGTTCTGCTGCCTCTCACACCGGTCCAGGCCGTTGCTCAACCGAAGCAACGCCTGGCCGTCGGTGAGGTGGTGGACATCGCGCCCGGTGTGCGCGACGGGGACGTGAAACTCGCGTTGCCGCCGAAGCGCGACGACCTGCGAGGTGAGCGCTTCTACTTCGTGATGCCCGACCGGTTCTCCAACGGCGACCCGAGCAACGACCGCGGCCGCTCCACCAGCGCCGAGAACGGCTTCAACCCGGCCGACAAGGGCTTCTACCACGGCGGTGACCTCAAGGGCCTGCGGCAGAAGCTCGACTACCTCGACGGCATGGGCATCACGGCGATCTGGATGACGCCGATGTTCCTCAACCGGTGGGTGCAGGGCGATTCGGCGGGCTACCACGGGTACTGGACCGTCGACTTCACCAAGCTGGACCCGCACTTCGGCACCACGCAGGAGATGCGCGACCTGATCCGCGACGCGCACAAGCGCGGCATCAAGGTGTTCTTCGACATCGTCGCGAACCACACCGCCGACGTGATCAAGTACGCCGAGGGCAAGAACGCGTACGTGTCCACGGGTGCGCAGCCGTACCTGGACGCCGACGGCAAGCCGTTCGACATCGCCGACTACGCGGGCAAGTCCACGTTCCCCAAGCTCGACGCGAAGAAGTCCTTCCCGTACACGCCGGTCAAGAACGGTCCGACGAAGTTCCCGTTGTGGCTCAACGACCTCACGCTGTACCACAACCGCGGTGACTCGACGTTCTCCGGCGAGTCCAGCGAGCAGGGCGACTTCTCCGGCCTCGACGACCTGATGACCGAGCACCCGCGCGTGGTCAACGGCATGAAGGACATCTTCACCAGCTGGATCGACACGCTCGACATCGACGGCTACCGCGTCGACACGGTCAAGCACGTCAACATCGAGTTCTGGCAGGCCCTCGCGCCGTACGTCAAGCAGTACGCGAACCGCAAGGGCAAGAAGGACTTCTTCGTGTTCGGCGAGGTCTACGACTCCTCACCGGAGAACACCTCGAAGTACACGACCACCGGCAAGATGCAGGCGACGCTGGACTTCCCGTTCCAGAGCAGCGCGGAGAGCTTCCTGTCCGGCAAGGGTTCGCAGCGGCTCGGCGAGGTGCTGCTCGACGACGACCGCTACACCGACGCCGACTCCAACGCCTCGTCGTTGCCCACGTTCCTGGGCAACCACGACATGGGCCGCATCGCGTGGATGATCCGCAACGACCGGCCGGGCATCTCCGACGACGAACTGCTGCAACGGCTCAAGCTCGGCAACACGCTGATGTACCTGTGGCGCGGCAACCCGGTCGTCTACTACGGCGACGAGCAGGGCTTCGCCGGCACGGGCGGCGACAAGCTGGCGCGCCAGGACATGTTCGCGTCCAAGACGCCGGAGTACATGGCGGAGAAGCTGATCGGCTCCGACCGGACCGGCGCTGTCGACAACTTCAACCCCTCTCACCCGCTGTACCAGCAGCTCAAGGCCCTCGCCGCGCAGGTCGACCAGGACCCGGTGTGGCGCGACGGCAACCAGGTGCTCCGGTACGCCGACGGTGACGTGTTCGCGTTCAGCCGCATCCTCGGCCGGGAGAGCCTCGTCGTCGCCAACGCCGGCACCTCGCCCGCGACCGTGACCGTCCCGGTCTCGTCGAGCACGTTCGAGAACGCGCAGGTCCAGAACGGCCGCGTCACGGTCACCGTGCCCGCGCTGTCGGCGTTGGTGCTCAAGGGAACCAGCGAGGTGAAGGCGGCGAAGCCGGCGCCGGTGCTGGTCGCCCCGGCCGCCGGAACCGTGCTGGACAAGCGGGTCGAGCTGCGCGCGGACGGCATCACCGCGCCCAACGCGGCCGCCACGTTCGCGGCACGCGTCGAGGGCACGTCCGACTGGACCGTGCTCGGCACCGACGACGCCGCGCCGTACCGGGTTTTCGCCGATCTGCCGGCACTTCCGGGCGCGGCCGCCGGCAAGCGCGTCGAGCTGCGCGTGGTCGCGAAGTCGGGCGAGATCGGTGCGGACGGGGCGTTCGTGTCGCTCGTGGCCGCGCCGCCGGTTCCCGAACCCGGCACGAAGAGCCCGGACTGGCTGGTCGTGCACTACCAGCGCGACTCCTACGACGGCTGGGGCCTGCACGCCTGGGGTGACGTCGAGACGCCGGTCGACTGGAACGCGCCGCTGCCGTTCGCGGGGGAGGACGCCTACGGGCGCTTCGCGTGGATCAAGCTGAAGCCGGGCGCCAAGCAGGTCGGGATCATCGCGCACAAGGGCGACGAGAAGGACACGCCGGGGGACCGGTTCGTCGACCCGAGCGTCACGCCCGAGGTGTGGCTGAAGCAGGGCGATGCGGCGGTGCACCCGTCCGAGCAGGCAGCGACCGGCAAGGCGGTCGTGCACTACCTCGGTGACGCGACCGGAGCCGTCGTGCGCGTTGCCGGACGGGCTGACGTGCCGTTCACGAACGGCATCGCGGAACTCCCGCCCACCACCGACTTCTCCGTCGTGCGCGGGACGACCGTGGAGGCGTCCGGCAAGTTCACGAGTGGCCACTCGTGGGTCGCGGGCGGCAAGGTGCACGCTACGAAGGCCGCCGCCGAGAACCGCGCGGTGATCCACTACCACCGCGCGGACGGCGACTACGCGGACTGGACGATGTACCACTGGACGGGGTCCGCGGAACCGTCGCCGGGCTGGACCCAGTCGCGGGTGCCGGACGGACGCGACCAGTTCGGCGTGTACTGGTCCGTGCCGCTCGCGGCTGGTGCCGCCGGTCTCAGCTACATCGTTCACCGCGGTGACACCAAGGATCCCGGGCCCGACCAGTTCCTCGACCTGGGGCAGAAGGGGAACGAGGTGTGGCAGTTGCAGGGCACGGAGAACTACCTGCTGCCGCCGAACGCCGGTCCCGCCGCGGACGACGATCTCACCAAGGCCAAGGCGATCTGGATCTCGCGCGACAAGGTCGTCTGGGACGTGCCGGTCGTCCAGTCCGACGGCTACCGGTTGGAGTACGGCTCACGGGTGCTGCGGCTCGCGCCCACGACCGAGGAGGTGCCGGCGCAGTTCCCGCACCTCAAGGGCAAGCCGGTGTTCGCGGTGCGCGGGTTCGTCGACGAGGCCTTGCGGGACAAGCTCTCCGCCGTGCACGTCGACGCGGGCGGCGCGATCCGGCACCGGACGGGGGTGCAGATCGCGGGCGTGCTCGACGACCGGTTCGCCGCGGCGGCGACGAAACTGACGTTCGGGCCGACGTTCGACGGCGACTGCGTGGCCGTGCGGCTGTGGGCACCGACGGTCCAGAACGTGAAGCTGCGGCTGTTCGACACACCTTCCGGTGAGCCCGCGAAGGTGGTGCAGCTGCAGCGCGACGACGCGTCGGGCTCGTGGTCCGCCAAGGGTGCCTGGAAGAACAAGTACTACCAGTTCGAGGTCACCAACTGGCAGCGCACGGTCGTGGTCACCGACCCGTACTCCCTCGCGCTGTCGGTGAACTCGACGCACTCGCAGTTCGCGGACCTCAAGGACGGCCGGACCATGCCGCAGGGCTGGTCGAAGGACGTCGCGCGGGGCATGGGCGGCGCCATCACCGAGCTGCACGTGCGGGACTTCTCGATCAACGACCAGTCCGTGCCGGAAGCGGAACGCGGTACCTACAAGGCCTTCACGCACCGCGACTCGGTGGGCATGAAGCACCTCGGCGCGTTGGCCGCCGCGGGCATGGACACCGTGCACCTGCTGCCGACGTTCGACATCGCGACCATCCCCGAGAAGCGCGAGGACCAGGCCAAACCCGCGTGCGACCTGCCCTCGTTCGCGCCGGACTCCGACCAGCAGCAGGCGTGCGTCGGCGCGGTGGCGGCGAAGGACGGCTTCAACTGGGGCTACGACCCGTTCCACTACGACGTGCCGGAGGGCTCGTACGCCACGGCGGACGCGCAGAACGGCTGGGCGCGGTCCAAGCAGTACCGCGAGATGGTGAAGTCGTTGCACGACAACGGCAACCGTGTCGTGGTGGACGTCGTCTACAACCACACGGCGGCGTTCGGCGACGCACCGACGTCCGTGCTCGACAAGGTCGTGCCCGGCTACTACCAGCGGCTCAACCTCGACGGCTCGGTCGCGAACTCCACGTGCTGCGCGAACACGGCGCCCGAGAACGCGATGATGGGCAAGCTCGTCGTGGACTCCGTGGTGCGGTGGGCGCGCAACTACAAGGTCGACGGGTTCCGGTTCGACCTGATGGGTCACCACCCGAAGGCGAACATCCTCGCGGTGCGGGCGGCACTGGACGCGCTGACCGTCGAGAAGGACGGCGTGGACGGGCGCCGGATCGGCGTCTACGGCGAGGGCTGGGACTTCGGCGAGGTCGCCGGCAACGCCCGGTTCGAGCAGGCCACGCAGGCGAACATGGCCGGCACGGGCATCGGCACGTTCAGCGACCGGCTGCGTGACGCGGTGCGCGGCGGCGGGCCGTTCGACGACGACCCGCGCGTGCAGGGCCTCGGTTCCGGTCTGGCCGGGGACGTGAACTCCTCGCCCGCCAACGGTGACGTGGCCGCGCGGCTGGAGAACTACAGCGACCTGGTGAAGCTGGGCATGGCGGGCAACCTCGCCTCGTACCGGTTCCGGTCGACGGCCGGACCGGTGGTGTCCGGGCGCGACGTCAAGTACAACGGCACTGCCGCCGGGTACACCGGGCAGCCGTTGGAGGCCATCACCTACGTCGACGCGCACGACAACGAGACGTTGTTCGACGCGTTGGCCTACAAGCTGAAGCCTGAGACGTCTGCTGCTGATCGCGTGAAGATGCAGACGGTGTCGTTGGCTCCGGTGCTGCTCGGGCAGGGACGGCCGTTCGTGCTCGCGGGTAGCGAGTTCCTGCGCTCGAAGTCGTTGGACCGCAACAGCTACGACTCCGGTGACTGGTTCAACTCCTACGACCCGTCGTTGCGCGACAACGGTTTCGGTCGCGGGTTGCCGCCCAAGGCCGACAACGAGTCGAAGTGGCCGTACGCGAAACCGTTGCTGGGCGCGGTGAAGCCGTCGTCAGCGGACATGAAGGCCTCGCTGGACGCGACGCTGGAGCTGTTGCGGATCCGCAAGTCGTCACCGCTCTTCTCGCTGGGGTCCGCGGACCTCGTCCAGCAGAAGGTGTCGTTCCCGGCCGCGGCGTCCGGTGTGATCGTCATGCACCTCGACGACACGGTCGGGCCGGACGTCGATCCCGCTCGGCGCGGGCTGGTCGTGGTGATCAACCCGTACCCGGCGGACCAGGCCGTGACGCTGCCCGCCGGCGACTGGAAGCCGCTGACCAGCGAGAAGCGGCCCGGGGCGGCGCGCTCGGTCGTCGTGCTGGAGAGGTAGTCAGGTCAGCAAATAGTTTGCTGCCTAGATTATTTGGTACCGTAGTGCTCATGGGCACGACGGGGTGTACTGACCTGATGATGCTGCTGCATCTGACCGGGCACGCGCTGGAGACGGAACTGACGGCGAGGCTCGCGGAGATCGGACTGACTCCGCGAGCCCGCTGCGTGCTGTCCAGTGCGCTCGACGCGGGGCGTACGCAGTCGGAGATCGCCGACGAGGTCAGCATCGACAAGACGACCATGGTCGTGACGCTGGACGCCCTGGAGCAGGCCGGGTACGCCGAGCGGCAGCCCTCGCCCACGGACCGTCGTGCGCGCGTCGTCGTGGTGACCGAACTGGGCCGCGAGATCACGGCGAAGGCCGACCGGGTCGTGGCCGACGTCTACGAGAGCGTCCTGGGTTCGCTGCCGGTTGACGAGCGGGAAGGCCTGGTCAAGGGCCTGACGCGGCTGTTGGAAGGCCGGTTGAGCGCCCCGATGCCGTGTGAGAAGCCGCCGCGCAAGCGTGCTCTGCGTCATGCAGTTGGGTAATAGATAGTCCCGTACAAAACTATCTGCTACGGTCTCTCTTATGAATCCAGGGGGACCGAAGACCGACTCGCGCTGGCTCGCGCTGATCGTGCTGTGCGCCGGCATGCTGATGATCGTTCTCGACCAGACGATCGTGAACGTGGCTCTGCCCGCGATCGACGCAGACCTCAAGTTCGGCCAGGCGGGCCTCGCCTGGGTCGTGAACGCGTACCTGATCGCCTACGGCGGTCTGCTGCTGCTCGCCGGTCGTCTGGGCGACCTGATCGGGCACAAGAAGGTGTTCCTGATCGGCCTCGGCGTCTTCACGGTCGCGTCGCTGCTGTGCGGCGTGTCCTTCAGCTCCGAGATGCTGATCGCCGCTCGCTTCGTGCAAGGCGCCGGCGGTGCGCTGGCCACGTCCGTGACGCTGGGCATGGTCGTGACGATGTTCCCCGAGCCCGACGAGCAGAGGCGCGCCATCGGCGTGTTCAGCTTCGTCGCGGCGGCAGGCGCGTCCATCGGCCTGTTGCTCGGTGGCGTGCTCACGGACTCCATGTCGTGGCACTGGATCTTCTTCGTGAACATCCCGATCGGCATCGTGGCGGCCGTTGCGGCGGTGCGGCTCGTGCCTTCGTCGGTGGGGCTGGGCCTGCGCGAGGGGGCGGACGTCCTTGGCGCGTTGCTGATCGTCGCCGCGGTGATGCTCGGCGTGTACACGATCGTGAAGGCGGAGCACTACGGCTTCGGCTCTGCGCACACGCTCGGCTTGGGTGCGGTGGCCTTGGCGTTGCTGGCCGGTTTCGTTGTGCGCCAACGGACCGCTGCGAAGCCGTTGCTGCCGTTGCGGGTGTTCAAGTCCCGCAACGTGACCGGGGCGAACCTGGTGCAGATCTCGATGGTCGCCGGCATGTTCGGCCTGTTCTTCCTCGGCACGCTCTACATGCAGCTCGTGCTGTCGTACTCGCCGCTGGAGATCGGCCTGGCGTTCATGCCGGTGGCCGGCGCGATCGCGGTGTTCTCCGTGTCGCTGTCGGCGCGCCTGAACTCCCGGTTCGGCGAGCGGAACATGTTGATCGTGGGCCTGGTGTTCATGCTGGTCGGCATGGTGGTGTTCACGCAGGTGCCGGTCGACGGGTCCTACCTGGCGGACATCCTGCCCGCGGTGGCGCCGCTCGGCATCGGTCTGGGGCTGTCGTTCCCGGCCTTGATGACGCTGGCGATGTCCGGTGCCTCTCCCGACGAGGCCGGCCTGGCCTCCGGCCTGGTGAACACGACCGCGCAGGTGGGTGGCGCGTTGGGGCTCGCGGTGCTGGCGACCACCTCGACCGCGTACACGTCGTCGCTGCTGGCTTCGGGCGTCGGGCGGTCGGAGGCGCTGACCTCGGGCTTCCACCTGGCGTTCTGGATCAGCGCCGGGCTCGTCGCGGTGGCGCTCGGGCTCGCGGTGTTCGTGCTGCGGCAGGTCGTCGTCGCACGGGATTCCGGGCCGGTGCTGGTGCACTAGCCGCTGTGGCCGGTGTGGCGTTCGCTACCCTGTCGGCACTTCCCGTTCCTGTTTTGCAAGGAGTTGTACCGTCGTGTCCGAGCGCACCCTGGTTCTCGTTAAGCCCGATGGCGTTGAGCGTGGTCTGGTCGGCGAGGTGATCGCCCGCATCGAGCGCAAGGGCCTGAAGCTCGCCGCGCTGGAGCTCCGCACCGCCGACCGCGCCACCGCCGAGCAGCACTACGCGGAGCACGACGGCAAGCCGTTCTACAACGACCTCGTCGACTTCATCACCGGTGGGCCGTTGGTGGCGCTGGTGGTCGAGGGTGTTCGGGCCATTCCGGCCTTCCGCCAGCTCGCCGGTGGGACCGACCCCGTTGAGAAGGCCACGCCCGGGACCATTCGCGGGGACTTCGGGCTGGAGGTCCAGTACAACCTGGTGCACGGGTCGGACTCGGCCGAGTCGGCCGAGCGGGAGATCAAGATCTGGTTCCCGAACCTCTGACGGTTGCCGTTGCGGTCCGCGACTTTTGCGAGTGGTCACGTTGCGTTGGGCGGGTCGCGTTTCAGGGGTGGGGGGGGGGGGCCCCCCCCCCCCCCCCCCCCCCCCCCCCCGCCGGGGGGGGGGGGGGGGGGTGGGGGGGGTGGT
>NZ_JBSGBE010000024.1:21437-129060 GCF_053601075.1 Lentzea sp. NPDC004789 | reverse complement strand
TCGAGTCCCAACACACCTCGAAGTTGATCACGGTGGCCGTCTCACATCCCCGGCAGGTCATCGACCAAGATCACGCCATGCGGCTGTAGTACTAGACGAACACGCCGAGAACGAGCATTGATGCACAAATGCTCGCAGAGAATCGAAGAAAGTGAACTAGCAGGTCAACGCTTAGAGGGCGCTCCGGCCCATTCCTCTGCGGTAATCATGGAACAATGATGACCGACGGGTTCACCGCCTCGCAAAGGAATTAATCGAGCCAGGTCAGCGCGAGCCAGAGCGAAGCCCGCGCGTCGGCCGTTCCAAGATCACGACCGAGCAGCCGTTCGACGTGCGAGATCCGGTGCCGGACGCTGTTGCGGTGCACGCCGAGCACCGCCGCGGTCCGGTCCCAGCTGCCGTGCTGGCCAAGCCACGCCCGCAGGGTGTCGATCAGCTCGGGGCGGCCGAGGAGGGCGGCGAGCTCGCGGTGGGCGAAGGCGCGGGCCTCGACGGGGTCGACGAGAGAGGAGAGTCCGGACGCGGGGAAGGCGGGGTCGCCGGTGGCCTTGGCCCGTGCCAGCAACGCCTGAGCCTCGGCCGCAGCACCGTGGATCTCGCTTTCGGCGACGGGTGACGACACCCCGACCGTGCCCGAGACCGCGAACCCCGCCGGCACCAGCGCCAGGAACCCGTCCCGCGCCTTCGACACCAGCGGCCCGTACCGCTGCGCCAGCACGTCGTAGTCCGCCCGCGACTGTCCCGCCACCACCCGGTACGGCCCCGGCCCCAGCACGCCCGCCAGCCCGGACACCTGCGCGCGCAGCACCGCCGACGCCGCCAGCCTGGCGATCCGGCCGCGTTCGCTCTCCACGTCGCGCCGCAGCAACCCGAGCAACGCCAGCGCGACCGCGACCACCGCCCGTTCGGCCGGCGACAACGGCGTCACCCGGCGCACCACGAGAACCGCCGACTCGACCGGGTCGAGCGTCACGTGCTCGTCACCCAGCTGGGCCGAGGCCGAACGAGGCCCGGTACCCGACGCGACCCGCGCCACGAGCGAGACGAGCCCGGTAGGCGCCGTCGCGGGGTCGACCAGGTCGGCCCGGCAGTTCAGGACGACGGCGAGCGTGGTCAGCACGGACTCCACGGGCCGCACTCGGGTGGCCGCGCGGGTCAGGGCGCGCTGGCTGTCCGCGAGCATCCGCTGCTCCCGCACGGCGATCTCCGCGAGCAGCGCGCCGAGTGCCTGCGACACCGCGAGGAACGGCGTCGACGGCGGCACCTCCAGCAGCGGCATGCCCTGCGTCGCACACGCCTCCACCAGCGACGACGGCACCGTCGGGTACTCCGGCTCGACGCCGAACCCGATCGCGGAGACACCGGACGACACGAGCCCGGCGACGTAGCCGGGCACGTCGGACGGGAACCGCACGCCGGCGGTGAGCAGCAGCTCCTCGCCGACCAGGTACGGCGTCGGGTCCTCCAGCTCGGACACGTGCGCCCAGCGGATCGGCCGGTCCAGCGCGTCGGCTCCACACAGGACGGTCAGCCCGAGGTCGACTCGCGCCACCAGCGCCGAGAGTGGGACGGTTTGCACAACCATGGTCGGACGATTGTGCAGAACGACCACTTATCAGCGCCAGTGCGCGTTCCTACTGTGACCTGCAACCCAAGGAGGTCCAACAGTGGCTCTCGACTACGCGGTGATCGCCGCCTACGTGCTCGGCATGATCGGCATGGGCTGGTGGGGCATGCGCCGCGCCACCAGCAAGAGCGAGTACCTGGTCGCCGGACGCAGGCTCGGGTTCGGCATGTACTCCGGCACCATGTCGGCCGTCGTGCTCGGCGGCGCGTCGACCATCGGCGGTGTCGGGCTCGGCTACAAGTTCGGCATCTCCGGCGCCTGGATGGTGTTCGCCATCGGCCTCGGCATCCTGCTGCTGTCGGCCCTGTTCGCGCGCCGGATCGTGCGGCTCAAGGTCTACACCGTCTCCCAGATGCTCGACCTGCGCTACGGCGGCAACTCCAGCACCATCTCCGGCCTGGTGATGGCGGCCTACACGCTGATGCTGACCGTCACGTCCACGATCGCGTACTCCACGATCTTCAACGTCCTCTTCGGACTGCCGAAGCCCGTCGGCGTGATCATCGGCGGCAGCATCGTGGTGCTGTACAGCGTGCTCGGCGGCATGTGGTCGATCACGCTCACCGACATCGTGCAGTTCGTCGTGAAGACGGTCGGCATCCTGTTCCTGCTGCTGCCGATCAGCCTCGCCACCGCGGGCGGCCTCGACGGCATCCGGGAACGCCTGAACAACCCGGCGGTGTTCGACGTCGGCAACATCGGCACCACGACGATCGTCACCTACCTGCTGATCTACGTGTTCGGCCTGCTGATCGGCCAGGACATCTGGCAGCGCGTGTTCACCGCGAAGTCGCCGAAGGTCGCGACGTGGGGCGGCATCACCTCCGGTCTCTACTGCCTCGTCTACGCGGTGGCCGGTGCGCTGATCGGCCTCGCCGGCAAGGCCCTGTACCCGAACATCGCGAACAAGGACGAGGCCTTCGCGACGATCGTGGAGAACCTGCTGCCCACCGGTGTGCGCGGGCTCGTGCTCGCCGCCGCGCTGGCCGCGATGATGTCCACCTCGTCCGGTGCCCTCATCGCGTGCGCCACGGTGGTCTCCAACGACATCTGGCGGCGCCGGAGTGAGTCCGACGTCCACGGCAACCGGATGTTCACGCTCGTGACCGGCATCGTCGCGATCGGCATCGCGGTCGCGCTGAACGACGTCGTGGCCGCGTTGACCGTCGCCTACAACATCCTCGTAGGCGGGTTGCTGGTCGCGATCATCGGTGGTCTGGTGTGGAAGCGCGGCACCCGGCTCGGCGCGATGGTGTCGATGGCGGTCGGCTCGCTGACCGCGATCGGGTTCATGGTGTTCGTGGACGTGTACGCCAACGAAGCCATCTACTACAGCCTCGGTTCGTCCTTCGTGACGTACGTCGTGGTCAGCCTGGCCACCCCGGCCACGGATCCGGCGGTGCTCGCGCAGTGGGACCGCCGGCTGGCCGGTGAGGAGACCGAAGAGGAACTGGTGAACGCATGATCGGCCCCGTCGACTCCTCCCAGGTCCCGCGCTACGCGGGCCCGGCGACCTTCGCCCGGCTGCCGCGCCTCGACCAGGTCGCGCACGCGGACGTCGCGGTGGTGGGAGTCCCGTTCGACACCGGCGTCTCGTACCGGCCGGGAGCGCGGTTCGCGCCCTCGGCGGTGCGGGAGGCCTCCCGGTTGCTGCGCCCGTACCACCCCGGTCTGGACGTGTCGCCGTTCGAACGCGTCCAGGTCGCGGACGGCGGTGACATCGCGGTCAACCCGTTCCACATCGGCGAGGCGATCGAGACGATCGAGGGTGCGGCTTCGGAGCTGCAGGCCGAGGGCACGCGGCTGGTGACGATCGGCGGTGACCACACGATCGCGCTGCCGTTGCTGCGGGCCGTGTCGCGGATCCACGGGCCGGTGGCGCTGCTGCACTTCGACGCGCACCTCGACACGTGGGACACGTACTTCGGCGAGCCGTACACGCACGGGACGCCGTTCCGGCGCGCGGTCGAGGACGGGATCCTGGACACTGCGGCGATCTCGCACGTCGGCACGCGAGGACCGTTGTACGGCAAGAAGGACCTGGAGGACGACCGGCGGCTCGGGTTCGGGATCGTGACGTCGTCGGACGTCATGCGGCGGGGCGTCGACGAGACCGTGGACGCGTTGCGGCAGCGGATCGGTGACCGGCCGTTGTACGTGTCGATCGACATCGACGTGCTGGACCCGGCGCACGCGCCCGGCACCGGCACGCCGGAGGCCGGCGGGATGACGTCGCGGGAGCTGCTGGAGATCATCCGCGGGCTGCGGGGGCTGAACCTCGTGGGCGCGGACGTGGTCGAGGTGGCGCCCGCGTACGACCACGCCGACATCACGTCCGTGGCGGCTTCGCACGTGGCGTACGACCTGGTGAGCTTGCTGGCGCTGAAGGAGGGCGTGTGAACGGCACACGCACGGCGGCGGATGGCGTCGTGAGCCTGATGGCGACTGGGGAGGGCGTGTGAGCCTCGGAGGGCAAGTGACTCGCAACGGTGGCGATGTCGTCGTAGAGACGCTCGAAGCGCTCGGCGCGCACACCGTGTTCGGCATCCCCGGCCAGCACGCGCTCGGGCTCTTCGACGCCCTTCGCCGGTCCGAGCTGCGGTACGTCGGGTCGCGGACCGAGGTCAACGCCGCGTTCGCCGCCGACGGCCACGCCCGCATCACCGGCTCCGTCACGCCCCTGCTGGTGTCGACCGGGCCCGGCGCGCTGCAAACCCTTGCCGGGCTGCAGGAATCCGCCGCCGCGTCGGCGCCGGTGCTGGGCATCTCGTCGCAGATCCCGTCGGCGGGACTGGGCGGCGTGCGGGGCGGGTACCTGCACGAGCTCACCGACCAGCTGGCGTCGTTCCGGGACGTCGTGAAGCACGCACGGGTGGTGCGGCACGCTTCGCAGATCCCGTCGGCACTGGCCGAGGCGTGGGAGATCGCGCTGACCGCGCCGTACGGGCCGGTGTGGGTGGAGATCCCGCAGGACGTGCTGCTCGGGCCCGCTTCCGTGCCGCCCGTGACGTCGGTTTCGTGGTCCGCGCGGGAGCTGTACCCGCGCGCGGAGCTGGTCACCGAGGCCGTCCGGTTGCTGGACGGGGCCGGGCGGCCGGTGATCCTCGCCGGTGGCGGTGCCGTCCGGGCGGCTGATGAGCTGCTGGAACTGGCCGAGAAGCTGCGGGCGCCGGTGGTGACGACGTTCGGCGGCAAGGGCAACTTCCCCTGGGAGCACCCGCTTTCCGCGCAGTCGTGGCTGGAGGACCGGCACACCACGGAGTTCCTGGCGGACGCCGACGTGCTGCTCGTGGCCGGGTCGGGTCTGGGTGAGCTGTCGAGCAACTACCGGACGTTCCGGCCGGGCGGTGCGGTGATCCAGATCGAGGCCGACCTGGGCAAGCTGGAGTCGAACTACCCCGCTTTGGGCATCCACGCCGATGCACGGCACGCGTTGCGCGCCTTGGTGTCCGGCGTGACCGCACGTCCCGCGGACGGCGTCGCCGAAGAGCGGGTGCGCGGGCTGCTGGACCGGGTGCGGACCCGGCTCGCCGAGCAGGAGCTGGACCTGGAGCGGCAGGTGCTGACCGCGCTGCGGTCGGCGGTTCCCGACGGCACGCCGACGTGCTGGGACATGACCATCCTCGCCTACTGGGCGTGGTCGGCGTGGGATCCGCGTGGTGGCGCGCAGTTCTCCGCCCAGGGCGCCGGTGGGCTCGGCTACGGCTTCCCGGCCGCCCTCGGTGTCGCGGCGGCCGTGGACGGGCCGGTGCTCGCGGTGTCCGGTGACGGCGGCGCGATGTACGGGATCTCGGAGCTCGCGGTGGCCGCGCAGCACGGTTCGCGGGTGGTGTGGCTGATCGTCGACGACGGCGGCTACGGCATCCTGCGCGAGTACATGACCGACGCGTTCGGCCAGGCCACCGCCACCGAGCTGGCCCGCCCGGACTTCGTGGCGCTCGCCGAGGCGTTCGGGGTGCCCGCCACCCGCAGCACGCCGGAGTCGCTGCGCGAAGACCTCGCCAAGGCGTTCGCCGGGGACGGACCGCACGTGGTGGTCCTATCCGCGGTGTTGCGCATGTTCGCCCCCACGCACCTGGAGCACCCGTGATCGTCGCGAACTTCGTCAACGGCAGTGCCACCTCGTCCACTTCGGACACGTCGCCGCTCGTGGATCCCGTGACCGGCGAGGAGTTCGGCCGCGCCGCCATCTCCCGTGCCGCCGAGGTCGACGCCGCGGTGCGGGCCGCCGCCGACGCCTTCCCCGCGTGGTCGCGCACGACGCCCGGCGAACGCCAGCTGGCGTTGCTGAAGCTCGCGGACCTCCTCGAGACCAACGCTTCCGAGATCGCCGACGCCGAGATCCGGGAGACGGGCAAGATCCGCTCGGTCGTGCTCGGCGAGGAGATCCCCCAGTGCGTGGACCAGATCCGGTTCTTCGCCGGTGCCGCCCGCGCCCTGGGCACCGCCGCCGCCGGCGAGTACCTCTCCGGTGCCACCTCCTACCAGCGGCGCGAGCCGGTCGGGGTGATCGCGCAGATCACGCCGTGGAACTACCCGCTGATGATGGCCGTGTGGAAGATCGCCCCGGCACTGGCCGCGGGCAACACCGTGGTGCTCAAGCCCGCCGACACCACGCCGTCGTCCACCGTGCTGCTCGCGTCGCTGGCCGCGCGGGTGCTGCCCGCGGGCGTTTTCAACGTCGTGCTGGGCGACCGCGACACCGGCCGGTTGCTCGTCGAGCACCCCGTGCCGGCCATGGTGTCGCTGACCGGTTCCACCCGCGCCGGCGTCGAGGTGGCCCGCAGCGCCGCCGAGACCGTGAAGCGCACGCATCTCGAACTCGGTGGCAATGCGCCGGTTCTGGTGTTCGACGACGTCGACGTGGCTTCCGCCGCCGAGGGAGTCGTCGGCGCGGCCTGCTACAACGCCGGCCAGGACTGCACTGCCGCCACTCGTGTCCTGGTGCACGTGGGCGTGCACGACGAGTTCGTCGCGGCGCTGGTGAAGGCGGCGTCGGCACAGGTGCCCGGCACCGACTTCGGCCCGCTGAACAGCCAGGCGCAGCTGGACCGCGTGCTCGGCATGCTGTCCCGTTCCGCCGGGACGGTCCACTGTGGAGGGAAGCGGCACGGTTCCACCGGGTTCTTCCTGGAGCCCACGGTGGTCTCCGGGCTCGCGCAGGACGACGAACTGGTGCAGGAGGAGGCGTTCGCACCGGTGATCACCGTGCAGTCGTTCGCGAACGACGACGAGGCCGTCTCGTTGGCCAACGGTGTGCCGCAAGGGCTCGCGTCGTCGATCTGGACCCGTGACACCGGCCGGGTCGCGGCGCTGACCGCGCGGCTCGACTTCGGCATCGTGTGGGTCAACACGCACGGGCTGGTCGCGTCGGAGATGCCGCACGGCGGGTTCGGCGCGTCGGGGTACGGCAAGGACCTCTCGATGCACGGCCTGGAGGACTACACGCGCGTCAAGCACGTGATGATCGCCCACGGCGGCCTGTGAGAGGGTCTATCCGAACTCTTCGTCCAGAACGACGGCCGTGACCGTTCCGGTCTCCCAGTCGCTTCGCAGGATGCCGTAGCCGACCGCGTCGAAAACCGTGCCGTCCGTGCTCGGCCACCCTTGGCGGTAGTGCGCTTCTTGGACGTAGCCGCATCGCCGGAACAGTCGCCGCATCGCATGGTTGTCGTGGCGGGTGGTCCCTTCGATCCGGTGGATCGACGGCAGCTCGGTGAACAGATGGGCGGTGAGCCAGCGCAACGTGGCGCTCCCGACTCCAACGCCGCGAAACCGCTCGTCCACGCGCAGGTCGAACATCGGCGTGCCGTCATCGAGATCGAACACACGGGTCATGCCCGCGAGCACTCCATCACGGACGACGCAGAAGGTGCGGGCCGACTCGTTGTCGTAGTGGCCGGCGGCGATCCTCGCCAGCACGTCCGCCCGGTCGGCCCGCGGCCCGGCGTGGAAGGGCCACTCGTTGCCGGCCAGGAGGTCGGCCAGGTCGTCGGCCTGGGCCGCGGTGAACCGCCGGAACTCGATGTTCTCCACCCGAGCGACGGTACCTGCGACGTGCCACGAGAAATCGTGGCGATACCGTCATGAGACGGGGTTGGAAACGCACAAGGGGGTAGCGGTGAGCACGAACGAACTGGCCGTGCGGGCCAAGGAGCTCTACGAGCGAGCGATGTTCGGGGGCGACGAGGAAGCGCTCACCATCGCCGACCGCGAGCTGGACGCCGCGGAAGCCGATCTCGCCCTGGCCCGCGGCCGGATCGTGCACGCGCGGTTCCTCCGGGACCGTCAGGAGGACCCGCGGGAGCTCCCGCTCTTCGAGCAGGCGGCCGAGCTGTACCGGCGGCTCGGCGACGAGCGCGGCGAGGCGGAGGCGCTGTTCTGGATCGGGTGCTACCACCAGGTCGTGCGGGGCAGTCACGAGGCGGCGCTGGAGTTCCTCGAACGCTCGTACCGGCTCGCCACCGCGACGGGTGACGACCTGACCACGTCCTACGCGGTCCGGCACCTCGGTTTCGCGGACCTGGCCGCCGGCGACTTCGCGGCCGCGCGCCTGCGGTTCGAGGAGTCGGTGCGGTTGCGGCGGAAGATCGACTTCCGGCCCGGTGTCGCGGCCGGGCTGCTCGCGCTCGCCGAGCTGGCCTCGGAGACCGGCGACCGCGACGAGGAGCTGGCGCTGCTCGACGAGGCCGAGGCGATCGCGAAGGACAGCGGGGCCCACGGCACCCTGCGCTGGATCGAACGCGCGCGGAACGATCTCCGGCAGGCTTGACCTCCAGTTAGGTCGAGCTCATAGCGTCGCCGGCATGTTCGCGATTCGGCAGTACGAGTTCGGCCCGGCTCAGAACCTGCTCCTCGAAGAGGTTCCCGACCCGGAACCCGCCCCCGGCCAGGTCCGCATCACGGTCGCCGCGGCCGGCGTCCACCTCGTCGACACCACGATCCGCAAGGGCGGGTTCGGTCCCGTCGAGTTCCCGATGACGCCGGGCCGCGAGGTCGCCGGTGTCGTCACGGCGCTGGGCGACGGCGTCGCACCCGACTGGCTCGGCCGTCGCGTCACCGCGCACCTCGGCCAGGCCAACGGCGGCTACGCAGAGCTCGCGGTCGCGAGAACCGAGTCACTGCACGCACTTCCGGACGACGTGTCGTTCGAGGCGGCGGTGGCGATGATCGGCACCGGCCGCACGGTCGTCGGGGTGCTCGACGCGGCCAGGATCACGAAGGACGACGTCGTGCTGGTGACGTCCGCGGCGGGCGGCATGGGCGCGTTGTTCGTGCAGGAGGCGCGCAACGTCGGCGCGCGGGTGATCGGGCTGGCCAGTGGCGGGAAGCTCGACCACGTGATGGACAACGGCGCCGACGCCGCCATCGACTACACCCGGCCGGACTGGGCGGACGGGCTCAAGGACATGACGGTCGTGCTGGACGGCGTCGGCGGCCCGGTCGGCGCGGCCGCCATGAAGACGCTCGGGGTCGGCGGACGGCAGATCATCTACGGCTGGGCGTCCGGGGAGATGACGCCGGTCAGCACAGCGGCGTTGTTCGCCAACAGCCTCACCGTGACCGTCGCGCTCGGGCCTGGACTGCTGCGGCGCGGGTTGCGCGCGCTGGAGGACGAGTCGATGGCCGGGCTGGCGAGCGGGCGGTTCGTGCCGCTGGTCAACCCGGCGTTCGCGCTGAGGGACGCCGCGAAGGCGCACGAGGCGCTGGAATCCCGTGCCGTGGTGGGCAAAGTCGTGCTCAAGCCGTGAAACGAGGCTCCCACCTGGTGGCCAAGGTGACCGGCTCCCGTGCGGACTGGCGCTCGGCGACCGGCAGCTGATCGCGGATCACCGCGAGCATCTCGGCCACCGTCGCTGGAATCCTTGAAGGACGACCAGTCCGGAGCCTTGAACTCCTGCGCGGCGAAGCTCGGGGAAGCGACGTGGCCGGCGAGAACACCGCGCGACCAGCCCACGTCGTCTTCACGGTCGATCACAAAACCCCGGCCAGGGCAAAGGCAACGGGGCCGTCCACAAAGGACGACCCCGTTCTCCCACCCTCGGTCAGGCCTGAACCGGCACCTCGACGAACTTCTTGCCCTCGAAGTTCTCCACCAGCACCGACTTGACGTCGTTCGGCGCCACGAGCGCGGCTCCGTCCAGGCTCGCCCCCTGGGACGCGCCCTTCTTGGACACCACCCAGGAACCGGCCTCCTGACGGCTGCCGTCCTTGGCCACCACGAAGATCCGGCACTTCTCGCCTTCGGGAATGCCGTTCACCGCGATGCTCGTGCGCACCCAGCCCGCGGCGGGGATGACCTTCACGGTCATCGACGCCTTGGTCACCGGGTCGGTGGCCGTGGCGAGCTTCGTGCCCGCCGGGTCCGGTGCCACGGTCTCCGTGGGCGCGGCCACGGAGCCACCGGGCGAGGTGGCCTTGCCGACGAAGACGCCGGCACCCAGCACCAGAGCGGCCACCACGGCCGCCGCGGCGCCCAACGCGAACTGACGACGGCGGGCGACGCCGCCTCGTTCCACGCGCACCTGGCGAAGCGTGCGCTGCAGAAGCAGATCGCCGCCCTCCGGCGGCCCGTCGAGCATGGCCTCCGGCGGCACCTCGCCGAGGTAGGCCTCCATCGCACGGAGGTCCTCGAGCTCACGCGTGCAGTCGGGGCAGGACGCCAAGTGCTCGTCCATCTCGCGCACCTCCTGCTCGTCCAGTGCTCCGAGAACGTAGGCACCGAGCAGCTGCGGGTCGTGCTGCGTGGTCATCCGGCCACCCCCTTCAGTGCGACCTGTTGACCGACGAACGTCTCCCTCAGGGCTCGCAACGCGTAATACGATCTTGATTTCACCGTGCCCGGTGGTACCCCGAGCGCTTCTGCCGCCTCCGTCACGCTGCGGCCGCGGAAGTAGATCTCCATCAGCACGTCGCGGTGGTCGGAGGACAGCCGGTCCAGTGCTTCCAGCACCACGACCGAGTCGACGACCTGGTCCGCGTGGTCGCGCTCGATCGGTGGCGTCGCCGGGGACTCCGCCACCTCCTGCGGGCGCGCCGCCTTGGCCCGCACCCGGTCGGTGACGATGTTGCGCGCCACGGTCAGCAACCAGCCGCGCACCGATCCCTTGCCGTTCACGAGGGCGTCGGGATGGCGCCACGCTCGGACGAGGGTCTCCTGGACCACGTCCTCGGCAGCCGCCCGATCGCCGGTCAACCGCGTCGCGTACGCCAGCAGAGCCCGACCGTGCTCCTCGTAGAGCGATCGGATCAGCGCCTCGTCGGCCGCGGTCTCCCGTTTGCGGGAGAACAAAGCCGCCATCCACCCACTCCTCCCCGCCCGCGAACACCTCGTGCGGGCGTTCTGTTCAAGACCTCAGCCGACACACGAGCGGAGACGGGCTTCGGTTCAACGAGATTTCGACGAGGAAATTGTGGCGGATGTCAGCGGGCCGCGTTGAGGTGGCCGACCAGGTCACTCATCTGCGCCTCCAGCATCACGTTGATGAACATCGCGTGGTCGGTGGCGGGATCGCGCAGCTCCTCCGGGAAGCTGTCGATCGCGAACGGGCGGCCCGCCGGAACGTCGTACCCGACGGTGACGCGCAGACGCGGGATCGGGAACGTCCTGGGCGGGCACGCGCCGCCCACCAGGGGGAACGCCACGTGCGTGCGGTGTGACGCGCTGTCGGTGTTGTTGCCGTCCCAGCAGCTGGCGAAGTAGAAGGTGCGCAGCGTGGTCGCGTTGCCGCACAACGGGTATCTGATCGTGTACCGGCCAGGGCGGTCGGCGCAGCCCCAGTGGGCCCGGACGTTCGGGCCGTAGTTGTTGGTGAACGCCATCGGGTCGCCGGTGATCATGCGCAGAAACCGCGGCATCGGCAGCACGTCGCTCACCGGGCTGCCCTCGTACCGGACCTCCACGCTCGACGGCCTGAGCACCTCGCCGACGTTGCCGTGCAGGCCACCGCCCTGGGCGTGCGCGTCCGGGCCCGTGCCGTCGGTCAGGCGCAGCACCGGCCAGTAATAGGTGGAGAGGTCGCCCTTCTCGCACGTGGTGGTGGCGGCCGCAAGAGAGGCGTTCGTCGACGTCGCGTCGGCTGACCTGTTGCCCACGTACTCGTGCGTGTGGTGGGCACCGAACGGGATGCCCGGCGACACCACGGGGTTGTCCGCGTTGAGGTGGCGCTCCTCGTTGGTACCGCACTGGACGACCACGCTCGGCGTCCGCGGCTCGTTCAGCACCTGGTCGAGCTCGCTCACGTACTGGTCGGCGCTCGACCGGCCGCACAGCAGGACGGCGGACGCACCCAGCACGAGCACCGCGACCGCCGCGACTGCGACGGTCATCGGTCTGGTCCGGGCCACGGCTACAGCTTGCCAAGCGTGCCATCGGGACGACAGACCGCTGTCTCACTTCGGAGGTTCACCGCTGCTCCACCAGTTTCGCGTAGGACCCGCGCAGGTGCTCTTCCGCCGCGCGGGCCGCCTGCTCGACATCACCAACGCCGATGACCGCCGCGAGGTTCGCGTGCTCGGGTACGACCAGGTCTCGATAGGTGCCGTCACCGACGATCCGCGCGAGCAGGAACAGGTGCACCTGGCTGCGGATCGCCTGCCAGGCCTCCATCAACCGCCGATGCCCCGCCGCCGCGTACACGGCGTCGTGGAACTTCATGTCCAACGCCACCCGTTCGGTGTCCGTGCGCGCGTGCCGCATCTCTTCGACGACGGCGTTCAGGCTCTCCAGAGGGGCGTTCTTGGCAGCCGCCGTTCTCATCGCGAGGCCGTCCAACGCGGCTCTCAACGTGTACAGCTCGTCGATGTCCTCACGGTCGAGCGCGCGCACCCACGTGCCACGGTGCCACTGCGAGACGACGAGCCCCTCGCCTTCCAGCACCACGAGCCCTTCGCGCACCGAACCGCGGCTGACGCCGAGCTGGCCGGCGAGCTCGACCTCCTTGAGCGCCGTTCCGCCGGGCAGCTCACCGCTGAGGATCGCCTCCCTGATCCGATCGGCGGCCTCCCCCGCGACGCCTTTGCGGGAGACCGGACGAACCAGGGAACTCGACATGTCCGAATGTTGACATTGGCAAAACGGGAGGGTCAAACTCGTCCGCGTCGAAACGAAGGACGTCATATGACCCAGACCATCCCCCGCTTCCACCTCGCGGTGCCGGTCACGGATCTCTCAGCCGCCCGCGCGTTCTACGGAGGCGTGCTCGGCTGCCCGGAAGGCCGGTCGGGCGAGAGGTGGATCGACTGGAACCTCTACGGCCACCAGTTCGTGACACACCTGGTCGACGGCCCGCGCCCGGCGGTCACCCACCACCCGGTCGACGGCGAGGACGTCCCCGTGCCGCGCTTCGGCCTGCTGCTGTCGGTCGAGGCGTTCCTGCTGCTCGCGGACAAGCTGCAGGCTGCGGGCACGGAGTTCGTGATCGCGCCCCACCGCCGGTTCCCCGGCGAGCCGGGTGAGCAGTGGACGATGTACTTCCGCGACCCGTCGGGGAACGCCATCGAGGTGAAGGCGTTCGCCGACGACTCACAGGTGTTCGCGACCGGTTAGCTCGCGGTCACCAGCGGCCGGTGGGCGTGGTTCACGACGCTGACGCCGCTCACGTCCCCCGCCCGCACCATCGCGGCCCCGGCCAGCGTCACCTCACCGCGGTGCGCCCTCCACGAGCCCGCGGTGAAGGTGCGGCCGTCCTTCGTGTGCACGACCAGCCAGCAGGCTTCCCCGTCCTGCACGCCGTCGACGGTGGCGACCAGTCTGAGGCCGCTCTCGGTGTCGGTCAGCTTCACCGCCAGATGGGTGCCGTCCGACGAGGTCCCCTGCATGATCTCGCCCGCGGTGTCGATCCCGCCGACGCCCATGCCCTGGCCCATCCAGACGCCGCCGGCGAGCACGCCGGCGACCACGAAGGTCGCCGTCAGGGCCGTGATGCGCCCTCGGCGTCGCACGGCCTGATGTCTTTCCTCGCGGACCGTCCCCAGCGTGCGCTGCAGCAGGTGGTCCGCGTCGCGCGGAGGGCCGTCCAGTGCGGCCTCCGGTGGCAGTTCTTCCATCAGCATGTGTCGATCTCGTTCAACTCGTTGGTGCCCAGGACATTCGGTGCCATGCGCTGGCGGACGCGGCAATGGACACGGTTACGCGGAACGACTCACTCATTTCTCCTTCTTCCAGTCCCGCGCAGCTGCGGTGACCGACACCTTCAGAACGAGCGCGCGCGGAAGTTGGTTCAACGGGGACGCGCGGAGGTTGCCGAGCCCACAGCAGACGGTTGACCTGGGCCTCCGGCAGCTCCTAGGGTCTCGTATATGATGTATGACCGGGCGGAAGCGCCTCCAGCGTCGCGCACGGACTTCGTTCTGGAATCGATCAAAGAAGCGATTCTCAACGGAAAGCTGAAGCCCGGTCAGGCGCTCGTGGAAACAGATCTCGCCGCCGCGCTCAACGTCTCCAAGACGCCGGTGCGCGAGGCGCTCAAGACGCTCGCCGGGTCGGGGCTCGTCGTGATGAGCCCGTACAGAGGTGCGTCGGTCCGCATGGTCGACGCGGCGATGGCCGGCTCGGTCTACGACGTGCGCATGCTGCTGGAACCCGAGGCCCTGCGGCGCTCGGTCCTGCTGGGGGCCTCGTTCGAGGACGCCGCCCTGGCGCTGGAGGACGTCTCCGACCTGGCCCGCCGGTCGCTCGCCAACCGCCGCTTCCACCGCGCGCTCTACGCCGGGTGCGGCAACCCGTTGCTGATCGAGATCCTGGACGGCCTGCGCGACCAGGCCGCGCTGATCACCGTCGCCGGCTGGGGCATCTGCCCGACCTGGGACGACGAGGCCGCCGAACACCGCGAGATCCTCGCCGCCGCCGTCGCCGGCCAGGGCGACCTCGCCTCCGAACTGCTCCGCCGCCACATCCAGACGTTCGCCGACCGAGTAGTTGAGGAGCTTCCCGATGGCGTTCGATGACCTCACCGAGCCGCTGAAGTCCGTCGTGGCGATCACCGTCACGCCGTTCGACGCCGACGGCGCGATCGACGAGAAGAACTACGCCGCGATCGTGGACCGGATGGTCGAGGGCGGCGTCTCCGTCGTGACGCCCAACGGCAACACCAGCGAGTTCTACACGTTGTCGCCGGCGGAGACCGAGCGTGCCCTGCAGATCACCGTGGACACCGTGGCCGACCGTGCCGCGATCATCGCCGGGGTCGGGCACGACCTCGCCACCGCCGTCGCCGCCGCGCGGTTCGCCGATCGTGCGGGCGCGCAGGGCATCATGATCCACCAGCCGGTGCACCCGTACGTGTCGCTGGACGGGTGGGTCGACTACCACCGGGCGATCGCGTCCGCGGTGCCCGAGCTGAGCGTGATCCTGTACGTGCGGAACCCGCGGATCGGTGGCGCGCAGATCGCCGCGCTGGCGGACGCGTGCCCGAACGTCGTCGGGGTGAAGTACGCGGTGCCGGACCCGGTGCGGTTCGCGTCGGTGGCGCGGGACGCCGGGCTGGACCGGCTGACGTGGGTCGCGGGGCTCGCCGAGCTGTCGGCGCCGGGCTACTTCGCCGTCGGGGCGACGGGGTTCACCTCGGGGCTCGCGAACGTGGCGCCGCAGCTGTCGGTGCAGATGTTCAACTCGCTCAAGAACGGCGAGTTCGGTGCGGCGATGGAGTTCTGGGAGTTCATCAGGAAGTTCGAGGAGCTGCGGGCGTTGAACGAGTCCGCGAACAACGTGTCCGTGGTGAAGGAAGCGTTGGCACAGCTGGGGTTGTGCCGCCGAGATGTGCGACCACCGGCATCGGTGTTGTCGGAGGCTGATCGTTCCGCCGTCGGTGTGCTGTTGAACTCGTGGAGCCTGCTGTGAAACTGCGCAGCGCGGAGTGGTTCGAAGGCGAAGGCCTGCGGGCGTTTTCGCACAACGCCCGCATGCGTCAGCTCGGCCTGAACCCGTCCGAGCACCTCGGCAAACCGGTCATCGCCATCCTGAACACGTGGAGCGGCATCAACCCGTGCCACATGCACCTGCGCGAACGGGCCAAGCAGGTCGAACGCGGCGTGTGGGAGGCGGGCGGATATCCGCTGGAGTTCCCGGTTTCCACGCTGTCGGAGACGTACCAGAAGCCGACGCCCATGCTGTACCGCAACATGCTGTCGATGGAGACGGAGGAGATCCTCCGCTCCTACCCCGTCGACGGCTGCGTGCTGATGGGCGGCTGCGACAAGACCACGCCCGCGTTGCTGATGGGTGCCGCTTCTGCCGGCCTGCCAACGGTCTTCGTGCCCGCCGGGCCGATGCTGCGCGGCAACTGGCGTGGCGAGAAGCTCGCGTCCGGCACCGACATGTGGCGGTTCTGGGACGAGAAGCGCGCGGGCACGATCTCCTCGTCCGACTGGGCCGAGATCCAGTCCGGGCTGGCCCGCTCCCCCGGGACGTGCATGACGATGGGCACGGCGTCGACGATGACCGCGGCGGCCGAGGCGCTGGGGCTCACCCTGCCCGGCGCGTCGTCGATTCCGGCCGTCGACTCGGCCCACCACCGCATGGCGGCGGCCTCGGGCATGCGGGCCGTGGAGATGGTGCGCGAGGATCTGACGATCAACGACGTGTTGTCGCCAGAGGCGTACGAGGACGCGATCCGGACCGTGCTGGCGCTGGGCGGCTCGACGAACTCGTACATCCACCTGATCGCGATGGCCGGGCGGTCGCAGATCCCGTTGTCGCTGGCCGACTTCGACCGGTTGTCGCGCGAAGTCCCCGTGCTGGCCTCGGTTCAGCCCGCGGGTTCGCACCTCATGGAGGACTTCTACTACGCCGGCGGCCTGCGCGGGCTGCTGTCGCGGTTGCGGGACTCGTTGCACCTCAAGCGGATCACGGTGACAGGACGGACGTTCGGCGAGGACCTCGACGGCGCCGAGGTGTACGACGCCGAGGTGATCCGGCCGCTGGACGACCCGATCTCGCCCGAGGGCGGACTGGCCGTGCTGCGCGGCAACCTGGCGCCGGACGGCGCGGTGATCAAGTACGTGGCGGCTGATCCTTCGCTGTGGCGGCACACCGGGCCCGCCGTGGTCTTCCACGGCTACCAGGACTTGCGGGCACGGATCAACTCGCCGTCGCTGGAGGTCACGAAGGACTCGGTGATCGTGCTGGCCGGTGGCGGTCCCAAGGGCGGGCCCGGCATGCCGGAGTACGGGATGCTGCCGATCCCGGACAAGCTGCTGCGAGAGGGCGTCCGGGACATGGTGCGCGTGTCGGACGCGCGGATGAGCGGAACTTCCTACGGCGCCTGCGTTCTGCACGTGGCACCGGAGGCGCACGTCGGCGGGCCGCTGGCGCTCGTGCGGGACGGCGACCTCGTCACGTTGGACGTCGAGGCGCGGGTGCTGCGCGTGGAGATCTCCGACGAGGAGATGGCGCGGCGCCGGGCCGCGTGGGTCGCGCCGCCGCCCAAGTTCGAACGCGGGTACGGCGCGCTGTACTACGAGCACATCACGCAGGCCGACGAGGGCTGCGACTTCGAGTTCCTGTCACGACCGGGAGTGAACCCGGAACCCAACGCCCACTGACTCCTGCCGCCGCCAGTCGTCCGTCCCGAGCAGCTGACTGCGCAGATAAGCCGTGGTGAGCCGCTGCACGGTCGCGACCCGCTCGGGGCTCTCGTCCGTGGTCTCGGCGACGTCGTACCCGGAGACGCCGCCGAGGCCGTGCTCACCGCCTTCGAGGACCAGCAGGTCCTTCTGGCCGGGCGACAGGTGGAACGGCTCCATGTGCCACTCCGGGCCGACGGTCGTGAGGTGCTCCGAGGCGTCCTTGTCGCCGGCGACCACGAGCGCAGGTGTCGTCATGTCGCTGAAGTCCGAGGTCAGCATGAACGAGTAGTTCTGCTTGACGACGTCGGTGAGGCCTTCGCCGCCACCGGTGGAGCCGAGCAGCACGCCCGCCTTGATCCGGTCGTCCTTCAGGCTGACGCCCTCGGCCTTCATGCCCAGCAGCAGGCTCGCGGTGTGCCCGCCCATCGAGTGGCCGGCGACCGCGATTTTGGTGCGGTCCAAGCGGTTCCGCACCTGCGGTACGGCCTTCTCGATCTCGTCGAGCCGGTCGATGATGTGCGACATGTCCTCGGCGCGCTCCTTCCAGAACATCGGCGCGCCGGGAGCGTCCGGCAGGCTCAGCGTGCGGGAGCTGAGGTGGGTCGGCTGCAGGACGACGAAGCCCTGCTCGGCCCAGTGGTTCGCGAGCGGCGCGTAGCCGTTCAGCGAGGACAGGTGGTTCGAGTAGCCCTGCCCGTGCGAGAGCAGGATGATCGGCAGCCCGTCCCCCTCGGTCGGCGCACTCACCTTCAACTGCAGGTCAACGGGCCTTTCGGGGATTTCGAGCACGACAGGACTCACCGTGAAGACGGTCATCGGTTCCCCTTCGAGTAGTCTGTCGCCATAAGTGGAGCGACGTTCCGGAACGATACGGAGCGGTGTTCCGCTTTGTCAACCGTGCCGGAAGGGAGTGCGCGTGCCACCACGCAAGCGAGCCGACGCCGTCCGCAACGAGCAAACGCTGCTCGCGGCCGCAGCCGAGGTGTTCGTGAGGTCCGGCGTCGACGCGCCGATCAGGGAGATCGCGGCCGAGGCCGGCGTCGGCATGGGCACGATCTACCGCCACTTCCCCACCCGCGCGGACCTCGTGGTCGCCGTCTACCGGCACCAGGTCGAGGCGTGCGCTCTTGCGGGACCTTCGTTGCTGTCCACTTCGGACTCACCGTTCGCGGCGTTGCGCGCGTGGGTCGACATGTTCGTCGACTTCCTGGTGACCAAGCACGGACTGGCGCACGCGATGCAGTCCGACAGCGGCGGGTTCGAGGCGCTGCACGTGTACTTCATCGACCGGCTCGGGCCCGTGTGCGGTGAACTGCTGAAGGCGAGCGGGATCGAGGACGTCCAGCCGTACGAGCTGATGCGCGGGATCGGCAACCTGTGCATCGGACGCGGCGACGACCCGCGCTACGACCCGCGGCGGTTGATCGAGCTGCTGCTGAACGGGCTGACGGTCAGAAGATCTTGACCAGGCGGTCGGTCCCGTCCGCGTCCCGCACCACGAGCTCCTTGCCCTCGCGCATCTGCGCCTCGACGAACTCGTAGAGCTGCACCGCCCGGTTGACGATGTCGACCTTCTTCAGACCGGTCCGCTGCTGGAGCTTGCCCAGCGCGGCGGCCGAGTCGGCGATCAGCGCGACGTTGACGCGCTCGACGACGGCCGGCTTGCCCTGCTGAGTCTCCTTGGCGGCTCCCATGCGCCCATCCTCGCAGATCACCACACTCAAAGCCACTTTTTTGACACAAAAAATGTGTCAGAACTGTTGCTGACACACGCGGGGTGGCTATGCTGACCGCGGACCGGAGCGGCACCGCAGAGGGCATGTGGGCGAAGTTCGGGGGACTTGCCCACATGAGCGTCTGCGCGGACGGGTGTTCGAGGCGTGAACACCTCGCTCTGGTCCCCCGGCCGCCGCGTTCAAGGCGAGCGCAACGGTTCGTGCCGGGTTGTAGGGAGAACATCTGCGATGACAGGTGTTGTGACTCCGGACCTGGGCGAACCGGAGCCGTACGACGAGCCCGGCGACACGGCACAGCTGCGCATCGAGTTCGACGACAAGGCCGTGGACGTGAGCGGACCGTCGAGCCGGTTGAACGAGCTGACCGACTCGATGTCGCTGACCGTCGCCACTGTTGGTGGCACGGCCGGTCCCACGCTGGCCTTGGGAGCACTTCCCGAGGGCACACCGGTGTGGGCGACCGGGGCCGTGGTCGGCGCGCAGCTGGTGTTTCTGGCGTACGTCGTCACCACGATCTTCGTGCGCCGGCGGCGGACGCGGTCCGCCTGACGCGGAAAGCCCCCGGACTCCGCGTCCGGGGGCCTTCCCTTCGGTACCGGTGCGGGCCGGCCTCGCGCCGCCGCTTGACGGACCGCACCGGGCCGCTTCTAGTTCAGCGCCACCTTCAAAATCTTGGTGGAGCTGTTGCCCGGCGTGGAGTCCTTGTCACCGTTGGACGTCGTGACCCACAGTGAGCCGTCCGGGGCCGGTTCCGGCGTCCGCAGCCGGCCGTAGGTGCCCTGGAAGTACGCCGTGGTGCTGCCGATGCCGTCGCCGTTCATGGTCATGCGGTACAGCCGCTCGCCGCGCAGGGCCGCGAGGAACAGCACGTCGTTCACGATCGCGAGCCCCGACGGCGACGCGGCGCCGACCGGGAAGGTCTTCTTCGGCGCGATGAAGCCGGAGCACGAACCGGCGGTGCCTTCGCACTTGGGCCAGCCGTAGTTGCCGCCCTTCTGGATCAGGTTGACCTCGTCCATGTTGGAGTTGCCGAGCTCGGCCTCCCACAGGCGGTTCTTCGAGTCGAACGCGAGGCCCTGCACGTTGCGGTGGCCGTAGGACCACACGTAGCGCGCGTTGCCGCCCTCGGAGACGAACGGGTTGTCGGCCGGGGCCGAGCCGTCCGGGTTGAGGCGGAGGACCTTGCCGCCCAACGACTGCTTGTTCTGCGCGTTGTCGCCGTTCTGGCCGTCGCCGGTCGACGCGTAGAGCTTGCCGTCCGGGCCGAAGCGCAGGCGGCCGCCGTTGTGGAACTTGTTGCGCGGGATTCCGGTCAGCAGCACCTTGTAGTCGCTCAAGGTGTTGCCGTCCAACGTCATCCGCACGACGCGGTTGTCACCGGACGCGGTGTGGTAGATGTACACGAAGTGGTCGCTGCCGAACGTCGGCGACAGCTCGATGCCCAGCAGGCCGCCCTCGCCGTTGGTGCCGGAGACGTTCGGGACCTTGCCCAGCGTGGTCTTCTGGCCGGACGGCGTGATCCTGATGAGGTCCTGCGCGTCGCGGCGCGAGTAGACGGCGTCGCCGTTGGGCAGGAACGCGAGACCCCACGGGATGTCGTTGTCGGTCGCGATCTGCGTGACGGCACCGACCTGGTCGCCGCCGGACCGGGTCTTCACGGTCACCGCGTTCGAGGCCGGGCCGGCGTTGCCGACGGCGTCGAAGGCCTTGACGGTGAAGGTGTACTCGGTGTTCGCGGTGCGGCCCTCGATCGTGGCGGTGGTGCCGGTCGCGTCACCGACCTTGGTGCCGCCGGTGTAGATCTCGTAGCGGGTCACGCCGACGTTGTCGGTCGCCGGGTCCCACGCGAGCGACACGGAGTTCGCCGTCACGCCGGTGGAGCGCAGGTTCTTCGGCGCGGTCGGCGGGATCGGGTCGTCCTCGGCGGGCGGGGTCTTGAACTCCGCGGTGTTGGACGCCTGCGAGATGTTGCCGGCCGGGTCCTTCGCGTTGACGTAGAAGCCGTACGCGGTGTTCGGCTTGAGGCCGGTCATGACCGTGGTCAACGTGTTGCCCGGCACGGACTTCACGAACTGGCCGAGGTTGTAGATCTCGTACGACGCGATGCCGACGTTGTCCGTCGAGGCCTTCCAGGTGAGCTTCGCGGAGTCCGGTTTGACGTCGGACGCGACGAGGTCCGCGGGTGCGGTCGGCGGCTCGGCGTCGACGGGGCCGGTGTTGCCGAAGACCTGGAACTCCTGCAGGGAGTAGCCGTAGGACGTGCCGGTGCGGCAACGGGCCGTGCCGTACATGCGGACGTAGCGGCCCTTGCCGCTGACCGTCAGGTCCTCCACACCGCCCTTGCCCTCGGTGGTGCTGTAGATCGACGTCCAGGTCGAGTCGTTCTCCGAGGTCTCGACCCGGTACGCCTTGGCGCACGAGAGGTCCCACTGCAGCCGGACCCGGCTGATCGTCGCGGACGCGCCGAGATCGACGCGGATCCAGGCCGGATCGGTGTTCGACTTGCTGGCCCAGCGCGTGCCGGAGTTGCCGTCGAAGGCGTTCTTCGGTGCGTAGTTCGCGCCGCCGGACGCCGACTCGGTCGCCGGTTTTCCTTGGGACAGCAAGACGTCCGCAGCTGACGCCGGAGCCGCTGCGGAGACGAGCGAGGTCACCGCCACCGCGAGCGCGGTGGCCAGGATGCCGGATCGAGCGATCGGCAACCGCCGTGAACGGGGTGCCACAGGAACCTCCCACTTTCGTCGGGAATGGGTTGTGCGGCGGCATTGCGTTCGGACCGGCGGCGGGTGTACGAGTGTTACAGAAAAACCGTAAACGTTTTCGAGCGCCAGGTCCAGAGTCAGTTAGGGAGCCCCGAGATGCGCTGGACAAGGAAGTTACAGCTCGTCATCCCAGTCTTGTTGGCAAGCACAGGCCTGTTGGTGGTCACGGCGTGTGGTGCACCGGAGACACCGCAGGCGCAGAACAACGCGCCCGCCGCGGTCCCGGACAAGCCGTCGAAGCCGGTCGAGCTGAACGTCCTCGACGTGGCCGGAAACCTGCAGCTCACCCAGGGGATGATCGACGAGTTCGCGAAGTCGCACCCCGACTACGTCAGCAAGGTCAACTACACCAAGGCGACCGCGCCGGACATGCCGGGCAAGCTCAAGGCCGAGCAGAACTCCGGCACCTCCCAGACCCACCTCGTGCTCACCGGCACCGACGGCCTGTCGTCGGTCATCGAGCAGAAGCTCGTCTACGAACTGCTCCCCGGATATTCGGCGAAGCTGCCGGACCTGGAGAAGACCTACCTGCCGCCCGCGTGGGAGATGCAGAAGCTCGCGCAGGGCCAGGGCGTAGCCGTCACCTACTACCCCGCGGGCCCGCTGCTGGAGTACGACCCGGCCAAGGTGCCCACGCCGCCTTCGTCGCCCGCCGAACTGCTGGAGTGGGCCAAGGCGCATCCCGGCAAGTTCCAGTACGCGCGGCCCGCGAACTCCGGTCCCGGCAGGACGTTCCTCATGGGACTGCCCTACCTGCTGGGCGACAAGGACCCCAAGGACCCCGAGAACGGCTGGGACAAGACCTGGGCCTACCTGAAGGACCTCGGCCAGTACGTCGACAACTACCCCGGCGGCACGACCGACGTCATGAAGAACCTGGCGAACGGCACGTCGTGGATGGTCGCGTCGACCACCGGCTGGGACATCAACCCGCGTGTGCTGGGCTCGGTGCCGGAGGGCATGAAGATCGCGACGTTCAAGGGCTTCCACTGGGTCACCGACGCGCACTACGCCGTCGTGCCGAAGGGCGTGTCGCAGGACGTGCTGTCGGCGAACCTGGCGCTGATCAAGTTCATGCTGGACCCCAAGCAGCAGGCCAAGGCCTACGACAAGGGCTACTTCTACCCCGGTCCCGCGGTCAAGGACGTGACGCTGCAGATGGCGCCGCAGGAGTCGCAGGACGCGATCGCGAAGTTCGGCCGCGCCGAGTACGACAAGCTCATCACCGACAACCCCAAGGAGACCTCGCTGCCGGCCGCGCAGCAGGTGAAGGCGTTCCAGCGGTGGGACCGAGAGATCGGTAAGAAGTAGTGACGGGACAACGATTTGCCGAGCTGCACCTGGACCACGTGCAGCGCGCGTTCGGCGACACCGTTGCCCTCAAGGGCATGGACCTGACGATCAAGGGCGGCGAGTTCGTCGCCCTGCTCGGGCCGTCCGGCTGCGGCAAGTCGACGGCGCTCAACTGCCTGGCCGGACTGCTGCCGCTCACCGGCGGGCGGATCATGCTGGACGGCAAGCGCATCGACGACCTCCCGCCGGAGAAGCGCGGGTTCGGGATGGTGTTCCAGAACTACGCGCTGTTCCCGCACATGTCCGTGCGGCGCAACATCGGGTTCGGCCTGTCCATGCGCAAGACGCCCAAGGCCGAGCTGAACCGGCGGGTGGACGAGGCGGTGCGGCTCGTCCAGCTCGAAGAGCACCAGCACAAGTTCCCCGCTCAGCTCTCCGGCGGCCAGCAGCAACGCGTGGCGATCGCGCGCGCGGTCGTGCTCGAACCACCGCTGGTGCTGATGGACGAGCCGCTGTCCAACCTGGACGCCGCGCTGCGGCTGGAGATGCGCACGGAGATCCGCCGGCTGCACCAGTCGCTGGGCCTCACGACCGTGTACGTGACGCACGATCAGGAGGAGGCGCTGGCGCTGGCCGACCGTCTCGTGGTGCTGCGGCTGGGCGAGGTGCAGCAGGTCGGCTCACCCGAGGCGGTCTACGCGCACCCCGTCAACCGGTACGTGGCGGGGTTCATGGGCTACCGCAACATGATCGGGGTGACCGTGACCTCGCAGGGCGGCGAGCGGGCCACGGTCCGGACCGCCGACGGCATCGAACTCGTTGGCGTCAAAAGGGAGGAGCTCACCGAGAAGGCCGTGGCGGCCGTTCGTCCCGAGGACTTCGCGGTGGTCTCGGAGGCCGGGCAGAACACGCTGGAGGCGACGGTCGAGATCGTCGAGTACCACGGCCGCGAGCAGGCGGTCGAGGCACGGCTGCGGGACGGCTCGCAGCTGCACGTCCGCACCACCTCACGACTGGCCCCCGGCGACACCATCAGGCTGAAGGTGCCAACTGAGCGCGTGCTGGTGTTCGCATGACGGCCGCGGTCGTGGAGCGGGCGTCGCTCAAGCACCGGCTGGCCGAGAAGGGCGTCGACCGAGTCCTGTGGTTGCTGGTGCCGGGCGCGGTGTTCGTGGTGCTGCTGTTCGTCTACCCGTTCCTGTACGGGCTGCAGCTGTCGTTCCAGCCCAAGGGCGGCGGCAGCCCGTTGCAGAACTACGTCACGTTCTTCTCCGACGACTACCTGGCCGAGACGATCTGGATCACGCTGCGGCTCGGGCTGCCCGCGGCGCTGTTCAACGTGCTCGCGTCCATCCCGATCGCGTTCCGGATGCGCGGCCGGTTCCGCGGCAAGAGGGCGCTCACCACGGTGCTGGTCATCCCGATCACGCTCGGCACCGTGCTGACCGCGGAAGGACTCCTCGCGTTCTTCGGCCCGACGGGGTGGTTCAACCGCGTCCTGCTGGCGCTGGGCGCGGACGAACCGGCCAAGCTCACCCACAACTACTGGGGCGTGCTGTTCAGCCTGATCATCACCGGCTTCCCGTTCGCGTTCCTGCTGACGCTGTCGTACCTCTCCGGCATCGACCCGACGCTGGAGCACGCGGCGGCGACGCTGGGCGCGTCGAGGCGGCAGCGGTTCCGGACGATCACCATGCCGCTGCTGGCACCGGGCCTCGCGGTCACGTTCTGCCTGAGCTTCGTGCTCGCGTTCTCCGTGTTCCCGTCCGCGGTCATGGTCGGCAACCCGGCCGGTGAGACGCACGTGATGTCGATCGCCGCGTACGAGACCGCGTTGCGGGACAACGACTTCGCGATGGGCTCGGCGATCGCGATGCTGATGGCGCTGGTGATGCTGATCGTGATCGGCGTGGTGCTGATCTGGCGCACGTCGCTCTACCGCGGTGCGACGGGAGGCAAGGGTTGACTTCCTCACCCGATGAGAACCGGGGACTCCCGCAGCTCGCGCCGCAGGGCTTTCTGCTTGCGAGACAAGGATCGCTGTGCCCTCACGAGAGCACGCCGGTCTCGCGATGCGTGCCGGGGGTTGGACACTTTCTCCCCGGTCGAGAGGACGAGCAGGTGATCGAGACCAACATCGATCCCCACGGCTGCGTCAGTGACAGGCAGCTGTACCACACCGGGATCCTCGCAGAGCAGGGACACGAACCAGCGCCCAGCCGAGTCCTGCGACACAGTCACAGAAGACGGTCTGGCTCCCTCCGGCAGCGACCTGGACCAACGGACGTCCAATGGCTCGGCCATCTTCGCCAGCGTCAGAACGCCTTCGTGCCAACGAAACGCCGAGCGGGTGTACTCCGCCGAGGCGCGCGACCTCTTCTTCGACTTGAAACGCGGACAACGGGACCGCTTTGCCCAGAAGTTGGAGAACGCCGTCTGCAGATGTCCGAGCGCTTGCTGCAGCGGTACCGAGGAAACTTCTCCGAGGAACGCGAGCTCGTCGGTCCGCTTCCACGCCGTCAACATTGCCGAGGTGGCGACGTAGCCCACCCGCTCCCGGCGGAGCGTCCACGCCTCCGTTCGTTCCTGCAAGGCCAAGTTGTAGACCTTGCGAACGCATCCGAAGGTGCGCGACAACTCGGCAGCCTGCGCCTCGGTCGGATAGAAGCGGTACTTGAACGCCCGCTTCACGTGCCCGCTCACCGTTCACAAGCTGGCAAGCGCGCTGGTGAGCAGATCGTCGCGGGTAGCAAGATCTCCTCGGAGGGCTTCAAATGAACCACCTGAAAGCACGTCCGGTCGTGTGGCTGACCTGGGGCGCTCTCGCCTTCTTCATGCTCAACCTCATCGGCGTCGTCGGCGCGGTGGTCACGAACTCGTTCGCCGAGTCCTGGTTCGGCACCTGGCTGCCGAGCGGCTACACGGGCAAGTGGTACGGCGAGGCGTGGCGCGACTACCGGCTGCTGGACGTGCTGGCGGTGACGTTCCAGGTCGCGATCGCGGTCGTCGCCGTCTCCGTCCTCATCGGAGTCCCGACGGCCTACGCGCTGGCGCGGCGCGACTTCCCCGGCAAGAAGCTGCTCAACGTGCTGTTCCTGCTGCCGATCCTGATGCCGCCGATGACGTACGGCATCCCGCTCGCGACGGTGCTGTACAAGTTCCACCTGGCGGGCAGCATGGCCGGGGTGATCGCGGCGAACCTCGTGCCCGCCGTGCCGTTCGTGGTGCTGACGATGACGCCGTTCATCGAGCAGATCGACACGAAGATCGAGTCGGCGGCGCGGATGTGCGGGGCGAACACGTTCGCGATCTTCACCCGCGTGCTGGCGCCGTTGCTGGTGCCGGGCGTCCTGGCGGCGTCGATCCTCGTTCTGGTGCGAACGGTGGGCATGTTCGAGCTGACGTTCCTCACGGCGGGGCCGACGAGCCAGACACTCGTCGTTTCGCTGTACGAGGCCATGTCGTCGGCGGGCATCAGACCACAACAGATGGTCGACTCGATGGCGGTGATCTACACGGGATCGATGCTCGTCCTGCTCGTGGTGGCGCTGCGGTTCGTGAACCCGACCCAGCTCGTTACCCGACTCAAAGAACCGTCCTGACGCCTGACCCGTCATGATTGTTTCAACCGGCAGTTGAGGGTGAGGTACAAGTGGCAGTCACCATCCGCGACGTGGCACGCAGAGCGCACGTATCGGTCGCCACCGTTTCGCGTGCGCTGACATCGCCCGAACTGGTCCGTCCGGAGACCAGATCACGGGTGCTGGCTGCCGCCTCCGACCTCGGCTACCAGCCCAACCGGGCGGCTCGGGGGCTGATCACCGGCAAGACCGGCAACATCGGCATCGTCGTGCCCGACCTCGACAACCCGTTCTTCACGGGCGTGCTCAAGGCCGTGCAGGCGCGGGCGATGCAGGCCGACTACGCGGTGTTCGTGGCGGACAGCGACGAGGACCCGGTCACCGAGGCGAAGCTCGTGCACGCGATGGCCAAGCAGGTCGACGGCGTCGTGCTGTGCGCGCCCGGCCTGGAGGACTCGCAGATCTACGAGGTGGCGGGCGCGACGTCGCTGGTGCTGCTGAACCGGCGGCTGCCGGGCGTGCCCGCCGCGTTGATGGACTCGGCGGGTGGCATGCACGCCGTCATCGACCACCTCGTCGCGTTGGGACACCGGCGGATCGCCTACCTGAACGGGCCGCGCACGTCGTGGTCCAACCAGGAGCGTCGGCGCGGGCTCATGTCGGCCGTCACGCAGCACGGCGTGGACCTGGTGGACCTCGGACCGTTCGCGCCGCGCTACGAAGGCGGTCTGCAGGCCGCTGATCTGGCCGTGGCGGCCGATACGACCGCGATCGTGGCCTACAACGACATCATGGCGCTGGGCGTGCTGGCGCGGCTGCGGGACCGCGGGATCTCGGTGCCCGGTGACGTGTCGGTGACCGGGTTCGACGACCTGACCTACGCGGCGCTGTGCTCGCCCGCGCTGACCACGGTGGCGATGCCGGTGGCGCAGGCGGGACGGACCGCGGTGAACATGCTGCTCGACTGGCTGGACTCGGACAACACGGAAGTTCCGCAGATCGTGGCCGAAACCCAGCTCATCGTGCGCGGCACGACCACGCCGCCGCGCAAGTGACGAAGGGCGCCTTCACTGAGATGCAAGGCGGCCCCGGCAAGGGCGTCTGGGGGGAGTACGCCGTGAGCCGGGGCCGCGAAGCGGCTGGGCCCGAGGGGGGAGGGGGCCTGGCGCCGCTTGGTGTCCCACTCTGCCCTGAGTGGAAGGAATCCGCCAGGGTGGATGTACCTGTTTTTGGATTTCTCGTACGTACGGGTTACTCGTAGAGCCCTTCGTACAACGCAGAGTGAAGGCGGTGCACCACGTTCCGCTTGACCTTCAACGTGGGGGTGAGCTCGCCCTCCTCCTGGGACAGATCCCGGCTGAGCAGCACGAACTTCTTGACCTGGGAGACACTGGCGAAGTGCGAGTTCGCCTCGTCAACAACTCCCTGGACGAGCGCTCGCACTTCTGGGTGACCCACCAAAGATTCGAGGTCGGACGGCAAACCACGCTCCGCCGCCCACGGCACGATCTCGTCGGCGTCCAGTGTGAGCAGGGCCACACAGTAGGGCTTCCGGTCTCCGAAGAGGACCGCGTGCGAGATCCAGCGCGACTGGCGCAGGACGTTCTCCACGTTGGCCGGCGCGATGTTCTTGCCACCGGCGGTGATGATGATGTCCTTCTTGCGCCCCGTGATCGTCACGAAACCGTCCGCGTCGATCTCGCCGAGGTCACCGGTGTGCAGCCAGCCGTCCTGAATCGTGGCAGCGGTCGCCTCGTCGTTGCGCCAGTAGCCCGCGAAGACGTGCGGGCCGCGCATCAGCAGCTCGCCGTCCTCCGCGACGGACATCTCCAGGCCCGCAACGCCCGACGCGCCAACGGAACCGAGCTTGAAACGTTCCAACGAGTTGATCGTGCCGACCGCGGTGGACTCGGTCATGCCGTAGCCCTCCAGCACCGGCACGCCGGCCGCGTGGAAGAACTGCAGCACCTCGCGGGAGATCGGCGCGGCACCGGACAGCGCCTGCACGAGCCGTCCGCCGAAGACCGCGCGCACCTTGGCGAACAACGCCTCGGCCTGGTCGAACGCCGCGGCCATCTCCGCGGGCACGGGCTCGCCCGCGGCACGGCGGCGCCGCACCTCCAGACCGAGCGCGACCACCTGACCCAGCTGCTCCGGTGGCACCGACGCCGTGACGGACGTGTAGATCTTCTCGAAGATCCGCGGCACCGAGGGCAGGAAGGTCGGGCGGACCTCGGCCAGCTCCGGCACGATCGCCGTCAGGTCACCGCCGTAGTAGGCCAACGCGCCACCGCGGTACATCGTCCCGAACATGACGATCTGCGCGAAGACGTGCGCCAGCGGCAGGAACAGGTAGACCGTGCCGGTCATCGCGTCGATGCGGGCCTCCTCCGCGACCCGGCACAGCGCGACCCAGTTCGCGTTGGATAGGACGCATCCCTTGGGCGGACCGGTGGTGCCCGAGGTGTAGATGATCAGGCTCGGGTCCTCCGGCCTGATCGCCGCGCGACGAGCGTCCAGTTCGGCCGCCAGCGGCGACGTGCGGCCGGTGTCGGACAGCTCCGCCACGCTCGGGCGGTCGCCGGCCGGGTCGATGGTGAACACCGTTCGCAGTTCGGGGAGTTCGCCGCGCACGACGTCGACCTTCACGCACTGGGCTTCGTTCTCGGCCACCACGAACGACGCGCCGGAGTCACCGGCCACCCAGGCGATCTCCTCCGCGGTGCTCGACGGGTAGATCGGCACCACGATGCCGCCCGCCGCCAGCACGGCGAGCTCGATCAGTGTCCACTCAGGACGGGTGTTCGCCAGCACGCAGACCCGCTCACCCGCCTTCAGTCCGGCGTGGACGAACCCGGACGCCAGGTCCAGCACCAGCTCCGAGACCTCGGCGTAGGTCCGCTCCCGCCACTCGCCGTGCTGCTTGAACCGCCACGCCACCCGGTCGCCGTGGGCCTGCTCCGCGAGGAACGGCAGGTCGGCTATCCGGCGGACGGTCTGCACCGCGGTCGGGCTGGTGACTCCGGCGGTCATGGCGGCTCCTAAGGACGTCGGTGTGCTCAGGCGGGCACGATCTGCACGCGGGTGCCGTTCAGCACGGCGGTGCCCGAGAGCGGATCGATGCGGAGGTCGTCGGTGAGAAGGTTGACGTTCACGCCGGCGTGCTCGCTGGCCACGGTGAGCCGCGTGCCAGGTAGGTCGTGACCCCAGCCGTGCGGCATCGACACGACACCGGGCGCGATGTCGCCGGTGACCTCGACCAGCACCTCGACCTTGCCGACGCGCGAGGTGACCTGCGCGGTCTTGCCGTCCTCGATGCCGAGGCGTGCCGCGTCACCGGGGTTGACGAGCAACGTGCACAACGGCTTGCCCTTCACCAGCGAGGGCACGTTGTGCATCCAGGAGTTGTTGGTGCGCAGGTGCCTGCGGCCGACCAGCACCAGGTCGGTCTCCGGTGTCTCCAGGGCGGCGAGCACGCGCGGCAGGTCGGCCATGATCGGCTCGGGCGTCAGCTCGACGCGGCCCGACGTGGTGCGGAGGATCTCCGGCAGGCGCGGGGTGAGGGGGCCGAGGTCGATGCCGTGCGGGTGGTCCAGCAACTGTCGCAACGAGACACCGTACGGACCCGTGCGGAGTTTGAGGTCCAGCAACCGTTCCTCGCGCGTCTCGCCCTCCGGCTCGAAGTCGGCACCGAGCTGCTGCTTCAGTCCCGCGAGCTGCATCGCGGCGACGGCGTCCAGATCGGCCGACGGACCGAGGCCGCTGAAGATCGTGGCGAGCCGGAAGAAGATGTCCGTCTCGTCGACCCTGCCCTCCTCCAGCGGAATCGCCGCGCGCGAGTACTTCACGACGTTGCGCACGGAGTTGTGGAGGAACGCGATGTCGTAGTGGTCGCGACGGGACGGTGGCGGCGTCGGCAGGATGACGTCGGCGTGCCGGGTGGTCTCGTTGAGGTAGGGATCGACGCTGACCATGAAGTCCAGACCGGCCAGTGCGTCGTTCACGCGGGCGGAGTTCGGCAACGACAGCGCGGGGTTGCCGCCGATCGTGAACAGCGCCCGCACCTGGCCCTCGCCGGGCGTCTCGATCTCGTCGGCCAGCGTGACGGCCGGGTACTCCCCCATCACCTCGGGATGCCCCTTGACCCGGCTGTGCCAGCGGCCGACGCCGAACCCCTTGCCGCGGCCGGGTCCGCGCTTGCTGTGCGCGGGCAACGGCCACATCACGCCACCGGGCCGGTCGAGGTTGCCGGTGAGGACGTTCAGCGTGTCGACCGCCCACGACGCGACCGTGCCGAACTCGACCGTCGTCGTGCCGATGCGGCCGTACACCGCGGCACGTTCCGCGCCGGCGAGCTCCCGTGCCAGCGCGCGGATCGTGGCGGCGTCAACGCCCGTGCGTTCCTCCACGGCCTCCGGGCTGAACGGCATGACGCGCTCGCGGACCACCGTGTGGTCGGTGACGTGCCCGGCGAGCTCGCGCAGGTTCACGAGGTCCTGCCGGAACAACTCGTGGATCAACGCCAGCAGCAGGAACACGTCCGTGCCAGGCCTGATCACGACGTGCTGGTCGGCGGCCTGCGCGGTGCGGCTGCGGCGCGGGTCGACGACGACGAACCTCCCGCCGCGCTTTTGCAGCTCCTTGAACCGGCCGGGCGCGTCCGGAACGGTCCACAGGCTGCCGTTGGACGAGAACGGGTCGGCGCCGAGCACCAGCATGAAGTCGGTGCGGTCGATGTCGGGCACCGGGATCGAGAAGATGCTGCCGTACATGTAGCCGCACTGGACGTGTTTGGGCATCTGGTCGACCGTGCTGGCGGTGAAGACGTTGCGGCTGCCCAGCGCCTTGCGCAGCGGGCCCGCGTAGAGGCCGCCGGCGAGCGAGTGGACGACCGGGTTGCCCAGGTAGAGCGCGACCGAGTCGCGATCGGGGAAGTCCTTCAGCCGTTCGTCGACGTACCGGAAGGCCTCGTCCCAGGTGGCCTCGCGGAACTCGCCGTCGCGCTTGATCAACGGGGTGCGCAGGCGGTCCGGATCGGCGTCGAGCGTGCCGAGCGAGGCGCCCTTGGGGCAGATGAAGCCCTTGCTGAAGTCGTCCGCGCGGTCACCGCGCACCTTCGTGATGCGGTCGCCCTCGACCGTCAGCTCCAGCCCGCACGTCGCCTCGCAGAGCGGGCAGGTCGTGAACACGGTCCTCATGCGTCCCCTTACACCGGCTTGTTACCAACGAGTACTAGTCCTCCGCCATGGGACGCAATCGCCCGGCCGAGGTCAACCCGAACAGCTCACTGACCGCCCTCGCGATCATGTCGGGCCGTTGCAGCGTGTGCTCGAAGCGGAACCCGATGACCGCGCGCGACCCGCCCAGCAGCCCGGTCAGCGTGACGGATTCGTCCTGGTCAGCGCCGTAGCAGACGATCCGGCCGAACGGCGCCAGCGTGTCCAGCGAGGCGGTGAGGGTGCCGCCGGGGTCGAGCACCACGTCGACCTGCCTGCCCTCGTTCGCCGCAACGACGCGCTCGGCCAACCGGTCGAGCCCGGACTCCACGGCGACGTCCGCGCCGAGCTTCACGGCCCTGCGGCGGCGCGCCTGGCTGGAGTCGGTCGCGATCACCCGACCGGCGGCGAAGCTGCGGGCCAGCTGGACGGCGATGACGCCGACCTCGCTCCCCGCGTCGTGCACGACGATCGACTCGTCCGGCCGCAGATGCGCGCACGTGCGCAGGAGGTGCCACGCCGTGGTGCCCGCCCTGGCGAGGGTCAACGCCTGGGCGTCCGTGACACCCGCGGAGATCGGGAGGCGCAGGCGACCGGCGACCACGACGACGCGCCGCCCGCCGTCCTCGACCACTACCTCGTCGACCGCCTCCGCTGTGCGCATGTCGCCATCTCACGTTCTCGTGACCACCGGCTGTAGTGCGGCTTCCACGACAACTAAGCGGCCTACGGGGTGAGTCCGACCGGGTACGCCGAGTGGCCGGGTATGGCGAACGGGGGTACACGGGTGGAGCATGTGCCGGTGAACGCCGCACTCCGCACCACCGTGACGATCCTGGCGGTAGCGGTCGCCTACTACGCGACGGCCAAGGTGGGACTGGTCCTCGCGCTGGTCAAGGGCCAGGTCACACCACTGTGGCTGCCCACGGGGATCTCCGTGGCGGCGCTGCTGATGTCGGGCCGCAAGATCTGGCCGGGCATCGCCCTTGGCGCGCTGACCGCCAACATCGCGCTCGGCACGGGCCTCGGCGGCACCCTTTTGATCACCGTCGGCAACACCGCCGCGCCGTTGACCGCCTGGTACCTGCTGACCCGCTTCGGGTTCCGGCCGCAGCTCGACCGCTTGAAGGACGCGCTGCTGCTCGTCTTCGCGGGTGCGCTGGGCGCGATGCTGGTCAGCGCGACGGTCGGCACGACCGCGTTGAAGCTCTCCGGTCTGATCGGATGGCACGAGATCCCGGCCGTGGTGGCGGTGTGGTGGACCGGCGACGCGATGGGCGTCCTGGTGTTCACGCCGCTGCTGCTGACGTTGCCGCGGCAGTGGACCGCCCCGCCGCGCCGGCTCGTGGAGGCAGGGGGAATCCTGGTCGCCACCGCGGTGCTCGCGGCGTTCGTGACGGTGTCGGAGCTGCGGCTGCTGTTCCTGGTGTTCCCGATGCTGATCTGGGCGGCGTTGCGGTTCCAGCACGCGATCGCCGCCCCGTGCGCGGCGATCATCTCCGTGGCCGCCGTGATGTCCGCGGCCAGCGGTCGGTTCGCCGAGACCGACCTGCTGACCACGATGATCGTGCTGCAGGCGTTCAACGGCACGGTGGCGCTGACCGGGCTGATCCTGAGCGCGGTCACAAGCGAGCGGAACCAGGCGCGGGAGGCGATCGAGCGCGCGTGCGCGCAGCTGGCCGACACCGTTGCGCGCTATCAGGAAGAAGGGGTGCGCAAACGGCTCGGCCGGGTCGTGCCGCCTGTCTAACGTTGCTGCATGGCGTCGAGCACGCGGGCCAGCTCCAGTCGTGACGACACGTGCAGCTTCGCGTAGATCCGGGACAGGTAGACCTCGATCGTGCGCGGGCTGTAGTGCAACGCGGCCGCGATATCGCGGTTGCGCATTCCCTGCTGCACCAACCGCGCCACGTTCTCCTCGGCCTCGGTCAGCAGCCCCGGCGCCTTCGAACGGGCGCGCGGCACCTTGGCGCCCAACGCGCGCAAGCGGTTGCCCGCCTGGCGCCGCAACCCGTGCGCGCCGAGCCGTTGGAACGTCGTGTAGGCCTCGACCAGCACCGGTACCTCGTCGGCGGAGAGCTCGCCGAGTGCGAGCTGGGCGCGGGCCTTGTCGAACTCCAGGCCGCCCAGCGCGGCCTCGGACACCGCCTCCCGCAACAGGTCCGCGTCCCGGTGCACCACGCCGCTCACCCGCCGGGTCGTGGTGCGCGACCAGGGCGAGACGCGGGTGGACGACACCGAAACCAGCCGTGCCAACGCTTCCTCCGCCGCAGCCAGGCGTCCCCGTTCCAGGTCGAGCTCGATCATCCGCGCGACCAGGACGCACGAGTAGGCGGACTCCAGCCTCGCGCCGACGGCGTCGTCCAGCAGCGCGTAGGCCTCGTCGACCTCGCCGCGGGCGATCAGGTACTCGGCCAGGGCGCAGGCGTGCAGCCTGGAGATGTTCACCGACTGCGGCGCGGGCAGGGCGGCCAGGCGGGCGGCGACGTCGAGCTCGCCGCGCCACGTGCGGATGGAGAGCTCGATCGCCTGCAGCACCCCGAGTGCCTGGTCGGACTGGGCGGCCTCGACGTCCGGGAGCCAGCGGCCGATGCCGTCGAGCGCGGCGTCCCAGCGGCCGCCCAGCCAGTCGAGCGCCACGCGAGAGGCCGCGCGTTCGGCGCGGAAACCGTGCGAACCCACCTGGTCGACGAGTTCCTCTGCCCTGCGCACGCGCCACGACGCGTCGTGCACCAGGCCCGCCAGCGAGGTGATCGACGCGCAGACGGACAGCGCCTGCAGTTCGAGCATCGGCTGGCCGTCACTGCAGGCCAGGGCGCGGTTGGCGTACTCGACGGTGCGGTCGTGCTGGAAGAGCAACGACGACAGCATGGCCAGGTGCTCGAAGACGATCACACCCTCGGCCGGCGAGCTGATCGGAAGTGCCTCGATGCGGGCCACTTCGGTGACGGCGTCGTCGTGACGGTTGTTGTAGACGAGCAGCACGGCGCGTTGGGCCTCCAGCGAAGCCGGGACCGGGCCGCGCGAGACCTCGTTATCGGCCAATGCCATCGCTTCTGCCGTACGTCCGACGGAGAACAACGACGAGATGACCGCGGTGGCGACCCGTGTGCGTTCCGGACCGGGTTCCAGCGATTCCAGCGCGGCCAGGCCCGGTTCGACGGCCAGCGCCGGACGTGAGGCCCTGGCGAGCACCCGGCACTGCAGCGCGAGCAGCTCGGCGCGTTCAGGTGCGTTGCGCGGCAACAACTGCAGTGCGCGGGCACACAGCGCGGCCGCGGTCTCGGGAGCGGTCGCACGGGCCACCGAGGCGGCTTCGGCGAGGACGCCGACCGCGACCCGGTCACCGGGCGCGGCGGACTCGGCGAGGTGCCACGCCAGTTGCAGCAGGTCGACCGGCAGGCCCTGGGCGCGGTCCTCCATCAACCGCGCGGAGATCAGGGAGTGCAGGTGACGGCGCTGCGCCGGACCGACCTCGTGGTAGAGCGCCTCGCCGACCAGTGCGTGTGAGAAGCGGTAGCCGAGGTCGTCGTGCACCACGATGTGCGCGCGCAGCAGGTCGTCGAACGCCGCCACCACCGTCGACTCCGGCAGGGAGGCGACCCTGGCCAGCAATGAGATCTGGTCCAGCCGCACGCGCCGGAACACGGCGACGGCCCGTGCGACCAGGCGGGTGTCGTTCTCCAGAGGAGCGACACGGCGCAAAACGGCCTCACGGCGCGTCAGCCGGATGGCGTCCGGAGGCACCGCGAGACGGGCGCGGTTGCCGTCGACCGTCACCAGGTCGAGCTCTCGCAACGAGCGGGCGATCTCGGTGACGAAGAACGGGTTTCCGTCGGACCGTTGCTGGACCTCGCGGGCGAGGCCCTCGTCCACCGCGGTCTGCAGCACGGCCTCGACGATGCGGGCGACGTCGGCGTCCGACAGCGGCGCGAGGTCGACGCGCATGACCTCCGCGTGCTGTTCGACGCGGTCCAGCAGGTGTTCGGCACCAGGTTCGCTGACGTGCGACCGGCTCGCGGTGATCAGCACGAGAGGTGCCGCCGACACCCGGCGCAGCACCAGGGTCAGCAGGGCCAGGGAGTCGTCGTCGACGTGGTCGAGATCGTCGATCAGCAACGCCGCGGGACGCGTCGCGGTGAGCTCGGTGAGCAGCCGCACCACCCGGTCGCAGGCACGCCCGAACCAGGCACCGGAGTCCTCGGCCACCGAGATCTCCAGTGCCGCCAGGGCATCCGCGCGGATCTTGTCCAACTGCGGCGCCGCGCCGAGCGACCGGATCAACGCGACCACCGCGCCGTACGGGATGCGTTTGCCGAGCACGTCCGACGCCGACGTCAGCACCCCGCAGTGCCGTTCGCGCAACCGCCGGGCGATCTCCACGAGCAACGACGTCTTGCCGATGCCCGGCTCGCCGCTCACCCGCACCACGACGAGCCCGGTCGCGGGCGCGGCGTCGACGCGGTCGAGCACGGCGCGCAGTTCCGGTTCCCGGCCCACGAGGTCGGTGCGGAGCGGAGTGTCGACGATGACGGCCTCCCGGCTTCGGCGGAGCACCGCGAAGTCTTCCACGTGGTCGTCTTGCCCCGGCAAGAGCAGCGTTCCGCACACGATCAGTCACGTACGGTAGGACGACTGCTCCAGTTGAGGCGCAACACGTTAGCCGCTAAGTGTTCCCTACTGATCCGTGGTTCCTCTCAGTGATGCCCTTGGGAACAAGCCGCCGCGAGAAGGAGGGTCCATGTCGATCCAGGGAACCTGCGCACCGCAGTTCGACGAGGTGCGCGCCGAGTTCGAACGCAACTTCGCCGAACGCGGCGAAGTGGGCGCCTCCGTGCACGTGACCCTCGACGGCGAGCCCGTCGTCGACCTCTGGGGCGGTGTCGCCGACCCCGTCACCGGTCAGCCGTGGGCCGAGGAGACCATCGTGCACGTGTGGTCGTGCACGAAGGCCGCGACCGCGCTGTGCGCCCACATCCTCGCCTCGCGCGGCGTCCTCGACCTCAACTCGCCGGTCACGAAGTACTGGCCGGAGTACGGCGCCGAGGGCAAGGCCGCGACGCTCGTCCGGCACGTGCTCAGCCACCAGGCCGGACTGCCGGCGCTCACCGAATGGCTGCCCGCCGGCGCCTTCTACGACTGGAACCTGGTCACGTCGGCACTGGCCGCGCAGCAACCGCTGTGGGAGCCCGGTACCCGGCACGGCTACCACGGCCTCACGTTCGGCTTCCTGGTCGGCGAGATCGTCCGCCGCGTCACGGGGCTGACGCTGGGCCAGTTCTTCGAGAAGGAGGTGTCCGGACCGCTCGGCCTCGACTTCTGGATCGGCCTGCCGGAGGACCTCGAACCCCATGTGGCGCACACGATCCCGGTCGACCCGACCCAGCCCGGCATCCTGCTGCCGTCGCTGTTCATCACGGCGATGACGCAACCCGAGTCCGTGCCCGGCCTGATGCTGCTCAACAACGGCGGCTACATGGCGCCGGGCGAGTCCGACTCCCGTGCCGCGCACACCGCCGAGATGGGCGCCGTCGGCGGCATCTCCAACGCCCGCGGCCTCGCCGGCCTGTACCGGCCGCTCGCGCTCGGCGGCTCGTACCACGGCGTGCGGCTGGTCGAGGAGTCGCAGATCCCGCAGATGTCGAACGTCGTGGTGGCCGGGCTCGACGCCGTCGTGGGCGTGCCGTCGCGGTTCGCGCTCGGGTTCCAGAAGGCGACCGACAACGCGCACCTGCCGCCCAACGACGCCGAAGGCCTGCTGCTGTCCGAGGAGGCGTTCGGTCACAACGGGATGGGCGGCTCGCTCGGGTTCGCCGACCCCGGGGCGCGGGTCTCGTTCGGCTACGCGATGAACCGGCAGGGGCCGGGGCTCGCGGTGAACGCACGCGGGCAGTCCCTTGTGGACGCTCTGTACCGGGCGCTGGGGTACCGGCGGACCGGTGGCGGCACCTGGTTCGCGTGACGATCAGGTGCCGCCGGACCGAGCGATCAGAACGGCTTGGGCTCCGCCGCGATCTCGCTCAGGATGTCGCTCAACGGACGCGGCGACTGCACCGACAACGCCGCCGCACCCGGTGGCACGTTCTCCGCGAGGTCCGTGCCGGCGCAGGTGACGCGCGAGCCGGGCAGGATGCCCGCCACCAGGTACTTGTTGACCAGCGCGTCGACACAAGCGTTGCGGCGCAACGCGTAGTGCCCGTGCTGACCGTCGTTCGACACGCTGATCAACGGCTGGTTGAGCTGCTCGGCCATGACCCGCCCGTTGGCGATCGGGGTCTGCGTGTCGCCGTCGGAGTTGACCACGATCCCGGCCGGGTACCTGCGGGTGACGGCCGGGATCTTCTCCGGCCGCTGGAACTCGCGGAACGTGCAGTTCGTCGGCGCCATGTAGTCGACGGTGCCGCCGTAGGGGTTGGTGTCCCGCCAGCGCTTCATGTCGTTGTAGTAGGTGTTCACGTCGGTGAACCAGTCCCACTCGCACGTCACGGCCTGGTACGTGCCGGCGGACGTGGGCTCGACGTCGCCCTTCTTCAGCGCCGCGACGATCGCCGAGGCCTCACCGGAGTCCGCGGAGCCCGCCAGGATGGACACGACGTGCCGCGAGAAGGCCGCCCACGAGCGGCGGTAGCGGGTGGCGCCCACCGCGTTGTCGAACGACGACACGTCCGCGTAGCCGCCGTACGGCCCGGCCTTCAGCTTCTCCGCGATCCCGTCCAGCACCGCGCGCACCGCCGCCGGGGTCGAACCGAGCCCGTACGTGCCGTTGCGCGCGGCCGTCCACTCGGCCCACTTCCTGAGGTTGTCGGTGATGGCGTCCACCACGTCGACGTCCTGCTCGTGCCACGTCTTGAGCGGGTCGAGCGCGGAGTCGAGCACGCTGCGGTCGAGCGACTTCGGGAACATGGAGCCGAAAACGGCGCCGAGCTGCGTTCCGTACGAATAGCCGACGTACGAGACCTTCTTCTCCCCCAACGCTCCGCGGATGACGTCCATGTCGCGCGCGGTGTTCATCGTCGACACGAACCGGCGCATCTCACCGCCGCCGCGCTGACAGTTGTCCTCCACCGCCCGCGCGTACGCCGACCAGCCGGCGAGCTGCGCATCCGTTGGGCGCGAGGGGAACTGGTCGTCCGACGGCGTGGAGATGCAGCGCAGCTGCGTGGACCGGCCGACGCCGCGCGGGTCCATGCCGATCACGTCGTACATCTTCAGCACGTCGGTCTGCGCGTTGAACCAGTGCACCGCACCGAGCCCGGACCCGCCGGGGCCACCGGGATTGGTCAGCAGCACGCCTCTGCGCCGCGCGGGATCGGTGGCCTTCCTGCGCGAGATGGCGATTTCGAGGTTGCCGTTCCCGGGGTTCCGGTAGTCCATCGGCACGATGACCGCGGCGCACTCGATGCCCGTCGACGGCGTGACCCAGCCCTCCGGGCACTCGGCCCACGCGATGGTCTGGTTGTAGTACTCGTCCAGCGGCCCTGGTTCCGCATGGGCCGTTCCCGCCAGGGACATGAACAGCGGGGCGACCAAAGCCGCCGCGCCCCAACGCTTCCTCACCGCGCACCCCTCCGATCGTTTGGATCGGCGACGACGCTTCCGCAGTCGCCGACCCGACCGGAACCCCCGAAGGTCGGGTGAATTTCACCTCACGTAGCACACCTCGTAGGTGAGGACGAGGCCGTCGAGCGCGCCCTTCGCGACCGCTTGGACGCGGTTCAGCCAGCGGTAGCGGTCGTCGCCGGTCTCGAAGAGCGGGGCCGCGTACAGCGGCGCGCCGAAACCGTTCGAGACGTCGACCCGTCCCGAGTAGTGCAGGTACACGTAGGCGTCGTCGTGCGTCCTCAGCACGGACCGCACGTCCAGGGTCGCGGTGCCGTCCGGGCCGATGGTGAGCCAGTCGGCCGTGGACGTCCCGTGCATGACGCCGCAGAGCCGCTCGCCCTCGAACCTCCCCGACTCGACCTCGTAGATCAACCGGTCACCGGCGGGTATTCTCGGGAGCAGGTAAGGCTTTCGCAGCGTCGCGGTCATCGTCCCCAACGGCACGAGCTCCATCAGCGCAAACGGGTTGCTCGACATGGTGGCGAAGCTATTGGGCCCGTGCCGGGCGGGCAACGAGCGCCGCTTATCCGTCGGGAAACCCCGTACACCCGGCCCGCGCGGCCCGGCCGGATGGGGTAGGAAGAGGTATGGATCCGGTCAAGGCGTTGAAGCAGGTGGCGTTCCACCTCGAACGAGCGGGCAAGCCGACCTACCGCGTCCAGGCCTTCCGCAACGCGGCGGCGGTGCTCGCCGAGCTCGACCCCGCCGAGGTCGAGAAGCGGGCGAAGCTCGGCACCCTCACCGATCTGAAAGGCGTCGGGAAGTCGACCGCCGGAGTGGTCGCGGACGCGCTCGCGAACCGCGAACCGGCCTATCTCGCGAAGCTGCGGCACGTCGACCTCAGCGGCGGCGAGCAGCTGCGCGCGCAGCTGAAGGGCGACTGCCACGTCCACTCCGACTGGTCCGACGGCGGCAGCCCGATCAGGGACATGGCCGAGGCCGCACGGGACCTGGGCCACGAGTTCATGGTGCTCACCGACCACTCGCCGCGCCTGACCGTCGCCAATGGACTCTCCCGTGAGCGCCTGGAGAAGCAGCTGGAGGTCGTGGCCGAGCTGAACACCGAGCTCGCGCCGTTCCTGATTCTCACCGGCATCGAGGTCGACATCCTCGACGACGGCTCGCTCGACCAGGACGAGGACCTGCTGGCACGGCTGGACGTCGTGGTGGCGAGCGTCCACTCGAAACTCAAGATGCCGAAGGCGGAGATGACCGAACGGATGCTGACGGCGGTGGCGAACCCGCACGTCGACATCCTCGGCCACTGCACCGGACGCCTCGTGGTGGGCAAGGGCCGTCCGGAGTCGCAGTTCGACGCGGAACGGGTCTTCGAGGCGTGCGCGGAACACGGCACGGCGGTGGAGATCAACTCACGCCCGGAGCGCCTCGACCCGCCACGCAGGCTGCTGAGCCTCGCCGTCGACGCCGGCTGCACGTTCTCGATCGACAGCGACGCGCATGCGCCGGGCCAGCTGGACTGGTTGAACTACGGCTGCGCCAGGGCGGAGGAGTGCGGTGTCACGCCGGACCTCGTGATCAACACCCGGTCCGCAGCCGAGCTGCTGTCCGGGTGAGGTGCTCGTACCAGGAGACCAGCGGGCCGGTGTCGGCGAGCGCGCGGCCCAGCGCGACCCGGCACAGGTCCTTCACCGGTTCGGGGTCCCAGCCGGACACCAGGTCGTCGAGCGACTCGTCCAGGGTGCCCAGGGCGTACCGCTCCAGCCCGGCGCAGATCGGCACGACCGTCCCGTCCGCCTCGACCACGAGCGGATCGACCCGCACGAACGCGAACGGGTCCGTTCGCAGCAGCGCGGCGGAGGTGACGTCGAACTGGACCTCGACCGCGTCGTCCTCGGCAACCCGGTTCAGCTCAACGGCCGCGTACACGAGGTCGACCCGGTCGACGCCGTACGGCCGCACGCGGACCTTGCGCGCGCCCTCCCCCACGGCCTCGGCGGCCATGCCCCGCAGCAATGGCACGATGTCCGGCACCAGGTCGATCAGCACGGTCACCCGGTGACCGTCCGCAGCGCACTCACCCACCTCGTCCAGCCCGACCACGAGCTCGGCGCCCGGCACGGCGGTGAGCCAGCGAGGGTCGTGGACCTCGACTCCCATACCTGGTAGGAGCGTCCGTTCGGCACACAAATACGTCCGTACCGCTCACCGGGCCATTTGCTTTTCCCATCTGGCTGTATCACCGGTACGCCGGTTTCCATCGGAGTGCAAACGATCCCGTCACCCACTCCCGCACCAGTGGTGAATGGGCCGATCAGGGGACTTGTAGTCACACCATCGGGAACCCCGGAAACGGGTGCCGACGTCCAAGCGACGTCATTTTGGGAGGAGTGAGCATGCGCCGCCAATTCATCGTGCCCGCGGAGTCGTGCGCCAGGAGTGCGGCTGAAGCACGCCGTACGGTGCTGCGCGACCTCCATGACGGTGTCGGCCCGTCGCTCGCCGCCGTCGCCCTCGGGCTGCGGTCCGCACGGCAGCTGCTCACCTCCGACCCGGCCGGCGCGGCCCGGTTGCTCGCGCTGCTCGAAGACGAGGTGCACTCGGCCATCGACGACATCAAGTCGCTCGTGGCGAACGAGAACCCGGCCACGGTCACCAAGCTCGGTCTCGTCGGGGCGGTCGAACGGTTCGTCGGCGCGTTGCGCTCGCGGATGCACGTCGTGATCGACGTCGTGGTGCTCGGCGAGATCCCGCCACTGCCCGACGCGGTGAGCGTGGCCGCGTACCGGATCATCCGCGAGGCGCTCACGAACGTCGTGACGCACGCCGAGGCGCGCACGTGCACGGTACGACTGTGGTTCGACACCGAACTGCAGGTCGAGGTGCTCGACGACGGGGTCGGTGCGGCCGACGTGCCGACCGGCGTCGGTCTGACGTCGATGCGCCGGCGGGCCAGCGACCTCGGGGGCGACTGCCGGGTCGAGCCGGGCCTCGACGGCGGCACCAGACTCGCGGCCGCGCTACCGGTCTCATGACCTTGCGCGCGCTGGTCGTGGACGACCACCCGCTCTTCCGCCGCGGCGTGATGGCGGCACTGGCCGACGGCGGCATCGACGTGGTCGGCGAGGCTTCCGGTGGCACGGCGGCGATCGAGCTCGCGACCAGGCTGCAGCCGGACGTGACCGTGATGGACCTCAACATGCCGGACCTCGGCGGGGTGGAGGCGACGCGCCGGATCGTCGCCGCACGACCGTCCGCACGCGTGCTCGTGCTGACGATGTTCGAGGACGACGAGTCGGTGTTCGCCGCGATGAAGGCCGGCGCGCGCGGCTATCTGGTGAAGTCCTCGCGTCCCCAGCAGATCGTGGAGGCGGTGCGCGCGGTCGGTGACGGAGAAGCGATCTTCAGCCCCGCCGTGGCCACGCGACTGCTCGACTTCTTCGCCACGGCACCACGTCCGAGCGCGCTGCCGGAGCTGACCGGGCGCGAACGCGAGGTCGCGCACCTCATGGCCGCGGGCAAGGGCAACGCCGCGATCGCGCGGGAGTTGTTCCTGAGCACCAAAACCGTGCGCAACCACGTGTCCAACATCCTCCGCAAGTTGCAGGTCGCGGATCGCGCGCAGGCGATGAACCTGTTCCGGGACAACTCGGGATAAGTGCCCCCTGTCCGCCGGGACGTCCCCGGCACGACCATGGAGGTGCTGACGTCAGAAGGGGAGCTGATGAACGCCGAACCCGTCACCGTTGTCCTGCACGCCACCGACTCGATCACCCGCGCCGGCGTGACGGTCGCACTGCGCTCCCGGCCGGAGATCCGGCTGGTCGAACCGGAGACCGCGGAGAGCTGCGTCGCGCTCGTCGTCGCGGAACGTCTCGACGAGAACGTCCTGCAGCTGCTGAGAAAGCTGCAGTGCCAGCCCAACCCCGGCATCGTGCTCGTCGCCGGGGACGTGGCCGACTCCGAGCTGCTCGACGTCGTCGGCAGCGGCGTGTCCGCGGTGCTGCGGCGCGCCGACGCCACCCCGGACACGCTGGTCCGGCTGATCCGCGCGGCGCACGCCGGGGAGGGGTCGCTGCCCGCGGACCTGCTCGGGCGGTTGCTCGGCCGCGTGTCGCAGCTGCAACGCAACGTGTTGCGCCCCAACGGGCTCAACCTCGCCGGCATGTCCAGCCGGGAGACCGAGGTGCTGCGGATGATCGCCGACGGGCTGGAGACCAAGGAGATCGCGGAGCGGCTGTGCTACTCGCAGCGGACGGTGAAGTCGATCCTGCACGACATCACCAACCGCTTCCAGCTGCGCAACCGCGCCCACGCGGTGGCCTTCGCGTTGCGCGAGGGCCTCATCTAGAGCGATGAAGGGAACATTCATCCACCTGAGGTGAAGGAAGGTTCCCTTCATCGACGTGACGGCCGTCACTCCGAGCGTCCGTTCAGCACCACCGAAGGCGTGCACGCACCCTTCGGCTGCGGGTTCTGGCAGCTGACCCGGAACACGATCTTCTCGCCGGGCTGAAACCGCAGCGGTTCCTGGAAGTGCTCGTCGCGGTCCCGGAAGTTCCCGAGCCCGATCACCCGGATCGTGCTGCGCGTCCCGCCCGCGTCCCGGACCAGCTGGGCCGTGCCCGAGTCGCCCCTGGCGTTCTCGAAGAAGAGATCCTTGACCAGGAAGGTCTTCTTGTCGTCCGGCGGGGTGAAGGTCACCTCGGTGAACGCACCGGTGTTGGTCACGATCGGCGAGGTGATGTCGAGCCGGACCGTCACCGGTTCGCCCTTCTCGGCCGGTTTGGGCAACGTCGGTGTCGCGCTCGTGTCGCCCGGCTTGATGCCCAGCGCGTCCAGGGCCTGCCCGGCGTTGGCCGCCGCCTGCTTCGACTCGTTCTTCGCGGCACCGGCGGCGCTGGCCGCCTCGTCGGCCTTCTCCTTGATCTCCTTGCTCTCCTGCTGCATCGCCTCCCGCGCCGCGGACTTCACGGCCGGCGCCAGCACCGAGAACCACAGCGCCGCCAGGGCTCCCGCGAGCAGCAGCAGCGCGATCAGGGCCGGCAGCAACCACTTCGGCAGCAGCTGGCGTTGCACCATGGTGCCCTGGGCGGCCAGCGGCTCGCCCTGCTCCGGCGCGATCTCGATGCGGAACGGGTGCCGCTTCGGCTCACCGCGCAGGAACGTCCTGCGGGGCCTGGCCTGCAGCCGCACGAACGCGGTGGTACCCGGTGGCAGCGCGATCTCGCTGCGCTCCAGCCGGAAGTCCAGCTCGTCCTCCGGGTCGACGGCCCGCAGCCGCAGCAGCGCGGGCGCGTTGCCGACGTTGTCGACGGCGACCTCGTACCTGGCCTTGCGGCTGCCCTCCGCCTTGGCGGGCACCAGTTCCGCGGCCACGTCGGTGAACGCGCCGACCACGACGACGCCCTCTTCGACGACCGAGCCGTGCGGGTCCTCGCGTGAGATCACCCGCACGCCGAACGGGACGGAGCCCGCGTAGACGCTCGCGTCGCGCGGCGGTGCGAACCGGATGAGGACGGGTGCGGACTCACCCGGGTTGAGGTTCACCACGGCCGGTTCGGCGTGGCTCCACGGCCCGGCGTCGCCGACGACGTCGATCGTGAACTGGTCCACCAGCTCGCCCGCGTTGCGCACCACCACCTGGCAGGTGACGTCCCCGCCCGGCGCGACCGACAGGTCCGAAGTGGACAGTGTCGCTGTTGCTCCCATGACTAGCAGTCTCCTTGCATCCCTGTCCCCGCGCAGCGGCGGTGGAGGCGTGGCCGGGTGCGCTCATCTCTGCCCGTTGGGGCAGCTCATCCGCGCTCGACGAAGTCGGACGGCTGCACCGTGCTCGGCAGCGCGAGGAAGTCGCCCGACCTCACGTCGCCGAACCGCGGGCCCTCGACGGACGTGGCCTGGGCCTGCCGGACTCCTTCGGTGTCGTTGTGGAAGACCAGCAGCTGCGCGGAGAACGTGCCGTCCGCGGTGGTGATCTCCCCCGGTGTCTCGGAGATGCCGGCCGTCCAGCCGAGCCGCACCTTCGCACCCGGTGGGAAGTCCCTGCCCTGCACCGAGACCACCCCGCCGAGCGGTCCCGCCTGCTGGTCGGTGGTGAGCGTCGGCTGTTTGATCACGATCCGGGTCGTGGCGAGGTTGTCCTGGGCGTCCTCGTCCGGGCCGGTGGCGATCACGACGGCGGCCAGCTCGGTGTCGACGGCCGCGGTGGCCGGGATCGTGATCCTGACCTCGGCCTGACCGTCGGGGCCGAGCGTGCCGACCGCGCACTCCGGCTGACAGCCGAACGCCGAGGCGTTCACCCGCACGTCGGTGAGCGTCGAGCCGGAGCTGTTGAGCAGCTTGAAGGTCACGGTCACGTCGTCACCGCCGACGAACGACGGCTGCGGGCTCGCCGTCATCGTGAGCGACAGCGATCCGGTGCGTTCCAGGACCTTCACGGTGACCTTGGACGTGATCGCGCCGACCGCGGCGGTCACCACGTGCTCGCCGGCCGTGACGCCGGTGGCCTCGCCGCTCACGACCTTCCGCCCGCCGGGCGGGATCGGGCCGAGGTCACCGCCCGCGGGTCCGCCTTGCAGCCCGTCCGGCACGGTGACGGTGAGTGTGGCGGGAGCGGGTGCGAAACCGGTGTTCGCGACGACGACCTCGATGGTGGTCTTACCGTTGAACGGGATCTCGGCCGGTGTCGCGGTGGTGGCCACGGTGAGCCGCGGAAGTCGTTGCACGGCCGGCTGAGCGGCGTTGCGGGTGAGGATCTTCGGCGTGCCGTTCTGCACGGGCACGGTGTACAGGTCCGGTGGCCGCTCGACCTCCGAGGCCTGGAACACGATCCTGGTGCCGTCCGGGAGCCACGCGGGGCTGCTCGGGCGTGCGACGGCCTCGGTCCCGCGCACGATCACGCGGGCGCCGCTGCCGTCCGCGTTCACCGCGCAGATCTGGTCGTCCTGGGTCATGGCGAGGCTCTTGCCGTCCGGAGACCACGCCGGTTCTTCGCTGGAACGGCTGCGGCACGGGTCGGTGAACCGTTCGGACAGGTCGACCTGGCTGGAGCCGTCCGGGCTCACCAGCCAGATCCCGGGACCGTCCCGATCGGCCGAGGTGACCGTGACGACGGCGGTGTCGCTGCCGGTGTTGCCCTGCGCGTCCGTTGCCGTGCAGGTCACTCGGGTGACACCGATCGGGAACTTCGTGCCGGACGGCGGCGTGCACGCCGGGGTGAGCGGGCGGTTCTGGCTGTCGGTCGCGCTCGCCTGGTAGGCGACCGTCGCGCCGACGCCGTCCTGGGCCTGCACGGTCACGTCGTCCACGCGCACGACGGGCTTGGCCGGATCGGCGACCTGGACCGTGACGGTCTGGACGTGGCCTGGGCGGGCGGCGGTCTCGTCGTTGAGCCGGAACTCGACGGTGCAGCGCAGCGTGCTGCCGGGCGTGGCGGACGGGGACACCGCGAACTTCTCGGCGAACGTCACGTCCTGGCCGCTCGGTCCGGTGACCGGGCCCGGCGGGGTGAGCTCGACGGTGAGCCCGGTGTCGCATTTGGACACCGGCGTGACCGTCACCGGAAGATCGGTGATGCCCTTCAGGATCGCGTCGCCGATCTCCTGCGCTCCGCTGGTGAGCTGCTTCACGACGCCTTTGGTGCGGTCGGCGACCAGGCTCGCCTGGCCCTCCACGTCGAGGCGGCGGCCGGTCGGAGGGCCGGTGTCGACGCCGATGACGCGGATGTTGGCCTTGTTCAGCGCGGTGATCGCGTTGTCGAGCGTGTCGCCCTCGTCCGGTCCCGGCAGGGTCGGCTCGTCCCCGATGAGCACGACCACCCGGCTGGAGTCGGGCCGGAAGTCGAACGCGCCGGTCGCCGTCCTGATCAAGGCGTGCGCCCACATCTCCTCGGAGTTGTTCTCGTCCACGAGCTTGACGCCCTGCACGGCGGCGGTGGGATCGTCGGTCAGCGCGACCTCGACCTTGAACAGCCGGATGCGGTTGTTCTCCGGACCGGCGTAGGTGGCGACGCCGAACCTGGTCTCGTGCTGCACCTTCTGCACGTCCCCGATGATCCGGCCGAGCTGCTCCTTGACGGCCTGCAGCTCGTCGCCCATGGACTTGCTGGCGTCGATGAGCAGCACGACGTCCGGCTTCGGCGGGATGCGCGAGGTGTGCACGACCTGGTCGAGGCCGAACGTGCTGCCCTGCCTGGCCGGACGGTCCGCGTCGGGCACCGTGATCTGCGGTGGCGGGACGGCGCTGGAGCGGCGGGTGATCGCGATGGTCCTGCCGTCCGGTGACCAGTCCGGCTGCGTGTCCTCGGCGTCGAGGTGCTTCGGGACGGCGATCTCGCCGGTCCGCACGCCGTCGGACACGCGGTAGATCTGGATCACCGGCCGGGAACCGTCGCCGTTCGGGATCCGGGTGACGACCGCGATCATCGTGCCGTCCGGGGACCACGCCGGCTGCGACTGGGCGCGCGTCTCGGTGTTGAGGCGCCTGGGGTTCCCGCCGTCGGCGTCGGCGATCATCACGTGGTCGTCCTCGACGAACGCGAGTCTGGTGCCGTCCAGCGAGAACGCCGGGTCCTGCTGGCCGCGTGTGCTGGTCGTGAGGCGGGTGCGCGCGTTTCCGCTGCTGTCGACGGTGAAGATGTCGCGGTTGTCGTTCTCCAGGCTGGAGAAACCGATCTTGAACGGCTCCGGCTCGGGTGCCGGTTGGGCCTGTGCCACCGGAACCGGGGTCGCGAGGAGGGTCACGAGCAACAGCGGAAGTGCGCGCACGGTCAGTTCACCTGCTTCTCGAACAGCTCGATCTCACTGATCACCGTGTCGGTGCTCTCGGTGGACGGGTAGACGTCCGCGATCAGCACCTGGACCTGGCGGACGCCGTCACCGTTCTCGATGGCGTGCTCCTGCTGGTCCGGTTTGTCAGTGAGCGTGACGTCGAAGGTCTTCCCGGTGTCGAACACCAGCGTGAGGCGGCGGGGCCGTTGGGAGGCCAGGAACTTCTTGCCGTCACCGCTGTAGACGATCATCCGCCGCAGGTCGGTGACGTGGTCGAACCGGATGGTCAGCGCGGCGGTCTTCGGGTCGGTCGGGGCGGCCCAGAAGGTGCCGTAGTCGTTGTCCATCGCGAGCTTCGCGGGGTGGTCGGGCAACTCGCGCGCGGCCGAGATCGAGCTCTGCCGCACCGGCACCCACTCCTCGGCGAAGATGCTGAGGACCGTGTCCTTGGCGGTGATCACCTGGGCGTTGACGGTGCTGCGGAACGGCTGGGAGAGCCCGTAAAGCCCGCCGAACAGCAGCAACACCAGCGCGAGCGTCCACCGCACCGCCCGGCCGACCCCTTGGCGCACCTTGATCCTGCGGCGCGGCCGGCTGCCGCGTTCCCTGACCTTCGGCCCCTTGCGCGGCAGCCACCGGTTCCACCACGGCTGCCTGCGCGTGACCGCGTCGATCAGCGAGTACCCGCAGACCCCGCAGAACCTCCTGGTGGGCACGTTGCCGGAACCGCACTGACCGCAGATCAGGTCACCGGGCTGGGCCTGGCGCAGCATGGTCTGCTGTGGACGGTGGTGCGGCTGCGGCTGCTGGGGCGCGTCCGGCCGGACCGGCCCCGCCTGCACCTGGGCACCGGTCCACTTCAGGAAGTCGCCGCAGTTGCCGCAGAACTCGGCGTTGGGCGCGTTGTGCTCCCCGCAGGTCTGACAGACGATCATGTGGTCACCTCGATGGTCGTGGCGACGTGGGCGGGCACCATCCGGCGCACCGCCGCGGTGATCCGCGCCCGGTCGACCGCGTCCGGGTCCGGCACCCGGACGCGGATCAGCACGTGCGAGGGAGAACTGCCCGGCACCGGCCCGTCCGGCCGCACCGAGACCGAGACCCCGCCGCTGTCCGCGATGTCGACGCGGCCACCGGTGAGGAGCCACACGTGCTCGGCAAGGCCCCTTCTGGTGCCGCGGAACCGGTGCAGCCGGACGGCCCGCGCGACCAGCTCGCGGCGCTGGTCGCGCGACCAGCTCTCGTCGAGGTCGAGCGCGACCCAGCCGGCCAGCCAGTCGACGAAGTCCGCGGGGGCCAGGCGGGGGTCGAGGTAGGCGGCGAAGCAGTCGAGCACGGTGAAGACCGGGGCGAGGACCTCGTCCAGGGCCTGGGTGAAGCGCTGGGTGAAGTCGTCGTCGGTGTAGACGGACGGCATCCGCTCGCCCAGCGGATGTGGGGAAATGAGGTCGTCCACGGCACTACGCATCGCCGCCACCTGCCGCCCCACGCATCTCCGCCCTCTCCCATCCGCGACCAGCCCGAGATCCCACGCGCACGATCAGCTCCTCACCACTCGCACCTGGTGCCCGTACGAGAACGCGAGCCCGTTCGGCGGCAGATCCACCCGCTGCACCGCCTGCCCCCGCTCCCCGGTCAGCAGGTTGGCCGCGAACAACCGCACGTCCTCCACCAGCTCCACGCCCGGAATCCGTTGCAGCACCGCGTAAACCTCCCCGGAGTGCACCGGCCGCCCGAACGGCCACCCCTCGCCGTCCGCCCCGCCGCGGATCGGGTCGAGGTAGTCGCCCAGCGCGTCCATCGCCCGTGCCCTGACCGCCTCGGCCGGCGTGCCGGCGCGGGCCTTGAGGTCCGCGACGACCGTGATGCCCTGGTAGAACGGCGGTTCCACGCTCACCCGCGCGCCCACGCACCGGCGCGCGTCGAGGTGGCGGGCGATCCGTTCGAGCGTTTCCTGGTCGACCTGGAAGGCCGCGAAGTTCGGTTCCTCGTGCTCTGGCACCGCCGGCACGACCAGCACGCGCACCCCGTCGTCGCCGGGCGCGCACCGCACCCGTGCGACCTCGGGAGCGGCCTCCCGCGCGAGGATCTCGTAGTCCTCGGCCGTCACCGCCCGGTCGCGCGTCCGCAGCGACAGCGGGCCTCGCAGGGCCGCGTCCTCGACCGACTCGCCCGCGACCCCGCCCCGGCCGGGTTTGCGGTTCGTCACGTTGCTCACGAACGGCACCGGATCCCTTTGCACGGTCACGAGGTTGCGCGCGACGTTGCCCCTGAGCCCGCCGCCCGTGCGGTACTCGGGCACCCTGATCGCCGCCGACTTCGCGGGCACGGCACCGTAGTGGCGCAGCGTGCCGTCCTGCTGCCGCACCGCCGGGCCGAAGATGATCTGACCCTCGATGTTGTCGAGCAGGAAGTGCCGGTCCTGCGGCCCCGACTCGACGAACGTCGGCACCTCGGTCCAGGTGTCCCAGCCGTCGGTGGTCGCGACCTCGACGGTGATCGGCGCGCCCGCGACGACCGGGGTGCGGGCGAGCGGGAACCGTTGCCCCGCCACGCCTTCCGAGACGCCGACGGTCTCGGCCTTCACCACGTCGGCGTGCACGGCCTCGGTGGTGCCGCCGATCGTGGCCGCCGTGACGTCGCGGATCTTCGGCGGGCGCTGGTAGAACGGCTGGCCCTGCCACAGTTCCGCGGCACGGCAGCGCAACCAGCCGGCGCGCTGCCTGACCAGGATCGACGTCGTGTGGCCCGGCGGGACGTGCACGACGACGTCACCGGCTGAGTTGAAGCCGCCGTTGGTGAAGTGGTCGACCTCGCAGGCCGTCCAGCCCTCGCTCGTCCACGCCTCCCAGATCCACGGCGGGTCGGCCGGGTTGATGCCGGAGCCCATGGGTTCGCAGTCGAACCTGAGCAGCACCGCGCAGCCGGGAACCGCGTTGGACAGGCCGAACAGCACGGCGTCGCCTTCCGCCGGCTGCTCGCTGAACGCCGCCGGTTCCTTGGCGGCCCTGAGGTCGTCGGTCCGGTCGACGGGCTGGCCGTTCGCGGTGGCGGTGGCCAGCCGGGAGAGCTCGCAGGGCACGATCGTGAGCGGGCGGTCGACCGTGAAGACGACCGGGTCCTCCAGGCCTTTGCGCTGCGTGGCGACCTGGTTGCCCCGCGGCACCTCGACCGGCGCCTCCTGGGGTGCCGAGAGCCAGTAGGTGACGTCCACGCGGGCGGCGGTCGGGGCGAACAGCTCGACGCCGATCAGGTCGAGGAACTTGAGGTAGTGCAGCTTCGGCACGCGGTTGAGCCGGTACATCAGCTCGTCGACCATGTGCGCGAACGCCTCGATCAGCGTGACGCCGGGGTCGGAGACGTTGTGGTCCGTCCATTCGGGACAGTGCTGCTGGACGCGGCGCTTGGCCTCGTCGACGAGCTGCTGGAACCTGCGGTCGTCCAGGTTCGGCAGGGGAAGCGGCATCACGCACCGTCCTCGTGCGGCGGAATGACGTAGAACGGGAACACGAGGTTGCGCGGGTCGTTGGTGTTGCGCAGGGTGTAGTGGATGTCGATCAGCAGGGTGCCCTTGTCCGCCTCGGCGAAGTCGACGACGACGTCGGTGAGGTCGATGCGCGGCTCCCAGCGCTCCAGCGACATCCGCACCTCGTAGGCGATCTGCCCGGCCGTGGTCGAGTCGGCGGGTGCGAACACCAGGTCGTGGATGGCGCAGCCGAACTCGGGCCGCATCGGGCGTTCTCCCGGCGCGGTCGCGAGGATCAGCCGGATGCTCTCGACGATCTCGCGGTCGCCGTCGACGAGCGCCACCGAGCCCGTCGCGTCCGTGCGGACGGGAAAGCTGAGGCCTCTGCCGATGAAGTCCATCACCGTTCACCCTCCGATCAGGACGGTCGGGCAGCCGGGCGGCAGGATCGGTGCGCCACAACCGCTCAGGTCGCCCACTCGGGCCGCGGGCTTGCCGCTGATCAGCACGGTCGGGCAGCCCGGCGGGACGATCGGTGTCGGCGGGTGCACGGCAGGCGGCGGGAACGAGCACGTGTGCAGGTCCCCGACCGTCGCGGCCGGCATGCCGCCGATGAGCACGGTCGGCACACCGGGGCCGGTGATGACGCCGGGATGCCCGGTCAGGTCGCCCGTTCGCGCTGCGGGTGGCATGTCCCGTCCCCTTAGTTGATCTTCACGATGGAGCCCTTGACCGTGAGCACGCCGCCGGCCGAGACCTCCGCCTGCGCCTGGCCCGCGATCTTGACCTGCGCGCCCTCCGCCGAGAGCTCGGTCTGCGCCTGCACGGACACCTTCTGCCCCTTGAGCTCCAGCGGCCCGGTGCCGGCGTCGACGGTGATGCCGTTCTGCGCCTTGACGTTGATGGTCTTGCCGCTGGTGATCTCGACGTTCTGCGACTTCTGGTCGAGCTTGACGACGAACTTCCCGTCACCGCTGGAGATCACGATGCCGTCGTCCTCGACGAACTCGACCTTGTGCCCCTTGCGGGACACGAAACCCCTGACCGCGATCTCGCCGTTCGCGCTGTCGACCGGTGGCTTGCTCAGCTTCGGCGGCTTGTCCTTGCCGTTGTGCAGGCCGCCGAGCACGTACGGCGCGTCGAAGTCGCCGTGCTCGAAGCCGACCAGCACCTCGTCGCCGACCTCCGGCAGGATCACCGTGCCGCGGTCCGGCCCGGCACCCTGCTGCACGGTCCTCGCCCACACGCTGGTGAGATCCGGGGACAGCCAGGGGAACTTGACCTGGACGCGGCCGATCTGCAGGGGGTCCTTGGCGTTCGTGACGACCGCGGGCACCAGTCCGTTGAGCGGCTTGGTGATCGTGCTGTGGACGAGGCCGTAGAGCGAGCGCTCCTGCTTGCCGGACACGGTGAACTCGGTGGTGTAGCCGGTGTGCTCGGCGAACAGGTGCCGGGTGCTGGTGAGCGTGTACTTGCCCTGGAAGTGCTCGCCGACGTTGGCCAGCGCCACCGCCACGCCCGCCTTGAGCTCCGGGTTTCCCCTGGCCACGCCGGTGAGCTCGGCGCACGAGCCGCCGAGCTGCGCGGCCAGCGCCTCGGCCGCGGTCTTGGCCTCGGCGTGCGTCCGGTAGGGCAACCCGGCCTCCAGATGGGGCGGTGCCTTGAACTTCGCCGCCAGTTCCTTCGGGTTGGCCTGCGCGACCTCGACCCCCGCGGTGTTCGGGGTGGCGGTGGCGAGGACCTCCTGCTTGTTCTCGAAGTCCCAGCCCCTGACCTGGACCTCGGGCACCTGACCCGCGGTGGTGATGCCGGCCCTGAGCGCCACGAGCGTGCTGTGCATCTCCAGGACGAGCGGGTTGGCCTTGGCCTTCGCGTTGGTCTGCGGCGCCTTCGCGGGCGGTTCCGGCAGCTTGAAGTCGAGCTTGCCGTCCCTGACCGCGATCTGCGCGCCGACCATGCGGGCCAGGCGGCTCAGGAACTCCCAGTCGCTGACGTTGTCCTGGCTCAGCTGGGTTTCCGGTCGTCCGCCGAAGCCCTGGACGTTGTCGATGGTGCCCGTCTTGATGTTCGCGCGTTCGGCGACCTTCTTGACGACGTCGCTGACCGTCATGCCGGGGTAGACCGCGATCCGCCGGCCGCGGAACAGCCGGTGCGCCTCGTCGTACCCCCTGACCTCGGTGAAGGTGCCCTGCGCGTCCAGCTCGACGCCGACGGCCGTGATCTCGCCGCTCATCAACGGCTTCGGCCCGCCGGGGTCGGCCGTCTGGACCTTGAGGGCCGCCTTCGCACCGATCTTGAAGCCGCCCTTGGCGAGCACGACGTGGCCGGGGTCGCGGAACTTGAGCACGAACATGTCCGGCAGGTTCCGGCTGTCGTCGACGTAGGCGTAGGTCAGCAGCAGCTTTACGTCCGCGGGCAACGGCTTGCCCTCGACCTCGACGACCAGGTTGTTGGCGAAGCTCTCGTTAGCCATGCTGGATCTCCTCCAACGCCGGAACGAGGACGACCGCGCCGGGCCGCAACCGCATGGGGTCGTCGATGTCGTTGGCCTCGGCGATGTGCCGCCACAGCTCGGGGTCGCCGTAGGCCCGGTAGGCGAGGCTTTGGAGGCTGTCGCCCGCCGTGAGCGTGTGCGCGTCCCTGGCCGCGAGCGCGCCGCTGGTGGGGTTCTGCCCGCCCGGTTCGCCGCTGACCTCTTCGAGGTTGACCGTGCAGACGGCCCTGACCGGCATGCCGCCGGGCGTGAAGAGCGTGTACTTGGCCGTGACGCTGGAGACGTAGCTCGGGAAGCCCTTCGTGGTGCCCCACTGGAAGATCACCCAGGGCGGGCTGCCCTTGCCGTTCGTGCGACTGTCCTTCGTGGGCACGGTGAGGTTGAAGAGCTGCTCGACCATCTTGATGGTGGCGTCGCCCATGGTGTCCGTGGAGTCGATGAAGATCTCCAGGCTCAGCTTCGCCGGCTCGGCCCCCTTGAACTCCGGCACGCCCGCCTTGGCCGCGTTGGGCTGCGCCTGCCGCTGCCACTTGGCGTTCTTGGTGAGGCTGAGCTCCTTGGGGTTGAACTGGAACTTGATCTTGTCCAGCTCCGCCCCCGGCTTCTGCAGCCCACCCGGCTTGGGCGGCTCGTACGCGGTGATGACCGCGTGCTCCATCTTCTTGGCCGCGGTCTTCGCCCCCGCGCTCGTGAACGTGACGGTCATCGCGCGTCCAGGAACCCGTGGTGCGCCAGCTCAAGCGTCTCCGTGGCGACCTTGGTCTGCTCGGCGCTCAGCTGCGGCCCCGTCCACCGCACCGGCACCACTTCGGCCAGCGACCAGCTCGCGATCGTCGTGCCCTCAAGGGTCTTCGCCTCGATGACCGCCGTTCTGCGCCTGACCCCCGCCGCCATGCCTGCGATCCAGTTGGTGATCTTCTGGCTGTCCCTGGTGACCGGCCGGCTGAGCTTCACGTTGGGGTACTTGATGCGCGTGGGCAGCTGCCACACCATCCCGTTGTTGCCGCCCTCTTCCCGCTGCTCGATGACGAACTCGCAGCCAAGCCCCTCACAGCTGTTGAACGACCCGAGGTCGTCCTTGTCCACCGACACGCTGAAGCAGACGGCGACGGCTTCCTCCGGTGCGGTCATCGCATAGTCCTCACAGGTCGGTGAGCGCCCCACGACGCTCACGGTCGAGCCACAGATCGGCCTTGAGCCGACGCAGCAGCGGGTCGTACAACTTCCGCAACAACTCGTCCGCGTTCTGTCCCTGGGCTGTTTCCGCCCGCGGTGCTTCGGCGGTCCGCTGCACCGGTTCGGGCGCACTCGGTTCTGGTGCACTCGGTTCGTGGCTCCGCGCCACCACCGGCACTTGCTCGACCGCGGGAACCGGCTGCTGCTGCGCCGGTGCCGCGGACACCCGCTGCACCACCTCGGCCGCCGGCACGCTGTCGTGCCGCACGATCGGCAGCACTCCGTGGGCCGCCGCAGCCTTTGGCCGCGTCACGACCTCGCCAGCGTCTGCGGATCGCTGGACCACGCTCCCGGCCGAGCCCGCCGGTTCCGCGGGATGGAGAACCGGCAGTTGCTCCGCAAAGCCCGCGGTCGGCGCCAGGCCGCCGGGTTCGGCCGGCTCTGCCGACCGTGACGCGACCTCCCGCTGCACCACAGGCCGCGCAGAGCCGGTGAGGGGGCGCACGGCCGTCCGGGAACCGGTCGCGGGCTCGGCAACCGTCGGGGAGGCGGAGAGATCGACCGCTCCCACCAACGGCGCTGCGGCGGAAGCCGGAAGGTCGGCAGCCCGCTGCACCACCGGGCCCGCCGGCTTCACCGCGTCAGCCGCTCCCCGCAGGACAGGTGCTGACGGCTGCGCCACAACAGAAGCAGGCGACTGAACGACCCTCTGCACAACCGACCCGGCCGTCTCAGCGGGTCCCGGCTGCTGGACCGCCATGGGCTCGGAGAGATCCGCTGCTCGCCGCACACCAGGCCCGTTGGGCCGGAAGAGATCTGCGGCCCCCACCAAGGGCGCCGCGGCTGAGGTTGGCTCAACGGCCCGCTGCACAGCAGGGCCCACCGGCTTCACGGTCTCGGCAGACGGCTGCACCGAACCCGTCGACTGCGGCGCGACAGCGGGCAGCTGCACAAAGGGACCCACCGGCTCCACAGCAGTGGCGGGCAGGTCAACAGCCCTCTGGACCACCGGCTCACCCAGCGTCGCAGCAGAAGCAGGCGACTCGGCAGCGCTCTGGACCACCGGCCCTGCGACCTCAGCCGACTCCCGCACGACACGTCCCGCGGCAGGAGCAGGCGACTCAACGGCCCGCTGCACCGCAGAACCCGCGGACTCCACCACCGATCTCCGCCCGGCCGGTCCAACCGCAGCCGGGCCCTGCACGAGCGGCCCTACCGGCCGAGCATCGGCACCAGCAGTCTCAGCAGACCTCTGCAGCCCCGGCGAAATCGGTTCCCCGAGCCCCAACCTCCGCGTCCGGACGGCACGAGGAGCTTCCTCCGAAGCAGAACGCTGCACGGAGGCACCAGCCCGTTCCGCAGACGGAACGTCCGGCGAACCCACGACACGAGACCCAAGGGTCGGCACCGACGAGTCCGCGGCAACGGTCGCCTCGTCGGCTGCGCCATCGGACACCGGTTCCTCAGCCTCCGGCGCAGAACCGGCCACATCCGACGCCGGCTCCTCAGCCCGAGGCACCGACCCATCGGGAGCCAACCCCGAATCCTCGACCCGCGACACCACCGGCCCAGCCACATCGGCCACCGACGCTCCACCGCGCGCCACATCGATCACCGGCACTTCAGCTCGCGCCACATCAGCCACCGACGCTCCAGCCTGCGGCACCGGCCCAGCCACATCGGTCGCCGACGCTTCACTTCGCGCCACCGACCGGGCCGCATCGGCCACCGACGCTCCACCCCGCGCCACCGACCGGGCCACATTGATCACCGGCGCTTCAGCCCGAATCACCGGCCCAACCACATCAGCCACCGACGCTCCACCACGCGTCGCCGCCCCAGCCACACCGGCCACCGACGCCTCACCCCGCGCCACCGATCGAGCCACATAGATCACCGGCGCTTCAGCCCGAGTCGCCGCCCCGGCCACATCGGCCACCGGCGCTTCAGCTCGCGCCTCCGGCTCAACCACACCGGCCACCGGCGCCTCACCCCGCACCTCCGGCCCAACCACACCGGCCACCGACGCCTCACCCCGCACCTCCGGCCCAACCACACCGGCCGCCGGCGCCTCACCCCGCACCTCCGGCCCAACCACATCGATCACCGGGGCCTCGGCCCGCGTCGCCGACCCAGCCACATCGATCACCGGCGCTTCACCCGGCGCCACCGGCCCAACCACACCAGGCGCCGCCGATCCGGCCCGCGCCACCGGATCAGCCGCAGACTCAGCCCGCACCCCAGACCCGGCCGATTCCTCAACCCGCGACACCGACACACCCGCCCGCGGCACCGCCCCCTCCCCCCGAGGCGCCGCCCCGAACCCAGGCTCCACCCGACGCGCAACCACCACCGACGGGTCACCCGCCGGAGCCGCCACGTCCGCGATCGACCCCGAAGGCTCCGAAGCCGACACCACATGCCCCAAGGGCGCCAAGAAAGAAGGGTTCCGCCAGGAAACGAGCCGGGACGAGAACGCGGGCACCGGGTTGATCAGCGGATGCGGTCCCAAGACCCGTTGCAGAGGCGGCAACGTCCGCCACTCGGCCCGCACCACGGGCAATTCGCGCCGCCGAAAGGGCCACACGGCAAGTCACCTCCCCAACCCAGAACCCGACATCCGCGTGTTGATGCGGCCGATCTCCTCCACGTACCGCAACCGGTCCGCGTGCTCCAGGTCCAGAATGGAGTCGAGAGACCAGTGGAAGTGGTAGGCGACGTACGCGACCTCCGAGTACAGCCGGGACGGCGCGTACGTCACGATTCCCCCAGGCGCCCGCCCGCGATGTCGACCTCGAAGCCGTTGCCGCAGGAGGGGCACGAGACCGACGACCGGGTGTGCCCCTCGCTGTTGATCCGGCGGTACATGTCCTGGAGGAAGGCGAGGTCCGAGGCGAACAGGTTCTCGATGACGCCCGCGTGCACGTCGGTGACGGAACCGATGCGCGTGACCACCCGGCCCAGCAGCACGACGGTCAGGAAGGCCGCGTTCTCGCGCACTCGGTCGTCCCGCAACGGGATCAGCTCGTCGCGTGCCGTCGCCAGGCGCATCACGCCGTCGCGGTGAACGGTGCCCGAGTCGTCCACGTAGCCGCGAGGCAGCTGGAAGGCGAACTCGGTCTGCATGACCGGAGCAGCAGAACGCTTCACTCGACTTCCATCTCCTCGTAGGTGACCGTGAGCTTCTCGGTCAGCACGGAGGTGTCGCCGGCCTTCAGGGTGCCGATCTCCAGCGACTTCGGCCAGCAGCGCACGATCTTGTAGCGCTTGATCGCCTGGCCCTCGTAGTCGTAGACGACGACCACGCCGTTCTTGCGGGCGGCGCCCATCTTGCCGAAGCGGGCGTCCTTCACCCACTTCTCGAACGAGTTGTCGCCGGTGAGGCCGCGGGTGAAGACGACCTCGCCCGCCTTCTGGCGGCCCGGGAGCTTCTTCACGACGTACTTGCCGTCGGCCATGTTCTGCTTCAGCTCGATGACGTCCTGTTCCATCTTCAGGCCGGTCACCTCGGAGATCTGCTTGATCGTGATGCCGTCCACCTCGAGGCCGAACGAGTGGCCTACCGACGTGTCGAGATCGGGGAGTGCCATGTCGATGAACCGCCTTTACTCGTTGACCAGACTGGTGCCGCCCTGCATCTGGGCGAGCCGGAAGATGACGAACTCCGCGGGCTTGACGGGTGCCACGCCGACCTCGCAGACGACCTGGCCGAGGTCGATGCCCTCCGCCGGGTTGGTCTCGCGGTCGCACTTGACGTAGAACGCCTCGTCGGGCGTCAGGCCGAACAGCGCGCCCTTTCGCCACTCCATCACCAGGAAAGCCGAGATGGTGCGGCGGATCCGCGCCCACAACGCGTCGTCGTTGGGCTCGAACACGACCCACTGCGTTCCGTCCAGAATGGACTCTTCCAGGTAGTTGAAGAGCCGCCGGACGTTCAGGTACCGCCACGCCGGGTCGGAGGACAGCGTGCGCGCGCCCCACACGCGGATCCCGCGGCCGGTGAACGAACGGATGCAGTTCACGCCGATCGGGTTCAGCAGCTCCTGCTCCGCCTTCGTCAGCTGGGTCTGCAACGCCACCGCGCCGCGCACGGTCTCGTTCGCCGGGGCCTTGTGCACGCCGCGCGAGGCGTCGTTGCGCGCCCACACGCCGGCCATGTGGCCCGACGGCGGCACGAAGATGTTGTCCGAAGTGGACGGGTCGTAGACCTTGATCCACGGGTAGTAGAGGGTCGCGTACTTCGAGTCGTAGCCCGCCTCGGTCTGCTTCCAGTTCTTCACCTGGTCCGGCGACAGGTCCGGCGGCGGGTCGAGGATCGCCATGCGGTCGCCCATGAGCTCGCAGTGCGCGATGATCGCGGACTGCACGGTCTTCACGGCCTCCAGCGTGATCAGCCCGCGCTGGTAGGAGCTCATCAGGTCGGGCACCGAGACCATCGTGATCTCGTCGACGGCTTCCAGGCCACCGAAACCGGTGCGGTCGGCGACGTCGCCCACGTAGTCGTCGGGCACGACCTTGCGCGGCACGGGTGGCGGTGTGGGAGCCTCGCGCAACGCGACGGACGCCTTGTCCGGACGGGCGACGGACGCCCCGGCGACCTCCTCGATCGTGATCAGCTTCGAGGCCGCGTTCACGACCGTGACGACGTTCTCCTTGCCGCGCTTGGCAGACACCTGGTGCGTCTCGACGACCTTGCCGTTGTCCTTCACCACCAACGAGAACCTGTCGTCGGGCTGGTTCTCCCCCGCCGCGTCACCGACCTCGACGGACAGGCTGCCCGCACCGAGCTCGCGGGCCGACACGCGGTAGCCGCCGAGCTGGGCCTGCGGACCGGCGGGCAGCGCGGCGGTCGAGCGGGAGCCGCCCACGCGGACGACGTAGCAGTTGGTGCCGCCGTTGAGGAAGTAGCCGTAGACGGCCAGCGGCAGGTAGCAGCCCTCGGCGAAGTCGCCGAACTTCTCGGTGTACTGCGCCCAGTTCGACACCAGCGTCGGGGTGTTGTAGTCACCCTTGGCCGCGAACCCGACGAACGCGGCGACGGCGGTGCCCACGCCCTCGATCGGGCGGGCACCTGCCTCCACCTCCTCGACGTACACGCCCGGCGAGAGATAGGTGGGCATCGACGGCCTCCCAAGTCGTACGGAACCCTGTACGACACATGCTGAGGCGACCGCACAGAACCCGACACGACCCCGCGACGGTGCCGGAGGGAGCCGGTGGCTGCCCGAAAGGGCAACAGCCACCCCGGAGAGGGATTTTCCCGCCGTTCACCGAACCGCCGTCGAATGATCACCGCGTCGAGCTCGCCGGAGGCCCTACCCTTCGCGACGGCCCCTGTCAGCCAACAAGGAAGTTGTGCCCGCATGTCACGTCGCAGGGCTCCATCAGCCGTGCTCTCCACGGTCGTCATCGCGGCGGCCACCCTCACCGCCTCCACCGCGGCCCACGCGGCCACCACCACGTTCACGCCCGTCGCCGACACCTACGTCGACAACTCCGCCGCAGGCACCAACTTCGGCACGTCCGGTCAGCTCGGCATCGACAACTCGCCGGTCAAGCGGACGTTCCTCAAGTTCGCCGTCTCCGGCCTCACCAGCAGCGTCAGCAGTGCCAAGCTGCGCATCCACGTCGACGACGTCTTCGACGCGCAGAGCCCGAACGGCGGCACGTTCCGGTCGATGTCCGACGTCAGCTGGACCGAGACCGGTGTCACCTGGAACAACCAGCCCGCCGTCGACGGCGCCACCCTCGGCACTCTCGGCGCGGTCGCGCGCAACGCCTGGTACGAGATCGACGTGACGAGCTACATCACGGGCAACGGCACGTTCAGCATCGGCATCACGTCGAGCAACTCGGACGGCGCCGACTACGACTCGCGCGAGTCCGGTGCCACCACGGCGCCGCAGCTCGTGATCACCGACGGCACGGCGCCACCCGCGGGCGACCCGGTGTGGGTCGGTGCCGGTGACATCGCGGACTCCGGCTCCGGTGACACCGCCACGGCCGCGCTGCTGGACAACATCCAGGGCACGGTGTTCACCACCGGTGACAACGTCTACGAAAGCGGCACGGCAGCGGAGTTCAACTCCTACTACGAGCCCACGTGGGGCCGGCACAAGGCGCGCACCAAGCCCACTCCCGGCAACCACGACTACAACACCAGCGGCGCCACGGGGTACTACAACTACTTCGGGGCGCTGGCCGGTCCGTCGGGCCGGGGCTACTACTCCTACGACATCGGCGACTGGCACATCGTGTCGCTGAACTCCAACGTCAGCATGTCGGTGGGCAGTGCGCAGGAGCAGTGGCTGCGGCAGGACCTGGCGGCGAGCACGAAGCCGTGCACCGCGGCGTACTGGCACCACCCGCTGTTCACCAGCGGCGCCAACCACGCTCCGGAGACGGCGACCCGGCCGTTGTTCCAGGCGCTGTACGACTTCAACGCGGACCTGGTCGTCACCGGGCACAACCACCAGTACGAGCGGTTCGCCCCGCAGAATCCCACGGGCGGCCTCGACACCGCACGCGGTATCCGGCAGTTCGTCGCGGGCATGGGCGGCGCCGGCGCCTACGGCTTCGGCACGATCAAGCCGAACAGCGAGGCCCGCAACACCGGCACCCGCGGCGTGCTGAAGTTCACGTTGCACAGCAACAGCTTCGACTGGCAGTTCGTGCCGGAGGCAGGCAAGACCTACACCGACAGCGGCACCACCAACTGCCACTGACGGACCGCGCTGGAGGCCGACGTGTACCTGTCCACGATCGACAAACCACGGGCAGCGAACTGGAAGGGGCTGAGCGGCAACGTCTTCGCGCTCGGCGCGGTCAGCCTGATCACCGACGTCTCGTCGGAGATGGTGGCCGCGATCCTGCCGCTGTACCTGGTCGTCGGCCTCCAGCTCAGCCCGGCCGCGTACGGGCTGATCGACGGCGTCTACACCGGCGCCACCACGCTCCTCCGGCTGGTCGGCGGCTATCTCGCCGACCGGACGAACCGGCGCAAGGCGGTCGCGGGCTTCGGCTACGGCCTCTCCGCCGCGGCCAAGCTCGGGCTGCTGGCCGCGGGCGGCTCCACGGCCGCGCTCGGGTTCGTGATCACCGCGGACCGCGCGGGCAAGGGCCTGCGCACCGCACCGCGGGACGCGCTGATCACGTTGTCCACGCCCAGCGGTGACCTGGGGCGGGCGTTCGGCGTGCACCGCGCGATGGACGGCATCGGCGCCTTCGCCGGTCCGCTCGTCGCGATGGCCGTGCTCGCCGCGTCCGCCCAAAGAACAGCGACACAGTCGTTCGACGCCGTGTTCGTCACCAGCTTCTGCATCGCGGTGTTCGGTGTGCTGGTCCTCGTGCTCCACGTCAAGGACCGGCCGGAACCGCTGGAACGCAAGGAACCTCTCCAGCTCGCCCTGCTCAAGGACCCGGCCGTCCGCAGGATCGTGCTGGCCGCGTCACTGCTCGGCCTCGTCACGATCGGCGACGGGTTCGTGTACCTGTTGCTGCAGAAGCGGGAAGGGCTCGCGTTCGGATGGTTCCCGCTGCTCGCCGTCGGCACGAGCCTGGTCTACCTGCTGCTCGCCGCACCGCTGGGCGCGCTCGCCGACCGCGTCGGCCGGCTGAAGATCATGCTGTGCGGCTACGGCGCGCTGACCGTCGTCTACCTGCTGCTCTTCGGCCCGCTCGGCGGCTGGCCGCTGCTGGTGCTGGTCGTGCTGCTCTACGGCGTGTTCTACGCCGCCACGGACGGCGTGCTGATGGCTCTGGCCGGACCGGTCCTGCCGGAACGCCTGCGCACCACCGGCATCGCGCTGATCCAAAGTGGACAGGCGCTCGCCTGCCTCGGTTCCTCCGTGCTGTTCGGGCTCGCCTGGCAGTTCTGGAGCCCGGAGGGCGCCACCAGGACCGCCGCCGTCGCGGTCGTGCTCGCCCTGCTCACCACCACCGCACTGCTGGGACGTCGCACCTCGTGAAGAACCGCCTGCTGATCACCGTCATCGCCGCCGTGCTGCTCGGCGGTGTCGCCGTCGGCTACACCGTGCTTTCCGGCGCCTCACCCGGTGAGGCCGCGAACTCCCGGCCCAGCGGCACCGGACCGCGGCTGATGGTGCTCAGCAACGGCAAGCTCTCCACCGTGTCCCGCCAGGATCCGGCCGGGCCGCGCGAGATCACCGAACAGCGCTGCGACCGCGTCTACGCAGCCGGCGGAACCATCTCCTGCCTGCGCCCGGTCGGCGCCCTCAAGGCCGGTGAACTGGCCGTGCTGGACAGTCAGCTCAAGGAACTGCGCACCATCCCGCTGACCGGTTTCCCGAACCGCACCAGGGTCTCCGCGAGCGGCCGCATGGTCGCGTGGACGCTGTTCGTCGACGGGCATTCCTACGCCGCCAACGGTTTCTCGACCAGCACTGGCATCCTCGACGCGAGAACCGGCACGCTCGTCACGTCGCTGGAGGAGTTCACCGTCGAGGGCATGCCGCAACGGCCGGCCGACTCGAACTTCTGGGGTGTCACGTTCACCGCGGACGACAACCGCTTCTACGCCACCATGTCCACCGGCCCGCACCGGTACCTGATCGAGGGCGACTTCGCGGCCCGCAGGCTCCGCCCGTTGACCGGCCACGACAACGTCGAATGCCCGTCGCTGTCCCCGGACGGCACCCGCATCGCCTACAAGAAGGCCGTCGACGGCGATCCGCAGAAGGGTTGGCGCATCTCCGTGCTCGACCTCGCCACGAACCGGATCACCCAGCTCGCCGAGACCCGGACCGTCGACGACCAGCCGGCCTGGCTCGACGACCGGACCGTCGCGTACGGGATCCAGCGCGACGACGGCCTCAACGACGTGTGGTCCGTGCCCGCGGACGGCACCGGAACGCCCGCGGTCCTGGTACCCCAAGCCGCCTCCCCGGCACCGATCGGCTAGCGAACGGCCTCCACCAGCACGTCGGAGGTGTTCGTGACGTTGCGGAACCCGGCGCGCCGCAACGCTTGTTCCAGCAACCGCGCATCGGCGTTCGCGCCCTGGTACGAGTAGCGGAAAGTGCCTCCCGGCGCGAGCACCTGCCGGATGCCGGGCACCGCGCGGTTCCAGTCGATCACCGACGGCGGCATGCGGTAGCCGACCACCTGGTCCACGGAACCGGCGTCGAACAGCTGGCCGATGTCGGTTCCGTCCGCGTGCACGTGGTTCGGGATGCCGCGGCGTGCCACCGCCTGGTTGTTGATGTTGATCGCGTGCGGCGGTTCGTGCGCCGACCCGGCGCCGCCGAGGTTCGCGATGACCGGCTTCCCCTGCTGCCGCAACCGGTTCGCCAGCGCGCGTGCCTGCTGGGCCGGACCGGACAGGCGCGGCGCCGGTGGCGTGTAACGGCCACCACCGACCCGGAGCAACCGGTTGATCACCGCGCGGAACAGCATCCCGCCGACGATGCCGATGGCCATCACGGCCAGCTCGCGCTGCACCTGGGCCGCCAGCTCGCTCCGCGCCGCGAGCGCGGTCCGCACCAGGTTCGGCGTCGACTGGGAGGAGAACGTCGTCGGTGCGATCACGGCTCCGCCGGCACCCCAGTAGTAGCCGATCGGCGTCGTCCCCCTGGGCACCGGGCCCGTTCGGGACAACTCGCCGAGCGCGGACTGCCGGTCGGGCAGCACGGCCAGTTCCGGCGTGGTCACCGGCAGGCCGGCGAAGTCGAGGTGCGACTCGGGCACGAACACGGGCAGGCCGACGCCGTCGACGTAGACGAGGTAGCCGCCCAGGTAGATGCCGAACCCGACCGCTCGCACCCGGCCGTCGATGTACCGGCTGTGGCCGCGCGGATCGGCGGCCTGCGCCGACACCGACGGGAGCTGAATCCCCTGCCGGCGCAACCGCTCGCGTTCGGCGGGCGGTGCCACCTCCAGATCGACCTCGACGGCATCGCGCTGCACGGCGGCCAGCCGGTCGGCCACCGCGCTGTTCCCCGCCGACCGCTGCAACTCGATGAGCAGGTCGTGAGCCGGCGGCCGGTGCCGCGTGCCCTGCTCCTGAGGCGGTGGCGGTCGGTGGGTGTGTTCGCGTTCCACGTCCGATCCCCCTGGTGGTGCTCCGCCGGATCTGAAGCTACTCGGCGGCTTCTTCCTCTTCCTCCGCCCGCTGCACGAACGTCTGCGCGGTCTCCTCCTCCGCGGGCGCTTCCTCACGCTGCACGTGCGCCGCTTCGCCGTGATCACCGTGGTCCGCACACCGCTGCACGGGAGAAGCGGGCGCGGCCATGATCCGGTCCGCGTTGGCCACGGCGTCCCGCTCGAACCGGTCGGACGGATCACTCACCTTCACGCCACCGCCGGTGTCGGTGCCGTCCACCGGCCCGGACCGCTGCTGCACGACGTGCGTCAGCTCGTGCGCCAGCATGTGCTTGCCGGTGTCCGACGACGGGTCGTACTTGTCGCGCTGGAACACGATGTTCGAGCCGACGGTGTAGGCCTGGGCGTTCACCGACTTCGCCGAGTCGTGCGCCGCCGAACCGGTGTGCACGCGGACGTCCGAGAAGTCCTGGCCGAAGCGGCCTTCCATGTCCTCGCGCACGTCGGCGCTCAGCGGTGAGCCGCCCGACGAGATGACGTCGTGCACGGGCGAGCGCTCCTCCTCCACGACCGCGCCGACGCCCGCGTTGCCCACGGCCCGTTGCAGACCGAGCAGGCCGGCGGGGCCGAGCACGTCGGGCCGTCCGGCCGCGGCCGCGCGGCCCAGCAGGTCCGTCTCCTCGTGCGGGATCCGGTCGCCCTTGGGGCGGAAGGAGGTCTCAGCTTCGTGTTCGTGTCCGCGCATTCTCCGCTCCCTGCCAGAGGTACTACCCGACCAGACGTTCGGTGGCCAGTTCGAAGTACCGGCCGAACTCGCGTTCTCCCACCAGCCGCCCCAGCTTGCGGTATTCCCGCGCCACGGCACCGATGAGCTCGACCATGCCGACCACGTGACCGGCCGCGGCGGCCAGGTAGGCGGCGGTGACGGCGGCCGACCGGATGTGCCCGCCCGCCAGTTCGAACGACGCCGCGAGGAAGTCCAGGTCCACATCGGACGATCGCGGCACCGCGCCGCCCAGGCAGCGGTCCCACAGGCCGCGGCGCAGATCCGCGTCGGGCAGCGGGAAGTCCACGATCACGTCGATGCGGCGGGTGAAGGCGTCGTCGAGGTTCGCGCGCAGGTTCGTGGCGAGCACCGCGATGCCGTCGAAGGACTCCATGCGCTGCAACAGGTACGCGCTCTCGATGTTGGCGTACCGGTCGTGCGCGTCACGGACCTCCGACCGCTTGCCGAAGATCGCGTCGGCCTCGTCGAACAGCAGCACGCCGTTGACGCCCGCCGCCTCGACGAAGATCCGCTCCAGGTTCTTCTCGGTCTCGCCGACGTACTTGTCCACGACCGTCGCGAGGTTGACCGTGTACAGGTCCAGGCCCAGCGAGGCCGCGATCACCTCGGCCGACATGGTCTTGCCGGTGCCGGAGTCGCCCGCGAACAACGCCGTGACGCCCCGGCCGCGACCACCGCCGGGCCTCATCCGCCACTCGTCGATCACGCGGTCGCGGTGCTTCGCGCGGGCGGCCAGTTCGCGCAGGAGCGACGTGACGGGCACGGGCAGCACCAGGTCGGGCCACGACACCGCGGGCTCGATGCGCCGCGCGAGCCGTTGCAGACCGCCCGCGTTCTGGCTGCGCGCACCGGCTCGGAGATGCGTCACGTCGACCAGTCCGTCGTCGGCGAGCGCCGAGACCGCGGCGGCGTGCGCGGCCCTGCTGATCTGCGTCGGGCCGAGGACGAAGTGCGCGGTCACCTCGGCCGGGTCGATGCCCCGCGCGAGCTTGCCGTCGAGCTCCGCGCGCCACAACGCCACCCGCACGTCGAACGGCACCTGCACGGCGTCGTGCTGCAACGGCGGCATCCTGGTCCAGCGCGGCTCCCACGCCCCCGGCCCGTAGGCGATGACCGGGATCTCCTCGTGCAGCAACGGATCCAGCGCGAACGCCGAGTCCACCGGGCCGACCGCGATCCCCGCGCCCCGCAGCAACGCCTCGCGGGTGACCGCCAGCGCGTCCGTCAGGCGCGTCGCGTCGACCAGCAATGCCGGGAAACCCGCGCGGGCGAGGGCGGACACGGCCAGCTCCGCCGCGCCACCGCCGGGATGTTCGCGCAGGTAGACGAGCCGCACCCCGCGTTCGATGCCGCGTGCCAACCGCTCGGCACCCGGCATCGGCACCGGATCCCCGGACAGCGTCACGAAGTCCGCCAGCAACGGGTCCGGCCGGTCGTCGCCGAGCAGGTGCGCGACGACCCGGTCCGGCACCCGCAACGACCGGCTGAGCAACGGCCGTTCCGCGTCCTCGACCGTGACGAGCCCCGCCCTGACCAGCGGACTGCCGTGGTCGAGCCGCGCCCGCCCCTGCGAGGAGGCCTCCGCGAGCCCGCACAACCGCAACGCGAGCCCGACCGTGGCCCTGCGCCGCGTCACGTCGTCGTTCAGGTACCCGTAGAACTGCTCGAACCGGCTGTCCACGTCCGGCGCCAGCGCGACCAGCAGCAGCTCGACGTCCACCTCGGACAGATGGGCCTTTCGCGCCAGCAGGCCGAGCCTGCCGTCCGCGGCGGTCTCGGTGAACGGCGCGAACGGCTCCCGGCCGCTGTCCAGCAACGCCTCGATGACCTCGTCCGACAGGTAGAGCCCGCGGAACGGGTCGTCCGGGTTCGGGTCCGTGGCCCGGCGCGCCGCCACCGCCACCCGGATCCGCCGCTCCAGCCCGGCCATCCGCTCGAAGATCATCGCGGTACCCGGCGCATGCCCACGCCGTCCGCGGACACGTCGTGCCGCACCCGCTCGTCGCCGGTGTGCAGGTGCACGCCCTCCCGCGCGGGCGGCCCGGCCGCGATCTTGCGCCCGGACGACACCGGCGCCGACACCACGACGTCCAGCGAGGGCTTCAGCTCACCGCCCAGCGCGCTCCACACGTCCGCGAACGCCCGGTCCTCCGGCGGCGGCAGCGCGACCGTCATCGGCACCGGCAGCTGCAGCGCCTCCAGCGACCCGCCGAGCAGCCCCGGCGGCACCGCGTCGTAGCGCAGGAACCCGACCAGCAGGTCCGAGAGCAGCCGGTGCTCGTCCTCCGGGCGTTGCGTCCACGCCGTGACCAGGTACGACAGCTTCATGTGCCGTGGCGGCAGGTGCCGGGCGGCGACCTGTCCCTGCGCGTCGTACTCGTTGAGCAGCCCGCGCTGGCGCCGCCGCATGTCCTCGCGGATGTCGTAGAGGTAGATGTTGACCGTGGGCGCGTTCCGCCGCGCCGCCCAGTCCTTGGTCGGCGCGTCGAACGCCACGTCCAGGTCGGAACCGCGCAGCGCCTCGTCGCGGACCAGGCGGCGCAGGGCCTCGTCAACCTCGTGGATCACCCCACCACGATGGCCTGCCCGCCCGGCGCGAACGACCAGCGCAGTGACGTCCCGCAGGACACGATCGGCTGCCCCAACGGGCAACCCCGCACTCGATCTCAGACAGGCAGGGGCCGCATCCGGTCGGGCATGTGGGCGCGCAACGCGTCGTGCAGCAACATCACGTCGTCCGCGTCCAGCACGACCGACCCGGTGGCGCACGCCAGCACCGCCTCACCGGTGCGCTGGTCCGGCACGTACCGGAGTGCCACGTCCGGCACCGTGCACGACTCCGCCTGACGAATCGCGGTCAGCAGCTCCGACACCCGCTCGTAGCCCAGCCGCGCGCTCCACCGCAGTGCGGCCGGGGGACGAACGAATAACCGGAGACCTCCCGCGGCTCGGCGAACCTCGACGCACGTCAACACCGCTCAACCTCCTACAACCCGCTCACCAGCGAGACTAGCCAGAAAATGCGCACATCCGCGGTGCCTGTCACCCGTTCGGTTCACTGCCGACGCAGCTTTGGAGAACTTGAATTCTTTTTCTGTCCGGCCGCTGAAAAAGTTCTCCACCAGCATCACTCCGGTTGGAGCAGTGTCGTCCGGACAGCAGAAGACCGGCTGACGGAACAGTGCATCCCGCACAGAAGCGGAAAAATGGGCTGCACCCGAAGGAAGCATGTCCTCACCAAGTCCGGAACTGTCGGTGAAGGACGGCGCCGGCGAAGTGAAACGCCGCCCTCCACGCGACGTTTCCACAGGTTGGAGCCGGTGGATCGGTTCACCGTCGAGCCACTCGCTCATCAGTATGACGTGGATCACAGTCGTTTTGGCCGGTAGGGGCGAATTCGTGATGCGCGGAGCGCGAGTGACCCGCCACCCGTTGTGTCCGTCCAGAGTGGACCGAACACGATGTGTAACAACCGGGGCCCTGGGTACTCACCTGGTGCAAGCAACTCATGAGGAGGAGGTTTCGTGACCACCATTGAGAAGACGGTGGACGTCCACGTGCCGGTGAGCACGGCCTACAACCAGTGGACCCAGTTCGAATCCTTCCCGGCGTTCATGGACGGCGTCGAGAAGATCGACCAGGTCACGCCGACCAGGACCCACTGGACCACGAAGATCGGCGGAGTGGTCCGCGAGTTCGACGCGGAGATCACCGAGCAGCACCCGGACGAGCGAGTCGCGTGGACCACGGTCGACGGGCCGCCGCAGGGTGGCGTGGTCACCTTCCACCGCCTGGACAACGACACGACGCGGGTCCACCTCCAGATGGAGTACGACCCGGAGACCTTCACCGAGAAGGCAGGCGCCGCCCTGGGCGTCGTCGGCCACCGGATCGAGGGTGACCTGAAGCGGTTCAAGGAGTTCATCGAGAACCGCGGCACCGAGACCGGCGCCTGGCGGGGCGACGTCACGCCACCGCCACAGGTCTGATCGCGGTGCGCCTTGACGCCAGATCAGCACGCGGCGTTCGAGGAACTCGCGCGCACCGGCCGTGACTCGCCGCGCTACTACGCGCTGCGGGACCGGCTGGTGCGCGAGTACCTCCCGCTCGCCAGGCACATCGCCCGCCGCTTCAGCGAACGCGGCGAGCCGATGGAGGACCTCGCACAGGTGGCGGCGGTCGGACTGATCAACGCCATCGACCGGTTCGACGTGGGCCGGCAGACGGACTTCCTGTCCTACGCCGTGCCCACGATCACCGGTGAGGTGCGCCGCCACTTCCGGGACCAGTGCTGGGCGGTGCGGGTACCGCGCAGGTTGAAGGAGCTGTGCGACTCGATCGACGGCGCGACCGCCGAGCTGTCGCACAAGACCGGGCGATCTCCCACTCCCTCCGAGATCGCCCGGCACCTGGGGATCCCGCTGTCCGACGTCTACGAGGGCCTGCGGGTGGAGAAGAACGTCGCCTTCGCGCCGCTCGACTCGCTGGAGTCCTCCACGGTCGACGACCCGGCGCTGGAGGGTGTCGAGATCCACGAGGCCCTGCAGCCGATGCTGCGGGGCCTTCCCCGGCGTGAGCGGACCATCGTGGTGCTGCGGTTCTTCGGCCGGCTCACCCAGACGGAGATCGCGCGCCGCGTCGGGATCTCCCAGATGCACGTCTCCCGCCTGCTCACCAAGTCGCTGGAGCAGCTGCGGCACAACCTCCTGGCGGACGAGTGAAATGGGCGAGCGGGAATGTCCGGTTTTCGCGATACTGACCGCATGAACCGGTTGCGGTGGCCCCAGAAGCTGGCGATCAGCACTGGCGCCCTGCTCGTGCTCTGGGGAGCGGCCGGTTTCTTCGTGACCGGTTTCTCGTCCTTCGCGGGCGAGTCCGACACCTCGGTTCTGCTGCTGCGCGTCAACCCGTTGCAGAACACCATCCACGTCGTGTTCGGCGCAGCGCTGGTGCTCGCGGCCCCGCGGCTGAAGGCGTTGAGCGGCACCGGGTTGCTCGTGGCGATGCTGTTCCTCGTCGTGTTCGGGCTCGGGCTCGCCCGCTACGACGACCAGGTCGTCAACTTCCTGAACGTCAACCCCGGCAGCAATGCGCTGCACCTCTTCGCCGGGTTCGCCGCGCTGGCCGCGGCCCAGGGCGCCGCCTGGTGCCGGCAGTGCGACCGCGCGGCGGCGGCCGCTGCCCTCAAGACCGCTTGAGCAGTTTCAGCACGGCTCGCTCCGGGTCGCCGTTGCCGATCACCTCACCACGTTCGAACGCCTCGGTCAGGCGCGGATCCACGTAGGACTTCCTGGCCACGGCCGGGGTGTTGCCCAAGCGTTCGGACACCTCCTTCATCACCGCGCTGACCGCCCGCTTGGTGGGCTTGGCCTGGGCCGCGAAGGCCTGGGCGGCGAACACGGTGGCGTGCCAGGTGCGCAGGTCCTTCACGCTGAACTCGTCACCGACCAGCTCGCGGAACCGTCCGTTGACGTCGTCGGCGGTGATGTCGAAGACGCGGCAGTCCGGGGTCCGGTCCTTGAGCAGCGTCCGGACGGCTCGCGCCAGCCGCGGGTCGGTGATCTCCTCGTCGACCTCGACGCCGTGCTTGGCGGGGAACCGGAACCGGACGCGGTCGCCGCGCACGCTGAGGTGCTCGCAGAGCAGGGTGGCGACACCGTGGGTGCCGTTGTCCTCTGTGTACTCCTCATGACCGACGCGGAAGACACCGAGGTCGAGCATGCGCAGGGCGATGGCGAGCAACCGCCGGGGGCCGCGCGACCGCATGTCCTTCAGGACCTGCTCGCGGAACCGCTTCAGCCGCGGGGCGAGCCTGAGCACGCGGTCGAACTTCTCGGCGTCGCGGTCGGCCCGCCACTTCTCGTGGTAGAGGTACTGCCGTCGGCCGGCATCGTCGTAGCCGACCGCCTGGATGTGGCCGTTGGGGTGCGGGGAGATCCAGACCTCGCGCCACGCGGGCGGGATGACCAGGGCTTTCACCCGCGCGATGGCGTCGGCGCTCAGGGGCTGGCCCTGCGCGTCGAGGTAGCGGAAGCCACCGCCGTGACGGCGGCGCGTCCAGCCCGGTCCAGCCGGGTCGCTGCGGCGAAGTCTCATGGTTGATCTTGGGGGTTGATCGGCACGGCCTCCGGGTACCCGCTCGCCGATGAACGACTACACGGTTGGGGTCGAGCAGGAGTTCCTGCTGGTGGATCCGGAGACGAGACGACCGGTCCCGCTCGCGCCGCGGGTTCGCGAGCTCGCGCACGCGCCGGGCGATCTCGACGTGCAGGGCGAGCTGACGCCGTTCCAGATCGAGATCGCCACCGGCGTGACCTCGTCGTTCGAGGAGCTGGACGAGCAGGTGCGCGCGGCGCGGCGGGTGCTGGTGCGGGCCGCCGACGAGGCCGGGTGCCGGCTCGTGGCGACGGGGATGCCGCCGATCGGGAGGGCCGGACCTCCTCCCGGCACCGACGACCCCAGATATCACCAGATCGAGTACTCGCACCGGAGACTCGTGATCGGGCAGGGTGCTTGCGGGCTGCACGTGCACGTGGGCGTCGAGGACAGGGCGGAGGCCCTGCGGGCGTCCAACAAGCTGCGGGCGTGGCTGCCGACGCTGCTGGCGTTGAGCGCGAACTCGCCGATCTACGAAGGAGAGGACACCGGGTACGCGAGCTGGCGGTCGATGGTGTGGTCGCGGTGGCCGGTGAGCGGACCGCCGCCGTCGTGGGACGGCCCCGAGCACTACGACCGGACCGTCGAGGCGATCATCTCGACGCAGGCGTTGCTGGACCGGGCGATGGTGTACTGGGACGTACGCCCCTCGGCGAACCACCCGACCGTCGAAGTGCGCGTTGCGGACATTCCGCAACTGGCAACGGAAGTCACCGTTCTCGCGGAGCTGATCCGAGCCCTCGTCGTGTCGGAACCCTCCGAACAGAGGGTGGACGACTCCGTGCTGCGGGCGGCATATTGGCGGGCGTCGCGCGACGGGGTCGACGGACTGGCCGCCGATCCACACACCGGAAAACTCTCCCCCGCGTTCGACCGGGCAGTGGAGCTCGTTGAGCACGTCGCGGTCGCGCTGCGCGATCGCGGCACTCTGTCTACTGTGGAGCGCCAGATGGACTGGTTGCGCCACAACGGCTGCGGTGCCGCCCGGCAACGACGCTGCCCGGACCCCGAGTCCCTTGTGGACATGCTGATCGCCCGAACGCGTGAGGAAACCTGATGCGCCTCCCCGCTCCCCGCGGCCACATGAGCTCCGCCCTGGTCGCCGCACTCCGCGAGCCGCCACTGCCCCGCCCGGCACTGCTCGTGAGCACGGGCACCAGGGAGATCTTCCTCGACGACGACCTGCAGCTGTCGTTGTGGATCTGCTACGAGCTGCGGATGCGCGGGTTCGACGACGTGGCCGCCGGCTGGGAGGACCACCCGGCGCTGGCCCAGTTCCACGCGGCGCTGGAGGCGCGCTGGGAGGAGGCGCTGCGCTCGCTCACCGAGACCACCCAGGAGACCACGCAGCCCGCGTTGCTGGACGACGAGGGCATGGCCGAGCTGCGCAAGCACCACGCGTTCTGGCAGCCGCGCCGCGAGATGCGCTCGGTGCTGCGCGACATCCAGGGCGACGCCTACGGCACCCGTTCCGAACGAACGCACTCGGTGCTGTTCACCGTGACGCTGCGCGACCTCGACCTCGACCCCGCCGGCGTCGACGAGCTGCCGGCCGTGACGCTGGCGCTGGTGAACGCCCTGTCGTTGTTCGGCCTGCACCAGCGCCTGGTCGGCGCACTGGTCGGCTTCCTGAGCGCCGTCGACACGATCGGCGGTGACCCGTTCGCCCAGCTGCTGCCCGTCCAGTGCCCGCCGGACGACGTCCGTCTCGGCTTCACCGCGTGCCACGAGCTGCACGCCCGGCTCACCCAGCACGTCCACGCGGCCCTGCAGGCAGGCCGCACCTCGTTGCGCGGACGGTGGCTGCTCTCGCATGGCAAGGTTAACGTGGGGTGCTGAACACCCCCGTGTGAAGGTTCGAAGGGAGACAGCGTGCCCGACCCGACCGCTCTGGCCTCCGTGGTCGTCGACCGCAGCACAGCCGACGTCGTCGTGCTGCACGTGTCCGGCGAGCTCGACACCACGAGCAGCAGCGAGCTGACCACACCGCTGAACAGCCACGTGGTGTCCGGCAACCGCGCTGTCGTGGTCGACCTGAGCGGGGTGCGGTTCCTGGGTTCGGCCGGTCTGGAGGCGCTGGTGCTCGGTCAGCAGCGGGCGACCCGCGCCGAGATCGACTTCGTCGTCGTGGCGTCGTCGCGCGCCGCGCTGCGCCCGATCGAGGCGACCGGGCTGGACTCCGTCTTCACGATCCTGGGGTCGGTCGACGAGGCCGTGGCGCGCTACACGTCCTGAGTCACCACGGCAGGGGACCGTTCGCGTCGAAGTAACCGCCGGTCGGGCCATCTGGACCGATTTGCGCCATCCGCACGATGATCTCGGCACCCTGCTCGACGGTCTGCCGTCCCGCACCGCGGTTCAGGTCGGTGGCGGTGAAGCCCGGCTCGACGGCGTTGATCCGCATGTCCGGGAACGCCTTGGCGTACTGCACCGTGACCATGTTGACCGCGGCCTTGGACACCGGGTAGGCGACACCGGGGTAGCCGCTGCCCGCGGCCGCCGTGGCGAGCGAGGCGAGCCGGCTGCTGACGTTGACCACGACCGGCGCGGCGGAGCGCTGCAGCAACGGCAGGAACGCGTGCAGCACGCGGACCATGCCGAAGAGGTTGACCTCGAACGTCTCGCGCATCAGGTCCGCGGTGAGCTCAGCGGCCCCCACCACGCCGGACTCCGTCCACTCCGGAGCGATGCCGGCGTTGTTGACCAGCACGTCCAGCTCCCCGACGGTCTCGGCCGCCGCGGCCACCGAGGCGTCGGAGGTGACGTCGAGCTGGACGGGGCGGGCGCCGAGGCGGTCGGCTGCCTCCTGCCCGCGCGTGAAGTCCCTGCTGCCCAGCCACACAGTGTGAGCGGCGAGGACGAGCTGACGGGCGGTCTCGTGGCCGAGGCCCTTGTTGGCGCCGGTGATCAGCACGGAGGACATGCCTGCAACCTACGGCCTGGAGCGCGCTCCAGGTCAACGGCTCAGTCCTGGCCGATGTCCTCGTACCAGAGCTCCGGCCGTTCGGCGATGAACGACGTCATCATCTCGATGCACTCGGCGTTGTCGGCGATCGTGATGCCGACGCCGTGCTCGGCCAGCCAGTCGTGGCCGCCGTAGAACGTCGTCGCCTCGCCGATCAGCACGTTCGAGATGCCGAACTGGCGGACCAGGCCGCTGCAGTACCAGCACGGCGACAGCGTCGTGACCATGGTCGTGCCGCGGTAGCTGCGCTGACGGCCGGCGTTGCGGAAGGCCGAGGTCTCCGCGTGCATGGACGCGTCGCCGTCCTGCACGCGGCGGTTGTGGCCCCGGCCCAGCAGACGGCCGTCGCCGTCGAAGAGCGCCGCGCCGATGGGAATTCCCCCTTCGGCGAGTCCCATCCGCGCCTCTTCGACGGCGACGGCCAGCATGTCTGAAGCAGAGGTCATGCGCTTCAAACTACTTCGTCTTGAACAACTTCACCGTCATCGACGTGCCGGACTGCCGCAGCACGCGCAGGCCGACGCCGGCCGCGGGCAGCTTCACGCCCGCGTTGGGCTGCTCGGCGTACCAGTACTGCTTGGTGTCGTCGAACACCGGCTGAGCCGCGGCACCGCGGACGTAGGAGGCCTTGCCGTTGACGTGCAACGTGAAGGAGTCCGACTTCTGCAGCGAGAACGGCGCGTCGTAGCCGGCCACCGAGGTCGACCAGCGCTGACCTTCGAGGTTGTAGATCGGCGCCGGGTTGGCGTCGATCGGCAGGATCAGGCCCTCACCGGGGTGCTCGCTGACGTTGTTGTCGAGGAAGCTCGTGTTCCACAACGACACCAGCAGGCCGTCCTGGTACGGGAAGTGCTCCACGAAGTGCGGCTTGTCCGGGAAGCTGTAGCGGTACGGCCCGGTCTTGTTGTACTGGCCGTACGACTCGTAGGTGCGGTTCGACGCGACGTAGAACTGGTCGAACGTCTTCGTCTCCTTGCCCGTGGTCGTGCGGAAGCCGCGCGTGGTCCACGGCGACGTGGTCTCCGCGCCGTCCGTCAGCACCGGTGTGCCGTCCGCGGTCACGGTGATCTGGTCGGCGAAGAAGCCCTGCAGCGACACGGCACCGTCGGTGCGGTAGGCGAGGCGCAGCTTGGTGTTCTTGCCCGCGTACGCGTCCAGCGACACGTTCACGTCCACCCACTGACCGCCCGACGTCCCGGTGATCGCGGGCGCCCCGGCCGAGTCGCGGGCGAACGCGGCACCACCGGCGGTGCCGTCGAGCTGTGTCCAGCTGCCGTCCTCATTGGACGCTTCGACGTAGAGGTAGTCGTAGTCCTTCTCGACGTCGTAGCGCGCCTTCAGCGTGACCGACGCCGACTTCTTGCCGCGCAGGTCCAGCGGTGCGGTCATGGAGTGGTCGAGGCCGTTGCCCTGATCACTCCACCACATCTTGGTACCGGCGAACGGCGTGCCGTAGTCGTAGGACTTGGAGGTGTCCGGCAGCACGACCACGAGTCCCTGGGCCTTCGCGGTGTTGTACTCGTGCGGCCCGAGCTCGAACACGCGTTCCTGGCCCGCGACCGCGACCTCGTAGTCGAGCCAGCCCAGCTGCAGCTTGTCCCACGCGGAGAACTCGTTCGGGCGCTCACCGGGAGCCTCGCCGGGCGCGTTGGCCCGGTCCTGCCCCATGACCGACCACCAGTTGACGCCGTTCGAACCGCCGTTGGTGTCGTAGTGGTCGGGCAGCCCGAGGTCGTGCCCGAACTCGTGCGCGAACACGGCGACGCCGCCGTTCTCGGGCTGCATGGTGTAGTCGCCGACCCAGATGCCGGTGTCACCGATCTGCGTGCCGCCGAGCTTGTTGGTACCGGGCCCGGTCGAGTAGTTCTTGAACGCGTAGCCGCGGTGGCTCCAGATCGCGTCCTCACCCTGCCACGGGTCACCGTCGGCCTGGTCACCGCCCGCGTGCACGATCTGGAAGTGGTCGATGTAGCCGTCGGGCTCGTTGAAATCGCCGTCGCCGTCGTAGTCGTAGCGGTCCCACTGGTCGTACTCGGCCAGCTGCGCCTTGATCTGCTCGGCGGTTCGGCCGGCGGCCTTCTGGTCGGCGGCCCACTGGTTGACCGCGTCCTTGACCAGCTCGCGGACGTTGTCGCAGATGTTGTCACCGCACGGGTAACCGTTGCTGCGGCCGTAACGCGCCTCGTTGTAGCGGACCTTCACCCAGTCCGTGACGGTGCCGTCGACCGTGTACCTGCCGCTCGACTGCTTGTCGTAGAAGTTCGCGACGGAGTTGGCGTTCTTCTTGTGCGAGAAGTACAGGTCCTGGAAGTGCGCGCGACTGTAGTCCGGCTGCCAGATCGTCGTGTTGTCCACGGCCCGGTCCGGCTCGGGGATCTGGTTGCGCAGCGGCCCGTCGAACCGCTGCGGCCCCGCCGTCTTGGGGTCGGTGTCGCGGTCGGGGTAGTCGGGGTGCCGCTCGTCGCCGAACTCCGCGAGGATCACGAAGATCTTGTCGGTCTTCTCCCGCTTGAGCTCGACGTACTGGTCCTTGCCCTGCTTCTGACCGACCTTCGCGACGGTGCTGCTGCCGCGCTTCTCCGTCTTCGCCGCCCCGGTCAGCACGTTCTCGAGCGCCTGCTGCTTCAACGCGCGCCGCTTGACCTCCAGCTCGTGCGGCTGCTCGTCGGACCGTCGCGTCTCCTGCTTCTCGGGCTGGGCGGGTGGTGCCGCCGTCGCCGGTGTGACCAGGCCCGCGGTGATGAGCGTGAGCGCCGCTGCTCCCGCCAGAACTCTTCGCACGGTTCGTTCCCCTCCTCGGAATCCGGAGGGCACGCTACGTAGTTGGCCGGTGGCTCAACACGTCCGAAAGTCGGGACTAACCGGACCCGCGGTAGCTCTCGATGTCCTGCAACGCGTCCTCGGGCAGCTCCTGGAGGCGAGGCACGACCTCGGCCAGCACCTCGCCCTCCAGCCGCCCGACGTGCCCCAGGCAGGTGACCGCGAGCTGACGGAGAACGGGGTGGCGGGTGTGGTCGAGCAGCATCCGTTGCAGCCGCCCGCGATCCGGCTCGTGGTGGACGGTTTCCCAGCCGCCACCTGGAACGCGCACGACCAGTTCGTCGTCCACGACACCGACCAGCGGATCACCGTCCCACTCGAACACCACGCCGCCGAGCGCCGACGTCTCGGAGACGTACCGGTAGCCGTCCAGCGCCGCCCGGACGCTCTCCACGAGGCTCATTTCGGCGGCAGCGCCTCCACGAACTCACGGCACCGCGCGATCCAGTCGTCCAGCGCCGCGTCCTCCGCCACCACCGCGCCGTCGACGACCACCCAGCCGTTCATCGGCCGCCTGGTGAAGTCGAAGACCCTGGCACCGGGCTGGGCCAGCGCGTCGGCGTGCCCCTCCGGCCCCACGCGGGCGATCAGGTCCGAGCCCATGACCCCCACCAGCATGTTCCCGTTCCACATGAACACGATGCCGCCGAACATCTTCTTCGCGATGATGCCCGGCAACGGCCCCAGTGCATCGCCCAGGCGATGGGCCAGGCCTTCGTCGTACGCCACAGCCTGAATACTGTCTCAGCGAGTTGCCAGGCGCCTCTCAGATTCGTGTGGCTTCATGGACATACAGGACAAAGGGAGGCCATGTTGTTCGGCTTGGTCGGCTTCGTGCTCGGGTGGCTGTTGACGCTGTTCATCCTCGTGATGATCGGCAGGATGATCGTGGACTGGGCGGTCACGCTGGAGGCGCGGGGTGACTGGGTGTGGAAGACGCGGCGGGTGACGCACGCGGTGACCGAACCGGTGCTGTCGCCGGTGCGACGGGTGTTGCCGCCGTTGCGGTTCGGCGGGTTCGGGCTGGACCTCGCGTTCACGGTCGTGTTCGTGGCGGCGCTGATCCTCAGGTCGATCGTGTGGTGAGGACGCCGGGGTTGAGCACCCCGGCCGGGTCCAGCGCGGCTTTGGCACCGGACAGCGCCAGGCCGAACACCGATGGACGCTGACGCGCGTACCAGGGCATGTGGTCGCGGCCGACGGCGTGGTGGTGGGTGATCGTGCCGCCGGACGAGATCAACGCCTCCGACACCGCGGCCTTGATCTCGTCCCACTGCGCGGTGAGGCCGCCCCACCGGCCCGGCGCGTAGACGCCGTAGTAGGGCGCCGGGCCGTCCGGGTAGACGTGGGTGAAGCGGCACGTGACGATGCCGGCGCCGCACACGTCCCGAAGAACCCTGGTCGCGGCCTCGGTCACGGCGGCGTGCAGCGCGGGGAACCGGTCCCAGGTGCAGGCCGTCTCGAACGTCTCGGTGATCATCGCGTGCTGGGCCATCGCGTCGCGCTGGTAGGGCATGCGCAGGAACGACTTCCGCCACTGCCGTGCCGCGCCCTCGACCACCTCGCCGTCACCGCAGAGCTCCAGCGCCCGCGCCAGCAACGCGTCGACCGGGTGCGAAGCCGACTCGAAGGCCAGCACCAGCACGGAGGAGGCCGCACCGGCGTTGAGGAACGCCTCCGCCGGATCCAGCAGCCGGCAGTTCGCCGGGTGCAACCCCGACTGCGCGATCAGCCGCGTCGCCTCGACCGCCCTTTCCCACGACGAGAACCGCACCGAGGCACCGGCGCGGAACACCGGTGGCGACTGCAACCGCAGCCACGCCTCGGTGATCACGCCCAACGTGCCTTCCGAGCCCAGGAAGAGCCGGTCGGGCGACGGTCCCGCGCCCGACCCCGGCAACCGCCGCGACTCGGACACCCCGGCGGGGGTCACGACCCGCAGCGACTCGGTCAGGTCGTCGATGTGCGTGTAGAGCGTGGCGTAGTGGCCGCCGGCACGGGTCGCGAGCCAGCCGCCGAGCGTCGAGAACTCGAACGACTGCGGGAAGTGCCGCAACGTCAACCCGAACGGCTTCAGCTGCGTCTCCAGCGACGGCCCGAACACCCCGGCCTGGATCCGCGCGGCCCGGCTGACGGGATCCACCTCCAGCACCCGGTCCAGCGACGAGAGGTCCAGCGTCACGACCCGTCCGAGGTCCCGCGGCTCGACCCCGCCGACCACGGAGGTGCCGCCACCGAACGGAATCACCGCGACGTCGTGGGACGAACACCAGTCCAGCACGTCCACGACGTCCTGCTCGGTCCGCGGCCGCGCGACCGCGTCCGGCAACGGCCCGACCTCACCGGCGAGGTTCCTGGTGACGTCGCGGTAGGCCTGACCGCGGGCATGAGCGAGCCGATCGACGGCGTCGACGGAGTACAGCTCACCGGGAGGCCGGATCCGCGGCGGCGGAACGTCCAGCGACGAGGGATCGGGCGCGGCGTGGAACGTCAGGTCCGCGTCCGGCAGCACGGCACGGACCCGGTCGACCAGCGCACGGCGTTCGGCGGGGGTGACGGCGTCCTCGACGGTGCCCCAGCCCCACCACGACCTCGTTGTCATGCGGAGCAACCTAAGCGAAACGCTGCCGTTCTGGAATGGGCGTTGAGTAGAAGTACTCGCGCGCGCCACCCCGCCGCGGCACTAGCGTGCACGGGCATGAAGTCCCTGGGGGTCGCACTTCTGCTGGTCGTGATGACCGTGCTCGGCTGGGCCATGTACGCCGTGACGAGACCGGACGGCAACAACACCACCGACCGGAAGGCCCAGGAGGTCGCGGACCGCATCGCCTACCCGGTCGGCATCGACGGCAACGCCTACGCCCGTTCCGCGCTGTGGGGGAACACCGACCCGAAGTACTTCGCGGTCATCGGGATCACGGACAGCCCGACCAACGACCCGGAAAAGGTCCGCGTGACGCTGCTGTTCCGCATCTACGACCCCGGCACCGCGGAGGATCCGCCGTCCTTCCGGCTCTGGCAGAGGAACCCGGTGACCGCCTGCTACCGCGCCGACTTCACCTACTACGGCGTCACGAAGGGCGGCCCCGACCGCATCCGCTGCCCCGAGAACCCCAGGCCGATCACACCGCCGCCGGTCCAGCAGACGGGCGTGCCGGACACCTATCCCGAAGCCTTCAAGAAGATCCTCGCCGAACTGCCGGCCGCTCCCACCCGGGACGAGGTGCTCGCCGCGTTGCGCGCCGAGCTGCCGCCGATGCCGGTGGACGCGCGGACCAAGCTGCCGTGGGCGGACCCGCGCCTGGACGCCTTCGTCGAGAACGGCGCGATCGGCATCATCGCCAGTGGTGGCAGTTCGTGCCTGAACGGCGTGCGACTCGCCGACGGCACCGTTGCGGCGTGGTACCCGCCCCGCGTGCAGACCCAGCCCGGCGAGTACGGCTGCTCGGGGCAGAGCGCGTTGCAGCTCTACCGCGTGCCGCCGCCGAAGTGATCAGCCCGCGCCGAAGCACACGAACCCGACGGCAGCGGCGTAGGCCGCGTCGTCGGCCGCGGCCCGTTGCACCGCGGCCAGGGCCTCCGCGGGCGCCATCCCCGCGGCCAGCTTCTGGTGCAGCTCCACCATCACCGGCGCCGTGCCGTCGGTGGGCACCGGCACCACCGGCGCGATCAACGTCCGGGTGCCCAGCCCGAGCAGCGCCGCCGTGAACCCCATCAGCTCGTCCCCCGGCCGCACCGCCGACTGCCCGGTGTCGCACGCCGACAGCACCACCCGAGCCGGCGGCGTCCGCAGGCGCTCGATGTCGTAGACGGTCAACGGCCCGTCGGCCAGCTCCAAGGCGCTGAACAACGGGTTGTCGACGCGGAACGAGCCGTGGGCGGCGATGTGCGCCAGCGCGGCACCGTCCATTGCGGACGCAACAGCGCTCACGGTCGCCTCGGCGTCCACGAGAACACGGCCGGGCACGTGCGAGCTGATCGCCTTGATCTCCGCGGGCGCGGCGGTCATCCGCGGCCCGGCCGCCAGCACCGCCTCCCCGCACGCGTCGGCGGCCGAGCAGGCGCGCAGCCACACCGAAGCCGACGGCGCCACGGTCACCTGGCGTTCCAGCACGGCCCACGGCAGGCCGTTCAACGCCCCGGTCGGCACCACGACCAACGGCCGTCCGTCGATCCGGGCCGCCAGCGGTGCCAGCAACCGTTGCGCCAGAAGAGAAGCCGCGTGCGCGGCGGAAGACCGTGCCACGGCCAGGTTCGGCAGCTGCGGCGGCAGCGTCACCAGCCGGTGCAACGCGAAGCGCAGCAACCGGATCTCGCGGACCACGCCGTCCAGCGAACCGAGCGAGTGCAGCGAGGCCCGGCCACCCGCCAGCACCACGGCCATCAGCGAACCGTCGTACTCGACGAACTCGATCAGTGCGGCGGTCCCCAGCGCCGAAGCCAGCGACGCCACCGACGGCGGCTTGAACACCGCTCCCCCGCCGGACATCTGCCGGGTGAGGTCGCGGACGCGTTGCTCGGCGCGAACCAGCTTGGCCCGCAACGCCCCGGCGGGTTTGCCGGCCAGCAGCGCCGACTCGACGTCCGCGGACACCGCCCGCAACGACGCCAGCGCGTCCTCCAGGCGCGGGTCGTCCGGCGGCGACACGGACTTCATCCGCAGCGCCCCCGCACGCCAGCTCTCGGTCCACGACAGCACCCGCCCGGCGTTCCCGGACGCCACGGCCAGCCTCAGCCCCTCCAACGCGAGAGCCTGCCCCTGCACGCCCGTCGACGCCCTCAACTCGGCCGCGCCCAGGGACACCCGGTACTCGTCCAGCAGCGAAACACCGCGGCGCAGCGCGGCGGACGTGCCGCGGACGTCGCCGGAGAGCTTGCGCCGCAACGCTTCCGCGTACCAGCCGCGAACGCGCAGCCCGGCCGGTCCGCGTGTTCGCGCGGCGGCGGCCACGGACAGCTCCGCGACCGCCCGCGCGCGATGCCCGAGGTCGGCGGCGACCAGTCCGGCGTCGATCCGGGCCTCCAGCGCGGGCAGCCGCCAGTCCATCGCGTCGAGCTCGGCGGCCACGCGCGACAGTGCGAGCCGCAACGGCCGGGTGCGGTCCCCGCGCAGCACCGCGGCGTGCAGCTCCAGGTAGCGCGCACCGGCCGCCCACAGCGGCCGTTGCTCGCGGCGGAACCGGCGGCGGGCCTCGGCCGCGAACGCGTTGGCGGCGTCGGGATCGTCGTCCAGCAGCGCGATGCGGGCGCGGAAGTACAACGCCTCCGAGGTGGCGAACGGGTTCTTCAGCGCTTTCAGCTCGGTGATCGCCCGGTCGGCCGCCGCACGGGCCTCGTCGACCAGCGGCACGGAGACCAGCAGCTCCAGCCGGTTCACCAGCAGCGCCGGCCGCGGCACGTCGAGCCGCCGGTAGACCTCGTCGGCCTTGTCGAACAACGTCAGCGCGGCCGGCACGTCACCGGACCGCGTCGCCATGATGCCCGCGTTCCAGTGCACGTCCGCGACGCCCAGTTCCTGCCCCAGCGAACCGAGCAGCGAAGCGGCCACGTCGAAGTCCGCGGCCGCCTCGCGCATGTTGCCCACGTACGCGCGCACGAGCCCGCGGTTGTTGTACGCGCGCGCCTCGACCAACTTGTCCTCCACGCGCCGAGCACCGCCGATGGCCGCGGTGTAGTCGCGCTGGGCGTCGTCGTAGCGGGTGAGGTAGTGGAAGACGACACCGCGTTGCATCAGCGCCGCGACCGCGTCGGCACCGGAGAGCTCCGGCATGGCGACGTCCAGCGCGCGCAGGGCGGCGCGGTGCCGGCCCGTGTAGGCGAGCACCCACGCGAGGCTCATCTGCGCCAGAGCGGACAGGCGGGGCAACGACGCGTCGGTGGCGATGCGGATCGAGCGGCGCAGGTGGCGAATCGAGCCGCTGTAGTCGTGCAGCTCGCGCAACGCCAGTCCGATCGCCCGTTCGGCGATCGCCCATTCCGAGCGATCTTCCGTCGTGCGGAGCACCTCGCGAGCCATCTCGACGGCCGCACGCGGGTTGCGCTGCCTGGCCTCCAGCGCGTCCTCCGCACAAAAGTCGGTCACGGCGTCACTTTAACCGGTGTGGTAGTTTGATCAAGCTCGGTCGGGGTGGAGAGTCGACGCTACTTTGTGAGGCCCTGGTGACGAAACCGTCGGAACGTTCTGAGCTTTACGAAAGAGCATTTCAGCAGCTCATCGCCGATGACAAGAACATCAGCTTCTACGCCGAACGCGGGCGGGAATTCCTTTATCGACCCGGGCAGCTCCTGGTCGGCACCGCCGATCTCGACCGGGTGATCGCAAAACTGCGGCAGAACAATATCGACGCCCGCCCCGGCGAGGGATTCGCGGGAATGGCGCGGCTGATCCTGCCGAACAACGCCGAAGACATTCCGCGCATCGTGCGATTGTTGAGGGATCAACGAAATTGGCCGAACGAGCGGGTGCCGCTCGTTCAGCCGCACCACGTGATCGTCGGCCACGGCGGCAACGTGATGGGCAACCCCGGCGACCGCCCCCGCCCCACCGACCCGCTGTCCGCGCCCAAGGCCGACGACCGGCACTCCGCGATCCGGGTCGGGATCATCGACACCGGCATCGCCCAGAACGCGACGAGCGAGCACGCGGACTGGTTCAAGGGCCGGTACACCCAGGAAGCCGACGACGTCGACAAGGCCTACAGCTCCGGCGACCTCTTCGCGCTGCAGGGCGGGCACGGCACGTTCGTCGCGGGCGTCATCCAGAGCGCCGCACCCGGCGTCACGTTCGACCCGGAGGTCGCGCTCGACCCCAACGGCCTCGGCGACGAGGAGACGCTCTGCCGCAAGATCACGGAGCTGGGCCGCAAGAAGATCAACCTCCTGAACCTCTCGCTCGGCTGCTACACCGAGGACGACGTGGCGTCCGAACCGCTGCGCCTCACGCTGCAGAACCTGCCGAGCGACATCGTCGTGGTCGCGTCCGCCGGCAACCGCGGCGACCAGCGACCGAGCTGGCCCGCCGCGTTCTGCGGCGTGACGGCCGTCTCGGCGCTCGCGCAGAACGCCGACGGTTCGATCATCCCCGCGTGCTACTCGAGCTTCGGCCACTGGGTGAACGCGTGCGCGATCGGCAACCGGTCCTCGACCTACCTCAAGGGCGAGTGGAAGCTGCCGGGTGAGCCGGACTTCACCGGGTTCGCGCTCTGGGCGTACTGGGCCGGCACGTCCTTCTCGGCGCCGTGGCTGACCGGCCGGATCGCCGCAGTCATGGCCGCGGACGGCATCAGCGCCGGTCAGGCGCGCGACAAGCTGCTGGCCGGCGACGAGTTCCACCCCGGCTACGGAGTTTTCGTCAAATAGTTGTATCTGGTGAGCAACCTCGGCCTCCGCCAGTTGTGACCGCAAGGAGTCGACGTGACCGCAGGATCCCCGATCGCCGTGCTCGTGCGCGCGGCGGCCGAGGGCGACCAGTCGGCGTGGAACGAGATCGTGGACCGTTACACGCCGCTGGTGGTGTCGGTGATCTACAAGCACCGGCTGCGCCCCGCGGACGCGGCCGACGTGAACCAGACGCTGTGGCTTCGGCTCGTGGAGCAGATCGGACGGCTGCGCGAGCCGGAGGCACTGCCCGGCTGGATCATGACGACCACCCGCAACGAGTGCCTGCGCGTGCTGCGCGTGCAGCAGCGCACGCACCTCTACGACCCGTTGTCGGAGTCCGACGCGCTGGAGTCGGAGCAGGTGGACGCGGACGTGGAGGCGGACCTGCTGGCCGCGGAACGGCGGCAGGCGTTGCGGGACGGGTTCGCCGAGCTCACGGACCAGTGCAAGCGGTTGCTGACGAAGCTGATGACCGACCCGCCGCCGAGCTACCAGGTCGTGAGCGACGAGCTCGCGATGCCGGTCGGCAGCATCGGCCCGACGCGGATACGTTGCCTGGAGAAGTTGCGCAAGACCCCCGCGATCGCAGCGTTCCTGGGATCGCCCCAGAGGAAGTCGTCAGCGAGAGGAGGTGTGCTGGGTGCGGCACGACTGGGACAGTGACGAAATTCTGCTCGACGCCTTGCGGGACGCCTTGAGCACACCTTCCGAGGAGGTGCCGCCGGAGTTCGTCGAGGCCGCGAAGGCCGCGTTCACCTGGCGGACCGTCGACGAGGAACTGCTGCTGCTCACGTCGTACGACTCCGTGCTGGACGACGCGCTGTTCGAGCGTGCGAGGTCCACGGCGACGGCGCGGCAGCTGGTGTTCGACGCGGACGGCGTGTCGCTGCAGGTCGAGGTGTCGGCGGCGGGGATCACCGGTCAGCTGATGCCGGCGTCCGGATCGGTCACGCTCGTGACGCCTTCGGGGGACCACGAAACCGCGGCGGTCGACGAACTGGGGATGTTCGTGATGGGGAGTGCACCGCACGGACCGGTGAAGTTCCGGTTCGCAAGCGGTTGCACCGATTGGTTCATCCTCTGAACACCATTCGAGTGATAGCGGAATTCATTCGTTCGGCCTACATCTGCCGCCAGTAGGGTTGTCGACGCTCAGAATTCGCATCGCGAGAGGTGTGCTGTGGTCGATCGAGTCAGCTGGGTTCCGGAGGGTGTCAACGTCGACGTGCCGAGTTCCGCCCGGATCTACGACTACCTGCTGGGCGGCGGCCACAACTTCGAAGCGGACCGCGAGACGGCCGAGGCGCTCATCAGGGTGCTGCCCGTGCGGGACATGGCCCGGCGCAACCGGGCGTACCTGCGCCGTGTGGTGCTGGAGCTCGCGGGTCTGGGCATCCGGCAGTTCCTCGACCTCGGCTCGGGCATCCCGACGGTCGGCAACGTGCACGAGGTGGCGCACGAGGTCGCGCCTGAGGCGAAGGTCGTGTACGTCGACTTCGAACCGGTCGCGATCACGCACGCCGAGCTGATGCTGGCCGACGAGCCGAACGTGACGGCCTTGCTCGGCGACCTGCGCGAGCCGGAGAAGATCGTGGCGCAGGCACGGGAACTGCTCGACTTCTCGCAGCCGATCGGGTTGCTGGTCGTGGGCGTCCTGCAGTTCATCCCCGACTCCGACGACCCGTGGGACGTGCTGTCGCGCTACGTGGAGGCGCTCTCGTCCGGTTCGCACCTGGCGCTGTCGCACTTCACCGCGGACAGCATGCCGGCGGCCATGGCCGCCGGTGCGGAGATCTTCGCGAAGACCGCCGAGCCGATCACGCCGCGGACGCGCGCCCAGGTGGCGGACATGTTGTCCGGCCTGGAGATCGTCGAGCCCGGCATCGTGTTCACGCCGCAGTGGCGGCCGGAGACGCCGGAGGACGTCGGCGAGGACCCGTCGAAGGCGAACCTCTACGCCGCGGTGGGCCGCAAGCCCTGATGACCACCTCGCCCCTCGCACAGCGCTGGGCGGCTGTTCTGATCGAGAGCGCGTACTCGCCGATGTCACGGCGGAAGCTGACGCAGCACCTCGACGAGCACGCCGCCCGGCTGCGTGCTGGGCAGGAGGCCTTCGCCGTCGGCAAATGGCTGGTGCGCAAGCGGTTCACCGGTCCGGACTCGTTGCGGCGGACGCTGGAGGTGCTCGGGCCGGAGGTCTCTCCCGAGGTGCTGGGCGAGCTCGCGGCCGGGTACGTGCGCGCCACGCGCGACCAGCTGTTCTCCGAGCAGGAGAAGGTCAAGAACGCGCTGCTGAAGGCCGTCGAGGACGCGCAGCGCGACCTGCACGACAGCGAGACCCGGTTCGCCCAGGTCTTCACGTCGACGGCGGTGGGCATCGCGATCTTCGACCTGCTCGGCACGGTCGTGGAGGCGAACGAGGCGCTGGCGCGGATGCTCGGCCACGAGGAGATGCCCAAGGAGCTCTTCGCCGAGGCCGACGCGCTGGCGCTGGCCGCGGCCTGCGAGCGGATGATCGCGTCCTCTGTGGACAGTGATCGGCGCGAGTGGCAACTGGTGCGCAGCAACGGCGACACGGTGTGGGCGAACGTCGTGCTGTCCGTGCTGCGCGGGTCGGACGGACTGCCGAAGTTCCACGTCGCGCTGATCGAGGACGTGACCGAACAGCGGATGCTGCAGGAGTGGTTGCGGCACCAGTCGTTGACCGATCTGCTCACCGGACTGCCGAACCGCGCCTCGTTCACCGACAAGCTGGAGTCGGCGCTGGCGTCCGGCGAGCCGTGCACGCTGGGCTACCTCGACGTCGACAGCCTCACGATCGTCAACGACGGCCTGGGTTACGTGGCCGGGGACGCGGTGCTGGTGGAGGTCGCGCGACGGCTGCGGGTGGTGCTGCCGGACGCCGTCGTCGCACGGGTCGGCGGCGACGAGTTCGTGGTGCTGATCCACGGGTCACCGGACGTGGCCGCGCTCGCCGCGACGATCGACGACGAACTGTCCGAGCCGGTCTACCTGGAGGGCGCGGGCGTCGCGGTGTCCACGTCGATCGGTTTCGTGCACGCCTCCGGGCCCGGCGTGGATCCGAACGCGGTGCTGCGCCGGGCGCACTCGACGTTGCGACGGGCCGAGGCCGGCGGCAAGAGGCAGTGGGCGATCTACGACCACGAGGCCGATGTCGCCGACCGCGCCCGATTCGCGCGGATCGCGGCCATGCCCGGTGCCTTCGAGAACGGCGAGATCTCGGTCGAGTACGCGCCGGTGTCGTGGGTGTCGGGCTCGCTCGCCTTCGTCGAGGCGTCCCTGAGGTGGGGCACGTCGCGGCACGACGACGTCGTGGCCTACGCCGATGCTTTGGGCCTGGCCGCACGGGTCGGGAAGATGGTGCTGCACGACGCGTGTTCGCGCGGGGAGCCGGTGCTGATCCGGCTGTCGCGCGACCAGTCGCGGGACCAGGACCTGGCCGCGCACGTGCGGGCCACCCTGCGCGACTGCGCCTTCCCGGCCTCGTCGCTGTTCCTGGCACTGGACGTGCGGTCCATGCCGGACGGTGAGGAGAACCTCGAAGTGCTGCACGACATGGGCGTCCACGTGTTGCTGCACGAGTTCGGCGGCGGTTTCACCGGTCTGTCCACTGTGGACCGCAGCCCGGTTTGGGGCCTCCGGCTCGCCGCACCGCCGTCGGAACGACTGGCACGACGGGGTTTGGCGCTCATGGTGCCGTTGCTGCGGTCGGCGGGCGTGCACGTGATCGGCGGCCCTGGCGACCACGACGAACTGCGGGCGCTGGGCGTCGATCTGGTGGTGGGTCTCCCGCGGTAGCCGCGGGAGACCCACCGGGCGCGATCAGGCCGCGTCCACGCTCTCGGCGAGGTCGGCCTTGGCGGTGCCGGCGAAGGCCCGCTCGACCCGTGCCTTCTCCGCCGCGTTCGGGTGGACGTTCTGGCAGTCGACGCCGCCGGTGGAACCGGACATCAGACTGGAGCACGGGCCGGGCTTGATGTCGGGCAGACCCAGGATGTGACCCATCTCGTGGGCGATGATCCGAACCTTGCTGTACCCCTGGTCCACGGCCTCCTTGCCGATCCAGATCTTGCCGTTGCCGAGCGACGTCGGTTGCGCGCGCGGCCAGCCGGGGTCGGACACGATGGTGAAGTTCGCACGGGTGCCCGCGGCGGCTTTCTTGATCTGGACGTTCTTCACGTCACCGTTCCAGACCTTCACGGCCTCCGTGATGTACGACTCGTACTGAGCCGCACCCGTCGAGTCGTAGGTGATGGTGCGAGCTGCTTGTGCGGTGCCCACGACGCCGAGAGACAGGGCGGCGGCGCTGGCCAGCACAGCGACAGTTTTGCGCAGGAACACAGGGATCTCCTCGCAATGCAGGGTGATTGCTCCTCGACTGTATCGCTGAAGCGTTGGCGCACAAGAAAAGTCAAGAGTCAATCAGCACTGGCACGGTCCAGAGACCTTCGCAGGTGCCCGCACAGGCGAAAGCCTCTGCCCGCGGCGTGCGGGCAGAGGCTTCCGGCGAGGGCGGGTCAAGCGAACGAGGGCTGGCGCAACGCGTGCTCCACCAACGCGATCAGGATCTGCTTCGTCGACTGACGGTTCCGCGCGTCGCACGGGATGATCGGCACGGACGACGGGATCGTGAGCGCGTCCCGCACCTCCTCGGCCCGGTGGTGCATGAGGCCGTCGAAGCAGTTCACCGCGATCACGTACGGCAGTTCGCGGTCCTCGAAGAAGTCGATGGGCGCGAAGGCCTCGTCGATCCGGCGCGTGTCGACCAGCACCACGGCGCCGATCGCGCCGCGGACCAGGTCGTCCCACATGAACCAGAACCGGTGCTGTCCAGGTGTGCCGAACAGGTAGAGGATCAGGTCCTTGTCCAGCGACACGCGGCCGAAGTCCATGGCCACCGTCGTGGTGACCTTGTCAGGAACCGCGGACAGGTCGTCGACTCCGACCGATGCCTGGGTCATGACCGCTTCGGTGGTCAGCGGGGTGATCTCGGAAACCGAGCCCACGAACGTCGTCTTGCCGACGCCGAACCCGCCCGCGACGACGATCTTCGCCGACATCGCGGTCAGGTCCACCCCAGGTGACCCCGGACGACCCGGAGCACCGTCTCTCATGGGGAACTTCTCTCTACTCAGGCTCGCATGGAAACGTGCAGCTGGGCACGGATCTCCGGCGTGAGCTGGAGACCGACCCGTTCCACCAGCCGGGTCATCGCGTAACCGATGAGCCCGATGTCGCAGTTGGGCGCGGCGAGCACGGCGAGGCAGGACCCGTCGCTGATGGACATCAGGAAAAGATAGCCGCGTTCCATCTCGACGACGGTTTGTTTCACCTCACCCGCCTCGAAGCAACGCGCCGCGCCGAGGTTCAGCGAAACCAGGCCGGAGGACACAGCGGCGAGCTGTTCGGCACGGTCGTGCGGGAGCCGGTCCGACGAGGCGAGCAGCAGACCGTCGGCCGAGACGACGATCGCGTGCGCGACACCGGCGACCCTGCTGACGAAGTCCTCGACCAGCCAGCTGAAGTTGTCCAGTTCCTCAGTCGCGGTGGTCACTGGTGTTCCCTTTCTGCGATCACGGGGATGCCGCCGACGGCCGAGTCGAAGAGCGACTCACGGCCCAGCTGGACACCCTTCTGGTACGTGGCGAACCGCTGCCGGAGTCGTTCCGCGGAACGGCCTCCCGTCACGACGGCCGCCAGCTGGGGAACGGGTGACGACGGTTTGGGAGACGAACCGGGCACCAGGCGCGCCTTCGGGACGCGCTTGGGCAGGCCGTTCTCCGTCGTCTGCGCGGGCACGCTGTTCTCCAGCGCCCCAGCGGCACGCCAGCCCTCGTCGGCCGATCCCCAGTCGGACTCGGCGAAGTCGGCGACCGCGCGCGGCACCGCCGTTGGTGCCTCGGACTTCGAAGGTTCCGGCGAACGCTGCCGCTTGGGCAGACCGTTCACCGTGGGAGGTTCGGACTCTTCGTGTCCCGGCTCCGCTGCCGGAACGTCCTTTGTGGAGTCTGCGGGCACGTCGACGGCCTTGACGTTGACGACGGTGGCCTCGCCCCGCTGCGGCACCGCGGCGGGCGTCTGGAACCACCGCGACAGGCTGTCGGCGTCGATCTCCTCGACGTCGCGGACGGCCGGGAAGATCTCGGTCGCCGGATCGCCGGAGTCTGCGGGCGCGACCGGCTCGGCCGGCCGTTCCATCGGCGGCTCGTAGGAGTAACCGTCCTCACCGGACGTCTCGGAGGCCTCGACGCGAGCGGTGAACAGGCCGTCGGCCGAGGTCTGCTCGATGCGGTGCCGGCCGGAGGGCTCGTCGGAGACCTCGGACGCCGACGGCAGCACGACCGGGTACTCCGGCGTCCACTTCGGCACACCCGACAGGCCCTCGCCGGTCGTCTCCACCGCACCGGGCGGAATCGTCGAGGTGACCGACGGCAGCAGCGGCAACGCGGGCGGCGCGCCCTTGTGCAGCAACGAGACCGGCAGGATCACCTGGGCGGTGACGCCGCCCTCGATGTCGTCGTTGTTCGCGAGCGTCACGCGGATCTCGTGCCGCTTGGCGAGCTGGCCGACCACGTAGAGGCCCATCTCGCGGGCCACGGAGACGTCGACCTCCGGCGGCTCGGCGAGCTTCGCGTTGGACTCGGCGATGTCGGCGTCCTGCATGCCGACGCCGCGGTCGTGGATGCGGATCGCGACCTCGCCCTTGCGGGTCTCGATCGTGCGCACGGTGACCTTGGTGGTCGGCTTGGAGAACGCCGTCGCGTTGTCGAGCAGCTCGGCGATGAGGTGCGCGAGGTCGTTGACCACGCGGCCCTGCACCATCATGTCCGGCGTCGGCGCGATCTGGACGCGCGCGTACTTCTCGACCTCGGACACCGCGGCGCCGAGCACCTCGGCGATCGCGACCGGGCGGGTGACGCGGCGGTTGACCGTCGTGCCGGAGAGCACCAGCAGGTTCTCGCTGTTGCGGCGCATCTGCGTGGCGAGGTGGTCGAGCTCGAACAGCGACGCCAGGTGATCGGGGTCCTGCTCGTCCTGCTCCAGCCGGTCGATCACGCTGATCTGGCGTTCCACCAACGCCTGCGAGCGCCGCGACAGGTTGATGAACATGTCGTTGACGTTCGCGCGCAGTGCCACCTGCTCGACGGCGAGGCGGACGGCTTCGCGCTGCACCAGGTCGAACGCCCGCGCGACCTGACCGACCTCCTCGGTCGTGTTCAGCGGCACCGGGACGATCGCCTCCTCCGCGGCGCGTTCGGGGTCGCGGTGCGAACGGATGCGGCGAATCGCCTCCGGCAGCTGGTTGCGGGCGACGTCGAGGGCGCTGCGGCGGAGGATGCGCAGCGGCCGCAGCATCGACTGCGCGACCATCGCCATCAGACCGAACGCGACGAGCAGCGCCGCGGCGACCAGTGCCGCGTCCCGCCACGCGTCGGTGCGCGCGATGCTCTGCAGGTGCGAGGTGGTGGCGTCGGCCTGGCTCTCCAGGTCCGCCGCGACCTCCCGCACCAGGTTCGCGGTGTCCTGGCCGATCTTGAGCACCTCGGCGTCCGTGATGGACACCGGCTTGTCCTCGGCGTCCTGCGCCAGCGCGAGCTTCACCAGCCGGTTGCGCCCGTCGACCGAGGAGCCGGACACCTTGTCCTGGAACTTCTGCTGGTTCTGCGCGGACGCCACGTCGTTGAACTCGTTGAACGCCGCGTCGAGCCGGGACTGCGCGGCCCGCAGCTCGTCCGCGCCACCGGGCGCGAAGCCCTTGCGCAGCGCGGTCGCGGTCAGGATCGAGTTCTGCTGGCCGAGCTGTTCCTGCGCCTGGTAGAGCGCCTGGGCCGCGGCGACCAGCGGAACGATCGCCGGTTCGCTCAGGCTGGAGATCGCGGCGCGGTGCACCTGGCCGAGCGAGGCGATGATCTGGTTGTAGGCACCGATCACGGCCATGTCCGGGTACTTCGTGCTCAGCAACGTGACGCGCAGACTCGCCAGGTTGTCCAGCGACTGCAGCGACTTGCCGAACGCCTCCCGCAGCGGCGCGCTCATCGTCGTGGTCGTCGCGCCCGAGTCGCGATACTTGCCCAGTTCCGTGTCGGTGAGGCCGGTGCGGGCGGCGTGCTCGGGGCACGCGTTCTGCCTGCCGGCGGCCACGCACTGCACGGCCCAGTCGCGCTCGACCTGCAGCGCGTTCTCCACCTTCGCAGCCTGGTGACTGACGGCGAGCTCGCGCTGGACGGTGCCGAAGAGCTCGACGTCGTCGAGCTGGGTGTTCAGGCGCAGGCCCGCGAGAGTCGCGGTGCTCAGGGCCGGAACCAACAACACCACCGCGAGCTTGCTCCGCAGCCGCCAGTTGCGTAGGCGGAACCGGTCGATGCCTCGCTGGTCCTCTCGACCGCGCACCGTCAACACTCCCCGCCCCGTTTAATAGCAGCAAACCTGGTGGATCTTGGTGTAAAACGCACGGTTCTCATACCGCCGTTCGGACGACAAAAACAGCTGGTTCGAGAATCAACAACTTCGAGCAGGGCGGCTAAACGGCCCCTTACCGATAATTCATCCGGACGAAACGGCAGCGCGGGCGACCGTGATCACGGCGCGATCACAGCCACCCGCGCTGTTCGTCAACTGCCGGAGGGCTGGATGAGCATCGGCTTGACGTCGAGTTCCTTGTCCAGCAGCCCGTAGCGCTGCATCAGCTGCGTGACCCGCTGCAGCCGGGTCGCGTCGAGCGTGGTCGGGAAGGAACCGAAGTGGACGAGAGCAGCGGTTTCCTTGTCGACCTTGGCGTACTCGACGAGCAGCGGTTCGACCGTGGGACGGTCCGCGGCGTCGGCCTGACCCTTGGCGATCGCGCGCTGGAACGCGGCCACCGTCTTGGGGTTCTCCTTGGCGAACGCGCCGCTGGTCGCGAAGCCCGCGATCGGGATGTTGTCGGTCGGGCCCGAGGCCGCGTCGAGGATCTTGACCTGGCCGGCGGCGCGCTGCGCGCGGGTGATGAACGGCTCGACCATGAACGCCGCGTCGACGGTCTTGTTGGCGACCGCGGCCTGCATGTCGGGGAACGGCATCTCCTTGAACGTGACCGACTTCGGGTCGACGTTCGCGGCCTCCAGGGTCGCCTTCGCGGTCAGCTCCGCGATGTTCTTGAACGTGTTGATCGCGATGGTCTTGCCCGCCAGGTCCTTGGGGCTCTTGATCGCCGAGTCACCGGCGGCCAGGATCAGGAACATGTCGGGTTTGGCCTGGTAGCCATCGGCGATGAGCTTGATGCCGTCGACCTGCTTGGCCGCGTCCTTCGACTGGGCGGCGAAGAACGAGACCCAGTTGCCGAACGTCATGTCCAGCTCTTTGTTGATCAGGCCGGGGATCGCCTGAGCACCACCCTGGATCGTCTTGAGCTCGACCTCGAGACCCTCGGCCTTGAAGTAGCCCTTCTTGATCGCCACGTGGACCGAGGCCACGTCGAGGATCGGCAGGACCCCCAAGGTGATCTTCGCCTTCTCCACCTGGCCGTTCGCGTCGGTGGTGGGCGCCGGCTCTTTGCCGCCGAGCAGTCCACAGCTCGCCACGGTGGCGAGCATCGTGGCAAGGGCGATGCCACGGACGGCCATACGGCGGACTCTTCGAGTCATCGGGAGCACTCTCCTGTCGGAGCGGTGTCGTCGTTGCGGGGTGAGCGCGACGGTCAACCACTCAGAGTAGTGATACTGCTCCAAAAGACCCCAGTTGACCGACACGCGCAGGTTCCAGTCCACTACCTGCGGTGAGCATCTAAGCACAGCAGGTCTAGGGCTAGGAGATCCCCAGTTGAAGCGCGCTGTAGCCGTCATCGGCGCCGGGCCGGCCGGTCTGACCTTGGCAAACTTGATCCAGCAGTCAGGTATCGACTGCGTCGTCCTCGAAAAAGCTAGTCGTGCTCATGTGGAAACCCGGCCACGGGCGGGAGTCCTGGAACATCGCTCTGTAACCATGTTGGAGTCACTCGGCCTGGCGGATCGTTTGCTGATGGAAGCAGACCGTCACGGAACGTGTGAATTCCGCGTGAGCGGACAGGCCTTCCAGGTGGCGTACAGCGACCTGTATGGAGGCCGCCAGCACTACGTGTATCCCCAGCAGGAAGTCGTCAAGGACCTCATCGGGTCATTCCTGGCAGCAGGGGGTGACATCCGGTTCTCCGTGAGCGACGTGGAGTTGCACGACCTGACGTCCTCTCAGCCGTCCGTGACCTGGACCAGCGCAGACGGGGTGCGCACGAAGGTCACGTCCGACTTCGTCGCCGGATGTGACGGGTTCCACGGTGTGAGCCGGCCCTCCATTCCCGCGGGGGTGCTGACAGAATTCACCCATCACCACGGAATTGAGTGGCTGGCAATTCTCGCAGAGGCCCCTCCGTCGACTAAAGCCATCATTTACGCGTTGCACGAGGATGGTTTTGCGGGGCACATGCTCCGGTCTCCGACCGTTTCCCGGTTCTATCTCCAGGTGCCGGTCGGAACTAATGCTTCCGACTGGTCCGACGAACAGGTCTGGGAAGCATTGCACAAGCGGTTCGCACTCCACGGCTCCGCGTGGTCGCTGACCGAGGGCAAGATCATCGAGAAGCGCGTGCTGGACATGCGCAGCCATGTCGTGGAACCGATGTCGTACGGACGGCTCTACCTGCTGGGTGACGCAGCCCACATCATCACGCCGGTCGGCGCCAAGGGCATGAACCTCGCCCTGAACGACGCCGCAACGTTCGGACGTGCACTGACGGAGTTCTACGCGACCGGTTCGGAGACCGGTCTCAAGACCTACTCCGAGGACTGCCTGCGCCGCGTCTGGCGGGCACAGGAGTTCTCCCAGTGGATGGTGAACATGATCCACACCGACGTGGGCTCACCGTTCTTCGGACGCTTGGCGCAGGCGCGCCTGGAGCACCTGGCGGAGTCGGCTGCCTACCGGGCGACCTTCGCGGAGAACTACGTCGGCCCCTGAGGGCAGAATCTCCCCCTCTGGGGTGACTCCCCGGGCTCCCCTAACGGGTGAGACCGTCCCCCTAGGGATCTCGTTTCGTCACGATCTGGGGCCAACTCCCGATGCCGGGGGATGTCGTTCATCCATACGGTTCAACTCGACATCCCCCGATTCAGCTACAGGAGCTTGAGTCCCATGCAGCAGCCGCAGACCGAGACCACCACGGTGCAGACGGGCCCGACCGCGGTCCAGACGGGCAACACCACCGTCGAGACCGGTGGCACCACGGTGCAGACCGAGCAGATCACCCTGCACGACTTCACCCTCGGCCTGCTGACCGACCTCGACGCCCGTGAGGCGTTCCAGCAGGACCCGCTGGGCTGCCTGGAGGCCGCCGGCCTGAGCGACATCACCGCGGGCGACGTGCACGACATCCTGCCCCTCGTGCTCGACGCCGCGTCCGTCGCGAACGTCGACGCGGTCGGCAGCGTCCTCGGCGGCGAGCTGCCCGCCGGCCTGCCGGCCGACCTGCCCGCCGTGGACACCCTGAAGCTGGTGGCGGGCAACGTGGAGAGCGTCGCGGGCGTGAACGGCCTGGCGGGCGTGGCCGCCCCCTCGGCGCTCACCGCGCTGGTCTCCGACTTCTCCGGCCTGGGCGACGTGTCGAACACCCTCGACGCCACCGTGCTGAAGGGCACCCACGTCGTCTCCAACGTCTCGGACATCGCCACCGGCAACGACGTCGTCACCAAGGTGACCGACGTGGCGAACCTGCACGACGTGTCCGGCGTGTCGGACGTGCTGGTCAAGGACATCGACACCGATGTCCTCGCGAAGCACGTCGTGGACACCGACGTCCTGGTCAAGAACACCGACGTGCTGGTCAAGGACGTCGCGGACGTCCACAACGTCGTCGACGTGAGCCACAACGTGGTTCAGGACGTCGCGCAGGTCGGCGAGGTCCACAACGACCTCCACCACGACCTCGGCCAGGTCATCGGCGACGTGAAGGTCGCGGGCAACGACGTGCTCGACCACGGTGTCGCCAACGGCAACCACATCGACATCCACTTCTAAGCCGTTCTTGGCAGTTCACGGGGAACGACCGGCGGGTGCTCGCAGCTCTGCCCCCGAGCGCGAGTACTCGCCGTGCTCAGCTTGCACACCCTCCTTCGCACGGGCGACGGCTTCTCGTCGGCCGACAGGCCCTCCCGCCGGCCCCGTCTCCCGTGCGACACAGATCAGCCCCGGACCACGGCGGTCCGGGGCTGATCTGTGTCCGCGTTTCCGCGCGTCCGTCAGGAAGAAACGCTCTCGCTCAGCGACTCCCGCTCGGCAGCGGCCCACTTCTCGACGTCCAGCGACGGCTTGCCGACGTTCAGCAGCCGCGCCACCTTCGACCGCAGCGCCACGAAACCCTCGTCGGTCCGCGTCGTCACCTGGTCGCGTTCGGCCGGCAGCGGCACCTCCAGATCGGCCACCAGCCGGGCGGGAGAGCCCGACAGCACGAGGATCCGGTCACCCAGGTACACCGACTCGTCGATGTCGTGCGTGACGACCAGAACGGTCGTGTCGTGCTCACGGCGCACGCGGAGCAAGAGGTCCTCCAGCTCGAAACGGGTCTGCGCGTCCACCGAGGCGAACGGCTCGTCCATCAACAACAACGAAGGCCGGTAGGCCAGAGCGCGCGCGATCGCCACGCGTTGCTGCATACCGCCGGAAAGCTGCCACGGGCGCTTGCGGGCCGCACCGGACAGTCCGACCCACTCCAGCGCCTCGGCGGCACGTGCGCGGCGTTCCGCGCGCGGCAGGCTGCGCAGCGGGAACTCCACGTTGCCCTGCACGGTCAGCCACGGGAACAGCGAGCGCGAGTAGTCCTGGAACACCACGGCGAGATGCGAGCCGTTGAGGGACACGTCGCCGCGCGATGGCGCGACGAGCCCGGAGATCGTGCGCAGCAGCGTTGATTTGCCACACCCCGACGGTCCCACCACGCACACCAGTTCCCCGGCGCGCACGGTGAACGTAAGGCCTCCGATGGCCTCGTGGTCGCCGTAGGTGTGGCCTAGATCGGCCACCTCAAGCATGTTGCTCATCCCTACTCCTCGGTTGCCACGCCAGGACCTTGCGTTCCACCGCGAGAAGCGCGGTGTTGAGTCCGTAGCCGAGCACGCCCAACAGGACGATGCCGGCCCACATGCGCGTGTAGTCGAACTCGCGTTGTGCCTGCATGAGTTGCGAACCGATGCCGTTGTCCGTGCCCACGAGCTCGGAGATCACCATCAGCACCAGCGAAAGCGACAACGACACCCGCAGCCCGGCGAAGATCTTGGGCGACGCGGCGGGCAGGACCACGCCGAGCACCCACTGCCAGCGCGGGATCCGGAAGACCGCGGAAGTGTCCACTTTGGTCACGTCGACGGAACGGGCGCCGTCCACGCTGTTGAGCAACACCGGCCACACGACGCCGAAGACGATCGTGGCGAGCTGCATCGACGCGCCCGCCTTGAACAGCAACAGGAACACCGGCACCAGCGCGGGCGGCGGAATCGAGCGCAGGAACACGAGCAGCGGTCCCGCGTACTCCATCGCCCGCTCGGAGCGGCCCAGCAGCAGGCCCAGCGACACGCCGATCACCGAGGCGATGGCCCAGCCGCCGAGCAGCCGCACGATCGACGGCACCACGTGCTCGGTGACGTTCGACGGCTCCAGCACCCACCACTCCCAGGCCGCCTTGAGGATCTTCGACGGCGGCGGGAAGAACGGGTCGTCCGCGAACCAGCCGAGCAACTGCCACACGGCGACAAGCCCGGCGAACACGGTCCACCGCTGCAGGAACCTGGTCACCAGGCCACCCATCGCCGGCGGACGCGTTCGAGACCGTTGTTGAGCAGGACGCCGATCGCGCCCGCGACCACCGTGCCGACCAGCACCTGGTCCATCCGTCCCGGCCCGCTGCGGGCCTCCATGATGAAGTAGCCCAGGCCCACCTGGCTGCCCGCCATGAGCTCCACGCTCACCATCACGACCAGCGCGGTCGTCGCCGCGAGCCGGATTCCGGTGAGGACGAACGGCAACGCGCTCGGCAGCGCCACGCGGAACAGCACGCCCGTGCGGCCGGTGCCGAAAACCCTTGCGGTGTCGACCAGCAACGGGTCCAGCTCGTCCAGGGCGTAGATGGTGTTGAAGAGGATCGGCCACAGTGCCGCGTACACGGCCAGGGTGATCTTGGTTTCCGGGCCGAAGCCGAGCATCACCAGGGCGAGCGGAATCAGTGCCACAGAAGGGATCGGGCGCAGGAACTCGATGACCGCGCGGGTCGCGTGCCGCACCGCCGGGACGCTGCCGAGGACCAGTCCACTCGGCACGGCGATCGCGATCGCGATCACGATGGCGATCAGCAGTGCCAGGACGGTTGCCACGACATGACGGAGGAACTCCGGCGAAGTCAGTTGCGTGACCAGCTCACCGAACACGTCGGACGGTGGTGGAAGCGCGTGTGCAGGGATGAGCGGAGAGCGTCCTAAGAGCTCCCACAGCGCGAGAAACCCGGCGATGCCGAGAAGTCCCCTTGTGAACGCACGCACTCGGTCACCCTAGAGAGTGGATCTCTGGTTCACAATGCGTGTTTGGCCAACTCCGGGTTGTTTCCCACACATCAAGGCGGTTCAGCAGACTTCCACGCGCTCCACTTCGCCGAAGCTCTTCACCCATTCGGAGTCCGTGAGCCGGGCACCGTCTTTTTCACACATCTTCTTGATGATGCGGGCGCTGTCGAGGTCGTACGGCAGCAGCTCGGGGTTCTGGCCCCCGCCGCGCACGAGGAAGTCGCCGTACTGCGGCCGGTACACCGCCGGCGTCGAGTGCCCCTGCCCGGACACGTACACGAGCCGGTCGGCCGGACGCCCGGAGGTGTAGAGCCGCTGGACCTCGAAGACGTTGTCACGCACCACGGCCACGCGGTCGTCGTCGGAGAACGTCACCCGCGCCCCGGTGCGCAGCACGCTGTCGATCGTCGCGCGCAGCACCGGTGCCCTGTCCGGAACGCGCTGCCACACCTCGACGACGGACTCCGGTGAGTGCTCGACGGCGAGCCACCGGCCGTCGCTGCTGTAGGTGAGGCCGCGGACGTAGCCCTGCTGCGTCAACGACGGCACCGCCTTCTCGAAGGTGCCGCCGACGCGCCAGAACTCGATCGTCGAGGTGCCGTTCGCCGCGTCCCAGACCGCGGTGGCGAGCTCGCGGCCGTCCTGGCTCAGCGCGACGGACTCCGCGTCGCGCACGGGCACCGACAAAGGGCGCGGCTTCCTGGGATCGCTGAGGTCGTACAGCTCCAGGTGCTCGGACGCGTCCGGCGTCGGGAGGCCGACCTCGGCCACCTCGCCGATCTTGCCGATGATCCGCGCGCCGTCCACGCTCAGGTCGAGCGTCCGGAACCGGTCCGCGAGCCGCGCGAGATAGGTGATGTCGCCGGCGCTGTTGACGGCCCACAGGTGCTGCTGTCCGGTGCGGTCCTGCGTGACCGCGCGATGCTGGGCGAGCTTGACGACCCGGTGGCCGTCGGGGAACCGCTTGCCTTGCGTCGCGCGGTCCTCGTCGAGGTCCCACATGCGGTCGGTGCCGTCCTCGTCGGTCACCGCGGCCAGCTGGCCGAGCGGCGCGACCTGCACGAGCGCGTCGTCCGCCGGGGTGCCGGTGAACGGGATCCCGCGCGTCATCGCGTTGGCGAGCCGCAGCACCTTCTCGGCCTCGATCGACGGGTTGACCTTGTAGCCGACCAGCGCGTACCTGTCCGCGTACGGCCGCCGCTGCTCCATCAGCGCCTCGGACTCGGAGATCGCCTTGCCGCCGAGCTCCCGGTCGTGCAGCTCGGTGATCCTGCGCTCGGTGGACAGCGAGTAGACGACCGTGCCGGGCACGAGCGCGATCAGCACGGCCGCCACCGCGATCAACGCCGTCGAGCGCCGTGTCTCGCGTTTGGCGCTGAGAGCGACGAACCGGCGTTCCCGCACCGTCAGGAACTCACCGAGCTCCCTGGCCCTGCGCAGCCGGGCGCCGCGGTAGAGCGCCATCGGGTCGCGGTCGCTCGCCTCCCACAGCTCCATCGCGGTGACGAGCTGTTCGTGCGTGCGGAGGTTCTCGCGCTCCTCGTCGATCCACTCGGTGAGCCGCGGCCAGCGCAGCAGCGCGTCGTGGGCGAGCTCGGCCCCGTCCTCGGTCAGCGTGACCAGCCTGGCCTGCGCGAGCAGGTCCAGCAGACGGGACTCGACGTCCAGTCTGCGGCTGCGGCGTTGCACGATCCCGTTGCGCTGCACCGAGACCAGCCGCAGGAGGACCCGCTTCGCCTCCGCCAGGTCGTCGGGGGTCAGGCGGTCGAAGAACGCGGTCGCGGCCCGTCCGACGACGTGCTCGATGCCACCGGTCTCCTCGAACCCGGCCTGCGACAACGTCATGCCGCGCTTGCGCCGCCACGTCTCGGTGAGCACCTGCTGCACCAACGGCAGCGCGTGCTGGTTGGCGGCGTCCGCGACCAGCCGGGCGATCACGGCGGTCTCGATCGTGGCGCCGATCTTGGCGGCGGGCTCGGTGATCGCGCGCCGCAGCTGGTCCGCGCTCATCGGCTCGATGACGATCTCGTTGCCGCGCAGGCCCTTCTCGTGACAGCGGGCGCGGTGGTCGGCGCGGACCGCGACGACTAGGTGCGGGCAACGGCTCAGCGCGGTCACGAAGTCCTGCTGGTCCAGCGCCTTCTCGACGTCGTCGACGAGCAGGGTCAGGCCGGGCCGGTGCTGGCGGATCCGCAACCGGAGGTGGTCGGGGTCGCGCCGCAGCTCCTCGGCGAGCCGCGCGGGCGTCGTGTCGCCGAAGACCTCGGCGAGGGCGCGGGCGAGGTCCTCCAGCGCGTCGTGGGTCGGCGTGACCAGCACGGCGTCACCGAGCGCGGGCTTGAGTCCGGCGGCGAGGAGGGAGGTGCGGCCCGACCCGGAGGCTCCGACGAGAACGGTGAGCTGTTTCGCCCTGGCCGACTCCACGACCTGTTCGACGAGGAACTCACGCCCGAAGAACTTCGGCGCGTCGTCCTCCCCGAACGGTTCCCCTCCCGGATACGGTGCGTTGGTCTGCAGTGGCAGTGCGTGTTCGGCGGCGAGCTCACGCCACCGCCTGGTCCAGGGCGCCGGATCGCCGTCGCAGGCGCGGACGAACGCGAGCGTCAGCGCGAGGGACGGCAGCTTCCGCCCGCCCGCCGCGTCGGACAACGCCGTGGGCGAGTAGTTGGCCCGCCGAGCCAGCTCGCGGTAGCTCGGTTTGCCTGCCTGGTCACGCAGTCTGCGCAGGTCGCCGGCGAACCGCAGCAACGCGGTGTCCTCCGGACCCAGCGGTCGTTCCCCTCGTGGCATGCCGCCTCCTGGCGGGATTGTCCACCAGAGGTTCGCCTGTCGTCTAACGCCCCGCTAACGGCTCACCACCCGGACCACGTTCTCGTGACCGCTCAACACGGCGGGGTGAAGTCCAGGTCACCGAAGTACCGCCGCCACTCCTCGCGGTTCATCGGCCGAACCGCCTGCTCGCAGATCCGCACCGCCGGGTCGCGCGGGTCGACGTCCCACAGCCGCACCGCGCGATCCGCACCGCCGGTCACGACCTCGTCGCCCTTCGGCCTGAGCCCGACCGCGGCGACCGGTCCGGTGTGACCGCGCAGCAAGGCCTGTTCGACCGGCTCGTCGTGGCCCTTGAGCTGCCACAGCCGCACCAGGCCGTCGTCCGTGGCCACGGCGAGCTTCTCGGCGCCGAGCCAGGCCGAGGTGACCGAGCCGCCGCCGGACGGGACCTCGGCGCGCAGGACCGGATGGCGCAGGTCGGTGACGTCCCAGACGTGCACGGCGGTGGTGCCGGTGGTCAGCAGCAGGTCCTCCCCCGCGAACTGGGCGGTGCCCGCGAACTGCTTGGTCAGGGACAGCGGTGCCGGGTTGCGGGGGTCGGTGACGTCGACGAGGTGGACGGCGCGACCGGTGGTGACGGCGGCGAGGACCTGGCCGTCCGGGCGGAAGGACAGGCCCGCCAGCGGACCCAGGCCCAGCTGGACGCTGGTGAGGAGCCTGGGCCGGTCGAGCCGGACGTCGGTCCAGAAGCTCAGCGCACCGTCGTGGTCGGTGGTGACGAGAGTGGTGCCCTGCCAGGCGATCGCGGTGGCGCGGGTGGGCAACGCGGTCAGTTCGCGGGGTCTGCCGAGGGAGATGTCGATGACGTGGACGGCGCCGTCCTCGCCGGTGGAGGCGACGATGCCGCCGGTCGGGTCCATCGCCAGCGCCGTCACCGCACCGGCGTGCCTGGTGGCCTCGTGGGAGGTGCGCGGTGACGGCAGGTCTTCGAGGTCGGTCAGCACCACGCTGCCGTCGCGGTGCCCGGTGACCACCTGCTGCTGGGTCGGTCCGACCACCAGCGCGGTCACCTCCGCCGGGGCTGCGCGCACCACCTGGGACGGGACGTTCTCCTGGCGCAACCCGTTGCGCGCCTGGGTCAACGGCATGAGCCGATACGCGGCCAGCGTCACCTGCTCGGCCAGGCCGGGGTTGGTGGAGCGCAGGGCGGTGGCCTCGCTGACGGCGTTGAGCACCACGGCGGCGGTGCGCTGTTCCGCGGCGGCTTTGCCGGCCTGCAGGGCGAAGACGGTCGAACTGGCGGCGACCACGACGAGGGCGGCGAGTGCGGCGAGCAGCTGGCGCTGGCGGCGCGTGCGTCTTCGCGTGCTCGCGTGGACCTCCTCTTCAGCGGCGCGGCTGGCCGCGAGGAACGCGCGTTCCCCGGAGTTCAGCGCCAGGCCGGGCGGGACGGTGGTCAGCCGGCGGCCGCGCAACAACGCGCCGGGGTCGCGGTCCAGCGACTCCCACGTCTGGGCGGCGTGCGTCAGTTCGCGCTGCGCCTTGATGTTCTCGCGTTCTTCTTCGATCCACGCACCGAACGTGGGCCAGCTGCGGATCAACGCCTCGTGCGCCAGCTCGACGCCGTCGCGGTCGATGACGACGAGCCTTGCCTCGGCCAGCGCCTGCAGCACCTGCCCGTCGGCTTCGAGCTCCTCCTTGCGGGCACGGCGTTTCGTGTCGTTCTCGGTGACGAGCCGCAGCAGGATCCGCTTGGCGTGCGCCCGTTGGTGCGGGGACAGCCCGTCGAGCACGTCCTGCGCGGTGCGGGCGACCGCGTGTTCGAGGCCGCCGACCTCCTCGTAACCCGCGAGCGTCAAGGTCATGCCGCGGCGGTGCCGCCAGGTCTCCGCGAGTGCGTGCGACAGCAACGGCAACACCGCGGCCTGTCCCACGGCGTCGGCCATCAGCCGGGCCAGCAACGCCGTCTCCACCTTGGCGCCCGCGACGGCCGCGGGTTCGGTGACGGCGAGACGCAGCTCGTCCGGCGTCATCGCGCCGACCATGAGCTGACCGCCGTTGAGGGCCGCGACGAGTTCGGGATAGTGCGCGCAATGCTCGTAGTAGTCGGCGCGCACGCCGATGACCACCCTGGTGCAGCCGGTGAGCGCCGAGATCAACCACATGCGCAGCTCTTCGTTGCGGCACAACGTGAACAGCTCCTCGAACTGGTCCACGACCACGAGGTGCCGATGCCTGCGCGGGAGCTCCGCGGGGTCCGCGAGCTCGTCGGCCAGCTCGACCGCGTCCTGGCCGGTCAGCCGGGCGAGCGCGACCGCGCACTCCTCCACGGGGTTCGCGCCCGGCGTGAACAGCAGGACCGGTTCGCGGGTGCGGGCGATGAGACCGGCTCGCAGCAACGACGATTTTCCCACCCCGGACGGCCCGAACACGCCCGTGAACCGGTTCTTCGTGGTGAGCAGCTCCGTCGTCAACCGCTCACGCCCGAAGAACCTCGGCGCGTCGTCCGGCTGGAACATCGCGAGGCCGACGTACGGGCTGTCGGCCGCGTGCGGTTTGCTCTCCGCGACGGCCCGCCACCGCCGCTCCCACTCCTGCGGGTCGGCGTCGCAGGCCATCACGTACGCCTTGGTCACCGCGAGACTGGGCAGCTTCCGCCCACCGGCCGCCTCCGACAGCGCGGCCGCCGAGTAGTGCGCCCGCCGGCTCAGCTCCCGGTAGGTGGGGCTGCCCGCCCGTTCCCGCAGCCGGCGCAGATCCGCGGCGAACTGCAGGAGACCGCTCTCGCCCTCGTCGAGAGGGCGTTCCCGTCTCGGCATCCCGTCATTGTTCAGAGAACCCTGTTCAGCGGCCAACGCCTGACCGTGAACAACCCGTTCGCCCTAACGTTCCCCCGAGCCGCGGCCGCGGGTTTGGTTGTCAACCTGAGCGCTGCGGCCGTGGACAACGGTGGTGTGCCTAGATTCGAGCGATATGACGACTGACTCGGTCGTGCCGGCCCGGATGGTCTGCGAGCTCCGCCGCGGCGTCGTCGTGACGTGGCCGGGCGAGCCGCTGAAGCACCTCCCGGCGGGCACCGAGTTCTTCGTCGAGGCGTGGGCGGGCGACGGCTGGTACCGCGGCAGACTCGGTGACGACCCGCGGCCCGTGGAGGTGCGGGCGCGGGAACTCGGCCTCCCCGCCGGAGGGTGAGTTCAGCACACCGGCGTCCGTCAGGTGACGACGCCGCTCCTCATCGGACAGTTCCGCACCGCCACGGCAGAGCTGGGCGAGCGCGACGGCCAGCACCCGTCATCGGCGTTGTCAGAGACCGACGAGCTTGTACAGACCGCCGACTTCCTGCCGGTTGAGCACGCGCATCGACCCGGGCCGCTGGTTGCCCAGAGACACGTCCCCGACCGCGACCCGCACCAGCGACTGCACCGGGTAGCCGACGTGCTCCAGCAGGCGGCGCACGATGTGCTTGCGCCCCTCGTGCAGGATCACCTCGACCAGCGCCTTGCCGGGCACCGCGCTGATGAGCTTGAACGAGTCGACCTTGATCGGCCCGTCCTCCAGCTCGATCCCCGCCTTGAGCTTCTTGCCGAGCCCCTTCTCGACCGGGCCGGGCACCTCGGCGAGGTAGGTCTTCATGACGTTGTAGCTGGGGTGCATCAGCCGGTGCGCGAGTTCACCGTCGTTGGTGAGCAGCAGCAGACCCTCGGTCTCGGCGTCGAGGCGGCCGACGTGGAAGAGCCGCTCCTTGCGGTTGCGCACCAGGTCGCCGACGCACGGCCGACCCAGGTCGTCCTCCATCGTCGACAACATGCCGTACGGCTTGTTCAGCGCGATCGTGACGACGTCCTCGCGGATCTGCACCCGCACGCCGTCCACGTGCACCACGGCCGTCTGGGGGTCGATCCGCCGTCCCTGCTCGCGCACGACCTTGCCGTCGACCTGGACGCGGCCCTGCTCGATCAGCTCCTCGGAAGCACGGCGCGAGGCGATCCCCGCCTGCGCGAGCACCTTCTGCAGGCGCACGCCCTCGTTCTCAGACATCGTCGATCGCATCCACTTCGGGCAGCAGCGGCGCGATTGGGGGCAGGTCCTTCAGTGACGACAGCCCCAACCGCTCCAGGAACAGTTCGGTCGTGCGGTACAGGATCCCACCCGTGTCGCTGTCCGTGCCCGTCTCCTCGATGAGCCCCCGCGCGACCAGGGTCCGGATCACACCGTCCACGTTGACACCGCGGACCGCCGCGATCCGCGCCCTCGTGACGGGCTGCCGGTAGGCGATCACCGCGAGCGTCTCCAGGGCCGCGCGGGTGAGTTTTGCGCGCTGCCCGTCGAGCAGCAGCTTCTCCACGAACGGGGCGAACCGGTCCCGCGTGTAGAACCGCCAGCCGTCCCCCGCCCTGCGCAGGTCGATGCCGCTGCCGGACTCGGTGTACCGGTTCGACAGTCTACGGAGTGCCTCCTTGATTCGCTTAACCGGCTGCTCAAGGGCACCGCTGAGCTGGTCTTCGGCGATCGGGCTGTCGACGACCAGCAGGACGGACTCCAGCGCGGCCTCGAAGACGGCGTCGTCGGTGAGGTCCGGGAGGCCGCTGTCCTCGATGGCCTCCTCGGGGGCGGCGGCGAGGAGCTGGGCCTCGAGTTCGGCGGCGTCCGCGGTGTCGGTTTCCGGCTCGGGCTCGACCTCAGGTTCGGCGGGTGCAGCGGCCTCGGCTTCGGGCTGGGTTCCGGCGTCCGGCTCGGCAGCGGCCTCGGCTTCGGCCTCGGTCCCGGCGTCCGGCTCGGCAGCGGCCTCGGCTTCGGCCTCGGTCCCGGCGTCCGGCTCGGCAGCGGCCTCGGCTTCGGCCTCGGTCCCGGCGTCCGGC
>NZ_JBSGBE010000024.1:0-21339 GCF_053601075.1 Lentzea sp. NPDC004789 | reverse complement strand
GCTCGGCAGCGGCCTCGGCTTCGGCCTCGGTCCCGGCGTCCAGCTCGACAGCGATCTCGGCTTCGGCCTCGGTCCCGGCGTCCAGCTCGGCAGCGGCCTCGGCTTCGGCGTCCGCACCGGGCTCCGGCTCGACTGCGTCAGCAGCCTCGCCAGCAGTGGGCTCACCAGCCTCCACCGCGCTCTCGGCCTCGGCCGGCACCGCGCCGTCCGACCCGACGGCAGTGTCGTTGTGGCCGTCGGGGTCGAACGCAGGCCCCGGCCGCTCGACCTCCGCCGCGTCCGGCCCCACCACTGGCTCGCTCATCCGTCGTAATCCTCGTCCTCATCGCCGGCGTGCACCTGTGCCTGCGCCTGCTCCAACGTCCCACCGACCCACGTCACCTGCAGCGGGCCGAGCGGGTCCTCCTGTTCGAACGCGAGCGACTTCTCCCGGTACAGCTCCAGCAACGCCAGGAACCGCGCGACGACCTCCATGGTCTCCGTGCAGTCCGCGACGATCTCCGCGAACGACGCCGTGCCCCGCTCGATCAGCAGCGCGCGGAGAAGATCGGCCGTCTCGCGGATCGACACCCGGTGCTGGTGGATGTGCGCGACCGACAGCGTCCGCTTCTGCTTCGGCCGGAACGCCGCCGCGGCGATCAAGGCGAACCTGTCGGGCGTGACCCCGAGCATCACCTCGGGCAGCAGGCCCTCGAAGCGCGGTTCCAGCGACACCGACCGCGGGTAGCGGCGGTACGCGCCCTGTTCCAGCTCGGCGAACAGGGCCGCCACCTGCTTGTACGCGCGGTACTGCAGGAGACGGGCGAACAGCAGGTCGCGGGCCTCCAGCAACGCCAGGTCGTCCTCGTCCTCGACGTCACCGGCGGGCAGCAGCCGGGCGGCCTTCAGGTCGAGCAGCGTGGCCGCGATGACCAGGAACTCGGTGGTCTCGTCGAGGTCCCACGACTCGCCCATGGCGCGGATGTGCGCGATGAAGTCGTCGGTGACCTGGTGCAACGCCACTTCGGTCACGTCGAGCGTGTGCTGGGAGATCAGCTGCAGCAGCAGGTCGAACGGGCCCTCGAAGTTCGTGAGCCGAACCTTGAACTTGCCGTCGTCGACCGGAGACTCAGCGGGGACTTCTTCTGTCACTGCTCGCGCAACCTGCGTACCAGCAACGACGCCTCACCGTGCGTCTCCAGGTCGTCGAGCACGATGGCGATGGCCTCGCGCACCACCCGTCCGCGATCGACGCCCAGCCCGTGCGACGCGCGCAGCATCAGCCGCGCCTGTTCCAGGGCCAGCAGCTCCTCGTCAGACACGTACACCGTGATCTTCGTGGTGTGCTTCGTGCGACCGGAACCGCGGCGCTGAACAGGCGGTTCGACGACGTCCGAGATCTCGGCAGGCGCGGACGTCAGCCGGAAGAGCTCCGCCGCGCCCGGCAGTGAGGGGCGACGGTTCACCGGGCGATCACCTCGCGGGCCAGGGCGCGGTAGGCGTTGGCACCGGAGGACCGCGGCGCCCAGCGCGTGATCGGCTCACCGGCCACGGTCGTCTCCGGGAAGCGCACCGTGCGGTTGATGACCGAGTCGAACACGATGTCGCCGAACGCCTCCACGACGCGGGCCATGACCTCGCGCGAGTGCAGTGTGCGCGGGTCGAACATCGTGGCGAGGATGCCGGTGATGTTGAGCTTGGGGTTCAACCGTTCCTTGACCTTCTCGATGGTGTCGATGAGCAGCGCCACCCCGCGCAGCGAGAAGAACTCGCACTCCAGCGGGATCAGCACTCCGTCCGCGGCCGCGAGGGCGTTCACCGTGAGCAGGCCGAGCGAGGGCTGGCAGTCGACCAGCACGTAGTCGTAGTGGTCGATGACGGGACGAAGGGTGCGCACGAGCGTGTGCTCGCGCCCCACCTCGGACACGAGCTGGATCTCGGCCGCCGAGAGGTCGATGTTGCTCGGCAGCAGGTCCATGTCGTCGACCATGGTCTTGCGGATGACGTCGCGGACGGCGGTGTCGCCTTCCATGATGACGTTGTAGATCGTGGTTTCCAGCTGGTGCGGGTGCACGCCGAGGCCGACGGACAGCGCGCCCTGCGGGTCGAAGTCGACGAGCAGCACGCGTCTGCCGTACTCGGCCAGCGCCGCGCCCAGGTTGATGGTCGACGTCGTCTTGCCGACGCCGCCCTTCTGGTTGCACACCGCCAGGATCTTCGCCGGGCCGTGGTGCAGCAACGGCGGCGGATCCGGGATGTGCCGGCGCGGGCGGCCGGTCGGTCCGATGCCGTCGACCTGCTCCTGGGCGACGTCGTCCACCGGCGCGGCGTGCGGAGCCAGGCTCAGTTCGGCACGGGGCGCGAAAGCGTGCTCCGGTGTCGACATGGCTGGCGTTCCCTCACTGGTCGTAGTCGTCTCTCCGGGCGCAGCCTAGGCCGCACCCGTGCGAGCGGCAACGCGCCTCGCCGAGCTTTGTCAAGACTTTGTTAGGCCAGAACATCCGCTCGTGTACGCCTGTCAGCAGCGGAAAGCACCACGTCGAGCAGGCCTGGGAAGAGAAGGTCCAGGTCATCTCGGCGCAGTGACACCCAGCGCTGGTTGCCGCGGCAACGTGTTCGGGTGATGCCCGCTTCGCGCAGCACGCGCAGGTGCTGGGAAAGGGTCGACTTCGCCACGTCAACCTCGAAGGCCCCGCACAGCCTCTCGCCGCTCAACTGGATCTGGCGAACGACCGCGAGCCGGGTCGGGTCGCTCAGCGCGTGCAGCACAGCGGCGAGATCGATGGCCTGTGGGGACGGCTCGTCCAAGTTCGGCACCTGACCACCGTACCCGTGGAAGCCTCATGTTCCAGTGGCCCGAGGGTGTGCAGTTGCGTAGACCTCCCTCAAAGTCGTAACGGTTACCAGTGTGTACACCTGAGTGGTGGTAACGGATGCGTGCCCGAGAAGTTCTTGCACCACCCGAACGTCCGCACCCCCTTCCAACAGATGGGTGGCGAACGAATGTCGCAACGTGTGCGGAGACACCGCGGCGGTGATCCCGGCATCCTCCGCGGCGGTCTTCAGCACGGTCCACGCGCTCTGCCGGGAGAGCCTTCCTCCGCGCGCGTTCAGGAACAACGCGGGCGTGCCACGACCCTTGGCCGCCAACGCCGGCCGCGCGCGAACGAGATAGGCGTCCACGGCCGCCAATGCCGGGCGCCCCACCGGAACCAGCCGCTGTTTCCCGCCCTTTCCGTCGAGCAGCACGGTGCGCTCGGCCGCGTCGATGTCGTCCACGTCGAGCCCGACCACCTCGGAGATCCGGGCTCCGGTCGAGTACAGCAGCTCCAGCAACGCCTTGTCCCTGAGGTTTCCCACGTTGTCGAGCAGTGTCAGGACATCGTTGACAGGTAAGGCTTTCGGCAGCCTCTTCGGTGGCGAAGGCGGGTGCACGGCCCGTGCGGCGTCGTGTGGCACGACGCCCTCGCGGTGCGCGAAACGATGTAGTCCGCGCACGGCGACCAACGTCCGGGCCGCCGACGACGCCGCGAGCCCGCTCTCCCGCAACGCCGCCAGGAACTCGCTCACGTGCAGCTCGGTCACCGCGCCCAGGTCCGTGATCCCGGCGGACTCCAGGTGCTCGGTGTAGCGGCGCAGATCGCGGGTGTAGGAGTCGAGCGTGTTTCGGGCCGTGCCGCGTTCCACGGCGAGGTGGTCGAGATAGCTCGCCACCAGATCTGCTATCACGCCAGCCCTTCCAGCACGATCTCTCCGTTGCGCGCGTTGACGCCCTTGGCCAACGCCGGATCCTCCGCGACCGCCCGTTCGAAACCCTTGTCCGCCAACGCGATGACGTACGGCAGCGTCACGTTCGTCAGCGCGTACGTCGACGTGTTGGGCACGGCGCCCGGCATGTTCGCGACGCAGTAGAACACGGAGTCGTGCACGCGGTACGTAGGCGCGTCGTGCGTGGTCGGCCGCGAGTCCTCGAAGCAGCCGCCCTGGTCGATCGCGATGTCCACGAGCACGCTGCCGGGACGCATCCGGGACACCAGGTCGTTGCTCACGAGCTTCGGCGCCTTCGCACCGGGCACCAGCACCGCGCCGATCACCAGATCCGCCCAGCGGCACGCCTTCTCGACCTCGTAGGCGTTCGACGCGATCGTCTGCAGGTGCCCGCGGTAGGTGAAGTCGATCTGCCGCAACCGGTTGACGTTGTTGTCCAGCACGACCACCTCGGCCTGCAGCCCGACGGCCATGGTCGCCGCGTTCAGCCCGGCCACCCCGGCGCCGATCACCGCGACCTTGCCCGCCGCGACACCGGGCGCGCCACCCAGCAGCACGCCGCGGCCGCCCTGCGCGCGCTCCAGGCAGTGCGCGCCGACCTGGGCCGCCATCCGCCCGGCGATCTCGCTCATCGGTGCCAGCAACGGCAACGACCCGTCCGGCAGCTGCACGGTCTCGTAGGCGACGGCGGTGATGCCCGACGCGGCGATCGCCTTGGTGCACTCCGGGCTCGCCGCGAGGTGCAGGTACGTGAAGAGCACCTGGTCGCGCCGCATCCGGTGGTACTCCGGCTCGATCGGCTCCTTGACCTTCAGCACCAGGTCCGCGAGCCCCCACACCTCGTCGGCGGCGGAGGCGATCCGCGCACCGGCGGCGACGTACTCGTGGTCGGGAAAGGACGAGCCCGCACCCGCGTCGTGCTCGACGACCACCTCGTGCCCGCGGCGCACCAGCTCGACCACACCCGCGGGCGTGATGGCGACGCGGTACTCGTGGTTCTTGATCTCCTTTGGGACACCGACCAGCATCGTCGCAGCGTATTCCCGATGTCGATCTGCTGCATCGGATAACGTGCCAGCCGTGTCAGACGTATTCGGGCCAGAACACCAGCGCATCGGCAACCAGCAGCGCGAAGAGGCGATCACCGCGCTCAACGACCACTTCGCGCTGGCACGGCTCGACATCACCGAGTACCAGAGCCGGGTGAACCGCGCGTCCGGCGCGCAGACCTACGCGGAGCTCGCGGAGTTGTTCCGCGACCTGCCGCAGCCGCACCCGCCGTTCCTCGCGCCGCCGTCGATGCCGTTCGCGGCCGTGCCTCCGCCGCCCCCGGCCTACGCGCCCCCGCCCACCCAGCAGCCGTACTACCCGCCGCCCACCGGCCCGCAGTACGCCGTTCCGCCGCCTCCCGGCATGGGTTTCCCGAACCCGGCCGCCCCGTACGGCTACGACCCGATGACCGGCGTGCCGCTGTCGGACAAGTCGAAGATCGCCGCGGGCGTGCTGCAGCTGTTCCTGGGCAACCTGGGCATCGGCCGCTTCTACACCGGCCACGTCGGCATCGCCGTCGCCCAGCTGCTGACGTGCGGTGGCTGCGGCATCTGGTCGTTGATCGACGGGATCATCATCCTGGTCAACGGCGGCACGGACGCCCAGGGCCGCAAGCTCAGGGACTAGCCGGTCTCGGCGGCCGCCTTGACCGAGGCGGCCTCCGTCTCGACGTACCGCCTGGTCAACGACCGCGTCATCAGCCAGGCGAGCCCCGACGCGAACCCGGACATGGTCAGGCCGAGGGTGAGGCGGCTGCCGTCGGGATGCGGTTCGACCTCGTGCACGCCGGTGACGGTGACGCCGGGCGACCGGGACTCCCAGGTGAACGACGCCCCGTCGGTGAGCTCGGTGACCGTCCACACCGCCGGGGACAGCCGGGGCTGCCGCAACCGGGTGCGCGACCCGACGGCGAGCGGTCCGTCGTCCAGCCGTTCCACGGAGTCGACCGTCGGGATCAGCTCGGGCCAGCGCTCAACGTCGGCGATCAACGCCCAGACGCGCTCCGGCGAGGCCGAGATGACAACCGTGTGCTGCACGCCAGGCATGCGCCGAAGTCTAGATTCCGGAGAGATTGCGGCCCACGCCCCATACGGCCGCAACGACGAGCACGGCGACCCCGACCGACTTCGGCACGGATCGCTGCTCACCGGTCCACTTGTCACGCGTCCACCGCGAGAACAGCCACACGGCCAACGGCACGCCCAACGTGAGCAACACGGCGTTGTAGTGGAACGCGCCGACGACATCACCGTGCAGCAACGCGTGCACCATGCGCGTGCCCCCGCACCCAGGGCAGTTCAGCCCGGTCAGCCACTTGAACGGGCACTTGGGCAGCAGGTTGCCGGGCTGGTTCGGGTTCACGAACAGCAGCAGCACCGCTCCCGCGCCGCCAAGAGCGAGAACGCTGAGCGGCGCGCGCAACCGCGTGAACGCACCACTCAGCGTCTTCATCGCTCCAACTTACTTCTTGCGCGCGACGAACCTGGTCGGCTTGTCGCGGAAAGGTGCGTCGGCGGGACGCGGCTCGGCGCGACCGTCCAGCACCTCGCGGGCCGCGAGCAGCCCGGCCACCGAGGACGCGTTCACGATCTCGCCGGACAGCACCATCCGCACGGCCTCGTCGATCGGGAAGCGGTGGACCTCCAGGTCCGCCTCCTCCTCGCCCTGCACCTCGCGGTCGACCTCGGACAGCTCACGCGCCAGGAACACGCGCACGACCTCGTCGGTGAAACCCGGTGAAGCGGCGACGTCGACCAGCACGTCCCACCGCTCGGCGTCGAGCCCGACCTCCTCGGCCAGCTCCCGGCGCGCACCCACGACCGGCGCCTCGCCGTCGTGGTCGAGCAGGCCCGCGGGCAGCTCCCACAGGTGCCGCCCGAGCGGGTGCCGGTACTGGTGGATCAGCGTGACCTGGCCTTCGTCGTCCACCGCCACGACCGCGACCGCGCCGGTGTGCTCGACGATCTCGCGCTTGGCCGTGCCGCCGCCGGGCATCTCCACCTCGTCGACGCGCAACGCGAGGATCTTGCCGACGTGCACGTCCTCGCTGGAGACCGTCCGGAAGTCGTGCCTGGACGTCACTTCGAGGCTCCCGCCGTCAGCGGCAGCCGGTCGGCCACCCGGTAGTCGATCGCGGCCTTCACGAACGCCGCGAAGAGCGGGTGCGGCTTCGTGGGACGCGACTTGAGCTCCGGGTGCGCCTGCGTGGCCGCGTAGAACGGGTGCACGTCCGCGGGCAGCTCGACGAACTCGACCAGGCGACCGTCCGGCGAGACACCGGAGAACACCAGACCGGCCTCGGTCAGCTTGCCGCGGTAGGCGTTGTTGACCTCGTAGCGGTGGCGGTGCCGCTCGGACACCTCGGTCGTCCCGTACGCGGAGGCGACCACCGAACCCGGCGTGAGCTTCGCGATGTACGCGCCGAGCCGCATCGTGCCGCCCATGTCGCGCTGACCGGCGACGACGTCCTGCTGGTCGGCCATCGTGGAGATGACCGGCGAGCCGCCCTCTTCGAACTCGCTGGAGTTCGCGTCCTCGATGCCCGCGAGGTTGCGCGCGGCCTCGATGACCATGCACTGCAGGCCGAGGCACAGGCCCAGCGTCGGCACCCCGCGCGTGCGGGTGTACTTGAGCGCGCCGATCTTGCCCTCGATGCCGCGCACGCCGAACCCGCCGGGGATCAGGACCGCGTCCATGCCGGACAACGCGCGAGCCGCGCCTTCCGGCGTCTGGCACTCGTCCGACGGCACCCACTTGATCTCGACCTTGGCGTGGTGCGCGAACCCGCCCGCACGCAGCGCCTCGGTGACCGACAGGTAGGCGTCCGGCAGGTCGACGTACTTGCCGACGAGCGCGATCTTCACCGTCTCCGTCGGGTTGTGCACGCGCTCCAGCAGGTCGCCCCACACCGTCCAGTCGACGTCGCGGAACGGCAGGTCGAGGCGGCGCACCACGTAGGCGTCGAGGCCCTCGGCGTGCAGCACCTTCGGGATGTCGTAGATCGACGGCGCGTCCACGGCCGCGACGACGGCGTCGGTGTCGACGTCGCACATCAGGCCGATCTTGCGCTTGAGCGAGTCCGGGATCTCGCGGTCCGCGCGGCACACGATCGCGTCGGGCTGGATGCCGATGTTGCGCAGCGCCGCGACGGAGTGCTGCGTCGGCTTGGTCTTCAGCTCACCGGACGGCGCCAGGTACGGGACCAGGCTGACGTGCAGGAAGAAGACGTTGTCGCGGCCGACGTCGTGACGGACCTGCCGGCACGCCTCCAGGAACGGCAGCGACTCGATGTCACCGACCGTGCCGCCGACCTCGGTGATGACCACGTCCGGGGTGACGCCGTCGGCGTCCGGCTCGGCCATCGCGCGGATGCGGCGCTTGATCTCGTCGGTGATGTGCGGGATGACCTGGACCGTGTCGCCCAGGTACTCGCCGCGCCGCTCCTTGGCGATGACCTCGGAGTACACCTGGCCGGTGGTGACGTTCGCGTCGCCGCTCAGATCCCGCGCGAGGAACCGCTCGTAGTGGCCGATGTCGAGGTCCGTCTCCGCACCGTCGTCGGTCACGAAGACCTCGCCGTGCTGGAACGGGTTCATCGTGCCGGGGTCCACGTTCAGGTACGGGTCGAGCTTCTGCATCGTTACCCGCAGGCCGCGCGAGGTGAGCAACTGGCCGAGGCTGGAGGCGGTGAGCCCCTTGCCCAGGGAGGACGCGACGCCTCCCGTGACGAAGACGTGCTTGGTCGTACGTGCCTGCTGCACCAACGGGGCTCCCGTGAAAATCGTGGGGGTAAATCCCCCTATCCACGGGCCATAACGCTAACACGCCGCCGGTCACTCAGCGCACCACGACCCGGCAGATCACATCACCCGATCGGCGCAGCGAGGGGTTTTGCCGAACTCCGCCCGGTACAGGCCGAGATCGGGAATCGTTGGTCACGTGACCTTCGACGTGGCAGGGAGCGCCGGACGAGCCGTGCACGACCGCTCCGCGGCGTGGCGATTCATTGAGGGTTTCGCGGCCGCGTGGGCCGAACCGATCGAGGCCCAGGACGGCTGGAACCACGCTGACCTGGACGCCGCCGAACACCGTCTGGGCGTGCGGCTGCCGGACGCCGTGCGCGACGCCTACGCGTTGTTCGGCAAACGCCCCGACCTGACGAGCAACCAGGACTGGCTGCTCACCCCGAGCGAGCTCAGGCTGACCGGCGAGGTCGTCGTCTTCCGCCGGGAGATCCACGCCCTCACCTCGTGGGCGGCGGCGCTCGACACCGCCGACCCCGCCGTCGTGCACGAGACGGAACGCGGCTGGGAGCCCTGGCTCCCGCGCTTCTCCGCCGCCTGCGTCGAACTGGTGCTGTCCGAGGCGTTGTTCCGCGACGGCGCCGACACAGCGGACAGGGAGACGTCCGAGGCGGACATCTCCCTGATCGAGGAGCACTTCACCCTGCTGCCGCTGAACAGTCCGGGCACCCGCTGGTTCGCCTCCGACGACGTGATCCTCCGCGAGGAGCACCGCGAGTGGCTGTGGGTCCGCGCCCGCACGCCGGAAGCGTTGGAGCTGCTGGTGAAGCGGTTCCCCGGCGCCTGGGAGTACTAGCCGGCCGCGCCCGGCGAGGACGCCTCGGCGTTGCCCGCCACGCCGTACCGGCCCGACCGCCCCTCCAGCTGTTCGCGCAGCGCCATCACCACGACGACCTGACCGGCCGGGGTGTCGGAGTTGTCGACCGTGGACAGCACGGACGTCGCGTTGGTGTCCGCGCGGACCACGCCGATCGCGCCGGTCCCGTTGGCCGACCCGTTCGCCCCGGCGAGCACGACACCGGCGCTCGACCGGTCGAGCTGAGTCGCGAAGCGCGCGATCGTCGAGGCCCGGTCCGCCGCCGAGTCACCGATCGCGGCACCACCGGTGAGCACGATCGCGAGCTGCGCGGGCTTCACGCCCGAGGTCGCCTTCACGAAACCGGCGTTGGAGAGCCCGGCGAGCGCGGAAGCCGTCTCGTCGGCGGTGGCCTGCGGTTCGTTGGTGGACGGGTTGAGCAGCAGCAACGTGCCGAACAGCGCGCCCGCGCGGGTGCCCGGGTCGGCGGCGGTGGGCAGCTGCGACCCGGCGGGCTGCAGGCGGGCCACGAGGTCGCGGAGCTGGTCGCCGCGGGACGGGTCGGCGAACGCGTCGGTCAGCTGGACCTCGCCGGTGACGGTGGCGCCGGCGGACTTCAGCAGGCCGGACAGGGCGTCCCGATCGGACGGACGCGCGTCCGAAGTGGTCACCAGCACCACGGTCCGGTCGGTGAGCCGGTCCTTGACCGCGAGCGGGCCGACGGACGCGGCGAACTTGTCCGCCTCGGTCAGCTTGGCGTTCAACGCGTTGCGGTCGTTCTGCAGGTCGTTCACCTGCTGTGCCAACGAGTTCTTCTCGTCGCTCAACCCGGAGAGCAGCCGCCCGCTGATCGCGGTCGACCCCAGCACGACACCGACCGCGAGCGCGAGGAACACCGCGGTGATCGAAACTATGTGGTAGCGCAGCGAGATCACGAGAAGAACCCCTTGAACCAGTTGACGACGGATTGCCACGCGTCGACCACGATGTCGACGTAGACGTGACCGACGCCGGACACCGCGAGTGCCGCCACCATGGCGACGATCGCGGCGGTCACCAGCAGGACGATCACGCCCAGCGACACCCGGCTGCGGTGCAGCGTCGCGACGGCCTCCCCGTCGACGAGCTTGCTGCCGAGCTTCAGCCGGGTGAGGAACGTGGAGGGGTTGGAACCGGAGTGCCCGCGGTCGAGGAACTCGCGCAGCGTCGCGCGCAGCCCCACCGTGACGACCAGGGACGCCCCGTGGGCCTCGGCGAGCAGCAACGCGAGGTCCTCCGCGTTGCCCGAGGCGGGGAACGTCACCGCGCCGATGCCGAGGTCCTGGATCCGCTGCAGGCCGGGCGCGTGGCCGTCGGTCTGGGCGGGCACGACCACCTCGGTGGCCGCGCGCAGGGACGCGGTGCCGATGCCGTCGGGGTCACCGACGATCACGTCCGGCTTGTACCCGGCGTCGTGCAGCGTGTCCGCGCCGGTGTCGACGCCGATCAGCACCGGCCGGTACTCGCGGATGTACTTGCGGAGCTTGCGCAGCTGTTCCGCGTGCGACGGTCCACCCGCGACGACCAGCACCTGCCGGTCGCGCATCGGCACGTACACCTCGGGGACGCCGACACCGTCGAGCACCAGCGCGCGTTCCCTGCGCAGGAACTCGATGGTGTTGGCGGAGAAGGCCTCCAGCTGCGCCGACATGCCGGCCTTCGCCTCGATCATGGCGTCGGCGATGCTCTCGGCGTTCTGCTCGATCCCCTTGGCGAGCTCGCGCTCCCCCGCGTACACGACACCTTCGTGCAGCCGGATCTTGGTGCCTTCCTTGATCTCGCGCAGGGCGACGGCACCGACGTTGTCGATCAGCGGAATGCCCGCCTCGATCAGCAGTTCCGGTCCGAGATTGGGAAAACGGCCGGAAATCGACGGCGAGGCGTTCACGACACCGACCACCTCGGCCGCGACGAGCGCCTCCGCGGTGCGCCGGTCGAGGTCGACGAGGTCGAAAACGGCCACATCACCGGGACTGACGCGCCGCACCAGGTCACTCGCGCGCCGATCGACCCGCGCGACGCCCGTGACACCGGGAAGTTCGTGGTTAGTGCGGCTCAGCAACCCGGAAAGCTTCATGCGTCCGATAGTGACTCACGGTGCGCACGCGACAGGTGAGGCACGCCGGGCAATTCACGCTGGTCAGTCGTCGGGGTGAATTACTACGGCTCCAAACGCGAGAACCGTTGCCGCGATCAACACCCAGACCCCGTTGCCGAACCCGGCTTGCAGGCCGGGATCGATGGCGATGTTGCCCTCCTTGTGAAAGCTGATCGCGTTCAGCAAATACACGAACAGCATTCCGGTGACACCGGCGAGCGCGGCGGCTCCGGCGAATGCGACCTTCCGCCACCGCAGACCCAGGAGAACGACTGCGGCGGCAGCCACCGCCGGAATGCCGAAGAGCGGGCCGTGTTCGTCTTTCGTGCCACCGAAGTGCGTGCTCCAGCCCGTGGTGACGTACGCGGTCTGCGGCTGGTCCGGTGCCAGCCGGATCAGCAGTTCCGACAACGGCAGGAACGTCGCGGTGACCGCCGCCGCGGCCGCCAGCACGAGAAGTGCCGCGCTGAGGAGTTTCACGCGGGCTCCCGTTGGGCGGCAATGGCACCGATGAGCGCGATCAGCGTGCCGATCACGAGGAAGACCAGACCGAACCCGATCGCGAAGTCACCCTGCTGCTCGACGGCGTGGCCGCGTTCCGACACGACGAGCGCGGCGGTGACGCCGACGGCGCCCACCTGGGCGGCGGCTCCGGCCAGTGCGGCGCGGCTGACCCAGATCCCGGCGACCAGCAGCGCGGCCGTGACCGCGACGGGCACCCCGTACCAGGGCGAGAGCTCACCGGCGGGCCAGTCGCCCGGCTTGTTGACGATCTCCGTGCCCCAGGCCCTGACGACGACCTCGACGTCACCGGCGTACGTGGTCGCGTACCACGGCAGCACCATCGCCGTCGCGGTCAGCACCACCCCGGCCGCGATCAACGCCACCGCCGTCGGTCTCCCGATCACCGCATCTCCCGCTGCTCGGCGTCCGGAACCGCGATGCCGAACGGCGGCGTGTCGTCGGCGCTGTCGAGCTGGTGCACGACCACTTCCTCTTCATCCGCTTGATCCTCTCGGGCCTCCCGCTTCCCCTGCGCGAGGGCCGCGCCGACCAGTCCGGCGACGGCCCCCGCGGCCAGCAGGTACATGCCGCTCAGGACCTTCAGCGTGGCCGACTGCCCGTTGGGGCCGGGCCAGCTGCTCATGATCGTCTGAAGCTCCAGCGCCCGCTGCCAGTAGGCGAGCGCGAGCCCGGCGAGCACGCCCGCCGCCGCCATCGCCACGACTCTGGCGACGGACGCCGTCCGGTTCCGCAGCGTCAGCACGGCGGCCACCACAATCGCCACAGCGGTGACGATCACCAGCGAGCCGAAGGCGTGGAAGGGGTCGATCAGATCCAGACCAGTCGGTTCCGCGACCACCCACAGGGTCGTGGTCAGCGTCTCGTCCGGTCCCCCGTACCCGCGGAAGAGGGTGAGGTAGGCGTCCTGGAGGGTCCCGGCGACCGCCAGCCCCGCCCCCAGCACGAGCAGGAGCACGGCGATCCTTCGACGATCAGTCACTCTTCTGCTCTTTCGGTTCCTGCGGTTCCACGATCACCGGAATCCCGTACGGCGGCGTCTCGCTCTCATCGCCCTCGACCTGGTGAATCACCGCACCGTCCGCGTCGACGACCGGCTCGCGCACCCGGCGCGGCAACTCCTGGTGCAGCACCGCCGACACGATGCCCACCCCGGCCGCGATGATCAGCATCGTGACCCCGTCCCCCTGCTCGACGTCGAACGGCACCGGCACCTCGAGGTCGCGGAGCTTCTCGACCGTCCTCTGCACGCCGATGACCGCAGACCAGGCCATCCCGGCCAGCAACCCGGCACCGAGCAACGACCCCACCCGCACCGCGGGCACCCGGAAGGCCACCACCGCCGCCAACGCCATCACCAGCGCGGCCGCCACCACGGGTTCACCCGACCCCAACGGCCCGAGCATCAACGCCCCGCGGAAGTCGTCCCGTTCGGTGACCCACGACGTGGCCTCGAACCGCAGCGTCCGCCCCTGCAGCTCGACCTGCACGGAGTAGGCCATCAGGAACGTCGCCGCCACCGCCAGCCCGGCCGCGACGAACACCAGGACCGCCCCGAACACCCGGCGCGTGGTCACAGATCCGGTCCACCTTCCACCGCACCACCGTGTGCGTCCGCTGACCGGAACTCGGTCACACCTCCATCATGCCGAACGCCGCCCGCCACGGCGGCACAGGAACCGCAACCAAGCCCACCGCAAAGCCGCCCGAACGTGGCCGGTGCTCACCGGTGACACCCGCGGCGCCGGAATCGTGAGGCCGCCCAACGTCCAACTCCGGAGTCGGGGACGACCCGAGTCCTCACCGGAATCGTGAGGCCGCCCAGCGGCCAGTCCCAGGCTGCTCTCCGAAACCGCCCGCCGCTCGAACCCACCGGCCCGGCCCACGCCCTCCGCAGGCACCGTGCGCGCGAGATTTGTGTGAGGGCGCAAAGCACCCGAACTGCGGGGTCTGGGGGTCGTCCCCCAGAAGACACAACGCCCCCGAGCTCGTCTTCTCAGGCCTTCTTCTTGCGCCTCCGCACCACCGGCGCAGCCGACTTGTCGGCCTTCGCCGCCGCCAGCAACTCCTCGGCGTGCGCACGCCCCGTGTCGGTCGAGTCCATGCCGGCCAGCATGCGGGCCAGCTCGACCACCCGTTGCGTCTCGTCGAGCTTGCGCACCGCGGACCTGGTGAACGTGCCGTCCGCGGACTTGTCGACGACCAGGTGCCGGTCGGCGAACGCCGCCACCTGCGGCAGGTGCGTCACGACGATGACCTGGTGCGAGCGGGCGAGCCGGGCGAGCCGGCGGCCGACCTCGACTGCCGCGCGGCCACCGACACCGGCGTCGACCTCGTCGAACACCAAGGTCGGCACCGGATCGGAGTGCGACAGCACGACCTCCAGCGCGAGCATCACGCGCGAGAGCTCGCCGCCGGACGCGCCCTTGTGCACCGGCAGGGCCGGGGCGCCGGGGTGCGAGATGAGGCGCAGCTCCACGTCGTCGACGCCGGACGCGCCCGCGTGCAGGATCGACCGGCCGACCGCGAGTGCCTGCGGGTCGCCGGCTTCGGCGTGGCGGGGGCGCACGGCGAGCTCGACCGAGGCGTGCGGCATGGCGAGGCCGTCGAGCTCCTCGGTGACGGCCTTGCCGAGTTCGAGCGCGGCCTCGACGCGGGCGGCGGTGACCTGCTCGGCGAGCTTGGCCAGTTCGACGGCCAGCTCGTCGCGGCGGGCGGCGAGCGCGGTCAGCGCCTCTTCGGAGGTGTCGAGGCCGTCGAGACGGGCGCGGGCGTCGTTCGCCCACTGGATCACGCCGTCGACGTCCGCCGCGTACTTGCGGGTCAGCGCCTTCAGCTCGGCCTGGCGCTGCAGCACCTGCTCCAGCCGGCCGGGGTCCGCCTCCAGGTGGTCCAGGTAGCCGGAGATCTCGGCGGCGACGTCGGCCAGCAACGTGGCCGCCTCGACGAGCCGCGGCTCCATCTCGCGCAGCCGGGGGTCCTCGGACGCGGACAGGCGGCGCGCGGCCTCGGAGATCAGGCCCAGCGCGCCGGGGTTGTCCGGGTCGCCCTCCAGCGAACCGGACACGGCGAACTGCGCGCCCTGGGCGGCCTCGCGGAGCTGGTCGGCGTCGGCGAGACGGCGCGCCTCGTCGTGCAGCTCGGCTTCCTCACCGGGCAACGGGGCGACCGCGTCGATCTCGGTGAGGCCGTGCCGCAGCAGGTCGGCCTCGCGAGCCAGCTCGCGCGAGCGTTCGGTGCGTTCCTTCAGCTCCGTCGAGACGCGCAGCCACTCCTCGCGGATGCGCTGGTACTCGCGCAACGGCTCGGCCACGTCGTCGCCGGCGAAGCGGTCCAGCACGCCGCGCTGCTCGGTCGGGCGCATGAGCCGCAGCTGGTCGTTCTGGCCGTGGACGGCGATCAGCTGCTCCGCCAGTTCGGAGAGCACGCCGACCGGCACGGAACGGCCGCCGACGTGGGCACGGGACCGGCCGTCGGAGCCGACGGTGCGGATCGCGATCAGCGACCCGTCCTCGTCCGGCTCACCGCCGACCTCGTCCGCCACCTTCGCGGCAGGGCTGCCCGCCGGAGCCTGGAAGCGGCCTTCCACCACCGCTTTGTCGGCTCCGGTGCGCACCCGCGACGCCTCCGCACGGCCACCGCCGAGCAGGTGCAACCCGGTCACGACCATGGTCTTGCCCGCACCCGTCTCACCGGTGACGACGGTGAATCCGGGATCGAGTTCGAGCGTGGCCTCGTCAATCACGCCAAGGCCATTGATGCGCATCTCGGCCAGCACAGGGCGAACCTTACTTGTCGGGTCCGACAGTTTTTCGCGGGCACCATAACGAGCGAGTGCCGATGCACCGAGCGGCGCGATCAGCCTGCCGATGGCCCCCGCCATCCCTTCACCGGCAGGGCGAACTTCTCGACCAGCCGGTCCGTGAACGGAGCCTGGCGCAGCCGCACGACCTTGAGCGGCACCTCGCCCTCCACGATCTCGATCCGCGCGCCCGCGGGCAACTCGAACGTCCGCCGCCCGTCGGCCGACAGCGCCGCCGGGTGCCCGGTCTGCTCGATCTCGAACGCCACGTGCGACTTCGGCGAGACGACCAGCGGCCGCGCGAACAGCGCGTGCGCGTTGCTCGGCACCACCAGGATCGCCTGCACGTCCGGCCACACGACCGGGCCGCCCGCGGAGAACGCGTACGCCGTCGAACCGGTCGGCGTCGCACACAGCACGCCGTCGCAGCCGAACGCCGACACGGGCCGTCCGTCGACCTCGACGACGACCTCCAGGATGCGTTCGCGGATGAGCTTCTCGACGCTGATCTCGTTGAGCGCCCACGTCTTCACGACGACCTCGTCGCCCACCTTCGCGACGAGGTCGAGCGTCATGCGCTCTTCCACGAAGTAGTCGCGCTCCAGCACGTGGCCGACCGCCTCGTGCAGCGCGTCCGAGTCGGCTTCCGCGAGGAACCCGACGCGGCCCAGGTTGACGCCCAGCACCGGAACACCGGCGGGGCGGGCCAGTTCGGCACCGCGCAACAGCGTGCCGTCACCGCCCAGCACCAGCACGAGCTCGGTGCCCTCGGCCGCGTGGTCGTCGGCGGGCACGACCTTGGTGCAGCACGACGGGCCGAGGTCACGCGCCTCGTCGTCGAGCACCCTCGTCGTGACGCCCCCGACCGCGAGACGGCCGGCGACCTGACGGGCGAGATCGATGTTGCTCTGGTGGCCGGTGTGGACGACCAGCAGGATTTCCCTCATTGGGGCCCTTCTGCGACAGCGGTGCGCACCATCTCCGCGGCGTCCGTCGGATCGCCCTTGCGGAGCCAGAGGAAGTACTCGACGTTGCCGGACGGGCCGGGCAGCGGGCTCGCGACGACCCCGTGCACCGCCAGACCCAGTTCCGCGGCTGCCTCGGTCACTTCGAGGACGGCGGCGGCGCGCAGCTCCGGGTCGCGCACGACGCCACCGGAGCCGAGACGTTCCTTGCCGACCTCGAACTGCGGCTTGACCATCGGCAGCAGGTCGCCCTCCTCGTCGAGGCACGCGGCGAGTGCGGGAAGCACAAGCCTCAACGAGATAAACGAAAGATCCGCCACGACGAGTTCAACTTTGCCGCCGATGTCCTCCGGAGTGAGGGTGCGGACGTTGGTCTTGTCCTTGACCACGACGCGGTCGTCGGTCTGCAGCTTCCAGTCGAGCAGGCCCCTGCCGACATCGGCCGCGACCACCTGCTTCGCGCCGTGCCGGAGCAGGACGTCGGTGAAACCACCGGTGGACGCGCCGGCGTCGAGGCATCGCCGGCCGGTCGGATCGATCTTGAAGCCTTCGAGCGCGCCGATCAGCTTGTGCGCGCCCCTGGACGCCCAGTTGGGGTCGTTGTCGAGGTCCCTCACCACGACCGCGTCGGAGGTCTCCACGGCGGTCGCGGGCTTCGTCGCGACGGTGCCGCGCACCGTGACGCGGCCGTCCGCGACGAGTTGGCTGGCGTGCTCACGGGACCTGGCGAGCCCCCTGCGCACGAGTTCGGCGTCGAGCCGCACCCTGCGAGGCACTGTGCATCACACCTTGTCGATGCTCGACAGTGCGTCGGTGAGCGTCGCGTGCACGGCGTCGAACCGCGCCACGTGCTCGGCGAGGGGAACGTTCTCGAGCCCGTCGAGCCTCGCCAGCGCGCCGTCGATGGCGTCAGCCGGGTTGGGCGGCGGTCCGGGCAGGGGGTAGCTCACGACTCTTACGGTAGCCGATGCAGTACCGACAGGTCCGCGCCGACATACGTGGGCCGCTCGTCTTCCGGAAGCGCTTGCGCCTCTTCAGCCGTGGACACACCCGTGAGCACGAGCAGCGAGTCCATGCCCGCGTTGACCGCGCCCAAGATGTCCGTGTCGAGCCGGTCGCCGATGACGAGCGGACGGTTCGCCTGCAGCTCCTTCGCCGCCTGCTGCAGCAGTGGCGTGGCGGGCTTGCCCGCGACGAGCGGCTCCTGGCCGGTCGCGGTCCGCAACGCCGCGACGAGGCTGCCGTTGCCGGGCAGCAGCCCCCGCTCGGTGGGCAGGGTGGCGTCGACGTTGCACGCCACCCACAGCGCGCCGTTGCGGATGGCCACCGCGGCCTCGGCCAGCTCGCGCCAGCCGAGGTCCATGCTCAGGCCCTGCAGCACCGCCGTGGCGCCCTCGGCCTCGTTGGTGGGGATGAGCCCGCGCTTGAGCACCTCGGCCTCCAGGGCCTTGGTGCCGAGCACGAGCACGGTGGTGCGCTTCGGCAGGCGCTCGGCCAGCATGGCCGCGCCCGCCTGCGCGGAGGTGCTCACCTCGTCGATGCTCGTGTCGAACCCGAGCTCGACGAGGTGATCCGCGACCGCCTGCGGTGAACGAGAGGCGTTGTTGGTGACGAACCGGATCCCGAGGCCTTTCGCCCTGGCTTTCGCGATCTCCTCCGCGGCGCCGGGCACGACCTCTTTGCCGCGGTAGACGGTGCCGTCGAGATCGATCAGCAACGCGTCGTACCGGTCGACCAACGTCTCGCTCACTGCTGCGCGGTCTCCTCGCTGTCTTCCCGGGTCAGCTCGAACGCGCGCTCGGCGGCGTCCGTCTCCCCCTCGTCGTCAGCCTCGGCGGCGTTGAGGAACCACTTGACCGCTTCCTCGGTACGACCGGCCGCGGCCAGGTTGTCGGCGTAAGCGTAGAAGAGCCGCGCCGAGTAGGGCGTGCGCTGCCCCGGATCGAGATCCGGCCCCTGCAACGCCACCACAGCCGCTTCGAGCTGCCCCATGTCCCGGCGAGCACCGGCCGCGACGATCCGCAGCTCGATCTCGTCCTCCTGGCTCAGCTCCTTGACCGCGGGGTCCTTGGCCAGATCGATCGCCCGCTCCGGCCGCCCGAGCGCCCGCTCGCAGTCGGCCATGATCGCCAGGTGGCCCGGCCCGGGCATCATCCGACGCGCGGCCCGCAGCTCGCTGAGAGCCTCGGCCCACTCGTCCGCGAAGTAGGCGGTCAACCCGGCCGCCTCCCGCACCACGCCGACCCGCGCCGCCTTGCTGCGCGCGTACCGGGCGTGCTCCAGGGCCAGCTCGGGCTCCTCGTCGATCAGCAGCCCGGCCGCGGCCAGGTGCCTGCCGACGATCTCCGCGAGCCCCTTGGGCAGGCTGCGCAGCTCGGCCCGGATCTCCGGGTCGAGCAGCGACAGGTCGGCCTCTTCCGGCAGCTCGGGACGGCCACCGCGGGGGGCGGGGGCGTCATCGCGGTCGTCGGCCTGGCGGTCGTCGCGGTCGTCGGCACGGTTGTCGGCACGGTCGTCGTTCCCGGCCCGCTCATCGCGGTCCTCGGCACGCTCGCCGTCTTGGTTCGCCTCGCTGTCGTCGCTGTCCTCCGCGTCGGCGTCAGCCGGACGAACGTCACGGTCCTCGCCGCTGTCAGCCTCGGCGTCGCCGGCGTCCGAGCCGGCAACCGTCTCCCGGTCGTCGCCGGTGGCAACGTCATCGGAGGCCTGCTCACGGCTCGCGGCGGCACGGCTGGCCGCAGCACCGTCACCCAGGCGGTAGCCGGTGCGCTCGCCGGCGTCCGACGTCACCTCGGACTCTTCGGCCTGACCGGTGGTCTCCTGCTCGGCAAGGCGCTCCTGGAAACGCGCCGCGCGCTCACGGCTGCGCTCGTCACGACGGTCACCGGAGTCATCCCGGCGGTACCCGCCACGATCGCCGGCGCGGTCGGAGCGGAAGCCGCCCCGCTCACCCGAGCGCTCGCCGCGGTTACCAGAACCCTCGCCCCGGTAACCCGAGTCGCTCTTGCGGTAACCACCGCGCTCGCCCGAACGCTCGCCGCGGAAGCCACCCCGATCACCTGACTCGTCGCGGCGGTAGCCACCGCGGTCGTTCGAGTCGCTCTTGCGGTAACCACCGCGGTCACCGGAGTCGTCGCGGCGGTAGCCACCGCGGTCGCCCGAGTCGCTCTTGCGGTAACCACCACGTTCGCCCGAGCGCTCGCCGCGGAAGCCACCCCGGTCGCCCGAGTCGTCCCGGCGGTAGCCGCCGCGGTCGCCCGAGTCAGTCTTGCGGTAGCCGCCACGGTCGCCGGAGTCGCTCCTGCGGAAGCCACCGCGATCGCCGGAACCCTCGCCGCGGTAGCCACCCCGGTCGCCGGAGTCGCTCCTGCGGTAACCGCCACGGTCACCGGAACCCTCGCCGCGGTAACCGCCACGGTCGTTCGAGTCGCTCTTGCGGTAACCACCACGGTCGCCAGAACCTTCGCCGCGGAAACCACCGCGGTCGCCGGAGTCGTCCCGGCGGTAGCCGCCGCGGTCGCTCGAACCCTGGCGGTGGCCACCAGGACCCCCGCTGCGGTAACCACCACGGTCACCAGCGCCATCCCGGCGGAAGCCACCGCGCTCGCCCGAGCGCTCGCCGCGGAAGCCACCGCGGTCGCCCGAGTCGTCCCGGCGGTAGCCACCGCGGTCACCAGAGTCGGTCTTGCGGTAGCCACCGCGGTCACCGGAATCGTCCCGACGGAAGCCACCGCGATCGCCAGAGTCGGTCCTGCGGTAGCCACCGCGGTCGCCGGAGCTCTCGCCACGGAAACCGCCGCGGTCGTTCGAGTCGCTCTTCCGGTAACCGCCACGGTCACCGGAATCGTCCCGACGGAAGCCACCGCGATCGCCAGAGCGCTCGCCGCGGAAACCACCGGAGTCGCTCTTGCGGTAGCCACCGCGGTCGCTCGCACCCTGGCCGCGGTAACCGCCGCGGTCGCCGGAGTCGTCCTTGCGGTAGCCGCCGCGGTCGCCGCCTGAGCGGAAGCCTCCACGGTCACCGGAGTCATCCCGGCGGTAGCCGCCGCGGTCGCCGGAGTCGCTCTTGCGGTAGCCGCCGCGGTCGCTGGAACCCTGGCCGCGGTGGCCGGCGCGGTCGTCTCGACGGTCGCTGCCGCGGTTGCGGTCGCCGGAGCTCTCACCACGCTGGTAGCCGCCGCGGTCCTCACGCGGCTTGAAGTCGCGGCGGTCGCCGCCGCGGTCGTCTCGGTTGTTGCTGAACTTCCGATCGCCTGCTGAGCGGCCACCCTCGGAACGGCGCGGTCGGTCTCCCTGGCCACGCTGACGGTCGCCGGGACGATCCCCGAACCTGGACACCAAATCCTCCTATGGACACGCTGAAAGGGGCTTGTGAGCGAGCACTGTAGTTGTGCCCCGCAATCACAAGCCCCTTCAGGGAAGAAGTTCGGCGGCGACCTACTCTCCCACACCGTAACCAGTGCAGTACCATCGGCGCAGAAGGGCTTAACTACCGGGTTCGGAATGGGACCGGGTGT